>JBBRYQ010000055.1:0-36182 GCA_038237425.1 Verrucomicrobiales bacterium
ATGAAAAGGAATGAGCAATAAAGCGTTTACAATGTACAGACTGTTAGTTTTTTCGTGCGCTTATTCTATTCGCAACACGTTTACAGTTAATTGATTACAAATAGAAAATATTTTCATTCATTGGGGTGCGGAATGCGTGATATTCCGGCAGCAAGCCACAAAATGGCTTTTTATTGCGAATGATTCTCATTTGCTATTGACGCCGAGAAGATTCCTTTTATTTCTCCCCCCGTCCACGACGGCACTTATGCCGAAGGGATTCAGCCACCCAATTTTACACCAATGTGCCCTTTTACCCGTCTCGTCCTTGCCTCGCTCGCCTTCGGTGCACTTTCCTCCACGGCATCCCGCGCGGATGAAAATCTTTTCGGTTGGGTGAAGGGTGCGGAAACCTTGCCTCTGGGGCAAATCGACTTTTATCAATTCACCACTATGCGGACTGGCAAGGCCGCTGAGGACGGCAGCTATAATACCTATGATTTCGAAACGGAAATCGAATACGGGGTGACCGACAAGTTCCAAGCGAGCCTCAGCGTGGCACAAAACTATTTTTCCGGAAGTTCATTGGAAAACGACGGCGATGGCCTCACTCAAACAGGATATCGCTTTGGTGGCGTGGCGGCTTCCGGGAAATATCGCTTCAAGAGCCCGTTTATCGACGACTACGGCCTCGCCCTGATCCAACAGATCGGCTACAATCGCCACGACGAAACAGCCGGCATTGTCGAGAACCACGTCTATCTGGCACCAACGCTGGTGTTCCAAAAAAACTTCATCGATAACACGCTCGTCACTTCCGCCAGCGTTGGCGTTGATTTCGGCTGGGGCAAGAAGCCCGCCGAGGAATATAGCAAGGAGATGGGCCTGGAGTCCCGCATGGGCGTGACCTATCGGTTTGCCCCGGGTTGGTTCGCCGGCTTCGAAGGCCGCGTGCGCTCGGAGTATCCGCAGTTCGACATCACCGACAACGAGCACGTCGTCGTATTCGTCGGACCCAACCTTCATTACGCAAACGAAAAATTCTGGGCCACCCTCGGCTGGGCCTATCAACTTTATGGCCACGAGTCCGGCCCAGACCAACAGGAGGACGACCGCGCCTTCGCAGAGCAGGTCCAGAACGAGATCCGTCTCAAGGTCGGCTTCAATTTCTAACTTTCCGAATCCATGCGCCTATCCTCGGGAATCTTCATCGTCCCACTCATCGCCGCCGTCGCCCCCGCCGCGATGGCCACCGTCTATCTAACTCCGGAGCAGGCTGTGGCCGCGATTTTCGATGGCCGGTCCGACTTCAAGAGCGCTTCGCTAAAGCTCACCAAAGAACAGCGCAAATCCGTTTCCGATAGCACCGGCCTGACCGTGCGGGACCGTGAAATCATGGTCTGGACCGCTTCGGACGGGTCGCGGATGTATGTCGATCAAGTGGTGGGAAAACATGAATTCATCACCTTCGCCACCGGCATCGGGCCTGATGGAAAAGTTCGCGGCGTGGAAATTCTCGAATACAAAGAAACCTATGGTGGCGAGGTACGCCGCCCGGAGTGGCGCAAGCAGTTCAAAGAAAAAAAACAGGGCGACGCACTGAAGCTCGGCGGTGACATCATGAACATTTCCGGGGCAACTCTCTCCAGTCGCAGCATTACGGATGGAGTGAAGCGATTGTTAGCAATCCGGGCGCTTACGAAATAGTTCATGCAACCATTGGAACGGCGGGCACGACCATTGTTAGGGACTCTGGTGGAAATCAGCATCGACGCAGGGAATGCCGGAATTTTCCCTGCTGCCTTTGCACCCGTCGAGCACATCCACCATCGGATGTCAGCGCATCTGCCAGACTCGGATCTGGCAGAAATCGCCCGGACGGCTCATCTAGTTCCAGTGACGGTGGCCCCTTCGACGGCAGAGGTCATTCGGCTCTCTCTGGATTGGGCAGAAGCGTCCGCGGGTGCGTTTGATCCTGTGCGTGCTGGTGTGGAACTGGTGCATACCGGCCGCCGTCCATGGTTTTCAGAAATGCTGCCGGAACGCTCCGCGACGTGGCGTGATTTGCAAATCAGCGGCATTGAAGTCCGCGCCGCCCGTCCTCTCGCGCTCGATCTCGGCGGCGTGGCGAAGGGATATGCTGTTGATCTAGCAGCAGAGTTTATCGCCACCCACGGCTGTTCCGGCATGGTAAATGCCGGTGGCGACTTGTGCTTCATCGGCGATGCGGAACGCACCGTCTTCATCAAAAAACCGAACCCTGCAGGCGGGTTGTTCGAACTGCGCGAACTCCCCCACCCCGCGCTCGCCACCACCGCGAGTTACGCTTTTTCCGAAACCGGCGGTAACTTCGATCTGGTGGATTCCCTCAACGGAAAACCACGATCGGGGAAAATTTCCATAACGGTTTTCGCTCCCACCTGCGCGCTGGCCGATGCCATGACCAAGGCGGTTCTGAATCTACCAGAAAACCAATCCACGGACTTGCTGAAACGCTTGGGATGCTGTGCCATCGTGCTCGCGGCGGATGGAAACTTCCGCGAGATTTCCTGATTTCATTTTCATCACACCATGCGCCGCCGCCCTTTTCAGATGAGCTTCCGCCAGCGTTGCTGGCTCTATCTAGCGTTCTCGATCACCGTCGGCAGCGGTGCTACTTGGGCGATCCTCTGGCACTTTTTCCGCGAGGAGGCCGATATGGCGCTGCCGGTGGAAAACACGCTGCTCAAGGCCCATCTGGCGGGAGCGATGATTTTGTCAGTCGCCGTCGGGGCTGCCCTTCCGAAGCACGCGTCGCGGTCATGGGCCGCCAGATTGAACCGACCGGCCAGCGCGTTTTTCGTAGGCTCCATCGTGGGTGCGGCGGTCACCGGCTACGGCATTCTCGCGTTTGTCTGGGAAACTCCGGTCATCCATTTCCTCCACATCGCACTGGGCGTGGCGATGACCGTGTTGCTGCCATTACACATTTTCATGGGCCGCAACTTGGAGAGAAAGCGCATCGCCGCCCAGCGAAAAGAGTGACTGATAGAAAAAATGGAAGTCATTCGCTTAACAAAAAAACAGCCCGACCATTCAAGGCCGGGCAGTTGAGTTTGAACGGTTCCCAAATCGTACGGACTCAATGTCCCGCGCCCTGGTGCTCTTGGATATATTCCTGTTTGAGGCCGAGGGCTTCGGGAGCGTGGAGGACGAGCATCTTCATACGGACGTCCGATGGCACGGAACTGCGGGTGGCTTTGGAGATGATGATCATCAGGCCGATGGAAAGCGGCACGGACCAGATGGCCGGTTGCTCGCAGAGGATGCGGAGCAGCGGATGGTGTTTCCAGAAATCATTGATGCCGTTAAACCCAGCGAAGAGCTTGCCCATCGGGCCCTTGTCGAGTGCGAGCGTGCTGGCATTGACGATGGTGGCTGAGATGAGAGCGCAGAGGCCACCAGTTAGCATGCCGGTGGCAGCTCCTTTCATGGTCATGCCGCGCCACCAAACACTCATGAAGAGTAGCGGGAAATAACTGGCAGCGGCGATGGCGAAGGCTTGGCCGACCATGAAGTTGATTTCCAACGGCTCGACCAGCGAACCCAACAGAACGGAAACACTGCCGACGATGACGGCGCACCATTTAAACATTCTCATGCGCTCTTCAGGCGTGGCGGACGGACGGAGCATGCGACCATAAACGTCGTGAGCGAGCGCTCCGGTCATGGAAACCAACAGCCCGGAGAAGGTGCTCATGAAAGCGGCGAACGCTCCGGCGCAAGTAATTCCGCTGAGGATAGAACCCATGATGCCGTATTTCTCGCGAATGAGCGTGGGGAGTTCGAGAACGACTTTGTCAGGGCCTTTCGAACCGGTGGCGGCGTAGAGTTCCGGTAGAAAATTCCGACCTAACACCCCAAATACCGGCGGGAAGACGTAGAAGACGCCAATGAGGATCATCACCCACATGGTCGTTCTCTTGGCTGCGACGCCGTCGGGATTGGTGTAGAACCTAACAAGGATATGAGGCAGTCCGGCCGTGCCGCAGACGAGAGCGACGATCAGCGAGAAGGTGTAGAGCAGCGAATAAGGCTTCGATTCTTCGGCAGTGAGCCCGGCGGCTTTGGCGGCCTTGGTCGTGAGCGGGCCGAAAGGGGCAATCCATGCTTCATCCTTCGGTGCTTTTTCCGGCAAGGCGTGGCGCTCGGTCATGCCATGGTCCACTGTTTGCACAATGGCGGGCGGCGAGGCGGCATCAGCGGCAGAGTGGTTCTGCGAGAGGTTTTTCCCATAACCGCCATAAACAGATAGAAGGACGAACACCGGCACGGAAATGGCAAACATCTTGATCCAATACTGCACGGCTTGGACGAGCGTGATGCCTTTCATTCCACCAAGGGCCACGTTGAGCGTAATGACGGCGCCGACAACGGCGACACCGACCCAATACGGCAAGCCTGGGAAAATGTAAGCAAGCGTGGTGCCCGCCCCTTTCATCTGCGGCATGGTGTAGAAGAAGCCGATGAAGAGCACGAAGCAGACGGCGATTTTTCTAAAGACCGGCGAATCATAACGGCCCTCCGCAAAATCCGGAATCGTGTAAGCACCGAAACGGCGCAACGGTCCGGCAATGAACAACAGAAGGAACAAATAGCCACACGCATAACAGACCGGATACCAGAGCGCGTCGTAACCCGAGAGCATGACCATACCGGCGATGCCCATGAAACTAGCGGCGCTCAGATATTCACCGGAAATAGCGGAGGCATTCCAGCCAACAGAAACCGAGCGACCCGCAACGAAAAAGTCTGATGCGGACTTGGAGGATTTCGCAGAGCGGAAACCCATCCAGATGGTGATGGCCACGGTGATGGCTGAGAAGGCGAGGATCCAAAGATCAATTTTTGAGAAGTCCATGAGTTTGATAGATTAGATCTTGCGTTTGTTACCCTCGGCCGCGACACGGACCTCGTCGTTTTCCAAAGCCATCGAGCGAGTGATGAAGAAGCGGGCGATGATCCAGACGTAGGGGAAAAACAGCACCCCAAGAATCAGCCAAGCAAGGGTGAAGCCACCCACGCGCTGGGCCATGAATGCGGGAGCGAGGTAGTTCAGAAGCGGCAGTCCGAACAAGAGGACAAGGAAGGCGGTGGCGCAGGAGATGGACAGCTTGAGCTGCCGTTTCATCAGGTCGTGGAGGAATTCCTCACTGTGGATGAAATCGTCGTGTTTCGGTGGTGTAGGTGACATCGTTTTGGACTGGGTAATGAAAGCGGCACAAACGTCCGATTAAGGAGCATGAGAACAGAAGTCTGACTGGCCGCCGTCAAGAACCATTTCCCGCCGGGACAAGCATCACCGGGCGATGGCGCGCTTCGAAGTTCCAAGTTTGCAAGCGGCGGTTTTTCATTACCTTCCCGCCATGCCGCTGCTCGAACGCTTCCTGGATCCCGACACCGTCTCTCTGAAAATCTGCGGGGTGACCTCACAGGCGGATGCAGATCAGCTAGTGGCACTCGGAGTCGATGCGCTCGGCGTGAATTTCTGGCCGAAGTCGAAACGCTATCTACCACCGGAAAACGCAGCATGGCTCAAGGACCTCGCAGGGAAAATCCTGCGCGTTGGAGTCTTCGTGAACGAGGGAAGCGAACTGCCGCTGCGATTATACAACCAGGGGCTGATCGATGCGGTCCAACTCCACGGCGATGAAACTCCCGAGGACGCCGCACCGTTCCGCGATGCAGGCTTGCCTTTCATTAAAGCGATCGGCGTGAAAACGCGTGCGGATCTCGAACGCGCGACGGATTTCGGTGCAGCCGCGGTTCTATTAGACGCCCACGCACCGGGTCTCTATGGCGGCACTGGTGAAGTGTTCGATTGGGAGGTCGCGTCCAGTTTCCGCAGGGAACATCCGAATCTGCCTGTTATCCTCGCGGGCGGAATCATCCCGGAGAATGCCGGACTCGCAGCGATGAGCGTGCGGCCCGCTGCGCTCGACGTAGCATCCGGTGCGGAAATTTCTCCGGGCGTTAAGGATTTTCAAAAGATCGTCGCATTTCTAACCGCCTTGCACCGCTGATTCTCATGTTCACCGATTCCCACTGCCATCTCGCGTCCCATCGTTTCACGCCGGAGGAAATTCCTGAGATCATTTCCCGCGCGCAGTCTGCCGGAGTGAGCCGGCTGATCACCCTTGCCACGAGCCTCCAAGACCTTTTGCCAAATCTATCCATCGCTGAAAATCTAGCGGTGCACGCGTGTATCGGCATCCACCCTTGCGACGTCCATCATGCGCCGGACAACGCAATCGAACGGCTCGCAGAATTCACCGGTGACACGCGCGTATGTGCGATCGGTGAGACCGGCCTGGATTATTACCATCCAGCGCCGGAAGGATGGGATGAGGAAAATTTCCGTGAGAGGCAGCGCGATTTCCTCCGCCAGCATTTCGAACTCGCAGCCGCTACGGGACTCAATGTCGTCATCCACACGAGGGATCGCGAGGGATACGCATCGTTCGAGGATGCTCTCGCCATCTACGGCGGCTTCCGTAGTTCCGTGCGCGCCGTTTTCCACTGCTTCATCGGCCCCTGGGAAAACGCCAGGCGCGTGCTGGAGCTTGGCGGCATCGTCTCGTTCGGCGGAGTGACCACCTTCAAGACCGCGCATGAGGTCCGCGATACCGCAAAACAATGCCCGGCCGGTTCGTTCATGCTGGAAACAGATTCGCCCTATCTCGCTCCTGAACCTTATCGAGGAAAACGCAATGAGCCTGCGTTCACCCGCCAGACCGCCGAACGCCTCGCAGACCTACGCGCCGAATCCATCGCCGATCTGGCCCTCCACACTAACAAAACCGCCGACGCCTTTTTCCGGCTCCGTGCGCAATCACTTGAATAAAAAACCGAACACGCCACGTTTCACCCACGTGCGGCGGGAACAAGAGTTCCGTCCTTCACAATTTGAAATTCAACCACTACATTCACGCCATGACTCCGATCCGCATCCTTGTGCCATCATTGCTCGCCGTCCTCCTTGCTTCATGCGGCAACCAGAAAGCCAACCAATACGACACGCCAGCCACTCCGGACGCCAATTCAATGACCGAACCGGCAGCAGCGCCGTCTAACCCGGTTTACGACACTCCTGCCGCCTACGAAGAAAGCACCGGTGCGCCCGCTCCCGCCGTCACCAACCCTAACATTCCAGCGGCACCTGTCCCTCGCACTGCTCCAACCGCCACAGTGCCCGCCGCGCCCAAAGCACCTTCGAACGGTGCCGCCATTATCCACACCGTCGTCGCCGGCGACACACTCTCCGGCATCAGCGCGAAATACAAAGTTCCCACCGCCGCCATCAAACAGGCCAATAACATGACCAAGGACACGGTCGTGCTCGGCAAAAAGATGGTGATCCCACCCGTCCATTGATCCACTCAACCCGCCGCCGGGAACCACGTGTTCCCGGCGGCTTTCTTTTTAATACCATGCGCCTCCTGCCCATTCTCGCCTTCCTCATCACCGCCACCCATCCCATCCACGCGGCCACCTCAGAAGCTCCACCAGAAAAAAACGAGGCAAAGGCGGACAGCGGCGTCTCAAGCCCGCGTGAGATCGCGCTCGACAACCTGCTATCCGAACGCGAATCCGACAAAGCGCTCGACACCGCCATCGCCGATGCACGCAAGAACGGCATCAGCGAGCAGGCCATCCTCGAAGCGCGCTTCCTCTATCATGTGGACCGGCGTGAGGATGAAGCCATCGCAGCAATGCTTCCCGAGTTCGAGAAACAGGGAGAAAACTTCAAACTCGAAGACTCCGAAATCTTCAGCGTGAAGGAAGACTGGCTCGCCGTTCTCGAATACGTCAAAGCCATCGACAGCCTGAAGAAAGGCGATAAGACCGCATTCAAATCCCACATCACCGAAGCCTTCTGGCTCAGCCCTCATCAGGCATCCGCGTTCGCACCACACATCGAACGCATGCGGCTCGAGGACGCCATGCGCTCGGTAAAAATCGATTTCGCCATGCGCCTCACTCCCCTCGCAGCAGGTGATCCAATACCTCTCGACCAGCTGATGAAAAACAATAAGGCCATGCTCATCCACTTCTGGTCACCGCTCAGCCGCGAGTGCGAGACGAGCATGCCGGACTTTATCATCACCGCGAAAGCACTGGGAGAAAAAGGCATCGCCGTTGTCTCACTGCTCCCCGAAGACTCCCCAAAAATGCTAACCGCTGCACGCGATATGATCCATCCGCTAGGAGTCACTCCACCCGGCGCATGGCTTGTAGATTCAGGGGAAAATCCCCTTGCCCGCGATCTGCGGGTGCAGGGGCTGCCAGTGTTCGTGCTGATTTCTAACACAGGAGCAATCCTCTTCAACGGCGATCCGACAGATGACGCATTCTGGGATTCACTAACAAAAATCGACCCCAGCATTGTGCGACCGGAAAGTCACGAAGCTGGCGAGTAGCAGCCTCCCGCTAACTACGAGCAGAGCCGTACCAGAAATCAGCCCCGAAAAAATATTCAGGTTTTCTTGAAAATCGAGACGTTTCAACTTGACGGAACATCAAACTACTAGTTTCATCGTCGTTAGCGAAGAGACACCGTCTATGGCACGACCCATCCATCCATCGAATCTCGAACTACAAGCCCTATCGGTTTTGTGGCATGATGGACCATCCACTGTCGCCACAGTTCACGAAACTCTCCCTGATAGAAAAGACCGCGCCTACACCACGGTGTTATCCGTGATGCAGAGTCTCGAACGCAAGAGTCTGGTGAAACGTGCGCGTGTCGGCCGCGCCCATGTTTACGCCGCTTCCTATTCCCAGGAAGTAATCGTGCAACGCGCTACGCACGATTTCCTAACTAACGCTTTTGGAGGACGCCTCGGTGAGGCGCTCCTCGCTATCCTCTCCGCCGGCACATTAACGCCGGAAGAGAAAACAAACATCGAACGAGAACTCCAACGACATAAGACTATGGCTGCAAAAAAAACAGCAAAGAAAGCAGCGGTTAAAACCGCCAAGAAAGCCGTGAAGAAAGTTGCCAAGAAAGCCCCGGCTAAAAAAGCCCCGGCCAAAAAGGCAGCTAAAAAAGCGGCCCCCAAAGCCCCCGCCAAAAAGGCTCCTGCCAAAAAGGTAGCCAAGAAAGCGGCTAAGAAAGTTGCCAAGAGCGCCAAGAAAGCCGCCAAAAAGGCAGTGAAGAAGACGGTAGCCAAGAAAGCAGCTCCTGCAAAGAAAGCTGCCGCTAAGAAAGCCGCTCCTGCGAAGAAAGCAGCCAAGAAAGCCGCCCCTGCAAAGAAGGCCGCTAAAAAGGCTCCTGCCAAGAAAGCCGCCAAAAAGGCCGCGAAGAAGAAGTAATCCAAATTCCTCATTGGACGGAACGAATCACCCCGCTTCAGGGCGGGTGCTCCCAACGCTCCAAAACTGAGGATTATCAACGGCGGGAGATCTGAGGATCTCCCGCCTCTTTTTTAGCCAAAAAAAGGGGTTGCATCCCCACGCCCCTCCGTCCTAGCTTCGCGCGCCCTGAACGGGGTCACTCATGCGCGGTTAGCTCAGTGGTAGAGCACCTCCCTGACACGGAGGGGGTCACTGGTTCGAACCCAGTATCGCGCACCATTTTCCCCACTCATCGATTTCATTTTGAACCCTGCGATGAACGCAGCTCCACCCGGACCCCAGGAGCTTGATGCCTTGATCCGGCTGTTGGATGACGAGACGCCCACGGTCCGCGAACAGGTAGCCCGACGGCTTGCCCTCTGCGGCGGCGACATCAGCGAGTGGCTTGCCACCCAGCCGCGCATCCTGAGCCGTGAAGAGAAGACGCTACTGACAGAATTGCTCAGCCCCGGCCGGCGCGAGACTTTGGCCCGCGAGTGGATCGCGCCCACCGGTGGTGCCTCCGCGTTGAGCGAGGACTGGGATTCGGTCGAGTCCCTGTTGCGCGTTCTATCGGATTTTCTGCACGACGGAATCGCCCTGCGCCAACCGCTGGCCGATGCTCTTGACCTACTCGCCGAAGAAGCGGAGGAGGATGGTGTCTCGGATGAAAACGAACTGCGCGCCTTCCTCTTCGAAGGCACACGCCTGCGCGGAAACCAATCCGCCTACTACGATCCCCGCAACTCGGATCTCGCCTGGTCGATCGCCGAGGGGCAGTCAAATCCGCTAGGCCTCTGCCTCATCTTCATCCTCGTGGCCAAACGTCTCGAACTCGAGGTGGAGGGCGTGAACTTCCCCGGACATTTCATGGCGAGGTATTTCGATGACGGCTATCCGATCATCGTCGATTGTTTCGACCGCGGACGCGTGCACCTCCAGTCAACCTTGCTAGAAAGCCCCGAGCTCAACAAACCGCAGCGTGATCTACTACGCCAGACGGCGGCTCCGGGCACCATCCTCGTGCGGCTGCTGAACAACCTGAACCAATCGCTCGAACAGAACGGCAGGGAGGAAGACGCGGAATTGATCAAGGAGCTGCAGAAAACGCTGCTCTGATCTCCGAGAGGCACCACGTCCGCGCCCGTTGTGAAAATTCTACCAGACGCCGAGCGCCGCCAGTTGTTTGCTCGCTGCTTCCGCCCAACCACGGTTCGCTGCGGGTGATGCCGGAGAAGGATGCAGCACCCGTCCAACCACCGCCTTGCTGCCGCAAGCTTCGGCAGCCCGGCGCAGGCGCTCTTCGGCGAAGGCACCGACGCCTATCAGGAACGATGGCCTCATCAGCGTGATGACTTCCTGCAAGTGCTTCAGGCAGGCTTGCTCGACCGGGACCATCTCGGGGGCGGAAAGCTTGTCGGGCGTTAGATTCGCGCCGGTTTCACTCATCCAGACAAGTGGGCAGAAATTCAGGACGAAGTGATCTTTGAAAAAAGCATCTGCCGTGCCGAAGCGTTCGGAGAACAATCCCCACAAGCGCCGTCCGCTGACTTCGGAGCGCTGACATTCGAAGCCTTCGATCGGACGCTTCGGATGTTCCAGAGCGGGCTTACCAATCTCAGTTTCGATTCCCATCCAGTCGCGCACCGCAGCGACTTCGCCAAACGGCACACCCGTCTGCGCCATGCCGAACGGCCCCGGATTCATGCCTAGGAAAATGACGCGCTTTTTCCCCTTTCCATAGCGTCTCAGGTATTCCGTCTGCGCGGCCCAAGTATAATCCAATGTCCGATAGACGTAGGCCACCGGTGAAGAAAATTCAAAATCCCGCAGATCGTCCGCGAGGCGTTGGGTAGAGGCGATCAGTTCCTTCATAGGGGTTTCCAAGCGAAGACCAGCACCAGCAGCGAGACCGGCAGATAGAGCAGCGTAAAGAAAAACAGCTTCCGCGCCGAAGCCCGCTCGCCATCACGCGCGAATCGCAAGGCCAGCGCCATCATCATCAGTGCGAGCAGCGGCCCGATGATGGTCCATAACAGATTGGCGAAACCAAGCATCGCCGGCATCAACGAGAACACCGCGAGGCCCAGCGCGAACATCGCGGATAGCCTTCCACTTTTTTTCCCGCTGAGGTCACCGTTTGACCACATCTTGTAACCCACCGACTCATACTCGTCGCGGCACAGCCAATTGATCGCGATGAAATGCGGGAGCTGCCAGAAAAACAAAAGCCCGAACA
The DNA here is from genome assembly GCA_038237425.1 of Verrucomicrobiales bacterium. GTDB lineage: Bacteria > Verrucomicrobiota > Verrucomicrobiia > Verrucomicrobiales > Akkermansiaceae > Luteolibacter. The sequence goes on from JBBRYQ010000055.1 coordinate 11,594, forward strand.
AAAACCAAGCCTCCCACCCGAGCGAGCCACCCGCGCCCACCCAGCCGATCACCGGCGGGATCGCTCCGGGAATCGCACCGACCAGTGTGTTAGTCGAGCTCACACGCTTCAGCGGTGTGTAGATGAAAACGTAAATTGCCACCGTCGCCGCCGTCAGATAGGCCGCTAGATTTCCGACTAGCACCGCTAGATGGATAATGCCGATGGCGGAAAGCACCCAGCCGATTCCGAAGGCCACCAGCGGATCCATCCGGCGCGACGGCAGCGGCCGGTCGGCCGTGCGTTTCATCCGCGCGTCGAGATCCACCTCCATGAGCTGGTTGAACGCCGCCGAGCCGAACGCCGCCATGGCTGCGCCGATGATGGTGTGCAGCAGTTTCATCCAGTGCATCTCGCCGCCTTTCGAAGCGAGCAAGAACCCGAAAAACGTCGTCACCAGCACGAAAAAATTCAGCCGCACCTTCATCAGCACCGCGAGGTCCTGGCGCAGTCCGGGCGTGGGCGCGATCGCCTCTTCTTCAGCAGTTTTCTCGTTCATTCCGGAATTTTCCATGGTCGCGGCGGAAACATGACGGAGATCGCGCGATTTCCAAGCAGCGACTTGCGGTCGCCCATTTTTGCGGAAATCCCCAAGAATTCGCAGTTCCCCGTTGCCTTTATGCACCAAACATCGCCTATATTTCATCAAGAAACCCCGATTATGACCGCGACGCGCACTTTTTCCATTCTGTTACTGATTACCGCCATGGCCTCCGGCCTTGAATCCCGGGCATGGACAGATTCACAAGGCCGGAAAATCGAGGCGACCCTGATTCGCACCGATGGAGAAACCGTCATCCTGAAGCTCAAGGACGGCCGCGAGGTCCCCTTCCCCATGACCAAGCTTTCCCCGGCGGACAACACCTATGTGAAAAGTAACCCCGTCCTGCGGAGTGGCGAAACACCCGGAAAAAAGATCGCCGCCGGTAGCGAAACTCCCAATTTCGACTCTCCTTGGCCGGATCTCGTGAAATTCAGCGAAGATCCAGAGATCGCCACCATCGAAGAGGACGCCGCGAAGAAGCGCTTCATTTACGAAAGTGCCAACTACCGCTACGTCTGCGATGTGCGGTTGGCGCAGTCGGTGGTCAAGGGATTCGCCGTGATGTTCGAGGCGACCCATCAGTATTGCCGCAGCCTGCCGCTCGGTCTCAACGGGGGGAAAAAAACCGATGGCAAACTCCAGATCGTGCTGTTCGAAAACTCAGCCGATTATGCGAATGCCGGCGGACCAGCAGGCACCGCTGGCGTTTTCATGACCGGGAAAAAAGCGGTGCTCGTTCCGCTTACCAGCCTCGGCGTCCGGCCAGTCGGCAGTGGCTACATGCTAGATCGTGACAAAAGTAGCAAGACCCTGCCGCACGAACTCACTCATCAGCTCACTCCCGAAACCTATTTTGAAAAAGGCTCGATGGGTTGGTTCACCGAAGGCCTCGCCGAATACGTCGCCACCACTCCCTATCGCTCCGGCACCTACAATGTGCGGGGCAACCAGAAGCCCATCATCGAATACACCACCGCCTACGGCACCAAGGACATGGGCGGCCGGGCACTGGGGAAAAAAATCAGCATGCCTTCGCTGAAATCGTTCATGCTCCAGAGCTACGAATCCTTCACCGAGCAAGCCCAGCTCAACTACGGCTGCGGCCTTCTCATCACGGACTATTTCCTCCACATGGACGGCGAGGGCGACGCGAAACGGATGAAAACCTATCTGAAAGCGCTCACCGACGGCAAGGACGCCGAAAAATCCCTCGATCTCTTGCTGGATGGCCGCAGCTTTGCGGAGCTTGAAAAATCCATCACTAAGGCATGGAGCAGCAAGGGGGTCGATTTCACCTTCGCCAAATAAGCCTGCACATTGATCGCTCGCCATTGACGGCTGGGCCGCGCATGGTGCATTTCTCCACGCGAATCCACCCGCACACACGATGTCGAAAACTTTCAAAGAACTCGGGGTTTCCCCAAAGCTAATCAAGGGCCTTGAAGAGCTCGGCATCCACACCCCCACGCGTATCCAGGAAGAAGCGATTCCCTATCTGATGGAGCACAACGGCGACTTCATCGCCCAAGCGCAAACGGGCACCGGAAAAACCGCAGCATTCGGCCTGCCGCTGCTTTCGAAGATCGATCCGTCGTTGAATGAAATCCAGGCGCTCGTCGTCTCCCCCACCCGCGAGTTGGCGAAGCAAATCGCCAAGCAGCTATTCCGTTTCACGAAACACACCGACAAGATCTTCACCGAAGCCGTCTGCGGTGGCGAAGACATGGACAAGCAGGCCGCCGCCCTGCAACGGCCCACCCACATCGTCGTCGCCACGCCCGGACGCCTGCTAGATCTTTTCAACCGTAAGGCACTCACGCTGGTGCACGTGAAATACCTCGTGCTCGACGAAGCGGACGAGATGCTAAGCATGGGTTTCAAGAAAGAGTTAGTGAAAATCTTCGCTCTGACCCGCGGCCGCAAGTGCGCGTGGCTTTTCTCCGCCACCATCCCGGACGGCATCCAGGCGCTGATCAAGGATTACATGTCCGCCAAGGCGCACCTCGTGAAAATCGACAAGGGCCACGTGGTGAACCGCGACATCGACCACCGCTTCATCACTTGTTCCCGCGACGATAAAACAGACTTCATCACCACCTTTCTGAAAAAGCAGAAGGAAGAGCGTGGCATCATCTTCTGCCGGACGCGCGCCGGTGCCATCGTCCTTGCGAAACAGCTAACCGTCCGGCAGTTTCCCGTGGACGTGATCCATGGTGATCTAACACAGAAAGAGCGCGACAAGGTGATGCGCGCGTTCAAGAACACGAAAGTGCAGTTCCTCATCGCCACCGACGTCGCCGCTCGCGGGATCGACGTGGAAGGACTCTCCTTCGTCATCCACCACCAGCTTCCCGAGCAGCTTGAATACTACACGCACCGCAGCGGAAGAACGGCGAGAGCGGGGAAAAAAGGAATCTCCATCGCCTTCATCGAGCCACGCGAGCGCGGGAAGATCACGCGCTTGGAAAACGAATTAGGCCTGAGTTTCACCGAGAAGCACTGAGAGGCAATTCTCACTTTTTCGGCTTCTGCTCCGCGTGGGCAGGCGGCTGGACGTAATTGAACAGCTCCATCGCGAAGCGAATGTCGCCATCGCTCACGAGCTTTCCGCTAGAAGAATCCGGTTCCTTTGATTTCACCACGCGGACGGCATTCGGCTTGAAAGCGTCGAAATCCGCCAAGTCCTTCTGGTCTTGCGGAATCACCGGCGCGGCGGCAGCAACCGCAGGCTTGGCCTCGACCAGCGGCGGATTCGCGATTCGATACTGGATCAGGAAAACCGCCGCCCAAAGAATCAACGCGACGATGGGAATCCCAAGGAAAAGCGTAGTCTTCCGGCCCTTGGCTTTCCATTCCGCCTCTTTCCGGCGCTCCGCTTCCTCAAGGATCGCCCCCAGACGCTTGTCTGACGTATGCGAGATGCTTCTGCGATTTCCCTGGGTCACGGAAGTAAGGATGCCTTAATCGTCAGGCGGTGTCAAAATGTTACGCGGTCGGTCAAACCCGGTCCGGGTCTAGTTCCTCCGGTTATAGTCCTCGTAATCCGTGACGCGATGGATGCGAACGGCGATGACACAAACCAAAATAGTGGCTAGCAATCCGAAGCCTGTCACTGCAGCAAGTTTATAAAACAGCGAATCGAAGTGGCGCTCCTCACGCGGCTGATGATACCACCGGATCAAGCCACAAAAGCCGGTTACCGATATGGTTCCGGGTAGAATAGCGAGCACTCCGACCACGCATCCCGGAGGAGATTTTCGAGCACCTATCACAAACAGATCCGCCGGAACAACACGTCCAGCGGAAGCTGCATGCCGATGTAGAAATCACCGAACTCACCGTAGCGGGCGGTCACCTCGTCAAAGCGCATTTCATAGACGATGGACTTGATCTCGATGGTGTCCTTGGCGAGCAGGGTGACGCCCCATTCGTATTCATCAAGGCCGGTGGAGCCGGTGATGAGCTGGAGGATGCGGCCGGAATAGGTGCGACCGACGCGGGCGTGGCCAGCCATGAGCTTTTTCCGGGCCTCGAAATCAAGCGCATACCAGTTATCGCCGCCGTTGCGACGCTTGGACATCGGATAGAAACAAATCACCGGCCAATCGGGGAGGACCGGATAGAGGCGGTGCTTCAGGTAATGCGCCATCCGGTCGTCGAAGGCTTTGAGCCCAGCTTCGAACTCGGGCGATCCTTCTAGCAGGCCTTCTTCCGCGACTAACGTTTCCGCTGCGTATTGCTCGCGGGTGGTGGTGTATTCGGAACTCTCGGTTTGTGATAGATAGGAATAAACCGGGCTAAGGATTTCCGGTCCCAGCGATAGTGTGAGCTGCTTTTCGTAGGTATTCGCCATCTGAAGGTCTGGCGTGAGGAGCATGAACCCGAGATCTGCCTTCGGAGTGGCGATGGAAAAAATCAACAGGTGAGTGTCCTGCGTGGCGCGGATTTCCTGCACCAGTTCAGTGAGGCGCGTCTTGGCTTGGCGCTGTTCCTCATCGCTGTAGAGCGACCACTGCGCGTGATCGACATGATAGAAAAGGTGCATGACGTGCCAGCCTTCTCTCGGCACGAGTGGGGTAATTTCTTGATTGGACATGACAGAATGATTCAGCGGCGGACGGTGGAAATGCTCATTTCGAAGAGTTTCCTGAAATCAACATTCGCAGCGGCAGCCGTCGGAGCTTCGTCCACTTCGACGATCCACGGTTTGGTCTCTCCGGTGCGATAGGCGGCGTGCATGCCGATGTCGTCGAAGCCGGCGGTGGCAGCGATTTCCAAACTCTGACCGCTCTGCACGGTGCGGGTGACGATGTCGCCGATGGACTCGCCGTCGTGGTTGCGGAAAATAACGCGGACCGCGCCGGAGCCGTCGGCGGGGGTGAGTTTCACGACAGGAATCAGCACGGTGCCGCGGCGGATGACGTCTGGGTTTTTCCCGTCGATCACCGGTGCCCGCCAATAGGTGTCTGCGGTGGCGATGCTGAATTGTTTGCCCTTGATCGGGAAATCGGTGGATTTCACCTGATTGGACCCAGTGGGCAATCGGCCGAGCGAATAGATGACGATCGACGTGGCACCGATGAGCAGCACGGCGAGTAAGGCGAAGAGGCCGATGCGCTCCATTTTCGTCAGCCCTAACTTGAGATTCAGCGACTCGGCAATGGGTTTTTCAGGAAGCGCCGGGGCAAACTCCTCCGAGTCATTCGCTTGGGGTTCGGACGGAAGTGCGGGAGATTCGGGGGCGACGGCTTCAGGCACTGCCGGGATTTTTTCAGGCTCCGGCACTATTTCCGCAGGCTCGGGAGCAGCGCCGGTGTCATCCCAGCGATCGAGATCGTCGAAATCGTCAGTTAGTTTTTTGGAATTGCCGGTGGAGGACTTCACCGGAATCTTGCCGATGTTCGACTGGACGCGGCTCTTCCCACCAGAGGTTTTCGTCGCGGAGCTTTCGTTGATATGGCGCACCTTCATCTTTTCGGTGGGCCGGGGAGCGGGGACGATCGGCTCAGCATGCGGACTCTCGGCGGCAACCTCGTCCGTGGATTCTGGATCGTCGAAGGCCCAAAGATCCATCTCCGTGGTATCCTTGGCGAGATTGCCCAAGCTCGGGCGGTGCCTTGGAGGCAGCGCGGAGCCATCGGGTGTTGGGGGAGGTTCGGGTGTCATGACGAGCAGCTTCGTTTTTCTTAATGAGAGGACTCCGACTTGGCCAGTGCGAAAGCCAAATCCCAAGTTCTGGAAAAATCCAGTTGCATCCAATGCCCCGTAAAGGCATCGAAGGGCTTGTAAATCCTTTTATTCATCATGGCAGACCGCGAAGACAAAAATACCGAAAACGTAACCGGCAAGTTCTACGTGGACAGCCAGTGCATCGACTGCGACCTCTGCCGCGAAACTGCGCCGAATAACTTCACCCGCGCCGAGGACGAAGGCTATTCCTACGTTTACAAGCAGCCCACCAACGACGAGGAGCTCGCCCAAGCCCGCGAGGCCATGGAAGGCTGCCCGGTCGAAGCGATTGGCGAAGACGGCGACGCCTGATCGCCCCGCTGCCATGAGGAAAAAACCGCGCCCCGGCAGAATCCGCGAGGAAATCCTGCGGGAATGGCGCGGGGCCGAGGAACCGGCGGATCTCAACGCCGGCATCCACAAGGCGGAGCAATTCATCGCCGCCATCCTGCGTGCTGCTGGTGCCGAGGACGGGCTGAACGAAGACGAAGTCCGCGCCACGTGGAAGGACCTCGCCGGGGATTTCATCGCCCGCCACACCGAGCCCATCTCCGTCAAGGGCGGCAATCTCGTCCTCCGCGTCACCCAACCCGCGCTGCGCTTCCAGCTTGAGCAGATGAAACCGATGCTGCTCACCCGCATCCGCAGCCAGCTCGGGGAAAACAAGATCAAGTCCGTCAAATTCCAGCTCGGGTAATTTCACCGCAGCGGCGCAATGATCGCGGAGGAACGCAAAGTTATGAAAATTGCGACTCTGATTCACCGCCCAGTTCCCCCACCCTTTCCCCGTCCTCCTTCGCGTCCCTTTGCGCCCCCTGCGCCTCCGCAGTAAATCCAAATTTTCCTACCCATGTTTCGCAACCTCATCTTCGACTGGTCCGGCACACTCGTGGACGACCTCGGCCCCGTGATCGAAGCCACTAACGCCGTTCTCGGAAAATACGGCGTCGCCCCGCTCGACCGCGAAGGCTTCCGCCGCAGCTTCCGCCTGCCCTACAGCGATTTCTACGCCGAGCTGCTCCCGCACATCCCGCTCGATGAATTGGAATCCCATTTCCGCCCCGCCTTCGATGCCGCCATCACCCCCGTCACCGTGCTCCCCCACGCCCGGGAAAAACTCGAATGGTGCACCGCCCTCGGCATCCGCTGCTTCGTGCTTACCTCCATGGATACCCTCGCCTTCGAGCGCCAGATGGACGAATTCGACCTCCGCAAACACTTCGAGGCCACTTACTCCGGCGTGCTCGACAAGCGCGAGCTCATCCATCAGATCCTAACAAACCACCAGCTCGACCCCGCCGAGACCGCCTTCGTCGGCGATATGACTCACGACGTGGAAACCGCACGCCACGGCGGCATTTCCTCCATCGCCGTGCTCACCGGCTACAACCATGCGGAAATCCTCGCCGCCGTCCGCCCAGACCTCACCGTGCCCGACCTCGGCGTACTCCGTGGCCTGCTCGACCGCCGCCGCACCGTCACCCGGCCCATCGCCACCGTCGGCGCACTGCTGCACGATGGGCATGGGAAAATCCTCCTCATTCGCACCCACAAATGGGGCCACCGCTGGGGCATTCCCGGCGGGAAAATCGAGCGTGGCGAGACATCCATCGCCGCCCTCCGCCGCGAGATCCGGGAGGAAACGTCCATCGAGCTCGACGACATCCACTTCGCCCTCGTCCAGGATTCCATCGACTCCCCCGAGTTCATGCGGCCCGAGCATTTTCTGTTATTGAACTACATCGCCCGCGCCAAAACTACCGCCGTCCAGCTCAACGACGAAGCCGAGGACTTCCTCTGGCTCGCCCCCGCCGATGCCCTCTCGCTCGACCTCAACCACCCCACCCGCTTCCTCATCGCCGAAGCCATCGACCAAAACCTCATCCCGGCGTGATCCCCAAATCTCAAATCTCAAATCTCAAATCCAATGCCCGACACCATCGAGATCCGCCGCCTCCGCGTCGCCACCCACATCGGTGTCCCTGACGACGAACGCGCCGCACCGCAGACCCTCCTCGTCACGGTGAAAATGACACCCGGCCAGAACTTCGCCGCCCTCGCCGACGACATCACGCGCACCATCGACTACTACGCCGTCTCCCTCGAAATCGAAGCCCTCGCCGCCGCCCGCCCACGCCGCCTGATAGAAACCCTCGCCACCGATATCGCCAGCCACCTCCTCGGCCATCATCCGCTGGCCAAGGTCGCCATCACCATCGAGAAACACATCCTGCCGAACACCGAGTGCGTGGCCGTACACATCGAGCGGGAGCGGGCGTGAGTCACAAATGTTTCAGACCACTAGGCAATCACCCAATCTCCAAAGGGCTTGAACAGGCCAACGCAGGCCAACGCCCTCGGTATGCGATCCCACAGATTTCCAAGCCCTGCGAGGGCAGCACGCAGGAAGCCCGAATTCAAACTGACGGCCTATCGCCGTCGGACACGCCGTCTTGTTAGCCATTCTTCATTCTTAGAGCTCCATTGCATAACGAAGCGCTGACCTCACTTCTTCAAGAGCCGTTCCGTAAAATATACCGATCGGACCTTCCAGTTCATGGTCTTGAATCGCCTGTAAACCTTGGACATTCGCAGAGAACGCGCTGCAACAAAAAAGATCCGCACAGAGGACTGTGCGGACTACATTTCTAGATGATAAACGGGTGCATCTTCACCGTGGCGCGGTGGCAAACGGCTGCGCGGTATCGCGGCGGTTCACTTCGGCGGGCATCCAGGTCCAGGGGTTCACGTTTTTCTGGGTGAATACAGCGATGCCGATGACGCCGACGTTGCGGGTATTGCCGTGGCGCATGTTTGCGTATGAATTCGAGACGCTGGAAAACTTGAACGCGGCGACGCTTCTATAACTGGTGCGGAAGCCTTCGATTTCGATGCTTTTCCCGGGTTCCACGACGTAGCCGCGTTTGGAGAAGGAGGCAGCTTGGCCATCCTGCACATCGAGGCCGTCCACACTGGCGACGATTTCGAGCGCGCTCTTGCAGCGGTTTTTCACGACGATGGAATACGTGCTGTCCTTCTGCCCGGCGACGAGGCGGCGGCCGTATCCACCTTCCTTATAGGTGGGGAGAAATCCGATTCCGCCTTTCACGCCCCACTCGACGAGGTCTCCGGCGGCAGTCTGCAATGGGTTCACGCGCTCCTTATAGTCGGTCATCGCTTCGATGCCTTTCGGGTCGTTGTAATAGATCGCGGCCGTGCCGACGGGTTTCGACGAGGCGCGGGTAAATGAGCCTTGGGAGAGTTCGGATTTTTTCTCATCTCCCCAGCCGGTGGCGAGGCCGGGGCGTTCCTCGGCTTTGCGTTTCGGATTGTTCAGCATCGCGTCGATGTTGTTTCGCTCGACTTTCGATTCACCTAACCGCTGGGGAGCGGTGGGTGCCCCCGAGTAGCCGCCGCCATCGCTGGAGCAGGAGTTGATAAAAAGGGCGGTGAGCAGGGCTCCCAGCGAAAGCACGATCTTGTGTTTCATGATGCTGGAAAAACAGCATTTCAAATCCGGGGTGTCAATTTTTAATTGCAGTTTTTTCAGCATTTAAGTTGCGGTTTTTCCGGCATTTGGCAGAGTGCCCGCATGAAACGATTCGAGGACGGCCAGATTTCGCGGCGTGAGCGGCAGGTGATGGACATCCTTTTCCGCAAAGGAAAGGCGACGGCGGAGGAAGTGCTGGCCGAGCTGCCGGATCCGCCGGGCTACTCGGCGGTGCGAGCGCTGCTGGTAACGCTGGAGCAAAAGGAACTCGTCACGCATTCGAAGGATTCGCGCCGCTATGTCTATCTACCCGCCGTGCCCGAGAAGAAGGCGAAGACGACTGCGCTGAAGCAACTGCTCGCGACCTTTTTCGAAGGAAGCCCGGAAAAACTCGTCGCATCACTGCTCGATCCCAAGGACCAGAAACTCAGCCCGGACGAAATCGCCCGCATCCGGAAACTGATCGACGCCAGCGGCGCAAAATGACCCACTCCCCTATCGAATGATTTGCGCAATCACATTCTCGATCATCGCCGCCGGGCTGGTTTTTCTAGCAGGCAGGAAGGACGCCGCGCGCGATCCGAGACTGACGGTGCTGCTGCTAGTCCTGTCCACCGCATTTCCGCTGATGCTCGGGATGATGCCGAAAGTCGAAATTCTTCCAGCTACGCAAAGCACGGCGGTGCACACTGGATTTCCATGGGGTGGTATTTTGTTAGCAATATGGGTTGTTGGATTTAGTTTCTCGATTGCCCGTCTTGGGTTTGCAGCGTTAGTTCTGCGACGTTGGAAAAACTGCTCGGTCGTCGTGGATCGCGTGGCTGGCGTTGAGATCCGCGAACTTTCAAATCTGCGGAGTCCGATGGCGGCGGGTATTTTGAATCCTGTGGTTTTTGTGCCTTCAAGCTGGTGTAAATGGCCGGAAGAAAGCCGGCGCGTCGTGATGGAACATGAGCTGGCCCACCACCGCAGGCGGGATCCGTTGTGGCGTTTGTTAGTAGAACTGGCGTGCGCGGTGCATTGGTATCACCCGCTGGTCCGCTGGATGGCGCGGCGTTTCATCATGCAGTGCGAATATGCGTGCGATGCGCTGGTCCTGCACGAAGGCATTGATGCGAAAACCTACGCGAACGTGCTCTGCGACTTCGCGGAAGAGCGTTCGTTTTCACCGCTCGCGCTTCCAATGGCGGAGAGTTCGTCGCTTGAATTACGTGTGACGAGGATGCTCAAACCTACGGGAACGATCGGAACTGCGATGGTGTTAGCGCTCGGCGGTTTCGGGCTGTTGGCGGCGTGTGCACTTTCGATGATCGGCCGCCAGGCGGAAAACAGGACGCCGGTTCCTGCTGCGGAAGTCCAACTTCGTTTGACGGCGGATCCGTTTCCGGGTGAGAACTGAGCGCTTTGACAAACTCCACACTCATTTTCCGGTTCCGCGTCGCGATGGCATTTTTCATCATCGGGCTGGTGATCAGCGGGGTGACGGCGTTTCCGCTGCTGCTGGAACTCCGGATGTTGGAAAAACTGCTAGGCGGTGGTGGATTCTGGATTTCCCACGTCCGAGAAGGGCTGGAGACGACTTATTCGCGCTATCCGTGGATCGCCTACGGCACGGACTGGCTGGCGTTCGGGCATCTGGTGATCGCGATGTTTTTCGTGGGGCCGCTGGTGAATCCGCTTTCCAGCCGGACGAACATCATCACCGGCATCGTCGCGTGTGTGGCAATTTTTCCACTCGCCCTGATCTGTGGTCCGCTACGGGGGATTCCGGTTTACTGGCGGCTGATCGACTGCTCGTTCGGCATAATCGGGATCATTCCGCTGGTTTACTGCCTGAAGTTGCTGGGAAAAATGGAGAAATCGGGCGGCTGAGTGGATTCAAATCCTGCAGGGAATAGGGCAGCACATGCGTTGCCATTTTCCAATAAGTGATCATCATGCGGCAGCGTTCGGGCTGAAGAATCCGGCGAATTTAAAAGCATGCGGGATACGATGATACCTAACGAGGAGAAAGAAGACGAAGGATCGGCATCGGCATGCCGGGTGGCGGATCTCCTGCTAGACATGGGGGCAGTGTTGCTGGCATCCGGCGCTCACTGCGGCCGGGTGAAACGGAACATCGAGCGCGTCGCAGAAAAATGGGGCTACAAGGTGGAGCTTTTTCTATCGTTCACCGGGCTGATGCTATCGATCCAAGACTCCCAACACCCTACGCGGAGAGTGGCTCGTTTCAAAAGCTGCCCGCTGCTTGGCGTACACTTCGGCAAGGTCACGGAGATCAGTCTGCTGACTTGGAGCGTATTGGAGCAGGATGTTTCCATCGACGAGGTGGACAAACGGCTAAAGGAGATCAAAGCAATGCCGCACCATCCGCGGTGGATGATCCTGCTAGGCGTGGGAGCGGCTTGCGCATGCCTTTGCATGCTGGTGGGAGGAAGTTGGAAGGATGCGGGCGTCGCATTCGTCGCCAGTTTCTGCGGGATGTTCGTGCGGCAGGAAATCCTAAAACTGCGCTTTAATCCGATGATCGGATTCATTTCCGCCTCCTTCATCACCACGTTGATTTCCGGGCTAAACATGGTCCATCACTTCGGCGCATCGCCGGAAAAAGCGCTGGCCACCGCCGTTCTCTATCTGGTCCCCGGCGTGCCGCTGATCAACTGCACAATCGACCTGATCGAAGGCTACATCCCAACGTCCACCGCACGGGGCGTCAATGGTGCCTTCGTTCTGTTATGCATCGCCGTGGGGATGTCGATGAGTATCTTGCTGTTGGGAATCTATAACTTCTGAAATCCATGGATCTGCTACTACTCACCCTGCGTGACATCGCCTTCGCCTTCGTGGTGGCGGTTGGATTCGCGATTCTTTTCAGCACCCCGCGCCGAGTCCTTTATGTGGCTGGCATCCTAGGAGGGCTGGGCCACTGTATCCGCTACGTGCTGTTGCAAAACCACGTCCACATCGTCCCGGCGACTCTGGCGGGCGCGGTGTTCATCGGCCTTTGCGGAATTTTTTGCGCCCACCGGGTGCACGCGCCGCCAGTGGTTTTCACCATGCCAGCCTGCATCACGATGATTCCCGGCCTCTACGCTTACCGGGCGATGCTCGGCTGCGTGAAGATGACCGATTTGGAAAAGCTGATCCACGATCCGACAATCCTCGCGCAAACTGCGCACTACTTCGTGCTGACGGCATCGATGCTTTTCACCCTAGCGATTGGGATTTGCAGTGGTTCGCTCATTTTCCGAAAAAAGAGCGTGAAAGTGATTTTCAAGCGAACGATGTGACTATCTACTTGATCGCGTGATTGCCCGCTAGGCAGCGCTATGCCACGCTTCTCGCGAGCCCCCGGATGCTTTTCAATTCCTTCGAATTCCTTGTTCTACTGGCAGTCACGCTGGTGCTGTATTATCTGCCGATCGCAGGGAGGCTCGCGCGTGTCTGGCAGGTGGGACTTTTGCTGGTGGCCAGCTCGATATTCTACGGTTGGGAGAACCCGAAACTGCTCATCCTGCTGGCGGTTTCCTGCGCGGCGAACTCGCTGGCCGTCGAGAGAATCCTGTTTTGGAAAGGCCGCGGTGATCCGAGCGGACGATCGAAACAGTGGCTCACCGCAGCCATCATCCTGAACCTCGTCTTCCTCGCTTTTTTCAAATACGCAGGGATCATCTACGGCTCGTTGCCTACCGCAATGATCTCTCAGGATGTCCTGAAATGGATCCGCTCGATCCCTCTCCCTATCGGCATTTCGTTCTACACCTTCCATGCGCTGAGCCTGCTGATCGACGTCCATCGCAATGTGGTCACCGAAGAAACCAAGCAGCGCCTGAGCCGCCGCGGGATGGGGCGCATCGCATCTGCCAGCGATCTATCACTCTACATCGTCTTCTTCCCACAACTCGTCGCCGGGCCCATCGTCAAGGCGCGCAACTTCATCGACCAGATCCGCGCGAAGCTGTGGCGGGACATCGATTGGAAGGCCGTGCGCCGCTGCCTGGTTACCGGTTATTTCCTAAAAATCTTCGTCGCGGACAATCTATCCGAACAAACCGCGATGCTCACCATCGGCAAAGAAGCACTCGCTGCGAGCGGTCCCATCAACCTGATGGCGATGCTCTATTCCTACGGTTTCCAGATCTTCGCAGACTTCGCCGGGTATTCGCTGATCGCCATCGGCCTTGGTCTGATGTTCGGCTACCGGCTGCCGGAAAATTTCAATTTCCCCTATCTCTCGCTGAGCATCACGGAATTCTGGCGGCGCTGGCACCTTTCTCTATCATCGTGGCTGCGCGACTACCTCTACATCCCGCTCGGCGGAAACCGGATGGGCTCGGGACGGACCTATATCAATCTATTTCTCGTCATGTTCCTCGGTGGACTGTGGCATGGTGCGGAGTGGAAATTCGCCCTGTGGGGAACGCTGCATGGCTCGCTACTCGCGGCAGAACGTTTCATTTTCCGCAGCAGTGCGGGTGATCTGGGATCGTCATCGATGCCGGTGCGGTTGCTGCGAGATGGCGTCCGCTGGATCTATGCTTTCCACGCAGTGATGTTCCTGTGGCTGACTTTCCTGATGCCTGACATGGCAAACATCGCTGCGTTTTTCAAAGGACTCGGCAGCGGTGATCTGAGCATACCGGGGCAGCCGTTGTTCGCGCTCGCAGTCTATGGCGGGATGGTCGTCCTCTATCACTTGTGGGGCTGGCTGAAGGAAAAGCACCCTGAGCAAGCGCAGAGATTCGTTCATCCTTTGACGGAAGGTGCGCTTCATGCAGTGATGGTTTTCCTCATCCTCACCAATCCCGGAGCGCCGCGCGGGTTCATCTATTTCCAATTCTAATCGATGCTCAGATACCTTACCGGATTCATCGTGATCTTCGCTGCCTGCCTCGGCATGCAGACGGTCGCGCTGCGCCTATCGGGAGGAAAAACCCTGAAGAGCGAGTCCAATTACTTCTCATCGGTCGCCCGCATCCAGACGGAGACGCAGGGCAATCCGAAAGTGATGCTGCTAGGATCATCGATCACCGGAAGACTCGGTGACCGCGCGAAAAAAATCGAAGGCGTCGCCAATCTCGGCTGTGACGGCGGCAGCGCAATGGTCACGCTGCGTGCGATGGACGAAGGCATACTTCCAACCGCACCGGTGCTCATCATTGAGGCGAACACCCTCGCTTACGAACTCGAACACCGCGGCAAGGAAATCGCAGCAGCGATCCGTAAGGACTGGTTCAAGGTCGGCCTGAAAACACCCAACCTCGGTGCCACCGCGCGACCGACTGCATTCGCCTATTCCTGGCTGATGGCACGCAAAGCGGAGGGTGGTGTTACATCCGGTGACGCTGTCCTGCCGATCACCTCAAAGCCTCGCGTGTTAGATCCAGAGACACCTCCCGCTCTGGATGAAAAATCCACCGCGCTCGTCGAAGAAATGGCGGGCATTTTGGGCCGCTTGCAAAGCAGGGGCAGCGAAATTTTCATCATCATGCTGCCGGGTATTCCCAAGGATTTCCCGAAGAAGGAAATCGCCATCGCTCTGGCCTGCAAATCCGGCTTACCCTGGTGGGATCTTACCGAAGGCCTTCCCGAAGGTGCTGTGGGTTTCACCGACGGCCTGCACCTGGACGCACCCAGCGCGCAAAAGGTGATGAATAGTCTGCACGCGCAATTGATCACTCCATAAGGATCAGGCTTGGCTAACGGGTTTTATGCGGTCATGGTCTCGCGTTCCCACACGGCATGAAGATTCTCAGCTACACCGATTCCGGATATTCCTCGTTCGTCCGCCGCCTCAACCGCCGCGCCCTGCCAGAACCTGGCGTGCGTGATCTGGTCACCGACATCATTGCGGAAGTCGCGGCAAAGGGCGATGAGGCGCTTTTCACTTTTACCAAACGCTTCGACGGCGCGGTGCTCAGCGCGAAGACTCTCTTCATCAGTGATGCAGAATTCACCGCTGCGGAAAAGGCGGTCACTCCCGCCACGAAAGAAGCCGTCGCACGCAGTTTGAAGAACATCCATTCGTTTGCGAAACGGAGCTTGCGGAAAGACTGGTCTGCAAAAAACGCCGAGGGCGCGACGGTGGGTGAGCGCTTCACCCCGTATGATCGCGTCGGCGTTTATGTCCCGGGAGGAAAGGCACCACTCGTTTCTACTGCACTGATGACTGCCGGATTCGCCCAAGCTGCGGGTGTTCCGGAAATCCTCGCCGCCACTCCCTGCGGACCGGATGGATCAGTGAATCCATCACTGCTTTATGCGCTCAAGGCAGCCGGCGTGACCGAGGCCATCAAGGTCGGCGGCGCACAAGCGATCGCGGCACTCGCACTTGGCACCCGATCAATCCGCCCCGTGGACCGGATTTTCGGCCCCGGGAACAGTTTCGTCGTCGAGGCGAAACGGCAGCTCGTCGGCGCAGTTTCCATCGATCTCCTTCCCGGCCCGAGTGAAATTCTCATTCTATCAGACAAGACGGGTAATGCCGATTTCATCGCCGCCGACATCCTCGCTCAGGCCGAACACGGCGGCGACAGCCTTGTCGGCTTCGCGACGGATTCGAAAGCGCTACTCGCCAAGGTCGTCAAAGCGATCGAAAAACAACTCCCCACGCTCGGCCGCCAGAAAATCATCCGTGAGGTCCTCAAGCGCGGCACTTTCCTGCTGCATCTCAAGTCGTTCGAGGAAGGCGTCGCTATCTGCAATGCCTTCGCGCCTGAGCACGTTTCGCTCATCACGGCGAACGAGGCGAAATGGCTGCCACTCGTCCGCACGGCCGGCGCGATCTATCTGGGTAACGACTCGCCCGTCGCCGTCGGCGATTTCCTCGCAGGTCCGAGCCACACACTGCCCACCGGCGGCTCCGGTCGTTCGTTTTCCGGCATCCGTGCGGATCAATTCCAGCGGCGGACCAGCATCGTCCGACTCGACAAGACTTCAGTTAGAAAGTCATTATCAGTGGTCGAGGAGTTCGCCCGTATCGAAGGACTCGATGCACACGGCCGCTCGACGGCCATCCGTCTTGAGAAATGAGCGCCGCCCCTGATAGAGTCCGTCGCCGTTCCCAGCGTTCCACGTCGGTGAGTGTCGCGTGCCCTTCTTGCAAGTCTGTGCTGAGGCCGGACTCGAAATGGTGCCCGTCCTGCAATTTCACCGGCGGCGACACAATCGAGATGTTTTCCGATTCACCTCCGCCGCTGCTGCCGATTCTGGATGCGATGGGACTCTGGAATGAATCCGAACTCAAAAAAATCGAAGCTGCGCGCGACAGTCTCAGCCGCAGTTATCCGCAATTCCAATGGCGGATCTGCACGGTTAGCCTGCCGCCGGACACCCAGTTGCCGTTGTTCGGATTCTGGCTGCTAAATGCCTGCCCGCTTCACGAAAAGGAAACCTCCGAAGAACGCGCGTGGACCGTTCTGTTACTCATCGACTTCGCCTCAGGCAAAGCCGCCGTCATTCCCGGCTACGCGGCGGAGTCCTGCCTCGCGGACGATGATTGGCAAAAAAGCCTCAACGCCATGGGCAACCAGTGGCAGTCGGGAAACACCGCAGACGCCGTGGTCGAGTTTTTCAAGAGCAGTCGCGGCCATCTGGACGAATCCTGGAAATTCAACGGCTCGCGTCGTGCTAACAAGTGACGTCATGATCGCGCGTATCCTTCAGGCCCTTTTTGCCTTCGTGCTCTGCGGTTTCGCCCTGGCACAGTCGCCCGAGCCGTTCGAATATGGCTCGCGCCCACCCCTATCAGTTTTTGATCCCGGCGGTTTTCTCGATCCCGGAGTGTTGAAGGAAATTTCCGATCCTCTCGCCATCATCCAGAAGAACGAAGGCATCGACATCCTCGTTATCGTCCTGCGCGATCTAGAAAACGCGCCGCCGGAACACGTTGCGCGCCGCTTCGCCAAAGCGTGGTGCACATCGCAGATCCACTGCGTGGTGTTGCACGTGCCAGGCCGGATGGACAGCCCATGGATCGTCCCTGCAGGAAAACTGGTGGACGTGCTAGAGCCTGATCAAGTCCGCCATGCCGTCGAGGATGGACAGCGCCGCGCCGCGCTTGAGCCTAAGGAACCCGACAAGGTCCGCGCCGCAGCCACCGAAGCTGCCGACATGCTCCGATACTGGACAAGCAACGTGATCAACCGCACCGAGCTGATCCGGACCGAGCGCACCAAGATGCGGGTGCAACTCGAAACAAAGGCACGTCTGTGGCGGCTGGCCGCGTTGCTGACGGTTGGCGCGATCATCCCGATCATCGTGATGATTTCTCTAATCATATTCTGGTTCCGCCGCCGCGGTCACCGGTATTTCCCCAACCGCGCCTGGCAGTTTCGCCTCGGCGCACCCCATGCCGGCGGCAATCACGCCGTTGCCACCATCGGTCCGCCACAGCCTTGACACTATGAAAAACCCTAGAGCATTCGCCGCCCTAACTGCTGCTGCACTTTTACTCAGCGCTTGTGATGCCAGTAAAAAAGCGGCAGCGAAAAATCCAGCCGCCACCACTCTCGCCCAACAGGACACGCCGATTCTTCCAGTGAAAAAAGGCGACACCTGGCGCTACGACGTGCATTTGGAAATCCCTGCCGATGTCACATCACCCGGTGCTGCCGAGGTGGACAGCTCTCACCAGCGCGTCCGCAGTTACCTTGGAAAAATTTCGCCAGCCACGGGTCTGCCAGAAGTGGATTGCTTCGAGGTGATCGCGCCAAACTCCCCGGCTGAGCGGGAGTTCGTGGAAATAACAGACGACCGAATCCTGATGCGCGGCTCAGCCATCATGCGCCCGGAAACCACCAAGCCAATGTGGCTGGATCGCGCAGTTCCTTTTGTCATCGCTGGCATGAAACCCGGCACGCAACTGCCCGAACTCGAAGCCACCGGCGGCGGGCTTTCACGAAAAACCCAAGTCGTTGCACGGGAAAACGTCACCGTCCCGGCGGGCACATTTCCCGCCATTCGGATTTTAATGACAGGCAAGGATGGCGAGTTTGAATTGCGCCGCACCACTTGGTTTTCACCGGGCATCGGGATCGTGCGTGAGGAAAAACACCGCTATCTGAAGGATAAGCTCATCTTCCACGAGACCCAGCAACTTATTGAAACTAACGTCAAACGGTGATAAAAAAAGCGTGCCCCCCTAACGGAGAAGCACGCTTTTTTAAAATTTACAAACGCATCAATCAACGGCGGCGACGGAACGCGAAGAACGCGCCCCCTACCAAGCCGAGAAGCGCGGATGTTGGCTCAGGCACGGCTTCCGTGTTCCAACTGATCGCGTAAAGTCCCGCTCCGTCTCCAGCTCCTTTGAAAGTAAGCAGGTAGGCTTGTGGAGTGACGAGGTCTTTCTCAACGACGAAGTTCTCACCGGCTGACACGCCAACAAAATCAAAGTCAGTGTTGAGAGGTGCAAGACCTTTGAAAGTGATCTTCACCGACTCGTTGTCATCGAAGCTCAGTGACGGACCACCGAAGCCGTTGTCGTTTTGATAGGCCGAATTAACGACCAAGGAGGAACCGGCAGCCGCCTCAAATACCAGTTCACCGTAGCCGGGAACAAATACAGAATACGGAGTGGATGATAGCTCACCGCCACCGTAACCAACGGCGTCGAGCGTGAAAGCACTGGAAATGGCAGGCATGCCAAGCAGCAGCGCCGCAACTAGCGGAGTCTTTATTTTCATGGGGGGATGTTGTGGGGAAGAAATCTGTTACTCCGGGGGGGGAACAGATTTCAGGTGGAACAAAAGGGTTTTTACGAATTTTCCCGACCTCCGCAAGTTTATTAAACTCTCTATAAATGAACAAGTTACGTTAATTTAAGATCAGCAAAAGCTTACTAAAAACTATCCCAAATCAAACAGCCAGAATACCATCGAGTGCTTTCACACTCTGCCACACCGCCGCAACGTGATGAACGCGAAAGATTTGCGCGCCACGCAGCATCGCGGCACTGATACAGGCGACAGTCCCGGCATCGCGGTCCGATGGGTTCGGCAACCCAAGTACTTCGCCGATGACGGTTTTTCGGGAAACAGGGACGAGCACGGGTTTTCCGAATTTTTGCAAACGTCCCAGCTCCCGATAGACGGTGAGGTTGTCCTCGCGCTGTTTTGCGAAGTCGATACCGGGATCCAGCATCAGGGCATCGCGGGAAAGACCGGTGGCCAAGGCGAGCGAGATTTTCTCTTCAAAAAACCGCTCCATCTCACCCATCACGTCCGACCACTGCTGGGAAAAGTGCGGAATTTTCGGCTCTCCCACGCTGTGCATGATCAGCAACGCAGCGCCATGGGCCGCGCAGGAGCGGGCGTTGCGGTCGTCGGGAAGCCCGCCCATGTCGTTGACAATTTCCACGGTTCCCCACCGCAAGACGCCTTCCACGACTACCGACCGCCAAGTATTTGCGGACAGGACGGGCGGCCAGATTTGCATCGCATCCCTCGGCTCTACGCCCTGCCAGACTTCCCCCCAGCGGTTGATGAATCCCTTGAAGCGCCGCAACTCCTCGTCCACGGTCACTGCCGCCCGGTTCGTCCGTGCGCTTTCCGCACCGACGTCGATGACGTCGGCACCGGCGGCGACTTGGGCACGTGCCTGCTGGATCGCGATTTCAAAATCGAGCGTGCCGTCGCCGGAAAATGAGTCATCGTTCACATTCACAATCCCCATCACCAACGGACGCCGGGGAAATTTGATCGTCCGTGAGGGCAGGCTCAATTTCATACCAGCTTCTAAATCTCAAATCTCAAATCTCAAATCTCAAATCTCCCCCGCCCTTCCCGCTTGCCCATGGCGGCTCCGTCATTACGCTCCACGCATGTCTTCCACCTTTGGCCAGATTTTCCGCATCCATACGTTTGGCGAATCGCACGGTGGTGGCGTCGGCGTGATCATCGACGGCTGCCCGCCGCGCATTCCTGTTTCGCTGGAGCAGATTCAGCACGAGTTGGACCGCCGCCGCCCCGGCCAATCCGAGATCGTCACGCCGCGCAAGGAAGCAGACACCGCAGAAATTCTCTCCGGCTTGCAGGACGGCGTCACTCTCGGCTCGCCCATTGCGATCACCGTTCGAAACACCGATCAACGCCCCGGTGCCTACGATGAAATGGCCGCGAAATACCGCCCCAGCCACGCCGACTACACCTACGATGCGAAATATGGCATTCGCTCCGCCTCCGGTGGCGGCCGTGCCTCCGCCCGCGAAACCATTGGCCGCGTCGCAGCCGCAGCAGTAGCAACTCAGGTGCTGAAGGCGATTTCTCCGGGAATCGAAGTGCTCGCTTGGGTGAAATCGATCCAAGAACTCCAAGCCGAAGTCGATCCACAAACCATTTCCGCAGAGACGATCGAAGCCAACATCGTCCGCACCGGGGATCCAGCGATGGCCGAAACGATGATAACCCGCATCAAGGCAATCCGCGCCGATGGAAACTCTGTCGGTGGGGTGATCGAATGCGTCATCCGGAATTGCCCACCCGGTCTGGGCGAGCCGATTTTCGACAAACTCGAAGCCGATCTCGCAAAAGCGATGCTCTCACTCCCCGCCACGAAAGGCTTTGAAATCGGCTCCGGTTTCGCTGGCACCCTGCTCACCGGCCGCGAGCACAACGATGCCTTCCGCATGGTTGACGGCAAGGTCCGCACCATCACGAACCGCTCCGGCGGTATTCAGGGCGGGATTTCCAATGGTGAGAACATCGTTTTCCGCGTGGCTTTCAAACCCACCGCCACCATCATGAGCAGCCAGGAAACCGTCACCGCTGGTGGCGAAAATACCGAGCTCTCCGGAAAAGGACGCCACGATGCCTGCGTCCTTCCTCGCGCCGTCCCCATCGTAGAAGCTATGGCGATATTGGTGCTAACCGATCACTTGCTCCGGCAGCGCTCGCAGTCTGGATTTTAGCCGTTGGCGATCACCGTGCAATAACGAGCCAACGCGCATCCGCTTGCAAATAGAGCTTACCCGCAGCGGCGTCGTAAAAGTATCTCGATGAAGGATTGATTAGAAAATCAGCTTTACTTGGTGAGGCGCTTAGTCGGGAGCTAATTGCTGCCGGGATGGTGTCCTCGTTCACTTCGTCGATCCGCGCGACACTGCGAGGGGCGGTTGCTAGCGGCAGTGAGATTTCGACATTTTGTGCCACACCCGGAGTGATGAAACCTTGGTTGTCGAGAGTGATAAAAAAGGTGCTCTCCGCCGGTGCCTGCTCCAATGCGTAACGATATTCTCCGCCGCAAATGAGCCTGAAGCCATTGATTTCCTCGTCCGCGAAACGCAGACCGTCACTTCGCACGGCATGAAAACTGGGCTCGTGCCATGGGAGTGAAAAGTAGTCGCCACCTGGCACTTCGGTTCTGAGCAATCCATACCCCTCACGTTTCGTGCCGCGTAAGTAATCACCACTGTCACCGAGACTCACCAACTCGGCCGAGGTGCCAGAGAGTTGGGGATGGAAGCTTGGAGAGTAGGTGCCGATTCCCAGTCCATAGGATGTATCTAGCAGAGTAGTGATCGCGCTGTCGTGGAGATTGCGCGAGGACGGAGAAGTTTCTATCAACCGAGAATTGGACAGGAAAAACTGAGCCTGCCATTCGACAAAAATATCATTTGAACTCAACAAGATGTTGTTCCCATACTTCGCAAAGACAGGATCTTTCAATTCCGCTGCACCACTGTATTGAATTAACACCGCTGGCGGAAGTCCGGCGCTCAAAGGGTTCTCACCTTTACTAGAGGGTCGCGTCCGACCGACGAATAGAGGTGATTCAAACACGGTATTTTCCCCTGTGACGTCCATGGTTACAGGGGAGCTGACCCAGTGATCAGCGAACGCCAAGCCTCGATAGGTTTGCGCTCCACTTTCAGTCGGCCAGACGCCATTGACGTTTTGATAAAAAAGCGAATCGGAAAATTCAAGACGACCGGTTCCGAGATTTTCTACTAGCAGACCCGCATCGCGAACGAAGTCGTTGCGGACACTGCGCGCGTAGCTAGAATGCGCGACGTTACTATGAAAAACCGTTGGCCCGTCAGTCACGCCGTCATACCAGAAGCCATTGGCCATGGATGCGGCAGCCGCATTTCCTACAATCGTGTTTCGTGCCGCACGAATCCAAAAATTAGCGGCTTGATTGTCCCGTTGACCTGCGAGCGTACGTTCCTTGAGCACCAGAACTCGATTTTCTAACGCGAGGTTGTTTTGCAATACGTTGTCGGTCGAGCTGGCATCCTCGATGCTGTAATTATGTCCACCAGAGTCATAGACCACGTTGTTTTCTAGCAAAACCTTCCGAGTGCCGTGGATCACAAAGCCACGTTGGAATGATGAATTTACCACGCAATTTCGCAGATATTGGCCAGGTGCATCACCGACAAGGTGCCAATGAAATGGGTAGCGTCCCAGTTGGTTGAGCTGGCCCATGCGCACAAACTCCACGCCATTCAACTTCGCAGAGCCACCGGCCATCACCATCACATGGCCCCCGTAATTCAGCGCTGTCGATGCAGCGTCGCCCTGGATGACGATCTTCCTATTTAGCCGAGCGACCTCACCGCGCATTTCCAAAGTCGTCTCATCGACAGTGGGAGCGGTGCCGGAATGGGGGAAACCGAGCGCTTGATCCAGCGTGATGGTTGTGCCGCTGATAGATTTGATCACCCGCCTCTCTGTCTGACCTGGCCGGGCGACGCGCGGAGCAATGACCAGCGTGTCACCGACCTGCCAGTTCACCGCCTGATCGACCAAGATCTGGACCTCTCCAGGAGCGCAATCGCGCCGCAACTTGGTCCATGAGGTGCCAGCCGGCGAATGAAGCGAAATGCGGCCACCATTCATCACGCTCAGAAACTTAGAACCCATTGCCATCCCGGAACAGCTCACATTTGCCGTGGGGTCTTGGCCCGTGAGGGTAAGAACAAACGAATGTTGAAATGGTGCTTTGGCCGTCCCGGCTTCAAACAAACCGTGAACCATCATCCACCCGACTGTTAGCTGGGTGGGCCTAGGAGCGAGTCGCAGGGTTCCTTCTACAAAGACGGCCTTGAGAGGCGGGGGATCTGTGTCCAACGTCACTGTCATACCTGCAGGAATCGTAACGCGTGAACCCAGCACTGGTTTCGACCCACCCCATGTCCGAATCGCGCTCCACGGTCCAGACTTCACTGCGACGCGTCCCCCGGCTTCCTGAACGGAGCAGCAAGGCAGCGCAGGTGAGACTTGGCCCAGCAGCGACTGAACCAAGATTGTTAAAAAAACAACACAGCCGTCCCACGGGAAGGCATAACTTGAAGCGAAAAAGCGGGCTGGTGTTGAGTTGAAATCCCTGCCACTCGGTAGGGTGTTATGAACAACAAAGCACCAACCCGCGCCAATGTGGTCGTCCTCAAGCAGATTCTCAACCTCATTCCTCGCGGAATGATCAACCGCCACGCCCTTGAAACAGGCGTGGAAGCCAAAGCCCGCACCTTCAGCGTGGTGAGCCATCTTTCCGCGATGCTCTTCGCCCAACTCTCCCACGCCATGGGACTCAACGATGTTTGTGACTGGCTGCGCCTCAAGTCCGCAGCCCTCATCCGTTTCGGCGTCACCCCACCATCCAGGAACGGTCTGTCTAATGCCAACAAGGAGCGCAGCGCGGAGTTTGTGGAAAAACTGTTCTGGTCGGTGCTGGGCCATCTCCAGCACGCCAGTCCGGATTTCGCCGCAGGGCGCAAGGGCAAAGGCTTGCTGCGGCGCTTCAAGGTCAAGATCCATGCGGTGGACTCCACGGTCATCCAGTTGGTTGCCAATTGCATGGACTGGGCCAAACACCGCAGGCGCAAGGCGGCCGCCAAGATGCACCTGCGGCTCGACTTGCACAGTTTCCTGCCGAGCTTCGCCATCGTGGACACCGCCGGCCAGCACGACAACAAACGCGCACGGGAAGTCTGTGCGACGATCCTCTCCGGCGAAATCGTCGTGTTCGACAAGGCCTACGTGGATTTCGAGCACCTCTTCGATCTCAACCAACGAGGCGTCTGGTGGGTCACCCGAGCCAAGGATAACATGAAGTTCCGGGTCGTGAAAAACCACACCAAGGGTCATGAGAACATCATCAAGGATCAGATCATCGCGTTGCAAGGTAAGCACAAGGGGATGACGCTGCGGCGCGTTGAGGCTTGGGTGGAAGTGGAAGGCGCGTGGCGGGTCATGGTCTTCATCACTAACAACACGGAGTGGAGTCCGCGTTCCGTTTGCGATCTCTACCGCCGCCGCTGGGACATCGAGGTGTTTTTCAAACAG
>JBBRYQ010000056.1:0-36180 GCA_038237425.1 Verrucomicrobiales bacterium
CAGGCGATGCGGGTCCCGCAGGCCTGGGACTCCAGCAGGGGCAGGCCGAAACCCTCCATCAGCGACGGAAATACCAGTGCCTCCGCGGCGGCATACCACAAGGGAAGATCAGCGTTGTCCACGAATCCCTCAAGACGAATGCGGTCCTTGAACGGGCTCGCCGCCACCGCCTGCTCCACCACCGCCGAGCCGTGCCATGGCGCGCCGGGAAGGATCAAACGCCCCGGAAACACCCCGCTTTGCGCTATCATTTCGAACGCTTTGATCAATCGAACATGATTTTTCGCCGGATGCTCCAACCGCGCCACATACAGGAAAAACGGCTGGTCGAGATTTTTACGGAGCCGGAATTCCGCCACCGCTTCGGCATCCTGCGGTTTGAACATTTCATGGTCGATGCCATTGGGAATCACCGTGACTTTTTCCCGTGGCACCTTCATCCAGCACACGACGTCCTTACCCGTGGTTTCACTAACAGCGATCACGTGTTGAACGCGGCGCGCGATTTTCGGCACCACCACCCGGCCGAAGAATCCGCGGGCGAAATCGTATTTTTCCCTGAGAATGAATGGCGCGCAATCGTGGATGGTGGCCACCTGCGGCACCGCGCATTTCCACATCATGCGACGATAGCTTGGAATGTGGACGAGATCGATGCCCAAGCGTTTGACCACTTCATTGAGGCTCGCCTGGTGCCACAACAGATTGGCCGCGCCGCCGCTCATCCTGGCAGGGATCGATACCCACCGCCCGTCCTTCAGCCACGGAAACAAGGCGCGGTCGGCATCGAGTCCCGCGATGAAAAGATCCACGGTCGGTTGTTCGCGCAGCAAAGCCTCGCTCAATGCGATCACATAACGTGCCACCCCGGAGCGCCCGCCCTGGATCATGCCTGCGGAAAGCAGCACCTTCATCCCGGAAGCTCTCCTTTCCATTCCGCGAGCACCTTGTCGAGGCGGAGCAGCGCGACGATCTCCCGCACCGGTGGATTCACCCTGGCGAGAAACATCGATCCGCCCCTCGCTCCCATCGTTTTCCAGGCACGGATCAAACCGCCCACCGCCCGACTGTCGATGAATCCGACTTCCTTGAGATCCACCACCAAGGTTTTGGTCCCCGGGCTGGAAATCGCTTCTTCAAGAATAGTCATCATTTCGTCATGATAGGGCGCATCCAGCGGACGATTGAAAGAAACCCACACGACACCGTCGTCGGCGTGTTTGCGAACCGCACCGCTATTGCCCGCCAGCGCTATCAACTCCATGGCCGCGCTTTCGGAGTCCACCACGGGAAACAATGAATCCATTTGCGAATTGGCGATCGCGCCCCGGAAGACGCCCGATGGATTCACCACGATCAACATCTGCCCGGCAGTCCGGCATTTCCGCACGAGGAGTGCGAGTTGTCCGAGACCTGAGCTGTCAGTGAACGTCACCCTGGATGTGTCCAACAGAACCGGCGATGTGATGCTCTCCGGCATCGGCGCGCCCGCGAGCGCGGATTTCTGCAAACTACCGCTCCACGCCAAGCTCGTGACTTCCGTAGTTCCCTCGGGCTCCGCCGCCGGCAGATCCAGCAGTTTCTCGGCGATGATGTCCCGCCGGCGCTGCGACCACGCCTGGCGCAGCGATGCTTTGGTTAGAAAAATCAAGTCCTTGCCATAACGGGCGACCAAGCGCGACGGGCTGCTGGACATCCGCCAGAACCATTCAAGCCCGGTCTTCTGCATCCACCGCGGCGCGCGTTTCTGCTTCCCGGTGATGAAGTCAAGACTCGCTCCCACGCCGATGCTCAGGGGGATGCCGGCCTCCCGGTGATGGGCGAAAATCCAGCGTTCCTGTTTGGGACAACCGAGACAGGCTAACAGAAGCTTCGCCCCGCTCGCGCGCATCCGCTGGCACAGCGCATCGTTGTCCCACTCGATCACCGCGCCGAACGGCGGCGAGTCGATGCCCACCACGCGGAGCCCGGGATACCGCTGCTCCACGATGACCTTGGCCTCCTCCAGCGTAGTGCGATCGCTGCCGAAAAAATACACGCCGTATTTTTCCTGTCCACAAATATCTAACAACCGAGGCACCATGTCGGATCCCGCCACCCTCTCGCGCAACGGATAGCCGAACAGCCGGGACAACCACACCAGCGGCATGCCGTCGCAAACCACGCGGTCCGCGAAAAACACGATCTTCTTCAAATCCGGATCCTCGTAGGCCTGGGTCGTGAAATCAACGTTCGCCGTCACCAGATAGCGGGGGGCATCGCCCTTCATCGCCTCGCGGCAATAGTCCAGCGTCTCCTCAAGCGTGACATCGTGAAACGGCAGCCCTAACAGGACTGTCAAAACGGGTTCTTCCTGCAGCGCTTTCATGATTCGGGTGGGGTGAGGGAGTTCAAGCGGTTCGCGAGACGCGTTCCAAGCGCGCCCCAAGTGTAGATTTCCAGGATTCGCTGGCGGCCCGCGTTGCCATGGTTCCGGCGGAGCGTGGCGTCATTTGCGTAACAAAGCATGGCATCCGCGAACGCCTGCGGGGCGTCCGCCAGGAGCAGATGCTCGTCATGGCTGAGCTCCAGGCCCTGCGCGCCGAGCGTCGTGGAAACCACCGGGTTCGCCATGGCCAGGCCTTCCGCGATTTTCAAGCGGGTGCCTCCGCCAATCCGCAGCGGCACGATCTGCATCCACGCCTTCTGATAGAACGGCCTCACGTCGGGCACCTCGCCCGCGAAGTCCACGCCCGGCAGCAACGCGAAACGCCTCACTTCGTCCGTTGGATTCTTGCCGACGAGGATCACCTTGAACTCCGGGCAGCGCGCCATCACCTGCGGATGGATCGTTTCAAAATACCATGCCAGCCCGTCGGTGTTAGGCGTGTAATCCAAAGCACCGCAAAACAAAGCGGAGGGATGAATCGTCGGCAGGGGCGGCCAGTCGTCGGCGTTGAAAAATCCGGTGTTGGCACCATTGGGAAGCACAAAAACCCGCTCGCTCGGGCCTAACTTTTCTTCCAGAAACGTGCGGTCGTCCGGTCCGCAGACGACGGTCAACGCAAGCTCGTTGCGAACCTCGCGCTCGAGTCGCGCGATCTTGAAAAGATTCTCGGCCGCCTTGACCCGCTCGAACCACCCGTGTTTGAGCGTCCGCATCACCTCGGTCTGATACAACCAGTCCACCCGGCTCCGGTCCATCACCCGCACGGGGTGATCCGGGAACACCGCCTTGACATAGGGCCACAAAACGAGATCGCAAAAATCCACCACATCGTAGTGGTGCCCGGCGGTGAATTCACGGAACGCAGCCAACACCTGCACCGACCACCAGTGCCGCACCGTCACCGGCAGCGGATGCCATAACCTGTCTGTCAGGAATGGTGCCCATGGAACATTGCGGAACGGCTCGAAGTGGACCCGCTTGCAAAACCGCTGGAAGCGCTCCAAATGCGACGCGTCCTCCGGTTCCGAGGAGAGACAGAAGAGGTCCACCTCGAAATGCCGCCCCAGCTCCTCGGCGAGATGATAGACGCGCTGATAGGTGCCCCTCATCAACGGATAGGGGACGTAGGGCAGGAAAATCAGCAGGCGTTTCATCGGTTCAGGCATAGTGGGTCCACCATTTCGCATAAACATCCTGCCATGATCGCGGCAGGGAAGGATCGGCGGATGGACTTGGCAGGAAGCGGCCGGCTTCCGCCACACCGCCCTGAGTAATATCTAACAAACATGGCAGCGCCCGCATCAGTCCGGCGCGCGGATAGTCACCCAACGGCCGGATGAAGGCCCCGCGCCTGAGTTTGTCCCGGCAGGCGAGTGCGAGATTCCTGGCGAAGGAAGTCCCGGGAAGCAGGCGCGGGAAATCAAGATAAGTGGCGAAGCCGGAGAATTTCCGCCCGAGGCGTTTCTCCTCCACCGCCAGATAGACCCGCCCCCATGCCTCGAGAAGCACCAACGCATCCCGTTCGAGTTCCGCCCAGGTCATTCCACCGGCAAACGGGCGGAACTTGAACTCAACCCCTTCCGCATGCCACTCCCTCAGTGCGGGCACGTTTTCCGGCAGATCGCAACCGCCAAGTCGCTCGCCCCGCACCCGGCACTTGGGAGAATACTGCCCGTGCAGGCAAAGCCAGGCATCGCCGAGAGCCAGTTTCAGTTTCGCCTGGTTGCGGATCACGAACGCCATCTCACCGTCCCTTCCCATCCGGCAGCTTGAGAAAAACATGCCGCTGCCCCGGTTCCATAACAGCCGGGCGGCCTCGTCCGCCCCGATCCTTGTGAAATCCAAGCCCTGCCGCCGCTCTATCAAAAAATCGGCGTTGCCCGCCACCACCACATGCCCCGCCACGAGATCGGCGAACATCATCGAGCGGCTCGGATCGCCGAGCGAATCCGCGCGCAGGCACTTGATTTCCACATCGATGCCTAACAGCCCGCTCTCCACCCGTTCGATTTCACGGCACCACGCATCCAACGAGGGATCACCCGGCGTTTCGTCAAACAGGAAATAGTCCAGATCGTTGGAAAAAGCAGGCCTCCCCGCTTCCAGCATCACGCCCCCCTCGCCGCGGCCGTAACCGCCCCCGAGCACCAGCGCCCCATTCAAGCCCTTGGCCACGAACGACGCGCGAACTCTCGCAAAATGCTCCTCCAGCCTGTCCGCCAACCCAGCATGGTCCCCTTCGAAATATCGGATGTGCGCCACAGCGGACTGGTTCTATTTTCTGGGTTCCAACTCGAAACTCCGATGCACGTGCATCAGCTCCAGAAGAGACAGAACCTTGGGGCCCACCCCCGTAAGGCGCACCGGACGGCGCTCCGCGGGCAGCAGTTTGTTCGCGTGGAGCAAGGCCCCGACGCCCGAGCTGTCGATGAATTCCAGCAGCGAACAATCCACATCCACCGGTCCCGTGGCACCCTCCACCATGGGCGAGGATTCCTGGCGGAAGGTGGCTGCGTTGGCGATATCGAGGGTGTTCGTTAGAACGGCGAGCACCAGGCGGCCCCCGGATTCCATGGTGGCTTTGAGTATCATGGTTTTGGTATCTGATTGATATCCTGCAAAATTTGCAGGCTTTTGGTGAAGACATCACTTGCGAGGAGAGTTCCGCTACTCCTGGCCTGGACGATAATCACGGAAAAATGCCTTGTTTTCATGCTTGAATCGTTCGTTTCCGCATTTCCGCGGCAGGCGGAGAAGGGCTTCTCGATTTGACGATACGAATTGTGCATTGTTTGCTTTGCTTAGACAACCATATTGTTTACAAATCCGTAACGATGAACATCGACCCGGCAGAATACTGGAGTCAAATCAACCAGGATGGGAGCATCAAACGATGGAATCGGAACGCCCGCCGCAAGATGGCGGTGTGGCGCTTCACCATCCTGCTAGTCCGTGCCCTCAAGCGCGGACTCGATGTCGTCGGGGCCATCGGGGCCCTCTGCGCGTTCTCCCCCATTTTCGCGATGACCGCCCTTCTCATCAAATTCGAGGATCGCGGACCGGTGTTTTTCTGCCAGAACCGCGTGGGGGCCGGCGGCCGCCTTTTCGGCATGTGGAAATTCCGCTCGATGGTGATCAATGCGGACAAGATCAAGGATCACCTCCTAACGGAAAACCAGCACGGCAAAGCCGGCGTGACCTTCAAGATGAAAAACGATCCGCGCATCACGAAGGTCGGCAAGTGGATCCGCAAACTCTCGATCGACGAGTTCCCGCAATTCTACAACGTGCTGCGCGGGGACATGTCGCTCGTCGGCCCGAGGCCGCCGCTGCCCCGCGAGGTGGCGGAATACAAGGCGTCACATCTCCGCCGACTGCGTGTCAAACCCGGCATCACCTGCCTCTGGCAGATCGGCGGGCGCTCGGAAATCGACTTCGAAGGCCAGGTCCGGCTCGATCTCCAATACATCCGCTCCTCCAGCGTTTTCTTCGACATCGCCATCCTGCTCAAGACCTTGCCCGCCGTGCTTTTCGGCAAGGGGGCATACTGACATCCGCAGCCTCTAACAAACATGTCATCTTTTTCACTAGATCTGGTTCTGCCCGACTGGTCCGGCATGGACAGCGTGCGGCGCTCGCCTCTGCCCTTCGCACTCTGGACCATCGGTGACCAATGCCTGCTCCACCATTGGTTGGACCATGCGGTGAACGAGGGAGCCACCCATGTCGGCGTGTTCGCAGCCGACCGTCCGGCCTTGGTCCGCCGGGCACTGGAGGAAGCATCGCTGTGGCCAGTGCAGACCGAGTTCACCGCAATCGCCTCCACCGCCAATGCCCCCGCAAGCGCGATCCATGCCGACTGGCTGCCCGGCGAACCATCCCCTCCCCCGCCAACCGATGGCTGGGAGCTCATCGAACGCGCCGCCGCCATGGAACGGGTCTGGCTTGATCGCTTGGCTGGCAGCGAGGATTTCAGCCTGCTGGGCATTGGTTTCTCCTGCCGCATCCATCCGGAAGCAAAACTGATTCCTCCTTACTTCATCGGCGATCATGTCCTCATCGGCCCGGGTTGCGAGATAGGGCCCTACGCCGTCATCGGGCGGGGATCGGTAGTCAGTGGAGCCAACACGATCCGCCACTCCCATCTATCCGCTCACTCATATCTTGGCCCCGTCACGGCGCTGGAGAACTGCCGTCTCGAAAACGGCGTGCTCTTCAACCTGAACCACAAGGCCAGACTCGACCAGATCGAGCCCCACTTGGTTTCCACGCTTGAGAAATCATCAGCCACCGTCCCCATCAAGGACCGGATCCGCGCGCTGCTGCTCCATCGGAAACTCGGCACGAGCCAGCCACCATCCGGCAGTTTCCGGACCTTCTGCGGCACCACGCTGCCCGGCGATCCCCAGGCGGGCCTAGCCAATCGCAAGGCATGGCTGCCTCTCGTCTGGCAGGGAAAACTCCCGCTCTACGGTGTGCTCCCCAGATCCGAGGAACAATTCCAGTCGCTCGATCCCGATTGGCAGAATGTCATCCGCCACACCCCCATCGGCGTGTTCTCCTATGCGGACAGCCAGGGTTGCCACAGTCCGGCCGATCCGGACGAGGCGCTGCACGCCGTCTATCAGGCGGCGCTTCCTCCGGAGACCCTCGCCGACGCCATCAGCGGATTCATCCGCAAGCTGGATTCCACCGGCTCCGGCCACACCACCAGCGTTCCATGAGTATCCAGAGCCCGCTGATCACGCCCTCAGGTGTTGTTAGATATACGATTCCGGCCGATGTATCGTTCATCGCACCCTTGCGCCAGCGGTTCATGGATACGATTTCAAACGGGGAAATGTCGGAGTCCGACCGCTTCCAGTGGGAACTCGTGTTCCAGGAACTTGTCGTCAACGCCATCTGCCATGGCGCGAAGGAGGACCCGGCAAAAAGCGTCAACGTCGAGTGGAGCATCACCCAGGACGCCATCGTCATCGCCGCCCAGGACCCCGGCCAAGGTCCGCCCGACGAAGTTCTGGACGCGCCGGTCCTGCCCGATCCCGAGTCGGTCTCCGGCCGCGGGCTTTTCATCATCGCCAGCTTCGCGGATGAACTCCACCGCTGGCGGGGCCCCTGCGGATTCCGCCTCGAGGTGGTCAAACACTATCCGAATCAGGGCCTGCCGCTGCCCGGCAACCCGGAACTCGACAGCGTGCTGGAGGAACTCTCGTCCTGTTATGAGAGCCTGTCGGTTTTCCACCGCCTCGCGGAGAATCTGATAGAAAGCGGCAACCTGCGCGACTTCATCGGCAGTTCGCTGGAGGAATTCCTCTCGCTCCATCCGCATGACCGGATCTTCATCCAAGGCTCCGCCACCATTCCCGAGACCATCCGCAGAATCCTCGCTCCGGCCACTTGGTTCCTCGATCCGAACGACGCCGACCACACTCTCAAGACACTCGGCTCGCTCACCCGCGAGACCGTTTGGGAAAGCAACGAAGACCTCGCCCGGCAGAATCCCGCCACCCAGCCGCTGCGCACCCTGGGCGCGGGCTGCGTTTTCCCCATCGTCGCGGGCGAGATCCATTTCGGTGCCCTCATCGTCCTGCGCAAACCCTCCGCCGCCGACACCCGGGTGCGCTCCCTCGGAACACTCAGGACACTCGCCGACCTTTGCGGTATCGCATGTGCGAACGCCCACCTCTCCACGATCCGCGACGAATCGCAGCGCGAACTCCGCGAACTCGAAATCGCCGTGGAAATCCAGCGCGCGCTGCTGCCGATTCTGCCCGCGCCGGCCTCGTCCCACTGGAACGTCTCGATCTATCAGGAAAGCGCCCTGACCATCGCCGGGGACTATGCCATCGCGAGGGTCGATCCCGAGGGCAATCTCGTCATCGCCATGATCGACGTCATGGGCAAGGGGGTTTCCGCCGCCCTGCTCGCCAGCATTTTCCGGACGGCCTTCGAAATGTCCCTCCACATCCCATCGGCCAGGGCCATTCTGGAGACGATCAACCGCACGCTCTGCACTCAACTCGGCGATCTCACGATGTTCATCACCTGCGCCATCGCCCGGGTCGCCGCGGACGGAAAATCCCTCGAACACTCCAGCGCGGGCCACTGCCCGACCTTCATCTATCGGAATGACGGCGCGCGCGATTTCCTGAGACCCTCCGGCCCGCCGCTCGGAATCCTGGCGGATACCGTTTACACCGCAGACACCATCGCCCTCGGCGGCGGCGAGCGCATCGTTTTCATCACCGACGGTTGTTACGAGTGGGACCGCCACGACCATGAAACCGGATGGGACCAGTTCGTCGCCCTCATCGATGACAACCGGACCACTCCCGCCAGCCAGCTCTGGAACCATCTGCGCGAACGGATCCGCAGCCAGCACGGTGCGGACCTCGAAGACGACTGCACGCTCATCACACTCGATATTATTCAATGAAAAGAGTCCTCGTAGCAGAAGATGACTTCGTCATCTCGAAACTCTATCAGATCCATTTCAAGCGAAACGGGATCCATGGCAGTTTCTTCTCCACCGGGGCCGGCGTCCTCCAGAGTGCCCGACATGAACGTCCGGACCTCGTCATCCTTGATTTTGAACTGCCGGACCTGCGCGGCCCGGAAGTCATGAGGGAACTCCGCCAGGTGCCCGGCTGCGAGAATGTTCCCGTCATCTTCGTCACCGGCAGGGCCACTCCGGAAGTCGTCGAAAACCTGCGCCGGGAGGGTGCGAGCGAGGTTTTCGGCAAACCCTTCTCACCGCTTCATTTGATCCATCTGATCAAAAAACTCACTGAACCCAGGGAGGAATGAAGCCGCGCATCGACATCTTCATCTTCGCGGACGCGCTCGGCTGGGCCATCGCCAGCCGCAGGCGCTTCGCGGAAGGCCTGCTGCCGGTCCGCAACCGCTGCGAAACCCTGTTAGGATATTCGTCCACCTGTGATCCGACCATCCTGACAGGAGCGATTCCGAGTGATCACGGACACTTTTCGTTTTTCATCAAGGCGGGAGAATCATCGCCCTTTGCGAATCTCCGCCCGCTTGGAATCCTGCCGGAAATCGTCGCCGGCCATCATCGCATCCGCAACAAGGTTTCCAAATTCATCGCCCGCCGCCAGGGCTACACCGGATATTTCCAACTTTACTCGGTCCCCTTCTCCAAGCTGCCCTATCTCGACTACTCCGAGAAAAAAGACATCTACGAACCCGGTGGCATCACCGGCGGGCAGACCACCATCTTCGAACACTGGCAACGCTCGGCAAAACCATGGGTGCGTTCGAATTGGCGGCTCTCCGATCCGGAAAACATCGCCCACGCCCGCAGCGAAATCGAAAAGGGCGAGGTCGAGTTGCTCTATCTGTTCACCGCCCGCCTCGATGCGGTGATGCACAAATTCGGCGTCGATCATCCGGAAGTGGATGCGGCATTCGATCGATTCGCCGTGAATCTCCAGTCACTCGCGGATCTCGCCAGCAGACATTATCGGGACGTCAGACTCCATCTTTTCAGCGATCACGGCATGGCGGACGTCAACGTCTGCTCGGACATGCTCCCGCGGTGGAACAAACTCGGACTCAAATACGGCCGCGACTACATCGCTGTCTGGGACTCCACCATGGCGCGCTTCTGGTTCGCGGACGAAGCCTCCCGCAACACCGCCATCGCGTGGTTGTCCGAACAAACCGACGGCGAGCTTCTAACCGACGAGCGGCTTGCCGGTTACGGCTGCCTGTTTCCGGACCGGAAATACGGCGAACTATTCTATCTGTTGCCTTCCGGATCGCTCTTCGTTCCATCCTTTCTCAACCAGCGCAAGGTCACCGCCATGCACGGTTACGCTCCGGAACACCCCGACAGCGCGGCGGCGTGGCTATCCAATACGGAAACACCTCCCGTCAACGCCCTGACCGACATCTTTCCCGTCATGAAGACCGCCGCGAACGCATGACTCCGCCGATCCCCATGTCCCGCATCCTGCATGTCCCGCGCCGCTTCGCCATCGACGAATGGGGCGGGACCGAGAGTGTCATCTACAATCTCTGCAAACAACAGCAAGCGATGGGGCTCCAACCGGAAATCCATACCTCGCGCGCCCTCGCCGCCACGCCCCGGGAAATCTGGCGGGACATCCCCATCCGCCGTTATCGCTATTGTTATCCTTTCCTGGGTCTTTCGAAGGAGGAAAACCACGCATTGGACAAAAAGGGAGGCAACCTCCTGTCACTCGATCTCTTTTTTCATCTCTTCGCCGCAAGAAACATCCGCATCTATCATGCCCACGTCCTGAAACGCATGGGCGGCGCCGTGCTGACCGCCGCGCGACTGCGCAAGAAACCCTTCGTCGCCACCCTGCATGGCAACATCTTCGACGTCCCGCCCGCCGAAGCGGCCTCCATCGTCGAGGCCCAGCAGGGACACTTCGAGTGGGGCAAACCCTTCGGTGCCATCTTCCGCTCGCGCCATCTGCTCAATGACGCGGACGCCGTGCTTTGTGTCGGTTTCTCCGAATACGAAAAAGCCAAAGCCGCCCTCGATCACGACCGGGTCCACCACCTGCCGAACGGTGTCACGCCCGAATCGTTCGCCAATGGAAACCGCGCGAACGGCCGCAATCTGCTCGGCTGGCCCGAGCATGCCATCGCCTTCGGATGCCTCAGCCGGATCGACCCCCAGAAAAACCAACTCCTGTTAGTTGAATCGTTCGCCGCCCTTGTCTCACGCCATCCGGACCGCGATTTCCGCCTGCTGCTCGGTGGTCCCGTCACCGCTCCGGCCTATCACCAGGAAATTGTCGCTCTCATCGCCAAGCACCGGATCGAACGGCTTGTCACGCTCCATCCCGCCGTCGTTGCGGAATCCGGATTGCACCGCGATCTGCTCAGCGCGCTCGACGCATTCGTCCTGCCATCCCGCCACGAACCGTTCGGCATCGTCATCCTCGAGGCGTGGGCCGCGGGACTGCCCGTCATCGCATCGAACATCGGCGGCCTCCAAAAACTCGTCGCCCACGACCAGGATGGCCTGCATTTCCCATCCGGTGATGCCGGAGCGCTCACCGCCGCACTCACCCGCATCGCCAACGACCCCGGACTTCGCAAAGCTCTCGCCGGCGCCGGATATTCGAAAACGATGAATCACTATACCTGGAAGGCCGTCAGCGCCCGCCTTGAGGATATCTATCAACTCGCAGAAAACCGACACCGATGAAGCCACTCCCGAAAGCAGTCTCCGTCGTCATGCGCAGCTTCAACGAGGCATGGGCCATCGGCGATACGATCCAACAACTCTTCGCGCAGGATTTCGACGGAGAAATCGAACTCATTGTCATCGATTCCGGTTCCAACGACGGATCGATCGACATCATCCGGCAATCAGGCCGCGCCAAGCTGATCCAGATCCCGCCAGGCACCTATATTCCGGGCGTGGTGCTCAACCAGGGTGCGCGCGAGGCATCCCATGATTGGATCGTCTATCTGAATGCCGACGCCACTCCGGTGGGCAGGGACTGGCTGGCCAACCTGCTCAAACCGTGCATCGACAACCCGAAATTCGGGGCAGCCTTCTCCCGGCAGATCCCGCGGCCCGATTGCAAGGCGGTCTTCGCCCACGACTATGACCGCTGCTTCGGTCCCGAGCGGGAGTCGAAGGATTGGGACCACTTTTTCAGCATGGTCAGTTCGGTCACCCACCGTTCGGTTCTCGACCAAACTCCGATCCGCGAAGACCTGCAATATGCCGAGGACGACGAGTGGACGCGCCGGCTGATAGAAAACGGCTGCGAGGTGCTCTATGCCATCGATTCCGTGGCCATGCATTCGCATAACTACACCCTGCGCCAGTCCTACAAGCGCGCCTTCGGCGATTCCAAGGCGATGGCCGCCACCGGTCCCGTGCATCCGCGCAATGTGAACTATCATTACTTCGTCTGCTTCGGGCTTCTCAAGGACTCGATCCGGGATGCGAAGTGGTGCCTCAAGAACCACCGCGCCGCCGGCATTCCCTTCGCCGTCGCAGTCCGCCTAGCCCAGCGTCTCGGTCGTCACGACGGACATCACGACGGCTGGAAATTCTACAAGCGCGACTCATGAAAATCCTGGTCATCACCAATCTCTATCCGCCCCATGAGATCGGCGGATACGAGATCCGCTGCCGGGATGTCTGCGACCGCCTCCGCGCACTCGGACATGACATCCACGTTCTGACCTCGGATCACCAGGTTCCCGGACGATCGGCCGCCCCCGAAGCCATGGTCACGCGGAAACTGAAAATCCACGGCATGTATGGCAATCCCTGGCTGCCGGTTCACCGGCTTTATGCCGTGGAAAGACACAACCACCGGGTCCTCCAGGAAGAACTCGAAGCCGTGAAACCCGAGCTCATTCACATCTGGAACATGGGTGGCATCTCCAAGTCGGTCTTGCTGCGCCTGGAAATGGGGGCCGTCCCGCTGGTTTACGACGTGTCCGATCACTGGATCGCACGCAGTCTCACGGCGGACGTATGGCTTTCCTGGTGGAACGACAGCGCTTCACCCACCGGCTCGGTGATCCGCGGATTTCTATCAGCCACCGGCATCCGCCGGGCGATCGGCCGATCCGTGCCGACCGCCTCCTGGGACCGGCTCAAGTTCCGGAACATGTATTTCTGCAGCGCCTTCATGCGTGACCACACCGCGTCAAAGGGTTGGCCGGTCTCCCATGCAGGCATCATCCACTGCGGCATTGATACCACGGGATTCACGGTCAAAAAGGACCACTCGCGTTTAGAAAACCTCCTCTGGGTGGGACGCCTGTCGGACGACAAGGATCCACTCACCGCCATTCGTTCGCTCGCCGCCGCCCATCGCAACGGCCACACCCACCTGACGCTTGACCTCTATGGCCACGGCGATCCGGATTTCGTGGCACGGGTGGATTCCGAAATCGAGCGACTTGGTCTCGCCGGCCACGTTCGACGCAAGGTCGCGCCCGCGGCCGAAATGCGCCGCCTCTATTCCCAATATGACGCCCTGATCTTCACCTCCAACTGGGGAGAGCCCTTTGCTCTAACACCTCTTGAGGCCATGGCGTCCGGGCTTCCCGTCATCACCTCTCTCGATGGTGGCCAACCGGAACTCGCACGGCACGCGGACAACTGCCTGATCGCGGAAGCCGCCAATCCCGAACTCTACGCCACCCGCATCGCCGAGCTCGGAGCATCCGCCAAGCTCCGCGCAACCATTTCGCACAACGGCCTCCAAGAGGTCCGCGCCCGTTTTGACATCGAGCCGATCACCCGGCAGATCGAAGCGTTTCTCCTTAAAGCCAGCGAAACATGAGCATCCTGTTTTACGACGACAGCCCGGTATTCGGCGGCCACGAGGTGATGAGCCTGCTGGGCCTCGAAGCCGTGCTCGCGCAGTTCGCTGAACCGGTTCATTTCATCGCATCTTCGGCTAACACCAAACTCTGCGAAAAACTCCGGTCTATCGCCGCGGATCACCCGCAGCTCGCACTCGAACAAGTGGATTACCACTCATCGAAGCTCGAGGCCCTCCGCAACCGGTTGCAACCCTCACGAATCGCTAAACTGGCGGATCGTTTCAAGCAATTGCAACCGACTCTCGTCGTCGCCATTCAGGGCAACATCGAACACTCATCCCTCGCCCTCCACGCCGCGCGCCGTGCTGGTGTTCCATGCACGGGTTATATTCCGGTTCCGCATTCCAATGCTGAAATGGGAGCCCGTCTGGGAGCCTTGCGTGATATTTTCTGCGCCGGTCTCTTCCAGCTTCCGGACTCCTTCATCACGATCACTGAAGAAATGGCCAGGCTCCTGAAACTCAGGGGAGCCACGGTGCCCACCCACATCGTTTACAACGGAGTGGACACCTCCAGATTCCACCCCGGCGATCCCGGTCAAGCCTGCGACGCGCTCGGCCTTCCGCGCGACCGCATCCGGATCGGCATGATCGGCCGCATCGAATTCCGCCAGAAACAACAGCATCTGCTAGTGATGGCGATCGCCGCCAAGCCATCCCTCGCCAAGTCGTGCCATCTGGTTTTTGCCGGTGACGGACCTGACAGCAACTCCCTCCAGGCGCTCATTTCCCAACACAAGCTGTCCGGCACCGTGTTGCCATGGTGCGATCCGGCACAACTCTATCAGGCACTCGACACGCTCGTCATTCCATCCCGCTACGAAGGCCTGCCGCTTGTGATGCTCGAAGCCATCGCATCCGGCACCGCGGTACTCGGCAGCGACCGTGATGGCATGAGGGATTTGCTCCCACCCGAGTGGCGCTTCGAACCCGGCAATCCCGCCGCCCTCGCGTCCGCAATTTCCGGTTTCATTGAAAACGGCAAACCCCGGCCCACCCCCATCCTTGTCGAGCGGGTACGGGGATCGATGTCCCTCCAGTCCTTCCGAGGAGCATTTTCCAGCACCATCCTCGGCCTGGCTCGCCGCACAGCACCCGATTCACACTTGCAAAGCCGATCCGAACCTCCACATACTTAACTTATCCAAAATAAGAGCGAACAGACCTCGTTGGATTCACCATCGGGATTGAATGCGACATCCGGCGAAGGCACCAGTCCGGAAACGGATGGTTCCGCCTCCGGTTCCGGCCGGAGGTTCCGCTTTCCCCTGCCCTTCGATCCGGTCCGCCTGCTTGCGGGGGTGCTCTCCCGCTGGCCGTGGATCGCCATCGGCCTGATTGTCTTCGGAACCGTCGGCGTCATCGCCGGCATTCAGATGACCAAACCATCTTATGCCATCTCCGTTTCTCTCATCAAACGCCGGGTCCCGCAAACCGTCCAGACTTCCGAGACCGGCCAGGCGTTCCGTCCGGTCGATCTCAACGACGCCACGCTGCTCGCCACGCTGCTCGCCAGCGAACCTCTCGACTTCGCGCTGAAGCGGTTCAAAAACGGCATCGATCCCGGCTCGGCGCGCAATCTCGTCGAGGCCAGTCAACTCGAGGGAACCGACATCTTCTACATCACCTATCACTCGCCCGTCAGCCCCGATGACGCGCTCGCATTCAGCGCCGTCTGGGCCGAGGAAATCAACGCTTACACCCAGCGTCTCCAGCAGACTGAAGCCCACGAAGTCCGAATGATCCTTCAGAAGGAAGTCGCGGACCTTGAAAAACAAATCATCGACACCAATCAGGAACTGCTCAGATTTTCGAAGGATAACGATTTTCTCGGTGGAGAATCCCAAGTCGCCGCCGTGCTCGGGAAGTTATCACAAATCGAACTCGAACTTGAAAACTCCCGGACGTCCGCCACCGCCAAGGCGGAGCAACTCAAGAGCCTGACCGAACAAATCCGGCACCAAAGCCCGATCGAGCTTCAACTCAAGACTGCCAAGGAGGAACTCGCCAACCTTCGCGCCACCTACACCGACGCCAATCCGCTGGTTCAAAACAAACTCCAGAGCATCGAATATCTCGTCGGCCAGATTGCGAAACTCGACGAACAGGGAGATGCCGAACTCGATGCCTATACCGGCACCACGCTCGGCAACCAGATCTACCTCTCGATCATCGGCTTGCGCAATGAGTTGCTGGAAGCCAACAGCCGCATCGAATCGCTGGAAAAACTCCGCAAGTCCACCGCCGCGCGACTCACCGAGTTTCCAGCCATCATCAGTGGATACGAAGCGCTCCAAAAACGCCGGGACACCATCATCGAGGGGCTCTCCCTGATGAGCAACCGTCTCAAGGAAGCCGAGATTTTCGCTTCCGGCGCGCCCGGTTACTGGCAGGTTTTCCAAGCTCCGGACCCGCGCGGCATCACTCCCACCTCGTTGGTCAAAAAACCCGCGATGCTCGGTGCGGCGGCAGGCATCCTTGGCGCGGGACTCGCGGCCCTGCTCACGCTTCTGCTCACCCACCGCACTTCCCGCCGCTCGATTCTCGAATGCTGTTCCGCCACCCGCGCACCGCTCATCAGCCACCTTCCCACATCCTTCGAGCAGGACGCACGCACCGCCATCGGGCATTTTTGGATCACTCATCTCGCCCCGCGCCTGGCCGGTCCCACCGAGGTGCTGTTCTGGACTCCCTCGCTCGATCCCGAAGAGGAACGCCGGATCTGGACCTTGCTTGCGGATGCCGTCTGGAAGGATACCGGAAAACCTATCAGAATCCACGACCTCACTCCGGACGCGCTGTGGTCCGGAGCCGACCGTAAGGAAACAAACATGGACTGGTCGTCCGCGCCCCCGCTCCGGTCGGAAGGCCAATCCCCCACGGTCCTGCGCGCGTCCGGCCTGCCTAACAGCGAAGCCCGCGCGTTTCTGACGGATGTGGACCACTGGATCGCAGTGGTCTCCGGCCAGAAGGAATCCCTCGCCCGGGCCGTGGCATCGCGCCCGCTAACAGATGTTTATCTGCCTCCCTGCAGCGGCACGATCGCCTGGACCGAGCGGCCGGAAGGCCCGATCCGGCAGGCCGCCGACATCATCTCCAACTTTCTCGCAAAACGATTCTCCTGATGCACCGCGGACTCACATTGCTCCTGCTCCATGGCTGTTCGCTTGTGCTGCTTCATGGCCAGGAACCGGCGGCAAAGGAGCACGCCGCAAGCGGCGGAAGCGTGCCGGGAAACAAGGCTCCATCCACGCCCACCTCGTGGCGCAACCGCTACGAACTCGGGCCCGGCGATGTCATCAACTTCTCGCTATTCGGCCGCCCCGAACTCGACCGGCCGGGTTTCCGGATCGCCCCGGACGGCACCGTCAGTTATCTTCAAGCACAAAACATCAAGGTGGCCGGCCTCACACTCGATGAAGCGCGCCTCGCCATCGAAAAAGGGCTCACTTCGAACTTCCGCTCGCCGCGCGTCATCATCACTCCCCAGGAAGTCGGTTCCAAGCGCTTCACCATTCTCGGCAAGGTCGTCAACAGGGGCGTGGTCACGCTCGAACGCCCGATCACCCTCGTCGAAGCCATCGCCAATGCGGGGGGCATCGAAACCGGATTGTTCGAACAAAACACCATCGAACTCGCCGACCTCGAACGATCATTCGTTTCCCGCAACGGCCAACGGCTGAAGGTAGATTTCCGCCGCCTGCTTCAAGAGGGAGACATGAGCGGCAACATCGAAATCGAGCCCAACGATTTCATCTATATCGCCTCCACGATATCGAACGATTACTATGTGCTCGGTGCCGTCAACAGTCCCGGGGTCCAGGGGCTCACGCCCGACGCATCCGTCGTTTCCGCCATCTCCCGCCGCGGCGGACTCACCGAACGCGCGTGGCCGGACCGGGTGCTCGTCGTCCGCGGAAGTTTTGACAAGCCGGAAACCTTCGTGGTCAACGTGAAGGACGTGCTCGCGGCCAAGGAGCAGGATTTCAAACTTCAACCCAAGGATATCGTCTTCATCGCCGAGCGTCCATGGGTGGAGGCGGAAGACATCCTCAAGCTCGCGCTCTCCGCCTTCGTCACCAGCGCCACCTCGAACTGGGTGAATCTCAACGTCGATCCCGTCATCAATCCACCCTGATGCCCCGCAACGCCACATTGTTGTTTCTGATCGCACCGCTGTTCCTGTTAGGGGCTGCCTGTCAGCAAACCATTCCCAAGAGCCAGTTCGACGCGCGCACGGCCGACAAAACCGTTAGAAACCTCACTTTCACCAACGTCAAGGTCAGGCGCGCGCTCGACCCCAAGCTGCTTCAACCACCCTCGGAGCCATACGTGCTCGGGCCGGGTGACATCATGGAAATCGAGATCGCCGAGGTTTCCGGCACGCTGGCCAGGACCTTCGTCATGCCCGACGGCATGGTCTATTACAACCTGGCGGGCGGAGTGCGGGCCGAAGGTCTCACCCAGGCGGAGTTCGCCAAACAACTCGGCGAGGCGCTCAAGCGCGATTATACCCATCCGCTGGTCAACGTCAGCCTCGTCGAAGTCCGTTCGCGGCGCTACTGGATTCTCGGCCGCGTGTTCAAACCCGGACTCTATCCGCTCCGCCAGCCTACCACCCTGCTCGAAGCGGTTTCCCAATCCGGCGGCCTCTTCACCTCGCGCTTTTCCGGCACCACCCAGGAACTCGCGGATTTGTCCAACAGCGTCGTCATCCGCAACGGCGAGATCCTGCCGGTCAGTTTCGAAAAACTCATCCGTTCCGGCGACACCTCGCAGAACATCTATCTCCGCCACAACGATTATATCTATCTGCCCTCCGCCACCACCTCCACCGTGCTGCTGTTAGGTGCTGTGGCCGCGCCCCAGGCCATCGGCTACAAGGATTCGCTCACGCTGGTGGATTGCATCGCCCAAGGCAAGGGACCGGCCAAGGACGCCTATCTCAACGAGGTCGTGATCGTCCGTGGCTCACTTGACAAGCCGAGCGCGTCCATCGTCAACCTCAAGGCCATCCTCACCGGCGGGGAAACCAACGTCCTGCTGCAACCCGGCGACATCGTCTGGATTCCGCGCCGCCCGATCGGGTTGCTAGAGTCCACGGTGAGACTCGTTTTCCAGGACGCCGCCCGCACGGTGTCCGCCAGCGAAGGCGCGCGCCTCGCCGGCAGCGGCGAGAATCCAGTCATCAGCATTCCCCTTGGATCGCCATGACCGACGGCATCCATCGCACCTCATGAATCCCGCTTCCATCAAGTCCAACACACTTTCGCCCGGTCAGTCCGCCATGTGGACGACTTCGATTTTCCGCGACGGAGGATTTTATATCGAGCAGGTCCTGATTCATTTCGCCAGCCCGCCGGATGCCAAGCGACTGGAAGATGCATGGACCGCGACGGTCAAGGCCATCCCGGCGCTTCGTGTCCTGATCGATGGAACCCACGCGGTTCCCGCGGATACCGTTTCTATCACGTGGATCAACCATCCGTTCGCGTTCGCGGAATCCGCTCAGGGAGAACTGCTGGAAGCCGACCGCCGTGCCGGATTTCAGGGCTCCGAGCGCCCCCCGTGGCGCTGCCAGTATTGGGTGGAGGACGGCGTGCTGCTGTGGACGGTCCACCACGCGATGTTGGACGGACGCTCGATCGCCGAAGCATTGAAACATTTCCTGGTTCTAACATCGGGTGGCAACCCGGGAACTCCGCCCGATTGGATCGGCTGTCTCGCCACCGACGAAGCCGAATCCACGCGGGCGCGTTCCGCCATGGAACCGTTCGCCCTGCCACCACGCGAGGACGAGGAACCATTCGCATGGAATGGCGGCAAACCCGGTATTCCGTGGCGAGCCAGGGTTTCATTGCCTCCGGATCTTCGGTTACGGCTCGATTCCCGCGCGAAAGCCTGCGGCGGCACCAGCCATGGACTCGTGCAATGGGCATGGGCATGGACCATCGCCAGAGTGGCCGGTTACGACCAGGTATCACTCGGCGTCGTGCGCTCGGCCCACTGGACGATTCCCACTCCGAAAAAAGCCGCGGGCTACCTGATGACCACGGTTCCCATACCCGCCAGAATGGAACGCGGCACCACTCTCGGGGAGGCACTGCGGTTCTATCGGGAGGCCGTCCTAACAGCCCGTGATTTCACCCGCGCGGATCCGCGCGAGATGGCACTCGGCCTCGGACGTCCCGCAAATCTGTTATGGGATGCGGTGGTGATGACGGAGAACTCGTCGCTGGAGGAACTCGTG
Source organism: Verrucomicrobiales bacterium (assembly GCA_038237425.1). Lineage (GTDB taxonomy): Bacteria > Verrucomicrobiota > Verrucomicrobiia > Verrucomicrobiales > Akkermansiaceae > Luteolibacter. The sequence goes on from JBBRYQ010000056.1 coordinate 20,036, forward strand.
CTTCCCTATCTGCCAGATGGATTTATCAACTCCATCGGGATTCACGAACGGACCGGAGAACCGCTGACCGCATCCGCATGGCTCGGCACTCGCGCCGAACTGGAAATCGAAGCACTGCCCGAACGATTCTCCGCCGAGGCAACGCGCCTCCTAACGGAATCATGGCTCAAGGCGATCCGGCTCGTCGTCGATTCCGGAAACGAAACCCTGCTCGCCGACCTCGATCCGCTCGCGGACGAGTGTCTGGCACGCATCCAACAGAATGAATCCGGCGGTCCGGCACTAGCCGCCATTTTCGGTGGAATCTGGCAGGCGTTTCATGAAACCGCCACCCGCACCCCGGAAGCGCCCGCCTTGCTATCAGGAGGGACGGTTTCGAGTTATCGCGAACTCATGGCCATGGCCGAGAGTCTGGCCGCAGAGTTGATCCAACATGGTATCACCGCCGGAGACCGGGTCGCATCCCGGATCGACCAGCGGAAACACGCACCCGTCGTGGTGCTCGCCTGCGCCCGAATCCAAGCGGTTTACATGCCCTTCGATGATGACATTCCACCCGAACGTCTGCGTGGCATGCTCGATATCGCCGAGCCCAAGGTGATCATCTCCGATAGAGTCATCGATGACGCCTATGGCATTCCCGCCATCCATCCGGAGAATGTGGAAGCGGGAAAATCACCGCCTCAACCGTTCGCGGCGCACGACGCCTATCTCCCCTTCTGCCTGCTATTCACTTCCGGCTCCACCGGCGAACCCAAAGGCGTGCTTAACCATCATCATGGGATTCTCAACGAGGTGCTGGCAGTGGGTGCGATGCTTGAGCTCGGCCCCGGCGACCGCGTGCTGCAATTCGCATCACTGGGATTCGATGCCGCACTTGAGGAAATCCTCGGCACTCTCATGGCCGGAGCCTGCCTGGTCCCGCGCGAGGAATCCATCCTGGAATCATTCGAGCGCTATCAGGAATTCCTGATAGCTAACAGAATCACCGTCGCCGACCTGCCCACCGCCTACTGGGCGGGTTGGTGCGCATGGCAACAATCCAACAACTGCTCCCCGCCGCAGGGACTCCGCGCGGTGATCATCGGCGGCGAGAAGGCCGGTGCGGGTTCCACCGAGGCATGGCACCGCGCCTGCGATGGCTCCATCCCGGTTTTCAACACTTATGGCCCGACCGAAACCTCCATCGTCGCCACGGCCGCGCCGCTGGTGATCCCTGAAGACGGATCTGACCCACCCATCGGCCGCCCGCTTCCCGGATTGAAGGCCAGAATCGTGGATGCAGCGGGTGGAACCGCCCCACCAGGCAGGCCCGGAGAGTTATGGCTTGGTGGTGCCGGAGTGGGCCTGGGATATTTGAAGCGGCCCGAAGCCACGGCAGCGGTGTTTGTCCCTGGGGAAATCCCGGGAATCCCCGCGTGGTATCGCACCGGTGACGTGGCGTCGATGGATGTCGATGGCATCCTGCACTTCCTCGGCCGGGTGGATGACCAGGTGAAGATCCGCGGCAAACGCATCGAACCCGATGAGATCCGTGCGCGTTTGGAGGCGATCCCGGGTGTCAGGCAAGCCCACGTCGGCGCACCCATGATCGATGGCCGGCGGCAACTCGTCGCGTGGGTCGTGGCTTCGATTTCCGAACCGGAGATCCGTGAATCCCTCCGCATGGAACTTCCGGGCTGGATGATCCCCGCGGCTTTCGTTTTCCTCGATGCCCTGCCGCTCAACGCCCGCGGCAAAGTGGACCGCCGATCATTGCCGGTGCCGCAGTTGCCCGGGGACGAAGAGCCATCAGGAACAGCAGATTCGCTCGCAATGTGGATGGCCTCGCTATTCGCAGAAGTTCTCGGCACCACCACCGAGTCCGTTAGATTGTCGGCTGATTTTGCCGAGCAGGGCGGCGACTCGCTCTCCTCGATGATCCTCGCCACCCGCCTGGCAAAGGCCGGGGTGGATCTGCAGCCGGGCGAACTCGCGGCCGACTCCTCACCGCGGCTGCTGGCGGAACGCATCCGGCAGGGTTATGGAAAATCCCGCGACACCTGGGAACCGATTCTGCAACTCAGGGCCGGCGACTCCGGAAACACTCCGCTGGTTCTCATTCATGCGACTCCCGGGGATGTGTTGGGCTATGCCAATCTCGTCACCGAACTGCCGCGTTCGCTCCCCTGCCTTGGCATCGTTTCCAAAGGCCTGCATCTGCCGGATGGAGCGCACACCTCCATCGGGGAAATGGCCGCTGCCTATATCGAAGTGCTGCAGCCACGACTCAACAACCATCCGTGGATCCTCTGCGGCTGGTGTTACGGCGGCATCGTCGCGTATGAAATGGCTCGCCAGCTTGTGGCCGCGGGGCAGCCCGCGCCGCTCGTCATGATGATCGAGGCCTGGGCGCAATCCCCTGCGGATCCGCAGCAACGCCGGAACCTCAAGCTGGCGAAGATCCAAGGGCTGCTAGGCATGCCTTGGAACCACAAACTCGGTTTCCTGAAGTCCCGCATCGCCACCAACAGGCCGGCCGCCCAACAGGATCCGGATGACAACGGATTCTCGCGATCGGTGATCTATCAGACCAACATGCGGGCGATCGAAAGCTATCAGCCCGGATTCTATCAGGGAGAACTTCATCTCCTGATGGCCACCGACCATGATGCCGCAACCATTCCCGTCAAAAACGGCGGCTGGCACGTGCTTGGCGCGTCGTGCCGGGTCCATGACATCGTCGGGGGCCACGATCACACGCTCAGGCCGCCCAATGTGGCCGGTCTCGCCCGCAGGATCACCTCACTGCTTGGTCTGTCCTGAGCCTCGCCTTGTCCTGTCGCCGCCACCACTCGGCCCGCGAAAGAATGGCGCAAAACATGATCCACGTCGTCAGGTTCTTGGTCTGCGTGAGCACACGCTCCACCTGGCCGTGGAAGTAGCTGATGGTCAGCGCCACCAAGACCCCGAAGAAAAACAATCCGAGCGGGGATTTCCAGAAATGGATCGTGCTTCTGAGTCCGTACCAGAGCGTTACGAGCGCGAACCCCAGGAATGCGGCGAAGCCGAGCACTCCGATTTCCGCGAGCAGCAGCCAATACAGGCTCTCGGTCAGCGGGTTGGCCATGAAGTTCTTCGGATAGATCGCACTCCCGCGGTTCTGTTCCCAGCGCTCGAGGATGCGCGAATACTTCATGCCCTGCGGCCTGCTGTTGGCCAGGCCGAAGTTGTTCCAGCCGATGCCGGTCAGCGGATGATCGCGGCACATGGCCGCGGACTGCTGGTTGAGCGCGTATCGGAGATCGTTTTGGGGTGAGCTGTCCTCGCCCATGCGTGCCATGAAAGTGTCTGCGGCGACTGCCAGCACGACCACTCCCCCCACCGCTCCCACCGCTCCGAGCACCACCCGCCGGAGGGTGAATCCCTGGACAAACGAACCGAGCATCACACACACCGCCCCCACCGCGAAGGCCGCAAGGGACGCCCGGGAAACCGTTAGAACCACCACCAGTCCCGCCGCCCCGAATGCGCAGAAAAACAGGATCACATCGCGTGGCGAGGTTTGTTTCGAGATTGCCAGCCCGAGGATCGGCATCGCCAGCATGTAGGACCACATGGCCATCGGATTCTGGTGTTCGAACCATCCGGTCACCCGGAATCCACCCAACACGTAGCGCGCCCACAGGCAGAGCAGCATCTGCATGATCAAGGCCACCGCGAATCCCCGCATCACGGCCTTCACATCGCGCTCGTCATGCAGCGCGGCGAACACTCCGACGAATACAAACGCCATTTTTGCATACTTGAACGCCGGCATCAGCGCGTAGATCGGATTCATCGCCCCCGGCACCGATATCAGCCCCGCCAGGATCCAGAGAAACCACACCCACAGGCCCGGCGGCAGGATGCGGAAATCCCGCCGTTTTTCCAACAGGGCCGCGAGTGCCAGCCCGATCGCGATCGCCTCGATGAAATTGAACTCGAATCCCCGGCAATGCCCGCGGTAGGTTTCGATGGAATACAGCATCAGGGTGAAATCCGACGGCGGACGCACCAGCCACCAGGCCATGAAGCCGAGCGTCACCCGCCGGGCGGTGTCCCTGCCCTTCAGATAGAATCCAAGCAGCGGCCCGACGCCCAGATAGACGAACGCGATAACCAGGACCTTGATCAGCGTCTTGACGATTTCCATGGGCCTTTTCCCGAATTCATCAGCATCCCAACCGGGTGGCGAGCGGATTCGTGCGGTATCGCGGACATCACCCAACGCAATCGCGTAGTCCGTTGATTTGGGTTTGATCCCAGCCGGCAAATCCGCCACCATCATCGCATCTAACGAAACGGCATGATCCACCACAGCCTACCCGTCCGGTCAAAGCAGGCTGGCACCCCGATTCCCGTCATTTTCCGGAACGCCAGCGCCCTTCGGTTTATGACAGAAGCCCGCGCAACAACGGGTTAATGTATTGCAGTGACCCAGAACATCAAAGGAAACCGGTTTGTCCCACTGCCCGCATCCGCGGGCACCGAGGCAGGCTTGAAGTACGGGATGCAAGTCCCCGGCGATCGGGAGCGGATGCGCGGAATCCACCTGCCGGAAAGCGGCGTTTTCTAACAGCCACCCCGGACCACCCATGGATTACCTCATTTTCCTGACCGGCTTGTTCCTGCTTACCGCGGGTCTGGGCTGTTTGTTCCTGTTCCGGCAGGACATGAGATTGTCGCGCTGGCCGATGCTCACGCTGGCCCTCAGCTCCTTCGGACTGAAGGCCTGGCTCGACATCCTGGCCTTTGCCCTCGGGCTGGGTGAATCGCTTGGATTGCTCGAGGCGCTGTTTGGATCCATTGCGGCCACCGCACTTCTGGCATTCGCCCTCTCGCCGCTCATTCATGGCAGGAACTCGATCTTCGTTCTCAAATGGGCGGCAATCGTCGCGCTCTTCGGAGTCACCTTCATTTCCAGTGCGGGCAGTCCCAGCGCCAGCGGCTTCGTCGTGCCGCTCATTGCCGTCACCTTTGCCGCTGGTTGGCGGATCCATGGATTCAGGAAGGATCTCTTCGGTTCGAAAAAATACACCCATCCCCTGGTCACCGCACTGCTGCTCACGGCCATCGCCGCGGTCTGCCTGCTGCCTGAATCCGTGGAAATCTCCTATGACGTCAAGGGACAGGGCCTCGCTCCGGTTAGAACGAACTTCCTGGCCGCGGCCACGGCCTGCAGCATCGCCTTCTGCTTCATCCTCTGGTCCGCGATCTATCAGGCAAACCGCAGCCAGCTCTCGCGCAACCTCTTGCGCCGCCGCAGGATCGGCACATCGGTCATACTCGCCGCCGCGGTGTTCACCGCCACCAACGGAGCGTGGCTCGCCCACTGGCTTGGATACCAGGCCCAACAGGAACAATCCTCGACGCTGCTCAGCGCCCTTCACCTCGGCACCCCTAACCTCGACACCGCGCTGATCGAACAGATCAAGGGCCGCCCGGAGGAAATCGGATCCAAAGCCTATAACTCGCTGCGCACCGGACTCCTGCGAATCCGCGAGGCATTGCCGGGCACCCGCTTCGCCTACCTGCTCGGAATGAGAAACCAACATCTCGTGTTTCTCGTCGATGCCGAGGACCCCGGCCTCGTGGACACCTTCTCCCCTCCCGGAGAACCCGTCAAAGACTACCCGGAGAGATGGCTGCCGGAACTCGCCGGCAACTCAACCTTCAACGGTCCGGATCGCGACGAATGGGGCGTGTGGTTCTCCGCGGCCATCCCCATTTTCGACGCGGACCGCAACGTGGTGGCGCTGTTAGGTGTGGATTACCCGGCCGCCAAGTGGCTGCAACCGCTCGCCGCACGACGGCTCGCCGCGATGGGCGTCACTCTCTCGGTGGCCCTGCTTCTCATCGCGCTGTTCAGCTTTCATTTTATTTCCATCGAAACCGCCAGGCGCGTCGAAAATCTTTCGGAACGCCTGTCCGATGCCATGACCGCGGCGGAATTCGACACTTGGGAGTGCTTCCCCAAACCGTTCAAACTCAATATCGGGGAACGGATCGCAGCCACCCTGGGCTGGACCGGCGCAAACTCCAGCCCCACGTTCCGCAAAGTCTGGCGAAGCATCCATCCCGAAGATCGCTACCAACTCTTCAATCTCATCCGCCAGCAAGGATCCTCCGAGGCCGAAGTGCGCCTCAAGGACCATTCCGGGAACTGGCTGTGGTTCATGCTGCGCGGGCGCATCATCTATTCGGAAAGCAATACCGATGCCATCCGCCTGGTCGGCACCATTCTCAATATCGACGAACGCCATCGCTCGCGTCTCGAACTCGACAAACAACGCCGCTTCGCCCAGCACGTCATGGAGTCCGTCCCTAACGGACTCGCCGTCGTCAATGCCGATGGTGTCATCTCCTACGCGAATCCCGCCTTCATCCGCCTCGCCCGCAGCACCTCCGTTCCCCTTGAGGGCAAGCCGCTCGAATCACTGATCGCCAACGCGGATTCCGCCCGCGGCACCGACGATGGTTTCGAGGCGTTGCTCGATTGTTTGGATGGCACCAAGGTGGCGGTGCAGGCATTCCGCGCGCCGCTATCGGAATCCGACCCGAACGCCGGCTCGATCCTCGCCATCGTGGATCTAACCGCCGCCAAGGAGGCAGAGCAAAACCTGCTGCGCAGCCGGGCAGAAGCCAATCGCCTCGCGCTGGTTGCCAAACGAACCGACAACGCGGTGGTCATCACCGATGCCGTCGGCCGCATTGAGTGGGTCAACGAAGGTTTCACCAAAATCAGCGGCTACTCCCGCGAGGAAGTTCTCGGCAAGACACCCGGCAGCATCCTCCAGCACCCGGAATGCGCGGATCCAGCGCGGAAACACATGCGGGCACGCATCAAGGCGGGCAAGGGCTTCGAAGCCGAAATCCTCAATTACGGCAAAGGCGGCCGCGCTTACCTCGTCCACATCGAATGCCAGCCTCTCGTCGATAAACACGGCACACTCACCGGTTTCATGGCCATCGAGCGGGACATCACCCAGACCCGCCGCTCCAGCAATCTTCTGGAAGCCGTTGCCGCGATCAGCAGCACCCTGCTGGCGCAACGCATTGAGCCACCTGTCTGGGGGGAAATCCTCGCCGCACTCGGCACCGCCGCCAACGTGGACCGCTGTTATCTGTTCCATGTCCATCCGCACCCCGTGCTCGGCTCGCCCGCCATGAGTCAATGCGCGGAATGGACCTCGGGCCTGGCCACGCCCCAAATCCGCAATCCCGACCTGCAGAACTTCCTTTTCCACGAATCCGGCTACGACCGCTGGTATGACAAACTCACCGCCGGGCAGGAAATCAGCGGCCTCGTCGGGGATTTCCCCATGGAGGAGCAACCGATGCTCATCGCGCAGGAAATCCGCGCGCTCATCGTCGTCCCGATTTTCACCTCGGGCGAGCTTTGGGGATTCCTCGGCTTCGACGCCTGCCACGAGGACCGCGTATGGGAAAACTGGGAAATCTCCATTCTCCGCTCCGCCGCCGCCAACATCGGCCTGCGTCAAGTCGTGCAAAACGAATCCGACGCCCTGGTGCTCGCCCGCGACGAAGCGCACAACGCCGCCATCGCCGCAGACAAGGCCAACCACGCAAAAAGCACTTTCCTCGCCACCATGAGCCATGAAATCCGCACTCCTCTCAATGCGGTCATCGGCATGGCATCGCTGTTGGAAACCACCTCCCTCAACGCCCAACAGCAGGACTTCGCATCCACCATCCTGAGTTCGAGCAATTTCCTGCTGGAACTCATCAACGACATTCTCGACTACTCCCGCATCGAGAGTGGCAAGATCGAACTCGATGCCGCGCCTTTTACACTCGCCGATATTTGCCGCGAGGCCTTCGACGTCGTGCGCCCGGGCACCGCCGGCAAGGAAATCGAACTCATTGGCCGCCTCGCCCCGCACCTACCGCTGCAAGTCGAGGGTGATTGCGCCCGCATTCGCCAGATCCTCGTCAATCTGTTGAGCAACGCCGTCAAATTCACGCCTGCCGGATTTGTCAGCCTGATCGTCGATGGCCAGCTCTCGCCGCAAGGTCGATGGCACATCACGTTCGAAGTCAAGGACTCGGGAATCGGCATCGAGCCGGAAGGCCTCAAGCGGCTCTTCAGCCCCTTCGTTCAAGAGGACTCCTCCACCACCCGCCGCTTTGGTGGCTCGGGTCTGGGCCTCGCCATCAGCAAACGCCTCGCCGAACTCATGGACGGCGACATCGCCGTGCAAAGTGTCCAAGGCCATGGATCCGCATTCACTGCCTGCCTGACGCTCGATCCCACCACGCAAGTCTCGGCCCGCCCGCCGTCGGTCTCCATCATACCCGGGGGCCGGCAACTCAAAACCCTCATCGTGGACGACAACGAACTCAACCGTCGCATCCTCGAAGAAACCCTCGCCGCCTGGGGTCTGACCTGCCACACCGCCGCCAGCGCCTTCCAAGCCATTCAGCAATGGACGCTTGCCGGTCCCTACGATCTAGTCATCACCGACCATCACATGCCGGATATGGACGGCACCCAACTCACCCAACACCTTCGCTCGCTCCCGGATTCGGCACAAACCCGCTTCAGCCTCCTGAGTTCCGAGACCGGCCTGACCGCCGCAATCCGCGCGGTTTTCGATGATGTGGGCTCCAAACCCATCTGGCCTTCATCCATCCATGGAATCCTCACCCGCCTGTTCCCGGGCACGGTTTCGGAGGCATCCAAATCGTCCAAAGCCTCCGATGAATTCGAATCCGAGTGGTTTGGAAAACTCAAAGTCCTGGTCGCCGAGGACAATTCCAACAACCAAAAAGTCATCCGGCTGTTGCTCCGCCGGCTCGGCATCGAGGCCGACATCGTCTCCGATGGACTGGAAGCCGTGAATGCCGCAAGCGCTTCCGACTACGACATCATTCTGCTCGACATCCAGATGCCCGTCATGGATGGACTGGAAGCGAGCCGGGCCATCCGCAACCTCAACCTGCCGAAACGCCCGTTCATCTTCGCCCTCACCGCCAACGTCTTCCAGGAAGACCGGGACGCCGCCAGCGCCGCCGGCATGGACGATTATCTCGCCAAACCCATCACCCTCACCCGCCTCCGCGAATTGTTTTCATCGATTGTGAAGTCCTCCCCCGGGATACCTGAAATACCTATCCCCTGACGACATCATGGAATCCACACTCATCGACCGCCATCAACTTGAAACCTTCATCGCCATCGGCTTCGCAGACTATCACGAACTGCTCGCCGATGTCATCCGCGACAGCCCGGCATACCTCGACGCCATCCGTGACGCGATCCGCGATGGCGACCTCGAAAAACTCAAGACCAAAACCCACTCGCTGCGTGGCATGATCTCGTTTTTCGGATGCATCGGCATGACCTCCAAACTCGCCCGGCTCGGCGAATGCTCCAGCGTGGCACCTGATCGAGCCGCCGCCATCCACGCCGAGCTCCTAAGCCTGTGGGAGGCAAGCCTTGCCGCGATCGAAGAATGGGAGACTTGCGTTCCGGAATTCGCTTCCTGACAGGGTTCAAACCCCGCCAATGCGCCCGATGACCGCCTTGGCGACCAGTGCCCGCCGGTCAGCGCGGATCGGTTTGAGCGAGAGATGGATTCCCGAGGTTTTCGCGGCGTCATGATGCAGCGTCAGCAGGGTTGCCGCCGCATTCACCTCGGCGCTGTGGCTGCTAGGAATTTGCTTTTGGCGGGAGGCTCCTGAAACGGCCGATGGATCGGACCGGAGGGCGGGAAAATGGGGGTTGCCGTTTGCCAGTGACATCCGCTTCCTCGGCTTCGTCCCGGACGCCGATCTTCCGAACTTCTATCGCGGGGCACGCTGCATGGTCTATCCGAGTCTCTTCGAAGGATTCGGACTCCCACCCATCGAAGCCATGGCCTGCGGCACCCCGGTCATCAGCAGCACCCGCGGGGCGCTCGAGGAAGTCGTCGCCGATGCCGCCCTGATCGTGGATCCTGAAAATATCCCGGACATCACTCGCGCCCTTACCGCCATTTCCACAGACGCCCATCTAGCAGAAACTTTGAAATCCAAGGGCCTCACCAATGCCGCGCGCTTCCACTGGAGCCGAACTGCCGCCGAAGTGACGGAAATCTACCGGAAAGCCGCCCGCCGTTAGGCCCGCGACATTTCGCGGATCACGTTGCGGCCCAGCAAGAGCAGCGGGACCATGCAAGCCATCCCGCGCCAGGCCAGATCCAGAAATCCGGACCCACTGGTCGTCGGCACCCAGATCGCCAGCGCTGTTAGGATCACCGAGAAAACCAACAACGGCACCACCGTCCCCCGCAGATGGTGGAGCAGATAGGTTTTCCACGGAATCTTCAACCTGCCCACTGTCAGCGGCACCACCCAGAACCACCCCACCAGCGTCGTCGGGATCATCGTCCCCAGAGCCACTCCCAGCACTCCGAACTTGAAGGCAAGGATCACGCTCAATGTCACGTTCGCCAACGCATCGCTCACCGAAATGACAAGTAAGCGCCGTTCCTCACCACACATCATCAATACCCGTTTCGAACATCCGCTCGTGAGTTGTGAGCTGAAAACCGCGAACAACAAAGCCTGCCCCACCCACCACGTTTCCCCGGGCACGCTTGCCATGCCGGTCAACACGCGGATCAAAGGCTCAAGGTAAACCGCGGAGAGCAGATAACAGGGAGTCACCAGGAAAAACGTCAGCCGCGAACTGCTCAGCAGCAGCTTTCTCAACCCCGCCTTATCGCCCATCGCATGCATCGCCGCCGCCGCCGGCGAGAGCACCTGCTGGAGCTGCACGCTGAAGAGGCTGAGCATCTCACTCATTTTGAATCCGGCCTGATAGACCGCCACCATCGCCACCCCGATGGTCAGGGAAATCACCAGTTGGTCGCTCTTCGCCATCAGCATGTTGCTGAACGTGATCAGATAGGCAGCGATTGAGAATCCCATCTGCACCCTCACCGTGCGCCAATCGAAATACCTGGGTGACAATGAAATTCCCGGCAGGCGCCGGATCGCGATCACCGCCGCAATCAGATTCGGAAACGCACTCGTCGCCACGCTGATCCCCATCAGGACAGACAAGCTCCACCCCGCCGTCAGGCCCCAGTAGAGAAACACGAAATTGAGCACCGTCGAGAACGTGCCCACCCAGTTTGCAATGTCGATCCGCTGCAAGCCACGCAGGATTTCCGGAAACAACCCTAACGGAAACATCACCGCCAGCCCTATGAAAAATACCACGTAGGCATTCCCGAACTCGCCGCGATCCGCCGCCAGCACCCCCATTCTCGAAAGGAACGGCTCGCGGATCAGCAGGAAAACCACTAACAGAATCACCGCCATCCCGACGAAAGTCCAGAAGATCGTCGCCAGCAAGCGGCTCAGCCCGGCGATGTCACCCGTCGCCGTTTTTTCCGCCACCGCCTTCTGCGCCGTGAAGCCGAAACCGAAATCCAGCAGAATCCCATATCCGAACAAAGACCACAGCAAGGCCCAGAACCCGAACTCCGCGCTGGAGAAATTCTGGAACATCAGTCGGAACAGCACCAGCCCGAGCAGCATCCGAGTCAAAAACCCGATGTAGCCACTTGCGGTGGTGCTCCAAAACCTGCGTTGCCACTCAGCCATGCGATACGAAGATGTTTCAAACCAACACTGGAAAGAAGAACCGTGCTAATTATTCTGAAGCGCTTGATAATCAATTAATCAACCGTTGTCACCACCCAATGCCGCAAAGATGGACCTTGTGGATCATCCCCGGCATGCAGCCATCAATTTGTCTTGCTCCTCCTCCAAGAGCGGTGAACTCACGCAAAGCATCGACCGTTCCCGCTGGGGTTCCACAAAGCGGGCGTGCATCGGCTGCACCTGCTCTGCGAACTGCTTCCTAACGGATTCTTCAGTTCGCCCGCGCATGATCACATCGCGCTCCATCCGGCGCAGCAACCGGATCTCCTCCGGACAATCGACAAATACACTCAACGCGAATTTCTCCCGCAGCCACTCCGGGTGAAGCAACCAAAGGCCCTCGAGCACGACCACCGGCCGGCTTTCAAGCTCCACCGCCCCAGGCTTTCGCACATGCCTCGCGAAATCGTAAATCGGCACCTGCGCCACCTCGCCCCGCTCCAAGGATTCGAGCACCGTCTGCAACGCGTCCCAATCGATCGCCCCCGGATCATCGAAGTTCACCCCTTCCCTTTCCGGCCCGGTCAGATGCCCGAGATCGCGGTAAAAATTATCCAGACACAAGTGCGCCGCCTCACCGCCGAACCTTTCGATCAATTCCGCCGCCAGCCACGTTTTACCGGAACCACTGCCCCCCACCACGGCGATCAATCGGATGTCCCCCATGCGTCATGAAATATCAAGCTCCGCCGGCGCGGTCGATCTTTTAGTCGCGGACGATAGGTTCCCGGTTCACCGCAGCCGTCGGGGGGCTTCCTCCATGAGGATACCGGGTGCGGATTCGGCCAGACAGACCTCGGAGCCTTCACGCGCAAACGAATGAACCATTCCATAACCAACCGGACCCGCGCCGGTTGGAAGGCTTTGGGAACACATGGAGTGGATCGGGCTGCTGAAGGGCTTGCCGGTGGGTCGCTAACGCGAGTGGAATCCTAACACGAAATTGAAACATTTTCACATTCCCAACTTCCCGCCACACAATCCTTGTCCCGCCCACGACAAGAATCATCGGTATGCTCAAGCTCCTTTTTGTCGCGGATCATCCACAATCTTTGTCTTGGCCAGGACAAAGATTGTGAAGCATGGAGCGCGTAATGTGCAGGTGGCGTAAAATGAACCTTGCATGCGGGCGATGATGCTGTGCCAAAACAATGAGAGATTCCGGCTCCGTCAGATGTTGCGCGGGCCGACAACCGGCTTATGGGCCCTGAGAGCGCTTTTACATCAGGTCAGCGAGTCAATGAAGCTGCCAGGCGGGCGGCTTCAGCGAGGATCTTGCGACGGTTTTCCCATGTTTTCTTACCCACGTATTTTTTGGCAGCAGCTCCGAGGGTAGTAATGGATCAATCCGCAAGATGGCACGGGAGGTGGCGCTTTCCCTTGCGGTCCACTCTGCCAGCGAATCCCGGGACTTGTCGCGTGCGACTTGCGGGAAGTGCTCCAGGATTTCCTGGAGTTTCTGGTATGCGGAGTTGTCCGCCTCGAAATCCCATGCTCCTTCGACCATTTTCGCATCGACTTTCGGGTCTTTGAAATCGGCCGGGAGTAGCAGCAGATGGGTGCAATCGGGGTCATCACTCGCGATAAGTTTTCCGATTTCAGGAGGAGTGCCGGGTAAAATCCAAACGCTGTTTTGCAGGCATCCGTAATTGGCTTTGGTGAGTGCACGGGTGAGTTGGCGGCGTTTCGAGCTTTCGAGTTCCGGGATATCGAAGAGGAATATCGCTATTTGCGATCCCAAGGAGTCGCCCATGCAATTTCGGGATCGCGTCCGTCCAATACGAGAGCGCGGCACGCCTTGGTGAGTCGGTGGAGCCGTTTCCCTGATTCCGGGTCTTGTGTCGCTTCGAGAAACCCCTGCGCCTCAAGCGGGTGGATCTGATTGAACAATCCATTGTGATAACCCCAACCCTCGAAGGATTGTTCAAGGTTGTGGTAGCCGGGCCTCAGAGGTTTTTCCGCCAACCAGGGCAAGCGGTAGAGCTATAATTCGGTTTTCGCCTTCATCGGCGGAGAGCTTTCATGATTTTTGTCGTGGCCGAGACAAAAATTGTGACTCCGAAAATCGGGCAGATCGATCACGTGGTGGATTTTGATGGCTGGAGGATGAGGGATCCATTCAGATGCATCTCACAATCTTTGTCGTGGCCGGGACAAGAATTGTGGGCAAAGGCAGATGGCATGCCTGGTTTACTTGCTGGATGAAGGTCTCCGTGAGGGCAGGGGGTGCTGCGGGGATGATTGTGACGAGGGTGAAAAGGGTCAGGAGGGTGATGAAGCCATTGAAGGGGGATGTCACTCGTCGTTGGAATTGAGGGTTGTGGGTTCGATTTTTCCCGTGTCAGTCGGCACGAAGGCTACCCCAGATCCTTCATAAACGACAACAAAGAGCACGGGTGCCCAGATGCCTTGTGCGGCGACCCAATCAAGGATTTATTGCATGCATAAATAAAGTGACGTTCTTTGACCCGAGTTTCGCTCATGCGAACCGGGCACTGATGAGTCGTCGGATTCCTGAGATTCCGAACAACGGGATGAACTCAGTGTGTAAGTCCGCTGGAGTAAGTTCTCGATTTCACTTTCGCGCAGTCCCTCAAGCCAACGGTTTGGCGGGCAGTCGAGGCCATGGGCGGCTTGCGGTGATGAAGCGGGTGGTTCCGCGTGCTGAAACCTTGGCAACGATGGCGCGTTTTGTCGTTGAACGATCCGGTGCGGATGTCCGGCGCGACGAGTTGCCGGAGTCCACCGTTGAGAAGCTTACATCAGACAAGCACGACCCATGGACTTGATCGCGGACACCGGTTTTCCCGTCGGGCTAGGGTGCCTTCGGGCGCGGGCGCTTGATTTCGTAAACCACAATACCGGCAAAACGCTCGGCATTGCTGCTAGGAATTTGCTTTTGGCGGGAGGCTCCTGAAACGGCCGATGGATCGGACCGGAGGGCGGGAAAATGGGGGTTGTTCCTTCGGGACCAGCAGAGCCCGAGGTTGAACCAGAGTGGTTCGCACCGTTGACGATCGAGAACGAGCAGTTGCGAGTGACTCCATTGCTGAGTCCCGATGATTTCGTTGAGCAGGTAACCGCTTTGGTCAAAACAGCAACACAACGGCTGTACATTCAAAATCAGTACGTGAAACCAACCGACATTGCGCGGTGGAGAGAACTCAATGAGTTCGTAAGGGATTTTTCCCAAACGGGTGGTGTGGACTTCAAGTTGATTATCCGTGACACCAAGTATTGGGATTCCATCGACATGATGAAAGAGTTTGGCTTTGACACCTCGAATGTCCGGGTGCTCGCAGGAACTCACACGAAAGGCATCATCGTTGATGATCAGGCTATTGTGATGGGTAGCCACAACTGGTCTGGTCAGGGATTCATGGACAACCGCGATGCCAGCCTTATTTTTTATGATCATCGAGTGATCGCCCACTACGAGAAGCTTTTCAACTTCGACTACTCACGCGCATTTCGCCCCCGCCGCCGTGCGCCAGAATCGGAACCTTTCCTCGCCCGCGCCGGAGAACCAACTCCTGTCGGCATGAAGCGGGTGACATGGGCGAACTACTCCGAAGAATAATCATCATCCAACCCCCGACAGTCGTTACCATCAAACTCTTACCCTCACTGTTTTGCTTCGCCATTGCGATTGCTTTTTCAGCAATCGCCCTAACCGTCCCCAGCGGCATGACCTACCTAGGCCGCCTGACGGACGCCAGCAACGCCCCCGTCCCAGACGGCACCGGTTACGAGATCGAGGTCCGCCTCTGGAGCGCCCCCGCCGGCGGCTCCCTCTTGTGGGGCACCCGCTACACCGGAGTCCCCCTAAAGAGCGGAGCCTTCAACCTCATCCTCGGCTCCGGCGGCACTCCCATCCCCGGAGCCACCCACACCGACCTCAAACTCGCCTTCAACACCGCCACCGCCCACCTCTGCCTCACCACCACCAAGAACGCCACCTGAGCAACGATCCCCAGTTCTACCGAAATCCTTCCTCGCAAACAGACATTCTCTCCGCATCAATAAAGGACGGAGAGGGGAAGACGGCGGACATCGCTCAAGAAGGAATAGCCCCCATCCGCCTGAGTGATCAAAAAGTCCGTCCCTGATCGTAGTTGGAAGCTCCACTACCACACAAGACGCCACCTATTTTCAAGGCTCCAGGCGCGAAGACTGTGTGCAAAACTGTGCCCTAAACATGCTGATCATGCCGGTTTATGCCGTTCGAAAATCCCCTTATTTACTGGAAATCATTGATTTACAACATGCCGTGTTCCTTTCGTGGGTTCGAATCCCGCCAGCCCGACCACTCTGCTGCTAGGAATTTGCTTTTGGCGGGAGGCTCCTGAAACGGCCGATGGATCGGACCGGAGGGCGGGAAAATGGGGGTTGATTCTCGACTGCTGCCACCCGTAGGTGTCTGGACCGTGTCTCAGTTCCAGTGTGAC
>JBBRYQ010000057.1:0-35713 GCA_038237425.1 Verrucomicrobiales bacterium
ACGGATCTGAGGAAGATCCAGGATCTGCTGGGTCACGAGGATATTACGACGACGGAAATTTACCTGCATGTGGCGATCGGGGAGAATGGGCTGGGGGTGGTGAGTCCGCTGGATGCCTGTGTCTGATCAATTAACAATTAACAATTAACCATCGTCATTCAACAATCATCAATGAGTCTTCTTCCTCGCGGCGAAGTTGCAGGATGGCATGCTTCGGGGGGATGCGGGGTGGGATTGATTGACGATTGAAGATTTTGGATTTTTGATTTAGAAGATAAAACCTTAAGAGCTTGAAGATTGGTTGATTGATTTTGCGGTGGCGATCGTGGGCGCGGTGGAATCTCTGCCGGGCACCAAGGCAGGGATTCCTATTGCTGGGCAGTAGATACGATCTGGAACGTCGCCTGCTCCGAACTACGGGGAAGCGCGGAGCGCGGAATCGAGGCGGGACTTTATCCACAAGATGAAGATTTCCCCCAAGGAACTGAGAGTAACGATGATATGGCTGAAGATCATTTCCCGAAAGCGGGTTGCCGTCCAGCATGCGGGCGTTTTTCCATTGCGACCCTGCGGCACCGGTTTTGGCCATCACCTTGGAGGGTTCGCTGGTGGCACCGCGCAGGCCCGCGAGCTGGTGGAAATTTCCCGTGGACCTACCGCCGTGCGACGGTGATGCTCGGCGCATGGGAAGAGTTTCCGGATGGATGAAAATCATGGCGGCGGTGGCCAGCGGGCTGCTGGTGGCGGGTGCATTTCCGCCTTTGGATTTCACGTGGCTGGTGTGGGTGGGAATGCTGCCGCTGTTGGCGGTGTTGTGGTCCATCGAGGGGAAACGCGCTGGATTGAAAGGTTTTGGCATCGCCTATCTGGCGGGGTTGGTAGCGTGTTTGATCCAGTTCAACTGGGTGGCCTCCGTTTCCTGGCTCGGCGCGATCCTGCTGCCGGCGTATCTCGCGATTTACTGGGGTCTGTTCGGGATTTTCGCGGCGAAGCTCGGCAATCCATGGAAGTCTGGAAAACCGACGCGGATTCTAACGGTGGCATTCTGTCACGGCGCGGTGTGGGCCGGATGCGAGCTGCTGCGCGGCTGGGTGATCACGGGGATCAGTTGGAACGTGCTCGGCACGGCGCTTCACGACATGCCGAGGATGGCGCAGGCGGCGGATCTTTTCGGCGTGGTCGGGCTGTCGATGGTGGTGGTGTTTTTCCAAGCGGTCATCGCGCAGGCGGTGGCGTTGAAAAAATGGCTGCCAGTGGGAATCGCAGCGGCGGTGCTCGGCTTGATGGCGGTGTATGGAACCGTGCGGATCAAACTGGAAAAGGAAGGTGAATCCATCCGGCTCAGGACACTGCTCGTGCAATTGAATGTGCCGATGGAAGCAGCGCAGATGCTGTGGACGGATCTGGAAATGCATCAGGCGTATGAGGACGAGACGCTTGCCGGATTGAAGAATGCGGAGAAATTTCCCGACTGGGTGATGTGGCCGGAATGCGCTCTAACTGGCCGCATCCTTCGCACCGATGACGGTGGATGGGGAACCTGGCAGATCAATCACGATACCATCGAACAAGTCCGCACCGCCGGGCCATTCCAATTGATCTATGGAGTGAACGAGATGGAGGCGGAAAATGTTCCCGAAGGCCTAGTTCCAAAACCCAAGGGTAAGGCGTGGAATTCTCTCGCAGTGATGACGCCTGAGAACGACCTGCAAACCTATCAGAAAGAGCACCTCGTCATCTTCGGCGAGACCATTCCCTTCATCGACTCGCTGCCGTTTCTGAAAAAAATCTACGAGGAACAATCCGGCGCGGAGTTCGGCGGATCGTTCACGCCTGGCGATAAGTTCGACCCGCTGCCCATCGTGATCGGCGACAATACCGTTGGAGCGATCCCCACGATTTGCTTCGAAGATTCCGTGCCCCGCTTGACTCGGAAATTCCTCCGCCCCGGGCCGCAAATTATCATCAACGTGACCAACGATGGCTGGTTCAAACAAAGCGCCGCCGCCGAGCAGCATTTTCAATACGCCCGTTTCCGTGCCATCGAATTCCGCCGGCCGATGCTGCGCTGCGCGAACAGCGGCGTCAGCGCGGCGATCGACACCACCGGATCCACCGCGCATCCGGACACAGGAAAACCGCAGATCATCACCGATGCGAGCGGCAGTCATTTCACGCGGGGCTCGTTGCTAACCGAGTTGAAAATCTCGCTCCATCCATCATTTTCGCTGTATGCGGTGATCGGCGATTGGGGGATCATCGTGCTGGCAGCACTCGCGTTGGTATTGGCGCTCGTAGTTCAACCCTTCAGGGTGTCCTCGGGCAATGAGGAAGACACCCTAGAGGGTTGAACTACGAGCGAAGATGCTGCCAGATTTTCCGATTAGAATCCACTGGTGATGGTGGACCAAGTGCGACGGCTCGACAGGTCATGCGATTGAACTTTATAGCCGTCAGCACATTTAGGCTGCTGAGCGCAACCTCCAGCCCCAACCAGAGAACCTTTGACTCTAAACTGGCGTGCAGCAGCGTGGGTGGTTTTTACTTTGCAATACAAAGTTACTGTGCTTGGATCGCTGTATGACGAAACTTTCACTTATCCAGGCCACGGGGGCTGCAATCTTTGGAGGTGCTGTGGCTGTGGGATTTCACGTTCAAAAACAGACGTATTTTACCAATTTGAAAGCTGTCAGCTATTCGGCATGGGGTGAATCCCAATCAAGTGGGAGCGTTGCAACGCCAGACCTTTTACCTCCGCCTCGAGATTCCGCAAAAGGCAGTTCTTGGGAATTGAACTTTCCGATATTGATTCGGATGCTCTCGCCATGGGAAGCGACGGAAGGGTGGTGGTGATCGGCGGAGGGGCTGCGGGGTTTTTCGGCGCGATCTCGGCGGCGGAGTGCGGGGCGGGGGAGGTGCTCATTTTGGAAAAAGGTCCGGAGGTGCTGACGAAGGTGCGGATTTCCGGCGGCGGGCGTTGCAACGTAACGCACGGTTGTTTCGAGGCGCGTGAGCTGGTGAAAAGTTACCCACGTGGAATGAAGAGTCTGATGGGGCCGTTCCACCGATGGCAGGCGAGTGACACGGTGGAGTGGTTCACTGGAAACGGTGTAGAGCTGAAGACCGAGGAGGACGGCCGGATGTTTCCGGTGACGGATGATTCGCGCACGGTGATCGACTGTCTCACCCGCGTGGCGCGGAATCTCGGCGTGAAATGGCGGACGCATTGCGGAGTGGCGGGAGTGGATATTCTACCAGATGGCGGATTTTTGATAGAAACGGAAGCCGGTGAAAAAATCCAAGCGCAGAGCATTCTGATAGCGACCGGCGGCATCCGCAGCGGGAACGCGCGGCGGCCGGTGGAGGCGGTGGGGCATGCGATGGCAGCACCCGTGCCGTCGTTGTTTACGTTCAAGATCGAGGACGCGCGGTTGGAGGGACTGCAAGGCGTGTCCGTGCCGAATGCCAAGGTGCGCGCCGGTTCGTGGGAATCGAGCGGGCCGCTGTTAGTGACGCATTGGGGGCTGAGCGGACCGGCGGCGTTGAAAGTTTCCGCTTGGGGTGCAAGGGATCTGGCGGATTGCGGTTATGAATTCGAACTGCGCGTGAGCTGGGCGGGGCATTTTTCCGCAGAGGAAATCGCCGGGATGCTGGCGGCGGAGCGGCAGGAACATGGCGCGCGGAAAGTGATGCGTCACAGCCTCGTCGAGGGCATCACGAAGCGGCTCTGGCAGCGGCTCTGCGGCGCGGCGGGGATCGGGGAGGATCAGACTTGGTCCACGCTAACGAAAGAAGAAACGCGTAATTTCATCGCCGAACTAACGGATGGCCGCTACGCCGTGCGCGGCAAGAGCCTGAACAAGGACGAGTTCGTCACCTGCGGCGGAGTGCACCTGAAGGACGTGAATTTGAAAACGATGGAAAGCAAACTCACGCCCGGCGTCTTCTTTGCTGGCGAAGTGTTAGACATCGACGGTGTGACTGGCGGTTTCAATTTTCAAGCCGCATGGACCACCGGCCGGATCGCCGGGGAAACGATCGCGCAACGCTGCACCGACTAACTCCCCCAGCTCCAGCGCTCCGGGTGCCACAGGTATCCGCCGCCGACCGGCAGGATGTGGCCGATGCCGGGCCAGGGCACGTGGAATCCATAACAACGCGTGCGTTCCGCCGCAGCTTGGGCGAAGACTTTTTTACGCGTTTCAATTCCTAACATCGGATCGTGGTCGAAGGCGATGAACCATTCGGGATTGTGGAACATGAAACCGTGGTGGTGTGCGAGATCGACGAAATGCAGCAGCGATTCTTCGCCCGATTTGATCCGAAAAATCGCGTGGCCTGCCGTGTGGCCGGGCGCGGCTTCGATGGTCACCGCGCCGTTGAAGAACTGCGTGCCCGCCTTCACCGGTTGGGAGACTCCTTTGAGGATTTTAAACTGTCTGCGCACGTCCTTGATCATTTTCGGCAGTTCGGCGCGGTTGCGTTTGGTTTTGGAAAAATCCGGTTCCGCCGCGTGCCAGAAATCGTATTCCTCTGGCAGATAGAAGAACGCGGCGTTTGGAAACGTCGGTTTACCGGCGGTGACGAAACCGGCGAGGTGATCGGCATGAGAGTGGCTGAGAAACCCGGCGGTCACCTGCCCCGGGGCGATCCCCGCCTGCCGCAAGCCGTCTGTTAGCCAGCCGATGTTGGTGCTGTCCCGCTCGCCGAAGCCTGCATCGAAAATGGCGATTTCCTTGCCGATCCGGACCACCAGGATGTTCACATAAAGCGGGATGCCGTCCATCCGTTCGCCGTGGCTTTCCAGCCATTCCTTCATTTCCGGATGGGCATCCGGCGGCCACATCAGATCGAGTGGTCCGCGGAAAAGCATGTGCCCGTCGCTGATCGACCACGCGTCGAACTCGCCGATCTTAAATTGATAGACCAGCGCGTTGCCGTGGACTTTCAGTGCGGCTGCCGGTTTCGCGTCCTGCGCCAGCGCAGCACCACCTGCTGCTGCGAAAACGCCGCCTAAAAACGCCCGTCGGCCGAATTCTGGTGCTGGGGAAGAATGGATCATCGCACCGTTACGCTGGCGGGGTGATGAGAATTTCGGGAGAAAGTTTTGCCAGCCAGCCTGCGAGTTCGGCAGCGGCGCGGGTTTCCGGGAGGAGATCGAGGTTTTCCAGATCCCATTGGAAAATGAGCTTGTAGCCGTCCCACTCGCCAGTCGCTCCGCAGTCGCGCATCCATGAGGCGGCTTGGCGGTTTTCCACCTGCACGTAGCCCACGAGCGTCTGGATGCCCGCGCGAAAGGCGGTGAGCCACATGAGGGCGAGCAGCAGTGTGCCGACTCCGCGGCCGTGGTCGTCATCGAGCACGATGGCGGAGAGCTCGGCTTGAGTGGAGTTTGCCGAATCGCGCCACCAGCTCGCACCGCCGATGGGCGGGAAATCGCGGGTCGGATCCAGAATAGCCCAGGTGACGTGTCTTTCCGGATCTTGGGCGAGCACTTGATCGAGCATTTTCTCCCCGACGACCTCGCCGGTGTGCGTCCAGAAGCGGTGGTAGCGGGCTTCTGGGGAAAGCAGGCGGTAGGCCTCGGCGAGCTGGCTGCGGTCTTCCAGGATCAGCGGGCGGACGATGACGGCAGTGCCATCGCGCAAGGTGAGCTCGAATCGTTCTAGCGGCATGACTTCGAATGTAGCGCTAATTTTCCCGGGAGGAAAGCCGGGTTGCTGGGGAAAACTTCGCTTTACCCAATGGATTGACGCGCGGCGGGCGGTCCTCCACTGTGCGCCCATGAACGCAGCGCCGGTTGTCGGAATCATCATGGGAAGCACGTCGGATTGGCCGACGATGGAGCACGCCGCCCGCACGCTGCGTGACTTCGGAGTGGCATGGGAAGCGGAGGTCGTGAGCGCCCACCGCACGCCGGACAAGCTGGTTTCCTACGCTGAAACAGCGCGGGGTCGCGGCCTGAAATGCATCATCGCCGGTGCCGGTGGCGCGGCGCATTTACCCGGCATGACCGCCGCCATCACGGACATCCCGGTGCTCGGTGTGCCGGTGGAATCCAAGGCGCTGCAAGGGGTGGACTCGCTGCTTTCCATCGTCCAAATGCCAGCCGGCATCCCGACTGCCACCTTCGCGATCGGCAAGGCTGGCTCGATCAATGCCGCGCTTTTTGCGGTGGCCATGCTCGCCAACGAAAACCCGGAACTCGCCAAAAAACTCGCGGATTTCCGTAAAAACCAGACCGCCGCAGTGAAATCCGCAGAGCTGCCTCCTCTTGATCCAATCGACTGATTTTCATGTCTTCTCCTGTTCCTATTCACGCGCCGCATTGTGTCGTCGGCGTCATCGGTGGTGGCCAGCTCGGCCGCATGATCGCCCTCGCGGCCCGGCGTCTGGGCGTGCGCACCGTCATCTGGACCGGCGGGCTTGAGGCCCCGGCCGTCGAGTGCGCCGATGAGGTGATCGACCTGCCGTTCGACGATCCGGAGGCGCTCCAAGATTTTTGCAGTCGCGTCACGGTTTCGACGGTGGAGTTTGAAAACATTCCCTGCCACACGTTAGAAAAAGTCGCGAAATGCACCGGGCTGTATCCGTCGCCGCATGCCATCTGCATCTGTCAGAATCGCGAGCGTGAGAAAAATTTCCTCAAGGAAAACAACATCCCGCACACTTGGTATGCGGTCATCTCCAGCGCTGCGGACCTGGCTGCCGCGATGGCGGAACTCAACGGCCCGAGTGTCTTGAAAACCGCAGATTTCGGTTACGATGGGAAGGGTCAGCTCAAGCTCGATGGCAACGAGGATCCGGAGAAAGTCTGGGCTGCATTCGATGCACCGCGTGCTGTGTTAGAGGCCTGGGTGCCCTTTGAAAAGGAGCTTTCCATCATGGCCGCCCGTGGGGCAGACGGCGTCACCGTCACCTACGATCCTGCGGAGAACCGCCATCGCCATCACATTCTGGACGTCTCGATTGTCCCCGCGCGGGTTTCTCCGGCCGTCGCATTGGAGGCCGCCGCCATTGCCCGCCGCGTGGCGGAAGCACTCGACTATCGTGGCATTCTCGGCGTTGAGTTTTTCCTGAAATCCGATGGCGAATTGCTCGTCAACGAGATCGCCCCGCGCCCTCACAACTCCGGACACCACACGCTTGATGCCTGCGCGACCTCCCAGTTTGAGCAGCAACTCCGCGCAGTAGTCGGGCTGCCGTTAGGATCGACGCGCCTACTCACGCCGGTGGTGATGTTGAATTTGCTAGGCGACATGTGGCCCGAGGAAATGACCCCACCAGATTGGCTGCCGCTGTTTGAGGACGGTGAGGCCAGCCTGCATCTTTATGGCAAACGCCACGCCCGCGGCCGCCGGAAAATGGGTCATGTGAATTTCATCGCACGCACGGTGGAAGATGCTCTTGCCCGGGCCGAAGCGATGAAGTCACTGTGGCTGAAACATTGATCAATCGCTCTTTGATGGAGAAGGATCACCGTCACGCTAGGATCGAGACGCCTCCTCGCGACCTTTGCGCCTCTCCGGTTCTCTCTTCCTTCATCACCCCCTCGCCGTCGTGCTTGACGCAGGATGCTGATGCTTGAACCTGCCGCCCTTGCCAGACTCACTCGACATTTCATCGTTTCTCGGGGATTCCCGGTGGAGGGACCGTTTCGACGACGAGATCCTCGCTGCCGCGAATCCGCTCGTGAACAAGGTGCGCGATTTGAAGATGGAGGAAACTGCGCCTGGATCTATCAGTCTAATCGCAAACGTGGCGAAGGATGAGACCGAGGTGAATCTCTGGCAGTCGGGAAACTCGTGGGAGTTTGAAGCGTTCTGTTCCTGCGAGGTTGGCAATTTCTGTCACCACGCCGCTGCGGTCATGCTGCGTGCGGCGAAGGAGCGCGACCCTTCCCGGCTTCAAGGTCGTGGCGTGGCCGGTGCCGTCGCCGCTGCGCTGCCGAGTGCTCATGAGCTGATGAAGGATCCGCCGCCGGATTTGCCGAGGCTGAGGTTCGAGCCGCGCTTCGAGCTGAAAGTCGCGCGCGAGCCGGTGGACCGGGCGACGCGCCTTCTGCTGCAATCGTTAGGCCAGCCGGAGCCGGATTTCTGGATCTCTGCGGAAGCGTGGGTGATCTACGATACGCACCGTATTTCACTCCGCTCCACCGCGCCGGAATGGATCAGCTCCATCACACACGAAGGCCAACCGGCGATCCTCCAACACGACGCCGCTGCGGAAACCGCCGCCACCCAACAGCTCCGCGATACGGGGCTTTCTTCGCTGCAATCCAACTCCGCTTGGAAGTTCCTGCTCAATCTCAAAACCCGCGACACCCACAAATCCAGCACGCCGGATCGCTGGTTTCCCGATCCCAGCCGCGTGCCGACTGATGCGTTCTGGCACCAGTTCCGCGGTGAAATGGTCGCACGTCTCGAATCGCACAACTGGATAGTCACCGTCGCAGACAACGTTGGCCACCGCGTGCATGAGGCAGATCCGGAAAAATGGGATAGCTCGCTTTCCCCCGGCGATGGCGGCTGGTTCAGCCTGTCCGTGGGCTTCGACGTCGGTGGTCAGCGCTACGATCTGTTACCGATCCTCGCGGGTCTGCTAGAGAATGATTTCCTCGAAGAAACCCTCGATCGCCCGAACAACGGACACATCTACGCGCCACTGCCAGATGGTGATGCACTCAAACTCCCCATCGGGCGGGTGCGGAAAATTCTCCAACACCTTGCCGCGCTCATTGATCCGAAGTTTCCAGACAAAGCCCGCCTCCACGCGCTGGATGCCGCCTCACTCGCCGGTCTCGGTGGCTTGGGAATCGATACCCCGCCGGATCTCACAAAGCTGGCCGGCAAACTCAAAGACTTTTCCGGCATCGATGCCGTGCCGACTGCCACCGGCTTGCAGGCGACCTTGCGCGACTATCAGCTTGCGGGATTTCACTGGATGCAGTTTCTCGCTCGCCATGGCCTGCATGGCATTCTGGCCGATGACATGGGCCTTGGGAAAACCCTCCAGACACTCACCCACATTCTTACCGAGAAACAATCCGGCCAGTCCCGCGGCTTGCCGACGCTGGTCATCGCACCCACCTCCGTCGTGCCTAACTGGCGGGCGGAAGCGCTCAAGTTCACGCCGGACCTGCGCGTGCTGGTGCTCAATGGGCCGGAGCGGAAAAAGTATTTCCGCTCCATCCCGCATGCCGACCTCGTTCTAACGTCCTTCGCCCTCCTCCAGCGCGATATCGATAAACTCGCGGGGGTGCCATTCCACCTCGTCGTGATGGACGAGGCGCAATACATCAAGAATCCGCGTTCGAAAATCGCGCAGGCGGCTTGCAAACTGGATGCCCGCAACCGCCTCTGCCTATCAGGCACACCGATTGAAAACCACCTCGGCGAGTTATGGAGCCTAATGAATTTCCTCGTCCCCGGTTTCCTCGGCACCGAGGACGCCTTCAACAAACGCTTCCGCACCCCGATCGAAAAAGACGGCGATGCCGAGCGAAACGAAATTCTTCGCGCGCGCGTCGCCCCGCTGATCCTCCGGCGCACGAAGGACCAAGTGGCCAAGGAACTGCCACCGAAAACCGAGCTCATCCATCTAATCGAACTGAATTCTGGCCAAAAGGATTTGTACGAAACGGTCCGCGCCACGATGGACAAACGCGTCCGCGAAGCCATCGCCGCGCGCGGCATCGAGCAATCACAGATTGTCTTTCTAGATGCCCTGCTCAAACTCCGCCAGATCTGCTGCGACCCGCGACTACTCCCAGAGGATTTCGCCAACGAAGTCCACGAATCTGCAAAGCTGGATTTCCTCACCGAGCTGCTCGCCCTGCTCATCGAAGAGGGCAGACGCATTCTGTTATTCTCGCAGTTCACCACCATGCTCGGGCTCATCGAGGCGCATCTGGTGAAGGAAAAAATCCCCTATTTGAAACTCACCGGGGCTTCCAAGGATCGCGGCAAGCTGGTGGAGGATTTCCAAAACGGCAAAGCACCTGTCTTTCTGATCTCCCTCAAAGCCGGCGGCACCGGCCTCAATCTAACCGCCGCCGATACCATCATCCACTATGACCCATGGTGGAACCCCGCCGCTGAAAACCAGGCGACCGATCGCGCCTACCGCATCGGCCAAGACAAGCCTGTCTTCGTCCATAAGCTGCTCTGCCAAGAAACCGTCGAGGAGCGCATTCACAAGCTCCAACAGGAAAAAGGCAAACTCGCCGCCGGGATTCTCTCGGACGCGGATATCTCTAACAGGCTTGATGCCAGCATGATTCGGTCGTTGCTAGCACCGACTGAATAGCCTACCCAACACCATGCGCAAAGCCCGCTCTGCCTTCCAATACTTTCCGGACGCCGCTTCCGCGCGGACTCTCTGCCACTCCGCCTTCGGTGGTCCGTGGCCTGGCATGACTTCCGATGAACTCGATGAAGCCCGCAAGCTGCTCTTCGAACATGCGGAATTCTGCTCGGTCGAGATCCTTGCGTTTTCCCTGCGCCCCCGGTCCTTCGACTTGCTTCTTGAGGTTTCCTCCGGCCTGAAGCTCTCCAAGAAAGAGATGCTCTCCCGCATGGAATCCAATTTCGATCCGCTTTACGTGGACACCGTCCGGCAAAAGCTGAAATCCAATGACCCCGAAGCATGGGCGAGTCTCTCCCGGAACTTCGGTTCAATTTCCAATTTCCTGAAACGCTTCAAGCAGGTGTTAGCGCGCAACTATCATCGCGCCCATCAGACTTCCGGAACCCTCTGGGAAAGCCGCTACGACTCAGCCTATGTGGAAGCCGGCCACGCATCGCGTGTCGTCGCGGCATGGATCGACCACGGCTGTGCCCGGGAAACGGCGGGAATCTCACCCGAAGACTCTCCCCACTGCACCATTGGCGCGGCCATCAGTCGGAACAAGTCTGCTCAGGAAATGATCCGCAACATGGTTCCTGATGGCAGCCACGCCGCCTGGCCGGATTTGCGGAAAGCTTGGCGGAATTTCATCAGCGATGGGCCGGAGGAACCGAAAATCCGCACCAGCAATTTGAACCGCACTCCGCCTCTCACGCGGGCGGAACTGATGCTCCATCCGGTGCCGCACTTCACCACCGGTCTGGCCGTCGGCTCGCATGACTTCATCCAACGCCTGTTCGTTCACAACCGAGATTTCTTTTCCGACGGACGCGGGTCCGGAGCCCGCTTCATCACCGGCCAGAACGACCCCGACCTTTTCACTCTCCGCGACAAGGGCGACCTGCGCAAGCCACCGCGTTCAAACCGCTCCCGGCATTCGATCTAACTAAAACTTCCCGCCCGCATTCTCATCATGACCCGCAGTGTCCATCGTGATCTATCAGAAGCGCCCGAGCAGCAGAACCTGCCGGGCGAATGAAAGAGCAGACGGCAGACCCGGACCGGGTTCAGACGTTCTTCATCTGCTTGAGAAAACCCTCCAGAAAATCCAAGTATCCACGTGGCGTTCCAGCCATCTCGCGTCGGGTATCCAGCGATTCCTTCGCGGCGCCCAAGGTCGTGAGGAAATCGCCCTTGCTCACGCCACTGGACACTTCCAGCTCCTTCGCGAGTAGGATCAACGAGTCTGCTAGGCCTACGATCCATTTCTCAAGTGGATCCTTGGGAGGATTCACCGGCTTCTTCCCACCCAGTCCCAACTCCGCCTTCCTCAGCGCTGATTTCACCGAGGAATCTTTCGGCAGGATTTCTCCCTCCCGAAGAGCAGCCTGATCGGCTTGAAAAACGTGGCTTTCAATGCGAAAAATAATTTCCGCAAAGCGCGGATCATCCATCAAATTGTGTCTTGCCATGGCAGGGATAAATGCAAATGGCGAGGCGGTTTGGCGAGGATTTCCTTCCAATAATCGTCTCGGTGCGGAAAGTCACACAGGACGGTTGATCCGAAAAGTCAGAACGTCACCGCTTTCATGTGCCGTTCCATTTTCTTTTCGAGGATGAATGCAATGGAGAGATCTCCGCGTTTGCGGTGGACACTGAAACGGCCAAAAATGATCAAATGAAAATCGCTGCGCTCATTTCCGCACCAGCGCCTACCGCATCGGCCATCCCTCGAGAATCACGCCACCGATCGCGATTATCGCATCGGCCAGCACGAGCCGGTCTTCGTCCACAAGCTCCAGCAGGAAAAAGGCAAGTTCGCCGCCGGGATTCTGGCGGACGCGGGTGGCTGACTTATTTGTAAAGCTCTGTAGGCAGAATGGCGGGCGGCTTTCGAAGCGGAAGCGGGAGTTCTCAGAGTTCTTACTTTTGACGGACGCGGAAATCACCGCTTTGGAAGAAGTGGTGTGCGATGGGCTAGGATTTTCTGCAGACTTGGGCTTATTCTCCTCCTAAACGCTTTCGAATCGCGTTTGTGTAATCGAAATTTTCGAGAAACGGCGATTTGTAACGATTTTGAAAGTTTCGTAATCGTTTTGGGAGGTTTCTGGCAAAAAAAGGAGTAAATCTGTTTGAACTCCCGCACTTTAAGCTCCGGGGCGACTGGGGAATCAAAGTAATCGGCACATGGGATGGAAGTTGGAGTTCCGGTTCACAATTTCGTGATCAATTCCTCTCGCACATCGTCGGGCAGTTCGGTGCGGGCGATGATTTCGGGCCACAGTTCGAGCGGTGGTTCGGTGACGAGCGCTGGATCAAGGTGGACGTTCTGGAGGTCGTCGCTGAGGTATTTCCGCCGCCCGCAGTGCTGCGCTTGGCAACTCTGGCGGATGCCCGGAGCGCAGGTTTTCCATGAGCAAATGCGGCCGATGTATTTGCCTTGCGGATCGCAGAGAAAAACATCGGCACCGCAGCCGTCGCCGGTTTGCATTGTTTTACCGAGCAACTGGCGCGTGAGACGGGCAAGCACCTCGAGCGACATCTCGTCGGCGACTTCGACGAGGAGATCGACATCCTTGGGGATGGCCTTGGACGTGGTGAGCGAACCTAACAGTGCGATGCGTCGGACGCCGGGCAGATGGCGGGAGTCTCGCACGAAGGCGAGCACGGCGCGGAGGAGATCGCCGCGTTTGTTAGGCGGTGTTGGTGCTTCGAAAATGTCGCAGCCCCATTCCGCTTGGATGTTTTCATCCTTGAGCCACATGACGATGCGCTCGCGCTTGCGGCGGGTCTCGAACCACTGCCAGCGGTGCTTCAGTTCGATGTTGCCGCCGCCGAATACGATGTCCTTGAAGCGGCGAAATGCTCCTTTGCCACGAATGGCCCGCGCTAGATCGGTGCGCTGGGCACCGGCGGGCAGCGTATTCACGAACTCGTCGAGTGCGCCGTAGTGCAGGTCTTCGAACAAGTGGGCGGGAAGGAAGAGTAAATTTTTGTCACGCCAGAGAGCCTCGGTTTCCTCCTCGGTTTCTGAGGTTATGATTTTGCCGGTGCTTAGATCGAGGAAGCTAATGCATGGCTCGTCATCGTCACCCGGAACGTCTGCGGCGAGCGATTCGAAGACTGCTTCGAGTTCTATGATGTCGAGGCGCAGATTGCGGGGCGGCGGTTTCATGGCTTGCTCTCCGGATTGGGGGCCTTCGTCTTTGAGCATTTGCCGTCCAATGAGATCCCAGCGCTCGCACTGGTGTAAAAAAATGTCATCGGCGTTGGAAGTGAGCCATTCGTCGAGATCATCGATGATTTCGCCGTCGATGACGGTGACTCGGCGCTTCGAGCGCCGCTGTTTGCCGCCGACGAAGTAGTTGTCCCAGACGTAGTGGCCCCGCTCGTCGGTGTGATACTTTTTCGCTCGTTTGCGGTTTTTCTCTCCCTTCTTTGGCATTGGCTTGGGTTCTTATGGGACTTCGCCCGCCCGTGTTTTGACAACGTGTCGACGGGCCGAGAGTATGCGTCACTCGCAGTCCTTATGGAACAGTTCGTAATCGGTTTCGATCCACTCGCCAGCCTCTTTGTCGATCCAGCCGCCACAAGCGGCGCAGGTGTTCCATCGGTCGAGGACCGGACAGGGCGGCCATTGTGGAGCTCTAACATCACGCAGGGTTTCAGGGGCGGCCATCATATAACAGGTGCCTGGCAGACGTTGCATGCCCCACCCGCTGAAGTGGCGCATCAATGCCTCCTGGTCCTCGTCCGGGGAATTCCACGGAAGGTCGCGAACCTCGTCGTCGAAATCATCATAACCATGGGGCAGGTGTTGGAGCGGTGTGGCATTGAGCAGGATCAGCCCGATCCGCGGGTCAGCTAGGGCGCGGGCGAGCTCCCGCATCACCTCGCGCCCCAAGCCGATGCGGCGGAACGCCGGCCGCAGGGCGATGA
This sequence comes from Verrucomicrobiales bacterium, assembly GCA_038237425.1. Lineage (GTDB taxonomy): Bacteria > Verrucomicrobiota > Verrucomicrobiia > Verrucomicrobiales > Akkermansiaceae > Luteolibacter. Next base: position 14,287 of record JBBRYQ010000057.1, read on the forward strand.
AGTGCACGCAGAGAAGTCCTGATGTGGGATCCAGGAAACCCGGAATTGGTTCGCGAAATTTCTGCCGATCATGATCGATGATATCCTCATACACATTGCAACTTCTGGCATCGGCATCCCAAAGATCAAGAAACGCGGACGAAGATGCGGGATCGTCCGCGAAGAGATAATGCGCGTCCACCATGCCGGCCGTCTGGCCGCCGCATTCGATCCGGCCCTCGATCTCCAGCAAGCACTCGGCAAACCGTGGATCCGGTTCGTCGCCCTCGTCCAAGCGATTGATCTTCCAATGAATCTGTAGGTTTGCCACGCGGCGACGCTACATCGGGTCCGCTTGACGATTCAAGGCCCAAGCTCCAACCCGGTCGTTGCCCATTGGCAGGACACCGTCGAGGAGCGCATTCACAAGCTCCAACAGGAAAAAGGAAAACTCGCCGCCGGGATTCACTCGAACGCGGACATTTCCAACCGCCTCGACGCTGCGATGGTGCGCGCGTTGTTGAATCCATGAAAAGATTATCTCTCCCACTGCTTGTAGAGATCTATCCGATCTTGGAGAGAAAGATGATTTACCGATATTGAATGCTTGGCAGAGAATGGGGAGGCCTGTTGCGGGCATAGGCGAAGTGGATTGCCAAAAGCGCGGACCCAGTTCACGCTGCCGCGTCGCAGGCGGTCGCAATCACTGTCGTTAATTAGAGAATCAATGGTCCAGTTGAAAGGCACAAATGAATCCACTGCCGGGGTGAAGGTTTGCCGTCAGACCTTGCATCCTTTGTTGGCATTGGCCGCCGCCACTTGTTTGCTTTCGATCGTCGGATGGAGCGGGGAAATCACCGCTTGGCAACATTGGATCACCGTCCTGACCGGCATGGCTTTTGCGGTGCAGCGCGGTTGGGTATTCTTCAAGGACCGGGCAGAGCGCGGCAAACGTCGTATTCTCGGGTTCCATGCCGCTGTGGCTCTCATGGTTTTTTGGGGCTCGGCAGTTCTGCTGGTTTTGCCGGTTTCATGGCTGGGCGCATGGTCGCTGAGATGGCACGTGTTCATCCAGTTTGCGATTTTGATCAGCGGGCTGGTCTCGATGATCTATCATCAGAAGCGCGTCACCGCGCGGGCCTTTCATCCCGGTTTGGTGCTGCTGGTTTCCTTTTTACTGATCATTCTAGCAGGTGCGCTTTTACTGAAAATGCCGCGCTGCACCGTGCCGGGGGAAACCTGCACGTGGCTGGATGCGTTTTTCACCAGCACCAGCGCCGTTTGCGTAACGGGATTGGGCGTGCAAAACATGGCGCTGTTTTTCACCACCACGGGCCAGGTGGTGATCCTGCTTCTCATCCAGATCGGCGGCTTGGGAATTATGACGCTCACATTCTTCGCGGCGGTGGTGCTGTTTGAGGGCCTCTCTCTGCATGACCGGCTGCTGCTAGGAAAGATGCTTCAGGAAAATCGGTTAGCCCGAGTGGGCAGGACGATTTCATTCATCGTCAGCATGACCTTCATCTGTGAGTGCATCGGCGCACTGATATTATTCGTGAGTCTGGACGGCATTCCGGATGCCGGCATGCGGCTGTTTCACGCGGTGTTTCACGCCATTTCCGCATTCTGTAATGCCGGCTTCTCCACCTTGCCGGACGGCATGGCAAGCGCGGTCGTCGAGGGAAATGCAATCTGGCAGATCGTCATCATGCTGCTCATCGTCATGGGCGGATTGGGAGCCTTGGTCAATGAGGACATCTCGCTCTGGACGCTGGCCAAGATCCGCCGAAAAAAAGGCGAAGATGGCCCGCGACCTCGACTTCGCGTCCATACCCGGCTGGTGCTCTGGGTCACTGCGGGCCTCATCGTGGCAGGGGCGGGCGGCATCCTTGCCAGCGAATTTCTGTTTTGGGATGGCCCGCAAAACGGCGGTAGAATTCTAACCGCTTTCTTCCACTCCATCACCGCGCGGACGGCGGGATTCAACACGGTGCCAATGTCGCAGATTGGCCCATTGACCATCCAAGTGCTGATGGTTCTGATGCTGATAGGTGGCTCGCCCGGTGGCACCGCAGGTGGCATGCGCACTACGGTGTTTGCCGTAGGTATCGCTCACCTATGGAGCCAGTTGCGCATGAGTCGGCGTGGGATGGTCGTCTTTAACCGCACGATCCCTGCGGAAATAGGCACCCAAGCGCTCGGAGTGATGGTGCTCACCTTCATCTGGCTGGGGGTGAATTGCGCCATTCTCGAAATGCTCCAGATCGGAAGTGGCATCAAGGAATCCGCGCTACTCTTCGAGTTGATCAGCGCATTTGCCACCGTCGGGCTCTCGCTCGATCTCACGCCGATGCTCACTCCGGAAGCGAAGATTTTACTCATCGTAAATATGTTTGTCGGCAGGATCGGCCTGCTGACTGTGATCGCCACACTCGTCCCACCCGACCGCCGCCCGATCTCGGGCAAGCCGCAGGAGCAAATTCTTCTCACCTGATCCAACACATCTAACACCATGCGATTCTGCATCATCGGCCTAGGAAGCTTCGGCACCCACCTCGCGCGCCAACTCAACCGCGAAGGACACGAAATCGTCGCCGTGGATAACAATCCCGTCCACATCAATGCGCTCAAGGACGAGATCGAATACATCGTCCAAGCTGACTGCACGGACTTGGACGCATTCCACGAAATTCCCGTCGATAGCTGCGATGCGGTCATCCTCGCGATCGGGGAAGATTTCGAAGCCTCGCTTTCCATCGCTTCCAATCTCCAACAGCTCGGTGCCAAGCGCATCATCAGCCGCATCATCAACCCGCTCCATGGACGGCTATTGAAATTGCTCAAAATCGATGAGCTGATGGTGCCCGAAGCGATGGCTGCGGCTTGGCTCGCGCGCTCGTTGAATGCTCCCGATAAAATCCACAGCTTGGAACTCGGTGGCGGCTATGAGATCGCCCAAATTCTCGTGCCTCAACCCTTGGTCGGCAAAACGCTGCAAGATGCTGAATTTCGTCTGCGCTATGATCTCAATTTGGTAACCATCGCCAAGGGGCGGGGCATGGCGGTGCTCACTTCGACCCGCCACCCTATCAATAAAGTTCTCGGCGTCCCTGAGCCTTCGCGCATCTTCGAGGCGGACGATGTGTTGCTACTCTTCGGCTTGGAAAAGGACGTGCGGCGCATGCTGATAGATTATGAAAAATCGCGCTGAGCTACTGCTTCCGCGCCATTTCGGACAGTACAGCTATTTTTTTGACGATGGATTCCGGGCCAGTTTGGAGCGGAGTTCACGGAGTTGTGATTTCAAAGATTCCAATTGGCCGTCGAGCAGAGTTAGATCACTGAGAACACTGCCTTGTTCCGCTTTGCGGGTTTTGGATAACTCAAGCTCATCGAGTTCAGCGTGCATCTCCGACATGCTGTTCATGATGATTCCGATGAAAAGATTGAGCATGATCATGGTGCCTAGCAGAATGAAGCTAACGAAGTAGATGGCGGCGATGGCGGGCGATGAGCCGCTGGCGCTGGTAAACAGGAATTTCCAATCATCAAGGGTGATCGTCTGGAAAAGGGTGAGGAAGGCCTTGGCGAGACTGCCGAAGTGATCCTTGTCATGAGCGCCGAAAAGCTGCACGCCGACGATGGCATACATATAGAACATCAGGCCCAACAAGAGGCCGACATAGCCCATGGAGCTGAAGCTCTTGACCAGGCAGCCAACGAGAAGCTGCAACTTGGGCAGTGCGGAAACGAGGCGCAGCAGACGCAGTGCCCGACCCAGGCGCAACACCATGGCGAACTGTGAATCCATCGGCAGCAGGCAGAGCGCTACGATGACGAAGTCGAACACATTCCATCCATCCCGGAAATAGTCCAATGGCCGGGAGCCGTGGGACATCAATTTCAAAATCACCTCAACGATGAACACTCCCAGGACGATTGCATCCAGAGCGCCTAACAATGTTCCGTGCGCCGCCACCATACCAGCATCCGTCTCAATGCCCGCGAGCGCCCCAGCCAGTAAGATTACCGCAATGATGGCACGCTGGAACCATGGCGCATGGACGATGCGGCTGGTGGTTTCTGACAAGATGCTAAACCTGGAAATTGGCATTTTAGGTGATTAGGAAATCGGTAGATGGAGCTGCTGGGAAATCAGACCGGCGCATTGCCGCGGACCAGCGAGAGGATCGCGGCGGAGTCGAGCGTTTTGGCCCGCTCCTGTATTTCCGGCAGGTAGCGGGTGTGGAGTTCGCGGGCTTGGCTTTGCAAAGGCCCGATGAGCTTTTTCAGATCAGGGGTGGTGAGGGTGCGCCCGCCCGCATAGTAGCTCTGCGCCATGTGGCCGATGGCGTAAGTCGAGGCGAAGGACAACGCCGAACCTGTGGCTTGGTCTGCAACACTGCCGACGGTTTTCCCGCCGAGCTTGCGGCCGAATTTACCTACCAGCTTGCGCGCGAAGCCCTCGACCATTTGCGAGCCGAGTCCGATGCCAGCGGTGGCGAGGAACTCCTTGATATTGGAACGATCAAGCTCCACCCCGTGGGACTTCCCGATCCGATAGACCATTTTCATCTGCATGGGAATGATGACAACGGTTGCCAGGGTCTGGGGCAGCAGTTCGAGAGCGCCATTGAGGATCGCGTATTTTAGAATCATGCTGTTACTATCGGATACTACAGCCTCCGGCAGCGTCGCACCAAGTGGAGCGAGAGCAGCGGAATCCACCTTCTCGTCCACGGCGTTTGACTCACCTTCCGAAAGGGCCAGACGGCGGCGCAATTCCGTGAGAAACTCCTCTTCCTCGGCGGAAATCGAGCCACCTGCTTCACAAATCGCACGCGCCATTTCGTAAGCAAGCATCCGGTCCTGGTTGCTGCCCAGACCTGCGCATGCCTGTTCGATGGAGAGTTTCCCCATCAGGATGCTGCGCGAGAGCATTGCCAGGTTGTCCGCGTCCATTTCTTCGGCGTAACGGGTGATTTCCTGGCGCTCGGCATCGGATTGCTCGCCATTGGAGAAGGCGGCATAGAGGCAGATGGCCAGCAGTGAGTCGTGATTGGTGATCGGGTTCATGGGGGCGGGATTTGCGGTATTCATAGCAGTTTTTGTTCTTCTTTGTTGGGGATCAGGATGGACATTACCGTCGCCACGGCGAGCGTGCCCAAGACGATAACCAGCGAAACAAACGGATCGATCTTGATGCTCTTCATTTCGTTGGCACTGAAGCCGAAATCGTTGAAATACGGCGGCGCGGCGAGCAACAGCAGCTTGATGCCGACGTAGGCGAGAATCAGGATCAGAGCAGGCTTGAGGAAACGGAATTTCGAAATCAGGGCGGCCAGACAGAAATAGAGGGCACGCAGGCCGAGGATTGCGAAAATGTTGCTCGTAAAGACGATGAATGGATCCGGAGTGACCGCGAAAATCGCAGGAATTGAATCCACCGCAAACACGAGGTCGGTGATTTCCACCATGATCAGCGCGAGGAAAAGCGGGGTAATGGCCCACCGCGCGGAAAGAGTGCCCGCTTCGGCAGGGGCGTAACTGTCCCTGCCAGTTTTCGGATCCTTGATGTAAGTGGGCGCCACCGTGCGGCGGGTGAAGAACTTCTGCCCGTCATAGAAATCCACGGTGCGGAAGAAGCGCTTTGTCAGTTTTACGATGGGATTGTTTCCCGGATCGCTGTGGCTTTTGATGATCGCCATTTTAAGGGCCGTGAGAATCAGGAAAATGCCGAAGACAATAAGAATCCATGTGTAACGCATGATTAGCTCCGCCCCGAGAAAGATCATGCCACCGCGCATGATGAGCGCGCCGATGATTCCCCAGAAGAGCACGCGATGCTGATATTTCGCAGGGATAGCGAAGAAGCCGAAGATCATCGCGATGACGAAAATGTTATCCATCGCCAGGGATTTCTCGACGATGTATCCAGTTAGATATTGGATCGCTGCCGTGGCTCCCGTGACCTCTCCCAGCACGATCGCTCCTCCCACATAGGTCGGGGTTTCCAATCCCAAGCCGAGCCAGTGGTATTGATAGGCATAGTAGATAAATGTGGTGAAGGAGACTCCGCAGGTGAGCCAGACGCAAGACCAGGTGATGGATTCCTTCATGGTGACTTCATGAGCCTCGCGATGGAAAACACCGAGATCGAGAGCGAGGAATACCATCACAAGTACGATGAAGCCGATGTATGCCCACATTTTCATGCTTGCGGGATCGACGGCGATTGCGGTGGTGGCGAGTAGTGAGAGTATAGTCATATCGTTTCAGGGAGAAGTCGGTGTGTTTTGGTTTTTATATAGATATCTGTCAACTTTCATTCTGCCGGGTTCGGTCGGTACGGCTGGAGTCGGCGCATTATGGTAGACTGTGACTGCCGAAGGGCAAGGGAGGAGGTTGTGAGCTGCTCCCGTAAGCCTCGCGGATGACGGAATATTCGGTCAGGTTCTCCGCAGTGAGCAAGCCGACAAGACGTCCCCGTCCCATTACCGGAATTGCGCAGCCACCCTCGTGGCGGAGATGGGTGAACAGCTCATCGAGCGGACTATTCTCTTCGACCGTGTCAAACTCCGTCCGCATGATTGCTGAGACGGGAGTTTCCATCGGGTGCCTCCTGACGGCTGCGAGGATTTCAGCATGAACGAGTATTCCGACGACCCTGCCGTTATCCAGCACCGGGAAGTCCTGCTGACTCTCCGACAGCATGATTCTTGTGAGGTCCAGCAGCGAAGCGGAGGCCGCCACGGTCGCGAATTTAGCGAGCGCCGCTTCACGGACAAGTGCTCCGGCGACTGCTGACTTGAATTGGGTTGCCACAGCCTCCTGTGAGGCTCCGATCCAGACGAACAGCGCGATCAGTAGCAGCATCGGATTGCCGATAAGACCGAGCAGGGCGAACACCACGGCCATCCCTCTACCGAGGTTGGCGGCGATTTGGGTCGCACGCGAGTATTCAAGCCGCATCGCCAGCAACGCGCGAACCACGCGCCCGCCATCCATCGGAAAGGCAGGCAGCAGGTTGAACAAGACCAGAAACACGTTCGCCACCAAGATGCGCTCCAACAGATTGCCCTCGGCAATGCCTAACAAATCTATTGACTGCCATGCACCCGTGACACTGAGCCAGATGCCGAGCAAGCCGACGATGACCACGTTCACCGCGGGGCCGGCAAGCGCCACCCAAAGTTCCTGGACAGGCTTGTCTGGCAGGCGCTCGAGACGTGCCACGCCACCAATGGGCAGCAAGGTGATGTCCCGCGTGCCGATGCCGAAATGCCGTGCCATCAAGGCGTGGCCATATTCGTGCAGCAGCACACAAGCAAACAGGCAGCCAAAAAACAGCACGCCCCAGAGCGCAGCAGCCAAACTCTGCCCGACCACCCAGTGAGCAATCCCGATGAAGCCGAATAGCAACACGAAGGTGAAGTGAACAAAAACATCAATGCCGAGAAAGCGGCCGAGCTTGAAAGACCAGTTCATAAGGTGTGGGCGGAGGTTGTGGGTCAGTTTCTGGGTCAATTGCGCTGGCCACCGGCAGGACGGCGGCGCGTCAACTCAATGGCGGGAGCGGTCTCCCGGCGGCGTGAGCGTTTGGCGTGGCGGTGGCCGATCTTGTCAGCAATCCCATCAAAGGCCTTGAGAACCGCGGCACGAAGCGTGTGGTCGGTGGCTGTGACGATCACATCCGGCCCGGGAGTGACCAGATGGAAGGATGCGCTGAAGGGCGGACTGTTGGTCAGGCTGCGCTCCAGATGGACGCGGGCCTCATCGATCTGGAGGTCGGGTTCGAGAGCCTTGAGTTCGGTTTCGATCATCTCGACGATGGATTTGGACGGAGCGTGGTTGCGGTGTGTTAGTTTCAGTTTCATGATTTCTAGGGGTAGGTTGTGTTGGACAACCGCAAGACCATGGACTCCCCGAGAAGGTTTGAATAATACGAAAAGTAACACAACCACTTCTAGAAAATGGAACAATCAACCGCTGCAGGATTGCACCTTCGCTGGCAGGCCCGCGTGCTGCTAGGAATTTGGTTTTGCCGGGTGGCCTCTGAAACAGCCGGTGGGCTAGACCGGAGGGAGGGGAAAAGAAGACGCTGATCACCAGCGGCGCCCGGGCATCCAGCTCCTCACCGGCCACGAGAACGCCTGCCGCCCAGGGGCAATCCTTCACCCTCAAATTCCCAGACAAACTTGAATAATCAGCCAGCCTTCGCCTGTTCGAAGCTCTCCTTCACCCGCTCGACCTTCACCGGCTCGAAGCCGGATTTTTTGATATACTTGGTGATTTCCTCGTCGGTGATCGACCTGCCCTTGCGCTCTTCTAGCAGGACGAGCTTGCGGGTGAGATCGACATGCACGTTGGAAACCGCGGGATGGTTCTTGAAGTGGGCGAGGATGCCCTGCGCACAGAACGAGCAGACCATGCCGTTGACCGTGGTCTTCACCGTGACCACCCGGTCAGGCGCGGCATGGGCGAGGGTGGTGGATAGTGCGAGGAGGCTGGTGATGGATGAAATTTTCATGGGATATTGATTTTCAAGATGGAGGTTAGAAATGGATCATGAAGTTGAGGACCGGCTTACCGCTCAGAGTACTGCCGAGTTCGAGAAAATACGGGCCTTTGAAAAAACGGATCTTCGGGATGATGTCGAGTTTGTCCTCCACGCCGGTGACGTGTTCTACCTGGAGGATGAGCCAGGTGTTGAGCTGGTCGAACTCCGCCTTGTAGGGTGCGATGCCTGCCGCCGCGCTGAATGCACCACGCGAGACATCGGCCGATTCGACCCATTTTGCGTCGAAAGCCATGTAAACGCGCCGCGTCTCATAGTCCGCACGGAAAAACCCGATGCCCCCGGGTGCCGCGCCGTTGGCGGCCTCGCCCGCCAATCCGGCACCGAGCCCGGTGTAAACGTTTGCCTGGGCGGATGGGAGATTCCAGCGCTTGAGCAGCCAGTTGTGCTGGAGGCCGGTGAAGATTTTGTCCTCGTCCTCGTCCTCAGTGAAGCGCATGGCATGAAGTCCCCACGCGGCTTGGGCGGAATAGGAACGATAGAACTCGAGGTTCTGCACCGAACCTGCGGTGCCAAACATGAGCTGATAGGCACCCTCGAAGGCGACCGGATGAGCCGCAGCGGTGGTAGCAAGCAGGAAACTGATAGGTATGATTTTCAGTGTTTTGGTTTGTGTGAGTTGAGAAGACAAAAGCGATCCTGCGGAAAATTTTCCTTTACCGGTTGGCTTCTGAAACAGTCGGTGGGCTGGACCGGAGGGCGGGGAAAAACCGGTTGTTAAGATTTGCTGCCTGAACCTATTTTCACGGAGAGATGGGATCAGTCATTTATGCCCAACAGTCCCTCGAGGAATCTGCGACCGGTGCCCTTGGCCTTAACGGCGAATACCGGGACCGGCGAGTGCGCCAGGATTTGCTCGATGTCGCTGCCCAGCAGCATTGCGGAGAGCGCGTCCCTGCCCCGGCAGCCAGCCACGATGCAGTCGATCTCGTTTTCCCTGACGTAATCCAAAATGCCGAACGGCACCGACTCGTAATGATGTACCGCGGTGCCGTAGCTTTCCTTTGGCCTGCCTAGACCGAGACAGAACCCTTTCATTTTAAACTGGGCGTGGGCGTCGTTGTAAGCGATGAGTTCATCGTCCGAGAGGCTGCCCCATTGGTAACCGCGCTGGATCTGGCTGAGGTGCAGCAGGACGGGCCGATCTCCGTCGGAAGCCCCGGCGAGAGCGATCCCGATCTCGCTGGCATAGCGCGAATATTCGGAGAAATCGACGGCCACCACCGGCTTCCTGACATCGGTCGGAGCATTGGCTGGAACGATGCAGACCGAGCACGGTGCCTTGCGCGCCAAGCGGATCGCTATTCCCCGCTTGTCCCCACCACTGACTACCAGATCACAATCCCTTTCCAAAACCAAAGCCAGGCTGCGGTGGATGGGGTTCGCTTCACCGACATGATAGGAAATACGGATGGTCGGCGAGAAATCCGTCTGTCCGGTCACCAGCGCCTCCATGCGCTCGTAGGTCGCTTGATCGATGGGCTCGACAAGCCACGGGTGAGTCTCCCTCAGCGCGGCCGGGATTTCTACCTTCGATTTGAAATAGCAAAAGATCAGTTCCTCCGGCTCCGACCACTTTGCGATCTGCGCCACCATGGCGATGACCGCCGGATCGGCATCGGAAAAGGACAGAGGAACAAGAATGCGTTGGAAGCGTTTCATGGCGGGGATCGAGGTTGGTTTCGTTCGAATCTGGACGGGTTAGAACCGCCCGCTTAGGGAGAAGGCCAGGATCGGAGCCGGGTCAAAATTGGAATCAATCAGGTCACCGCCGTTTGAGTTTTCGAGTTCGGTCGAGCCGCCGAGCAGGATGCCGCCGTAAAGATTGAGCGTGAGGTTCGAGGTGATTGCCCGGCTGGCGCGGACGAAAAGCGGGACGCTGGTGTATTCACCAATCCGGAACGAAAAGAAATCCGCCGTGTAGCCCAAGCCCCAGCCGATTGAGCGGCCGCCGTCGAGACGGTGAACAAGGTGAAACTTGGAACCGGCACTGCTCATGCCGACATCGCCACCATCATCCAGGTCCGATGTAAACTGGTGAATGAAGGTTATGTCCGCAGTGGTGGTGACCGTTCTAGCCGGGAGTGGGGGTTGGGCATAAAGTCCGGTGACGGGCGCTAGTCCGAGCAGACCGGCGAGCGGCCCGATGGATGGGGCGTGAGTGCGGTGGGTCGGTTTCAGTTTCATGATTTGGTGAGGTCGCTTGTGTTGAATAACGTCAAGACCATGGACTCTCGGATAAAATTTGAATAATACGAAAAGTAACACAACCACTTCTAGAAAATGGAACAATCAACCGCTACAGGATTTCTCCGCATCTAGTGCAGCGGGCGCTTCCACATCTCCGCACTATTTCGCCACCTTGCTGATGATCACCTTGTCAATCCGGTTGCGGTCCAGATCGACAATTTCAACCTGGAACGCACCGGCCATGAAGCACTCTCCCGTGATGGGAATATGCCCTAACGTCTGAAGGATGAAGCCACCGAGCGTCGAGTACTCGCGCTCATCATCCGGGTCTGGCAGGAACCCGGGGAATTGTCGTTCAAATTCATCGGTGCGTATCATCGCATCGACGAGCCAGCTTCCATCCGCGCGCTCGATCATACCCGGGCGTGGAGCCCGCAGCGTGGCGAAATCACCAATGATCGTCTCCATGACATCATGCAGGGTGATGAGTCCGGCGATTCCACCAAACTCGTCGGCGACAAGCGCAAAAGTGGTGTCGTTAGAGCGGAAGCTTTCCAGCAAGCGGTTGAGTGGTTGGGTGGGTGGCACCAGCAACGGCGATCTGAGCAACGGCTTGATCCCACCCTCATGATCGGTGTGATCTGCGGCGAAAAGATCCTTTACGGAAATAACTCCTAGCAGATTGTCCCGCCGGCCCTCGAAGACAGGAAAGCACGAGTGGCGGTTGCCCAGGGCCGCTTTGCAGACATCACTCCATGACTTTCCCGCATTCAGCCAGACGATGTCGCCACGCTGGATCATCAGGTCACGGACAATCCGGCTGTCCAGGCCGAGCACGGCTTCCACCATTTCAGACTCCCCTTCGATGAGGGTTCCGCTGCTGCCTCCCTCGCGGACGAGCATTCTCAGCTCCTCTTCACTGACGGCGGTGCTTGCTGCGGGACGCACCCGCAGGAGCATCAGGACAAGATCGGTGGACAGGCCCAGCAACCTAACAAAAGGAGATGCCACCCTGGCCAGGCGGGCCATCGGACCGGCGGCGAGGCGTGCGATGAACTCCGGATTGCCCATGCCGATGCGTTTGGGGACGAGTTCGCCAACCACCAGTGAAAAGTAAGTGATTCCTGACACCACGATCACGACGGCGAGGACATCCGCCGACGGGTTAAGCCATGGCAGCAGGCGGATTGCCTCACCCAGGGTCTTTGCCAAGGTCGCCCCCCCAAAGGCCCCTGCGAGCACCCCTACCAAGGTGATTCCGATCTGGGTGGTGGAGAGAAAGCGGTTGGGCGACTCCACCAACTCCAGCGCGGCCCGGGCCTTTTTATCCCCCGCCTCGGCCAATTGGCGGAGACGCGATTTCCGACTCGATACCACGGCGATTTCTATCATCGCGAAGAGTCCGTTGATCAACAAAAGAAGAAAAATAAAAATCAGTTCGACGACGACGTAGTGCATTTGGCTGCGGCAGGCTGGCCCATTTCAAAACATTTACAAAATACAAAATTCGATACAGACTATTCGCGATTATGGAACAATCACACGAATCCGGATTTCTCAATTACCACCACCTGCGCTACTTCTGGACCGTGGCGAAGGAGGGCAGCCTGCGGCGGGCCTCGGAAAAACTCAAAGTTTCACAGCCTGCGATGAGCACACAGATCCAGCAGTTAGGAGTAGCGCTTGGCGGGACTTTGTTCCGTCCCAGCGGCCGGTCGCTGGTGATGACAGAGTTTGGCCAAATGATCTATGGATACGCAGAGGAAATCTTCACACTGGGGAGCGAGATTCTGCGGGCGACCAAACAAGCACCCGGCACGCGTTCCCTGCGACTGCATGTCGGTATCGTGGACTCATTTCCCAAGCTGATGAGTTATGATATCTTGCGCCCTGTTTTCGAGCACCAGCCAGCGGTGCAACTCACCTGTCACGAGGGAAAAATGGCCGATCTCGTTTCGCAACTCAACACCCACCGGATCGATGTGGTGCTATCTGACGAGCCCGCCTCACCGGGGATTTCCGGCAAGGTTTTCAATCACTCTTTGGGTTCGTCCGACATCACGTTTTTTGCGATGCCAATTTTTGCTAGAAGCCTCAAAGGAAAGTTTCCGCGAAATTTAAACGATGCACCAGCGCTCTTGCCGACGCAGAACTGCAGTCTGCGGCGTGATCTCGAAAGCTGGTTCGGCAGTGTCGGTATTCAGCCACGGGTGATTGCGGAGTTTGAGGATGGGGCGCTTGCGAAAATCGTAGCCACCAGCGGACTGGGCTTCATCGCAGTTCCGACGGTGGTCGCAAAGGAGGCAGTTGAAAGGTATGGCTTCGTGTCGCTGGGGCGCACGAAGGAAGTGCAAACCCAGTTTTACGCCATCACTGCAGAGCGCCGCTTTACCCATCCGGCGATCCTTGCCATGACGAAAAAATACCGAAAGTGACTGACCAAGCCTATTGAATCGGATAGGTTTGCCTGCACGTCCACGAAAGACCGCTGGGCCAGAAAGCTGTCGAGCAGCACATCCACCAACTCCAACAGAAATAGGAAAAGCCCGCCGTCCCACCTGCAAATTCGGGGTTTTCGGTTGATATTTGCGTTTCCGGCCCTTCGATGAAGCCGCATGTCCGAACCGGATTTCAAAGCCAAGCTCCGCGAGGTGCCCCACAAGCCCGGGGTTTATCTCATGAAGGACCGTCTTGGCTCGATCATCTACGTCGGCAAGGCGCTCGATTTGAAACGCCGCGTTTCCTCATATTTCATGCCGTCTCAGAAAATGCGCTCGAACGTGAAAACCCGTGCGCTTATCGATTCCATCCACGATTTCGAGTTCCACATCGTCCGCAACGAAGAGGAATCCCTGCTCCTCGAAGGCAAGCTCATCAAGGACTACCGCCCGCGTTACAACGTCGCTTTCAGGGACGACAAGCGCTTCCTGCTCGCGAAAATCCGCCTTGCTGATCCGTGGCCGCGCTTCCAGACGACGCGGATGAAAAAGGACGATGGTTCACGCTATTTCGGTCCGTTTCCTCACTCCAGCGCCCTCCACAGCACGCTCGAATGGCTCAACCGCAGCCTCGGCCTGCGCGTCTGCCGCCCTGTTAGTCCCGGCGAGCCAGACTACAAACACTGCAACGCCGACATCATTCGGAACTGCTCCGCCCCATGCATCGGCCGCATTTCCCGCGAAGATTACTTTGAGAAAATCGAGGAAGCCTGCCGGATTCTCGAAGGCAAAGGAAAACGTGGGACCTTCGATAAACTCCGCGCCGAAATGGCCGCTGCCGCCGAGAACCTCGATTTCGAAAAGGCCGCCAATCTCCGCGACATCCTGCAGAACCTCGAAAAAACTCTCAGCCCCACCCGCCAGTTCGCCCGTGGCCGTGGCGTCCAGACGACCGTGAAACCGACCGAGGACTTGGCCGAGCTCGGTGAAGAACTTCATCTAGCAGGCCCGCCGCGCATCATGGAGTGTTTTGATATTTCCAATGTCTCGTCGAACCACATCGTCGCCTCCATGGTGCGCTTCACCGATGGCAAGCCGGACAATCAGAACTACCGCCGCTACCGCATCAAGACCGTCGAGGGCCAGGACGATTTCGCCTCGATGGCCGAGGTCATCCGCCGCCGCTACTCGCGCATTCTGATGGAAAACAACGCCGCCAATCCCGAGGCGGAGTTCTCGCAGGAAAATCTCGTCGATGCCCAACGCCGCCTCGCTCGCGAGGGGCGTGCGAAGATTATCCTGCCGGATCTCGTCATCGTCGATGGCGGCAAAGGCCAGCTCGGCATGGCCGTTAGGGAGTTGAAAGCGCTAGGCCTGCACGACCTTCCCGTCGTCGGCCTCGCCAAGCAACAGGAGGAAGTCTTTGTTCCTGGCCGCGAGCAATCCATCCGCATTCCGCACGACCGCGGTGCTCTGAAACTCCTCCAGCGCATCCGCGACGAAGCCCACCGCTTCGCCAACGGATACAACGCCCTGCTCTACCGCCGCCGGATGAAGGAAAGTTTGCTCGACGACTGCCCCGGCATGTCAGCTAACAAAAAACGGATTTTGTTGGAAAAGTTCGGCAGCGTTGCCCGCATCAAAAAAGCCACTGCGGAGGAAATCGCCAAGATCCCCGGCATCTCAGTAAAATCTGCCGCAGCCCTTCTGGAATTTCTCGGCAGGGACGGTTAGTTCTATTTCTGAAGTCACCTGCGATAAGTTGCTTTGGATATCTAGACGGCCCGAGCAGGCCATTTCGCCACCGGCGAGACTGCCGTTTTGGTGTTCATTATTTACTGCGGCCTACTCGCTGTCACCGCATAGACCGCCGCCTGGTGAGTAACTCGGCTCTCCTACGTGATCATGCGTAGCAGGTCTTACGCGATCATGGGTTTGAAATCCTAGTCGGTGGAGCTAGTGTTGTGGCAGAAGATTTTGAAAAAAGTCTGCCCAAAAAATACAATGAAAATCTCAACTGCTATCCCCCCAAAATCAAATCTTGGAATGACCATCCTTGAATTGACCATAGTGATCCTGGTGTTACTTGCACTCATTTCGATTCTTTTTGTCGGAGCTGCGGGATGGAAACGAGGCACGGACAAAGCGACGAATCTCATCAATATCCGCAATTGCCAGCAGGCGATGCGTGGCCACCAGAATGTAGCGATCGATCCAACAGTCACGACCTTCACTACGACGGAACTGGCAGCCTACACGAAATTTCCCAGTTCGATTGGCGGTGGTGGAGCGACCGGTATCACCTATACTGCTGGCACTGTTTTTACAGCGAAGGGCGTGCTCTGGCTTACCGCTGCCTATGGGACTAACTATCCTTCCGCGTCCAACGCACCGCCAGTTTCGATGATCAGCGAATGGTGATCGCTCAGCTCTCGAAGTCGCATTGAGTTGTTAGGCCTTTGCTTTTAACGGCGGCCTGATGAAGCGGTCGGCGATTGGGACTGGATTGCGGAGATTTTCCCAGACACATGGGATGCCTTGATCCGTTATTTTCTCTTTGAAATGTTCGAGGGTGAAATCCTCGATGATGGTTTCGCCTTTGACGGCTTTGGCGCGGGAGTGAGGAGCGGATTTGCCTACGAGAACGGACATGGGGTGATTTGGATGGAGTTGAGAGATGAAGAACAGACAGGAATGTCTGTTTCACGTTAGAATGCCACGCGGGTCCGGAATGGCCCGCGCGGCGGCGGGGGATGGCTCCGGGCGGAAACGGGCAAGACCTGTGTTCGCCTTTTCTTCAGAGGACGGGAAAGCGGGGCGTCGATATTCTATCGACTGTTTCCGCCCGACATTCTGTCGGACGGAATGGTGGCGGCGGACAGGATGTCCGCCGCATATAGCGTTCAGAATGAACGCGCTCTTTTGAATTTTCTCAGGAAAGACGCGCGGCGAGCAGTTCGCGTTGGAAGATGAGTTCCTTCGGAAGGTGGTCGTAGAGGTCGATGAAGAGTTCGCCTTGGCTGACGAGTTCGTTTTTCCACTCGGTGCGATTGAAAGCCATGCACTTGTCGTAGCTTTCCTTGGTGAAGCCATCGAGGCCTTCGATGTTGAAATCCTCAAATGCGGGAGTCCAGCCGATCTGGGTTTCGTAGCCAGCGGCGGCGCCGTTGCAGCGTTTGAAGATCCACTCGAGCACGCGCATGTTTTCACCGTAGCCGGGCCAGAGGAAGGAACCGTCGTCGTCTTTGCGGAACCAGTTCACATGGAAGAAGCGCGGCAGGTTGGTGAGGTAGCGGCGCATTTCCAGCCAGTGGCCGAAGTAGGCACCCATGTTATAGCCGCAGAACGGCAGCATGGCCATGGGATCGCGGCGGACTTTTCCGATCGTTCCTGCGGCGGCGGCGGTCATTTCCGAACCCATGGTGGCTCCGACGTAAACGCCGTGGCTCCAGTTGAATGCTTGATAGACGAGCGGCATGGTGGTGGGGCGGCGGCCGCCGAAGACGATGCCGTCGATGGGCACGCCGTCCGGATTCTGCCATTCGGGATCGATGGTCGGGCATTGCACGGCGGGTGCGGCGAAACGGGAGTTCGCATGGGCGGCGGTGCGACCGCAATCGGGCGTCCAGTCCTGGTTCGTCCAGTCGATGAGGTGGGCGGGCTTTTCCTTGGTCATCCCTTCCCACCAGACATCGCCGTCGTCGGTTAGGGCGACGTTGGTGAAGATGGTGTTCGCCTTCATGGAATCCATGGCGATGGGATTCGTGTCGTAGGCGGTGCCGGGGGCGACGCCGAAGAATCCGGTTTCTGGATTGATGGCGTGGAGCTTGCCATCCTTGTGCGGCCAGAGCCAAGCGATGTCGTCACCGACGATGGAGGTCTTCCAACCGGCGTCCTGATAGGCTTGGGGTGGGATGAGCATGGCGAGATTGGTCTTTCCGCAGGCGGATGGGAATGCAGCGGTTAGATAAGTCTTGGTGCCGTCCGGGGCGTGGATGCCGACGATGAGCATGTGCTCCGCCATCCATTGGTGCTCACGGGCGATGTTTGATGCGATGCGCAGGGCAAGGCACTTTTTGCCTAGCAGAGCATTTCCGCCGTAGCCGGATCCGTAGGACATGATCTCGCGGGTTTCTGGGAAATGGACGATGTATTTGTCATCGTTGCACGGCCAGGTGGTGTCCGCTTGGCCGGCCTCGAGCGGCGCACCGACGGAGTGGAGGCAGGGAATGAACTGGCCATGGCCGTCGCGCTTTTTCGGGGTGACGCCGGAGGCTTCGTCTTCGAGGCGTTTCAGGACGTGGGCACCCATGTGGCACATGATGCGCATGCTGACGGCGACGTAGGCGCTGTCGGTGATTTCCACGCCGATCTTGGCGAGCGGCGAGTCGAGCGGGCCCATGCAGAAAGGGACGATATACATCGTGCGGCCTTTCATGGAGCCTTTGAATTTTCCATTCAGAATGCCGCGCATCTCGGATGGCTCATACCAGTGGTTGGTGGGGCCGGCTTCGTCGGGGCGCTTCGAACAAATGTAGGTGCGGTCTTCCACGCGGGCGACGTCGGATGTAGTCGAGCGGGCGAGGAACGAATTGGGACGCTTCTCGGGGTTGAGGCGGGTGAAGGTGCCTTTTTCAACGAGGAGTGAGGTGAGACGATCCCATTCCGCCTGTGATCCATCGCACCATTCGACGGAGTCGGGAGTGCAGAGGGTGATCATTTCATCGACCCATTTTTGCAGGGCCGCGTGGGAGGTATTGGCTGATGTGCTCATTGCAGTTGCATTTATGCAGGCTGGGTGTGTCTTGGCAATGCGATGCGGCAAATGGACTGGAAATTGCCAGAAAATGCGGAGATTGGCAGTTAGGGCGTTTGTCGTAGTCGCGGGCTTGGCGGCGGCGGAAAATCACGCTATGGTCCGCGCATGGCTGATTTACCTATTCTCTACATCAAACCCGGCTGCCCATGGTGCGAGGAAGTTGTCGATTTCCTCGACCGGAAGAACATCTCGGTGAAGACCGTAGTCGTCTCCGGAAATCGAGAGGCCATGCAGGAAATGGTCGATCTATCCGGTCAATCGAAGGCACCCACGATGGATTGGCACGGAGAGGTGCTGGCGGACTTCGGGGTGGATGAGCTCGTTCCGTTTTTAAAAAAGCGCGGCATCGTCTGACTTCCATGAACGCGCGTTTTCGCCTGCTCTTCTGTTTGAGCCTGTTGCTGGCCTCCTGCGACAAGCGTGCGGAAAAGCGCGAGACCGTCGATCTCGACGTGAAATCCAAAGCACCGCCTGCTGTCACGAAAACCTCCCGCGATCCCACTCCGGGAGCACGCAAAAATGTCCGCGACACACTCGATGAGGCGAACCGCATTTCCTCTCCCGATGAGCGGACAACTGCGATTGCGGCGATCGTCTGGGAAAACCTTGAGCTCGATCCCAAGCTTGCCGCGGATGCGTTCCAACAGCTAACACCCGGCGACCCCGAGCGCGTCCGCCTCGTCCAACACATCGCTATGCGCCTCGCTGAGGAGGATGCCGCCGCGGCGATCAAGTGGGCCGATGCTTTGGGGAATCCCGAGGAAATTTCCTTCGCCTATGGGAAAATCGCACTCGTCATCGCGGAAACCGATCCCGAGCGTGCGGCGAAAATTCTATCTGAATCTGGTATCGAAGGCCGCGAGTTTGATGTCGCTCTCGTTGAGGTCATTCAGCGCTGGGCCACCAACGAGCCGGCGGCAGCGGCAGCATGGGTGGTTTTGTTTGATCCCGGTGCGGCCCGCACGGCCAGCATGAATGCCACGGTTTTGCAGTGGGCGAAAAGCGATTCCCCGGCGGCTTTCGGATGGATCAGCACGCTGCAAAACGACGTCCTCCGCGAAGAAGCCCGCCAAGCGATGGCGGAGGCGATTCTCCAACAGCCACCGTCGGTTCAGAACGAATGGATCAAGCTGGCCGACCCGCAAATTCGCAGCTCGTTTGAGAATCTCAAACAACAAGCGGACAAGGAAGCTGCCGAGTAAATCAGGAAAGCCGGCCGAGTTCGCGAGCCACGATCATGAGCGTTTCACGCACGCCGGGAGCGAATCCGCCATCTGTTTGCACGGCTAACAAAACGGAACCTTCGCGGATGAATTCTAGCGGAACTGATCCTGCATAAAGTTTCAAGCCGCCCGAGCCGAAGCCGAGATTCGGCAGCAGGCTTTTCAACGCCTCGATCGTCGCCATGTCCTGTGGAGCCACACGGGCGATGTTGCGCATGCCGGGAAGAGCGCGGGAACGCTGGAGGATTTCATCCGGCGTCATCTCACGGTCCACGCCGAAGATCGCACGGAGTTCGAGCTGGCGGATGGCAAAGGAATCCGACTGCGAGTCATCCACCGGCGTGTAAGGTGCGGGAGCAGCTGCGGCTTGTTGGGGTGCGGCGCTAAAAGCGGATGGAACCTGCGTGACCTGAGTGACCTGAGTGAATAGGGGAGGGGTGGGTTGCTCGAACACTTGGGAGACCGGCGTAGATTGGGGCGGAGCAGGTTGTGATTCCTGCCAGTTAGAAAATGCAGCGATCGCCGCTTGAGTGGTAGGTGAGGGCCCGCGTTGAGGCTCGGCGGCAATCGCGAAAGGCGAAGCAGCAGGCTGCACTGGTGCGGAAAACGGCGCGGGAGCCGTCGGCGCGGGCGGGGGTGCCACTTCAAAAGGAGAAGCTCCAAAGGCACGTGGCGCGGCCTCAAATCCAAATCCTTCCGTCGGCTCGGCCACTTGGAACGGCGAATCCTGCTTCCGGCGCTCCGGCAGTCTCGCAGGTTTGCCAGGTTCCACCGGCCGTGTGTCGATGCTTTCATCCACCACTGTGAACGGCGAATCTTGACGCGCCACCGCTGCAAACGGGCTGGAAGTGGGTTCTGCCGCTGGTTCATGGACCACCGCGAACGGCGAGTCTTGGCGCGTGCCCGGTTGGTTTGGAAAGCTTTCGAAAATTCCGCGATTCGTGCTCATTTTAAATTCAGTGGGAGTTGAAGTGCCGAAGCCGCTTTGAACGGCGTTACGATGGGGAAAAAGATATTAATCAAAGCCGAAAGTCGAGCTTCACTGTGAAAAGTTTCAAGATTACCCCTATTCATCCAGCAGGCGCTTCAGGCGGTTTCGCATCGAGACCTTGGCCACCGCCGGTAACCGGTCCACGAACAGCACGCCGTTCAAATGGTCGATCTCATGCTGCAACGCGCGCGCCAGCAACCCGTCCGTCTCCACCACCAGCACTGTTCCATCGAGCTGCGGCAGCGTCGCCTTCACCACTTCCGGCCGCCGGACCTCCGCGCGGATTCCACGGATGCTGAGGCAGCCTTCCATGCCGAATTCTTTTTCCTGACCGAATGCGATCTCCGGATTGATGAAAATCAGCGGCATGATCGACTCCAGATCCGCGTCCTCGCCATTCACCTTGAGAAAGGAAACGCACTCCGGATCATGCGAGACATCGATCACCGCCAGCCGGACGTCCTCGCCCACCTGAGGCGCGGCGAGTCCCACACCGTTCGCGTCCACCATCGTGTCCAGCATGTCTGCTACGAGTTCGACGATGCCATCGTCCACCTCCGTGACAGGACGGCAGCGTTGGCGGAGGACAGGATCACCGTATTGGACAATTTCACGAATCATAGGCGGACGCCCGTTTGTCTATCCGACCTCACGGCAAACGTCAAACCCCGGAAATCATTTCTCCCTTCCTGAATAAAACGCGAAACCACCCGTCGAAACCCGCGTCATCCGAAACAACAAACTCCCATGAAATCCACCATCATTCATCTAACTGTCGCCATCATGGTCCTGCTGGGCACCGTCCCGCAAGCCGACGCGCGTTCGCACCATTCCGCCCGCATCTACATCAGCGGCTACACCTCTTGCGGCGCGCCCATCTATGTGGAGCGCTATTTCATCGGCTACGACCGCTGCGGCTACGAAATCTGGGGCAAGCGAGTCATCCGCCAAGAATACCGTCCGCGCTACGTCGCTCACTGCCCTCCGCCGCCCTGCCGCGCCGGTTTCACCATCCAAGGCTCGTTCCGACGCTGACCGCCGGACAAATCACCGCGTCAAAAATCCAAGTCAAAAATCCAAGTATTGACACACTCCGCCATCCGTCTTACTCACTCGCCCCCGCGCCATGCGAATGGCGGAGTAGCCAAGTGGTAAGGCAATGGTTTGCAAAACCGTCATTCGAGGGTTCGATTCCCTCCTCCGCCTCCA
>JBBRYQ010000058.1:0-34130 GCA_038237425.1 Verrucomicrobiales bacterium
AGGTCTCGTCTCCAGAGTCCTTGCCTTTGGATTCCTCGTTTCCAGCGTCGTTGCAGCCCGGTATTCCGAGGAGCAAGGCAAGGACAGGTATCAGGATTGCCAGCATTGTCGGGGCTATGGGTGGAGTTTTCATCGGGTCAGTAAATGGGGTTAAATGAAATCAATCCTGCAAATGCGTCTTCGGACGATAGAGCAGGGCGTAGGGGATGAACGCGGCGGCGGTGGCGAGCATGAGCCAGGTGAAGAACCAGAAATAGGCCGCGCCGTGCATGCGGGTCTGGCCGCCGGAGAACGACGTTCGGGAAAACCCCGGAACATCGGAAACTGCTACCGCTTCTTCCTTAAGGCCGAGCTCGGATTTCCGGCGTGCCAGCCATGGTTCGGCAGGGTGGAGTTTGTCCGTCCACGAGGGTTTTGTCGGCTCCTCCGGCTGCGGCAAATCGATCATCACGCCGATGTCCCATTTCGTGTTAGTAATTCGGTCAGGCCCGTCGCAGATAAGGCGCGCCCGCGATGAATTGAGAATCTGATAGCGGATCGGCAGGCCCCAAGGATCATGAAGCTTCTGCAGTTTTTCAGCGATGATTTTTTCGGCAGGGAAAACACCGCCGTTCGCTTGGGTGGCGTGTTCCACGATGGCCGCAGCTTCGTCGAAAGTTTTTTGGCCGGGAATTTCAATCGCTGCCGCTACGCCGTTGGCTAGGCGCTGCACGAGATCATCGTCCGTGCCGGTGACGCCATCATAGCCCGGAAGCATCACTGTCCGCGGGGAATTTCTCCAATCCGCGGGCAGTTTGGCGATCGCCACGGCGAGCTGCTCTTCCGCCGCGTTTGGGATTTGGATGAAATGATTCACCCCAGCAACGAAGAAATTTCCGATCGCCACCGCGCCCAGATAGAAACACATCAGCAGCGATTTCATCGTCTTCGGAGCCTGAGTGTAGGCGTATTCCAGCGCGACAATGGAGACCATCACTTCGGCCACCGTGATGAGGGCGAAGGCGAGAATCTGCCAGGCGATGTTCGGCCTCGCTCCGCCATCGATCCAGTGCTGGATGAGCGCCACCAGCGCGAAGGCGCCGACCATGATAAACAGCCCCGTGCCGATCTTGCGCAAGGGTGTGAGCTGCCAGAAACGGTCCGTGAAGGGATAGATGAAGTAGGAAAAAATCGGGATGAACGCGAGCACGAACACGGAGTTCAGCGACTGGATCTGGGAGGGCAGCCACTCGATTCCGAGGAAATGCCGGTCCATGTCCTGCGATTGGAAAATCCACGTGGAGCCCGTCTGATCGAACAGCGCCCAGAACATCGCCACAAACAGATAGAGCGGCAGTAGCTTGAGCATTGCCTTGATTCCCCCACCGCTGAAGAGCTCCGTGACAAATTTCATTCCGCCAGCAGGCACGTGGATAAAGCGGTGCCTACCGATCCAGAAAACAAGGGTGGCCAGCGCCATGAGCACACCCGGCACGCCGAATGCCCAGTGCGGCCCATACCATTCCAAAAGCCATGGCGTGAGCAGCACTGAGACGAATGCGCCGGTATTGATAGAAAAGTAGAACCAGTTGAAAATTCGCGAAATCAGATGGGCATTACGAGAGCCGAACTGATCACCGACGTGGGCAGAAACGCAGGGTTTGATCCCTCCTGAACCTAACGCGATGAGCCCCAGCCCGGCCATCAGCCACCACGGCGAGTTTCCGAACATTCCCATGCAAGCCAGTGCCGCGTGCCCCGCACAATAGACCAGTGAGAGCAGGATGATCGTCCGGTATTTCCCAGCGAAAATGTCAGCCAACAGCGCTCCGAGAAACGGCGTCAGATAGACGGCTCCGTTGAACAGATGAACCTTCTCGGTGGCCTCTGCTTCATTCATCACCGAGGAGAGGCCGCTGTCCATCAGATGAAGGTATTGCACCATGAAGACGGCGAGCACCGCTTTCATCCCGTAGAACGAAAACCGCTCGGCGGCTTCATTGCCGATGATGAAAGGGATGCCGGGCGGCATGCCATCGAGATCTGCAGGAGAGGAGCGGTGGGCCATGATAGATTATATTTGCGAGTCTCGTGGAAAATTCAAATGGGTGGATAGGACGCTGAACGAGGTGGTGGCATCCCGCCGTGGCGATCCTCTTTCTGTGACGTTGCGCCGAGACGCCGCAACCACGTTAGAGTTCCGTCTGGCAAATAAAATTTCATACAACACTAGCGTGTCAGCGGATCGCGTGCCGAGATCACCTCGTGGAAAATTTCTTCCAGTTCGGCGACGACAGCAGGCCAGCCGAGTGATTCCGCAGTGCGCCGGGCTTCGGTGCCGAGTTTTCTCCGCAGGGCTGGGTCGAGCAAGGTTTCTGCGGCGTCGAGGTAGGCGGCTTCATCGCCTTTTTTCACTTTCAGGCCGTTGATCCCATTGATGCAATGCCAGCCAGCGGCGGCGTAATCGTAGCTGAGGGTGGCGAGGCCGCTGGCCATGCCTTCGGTGAGCACGTTGCCAAAAGTCTCGGTCTCGCTGGGGAAGAGCATGATGTCCGCCGAGGCATAACAGGTGGCGAGATCCTCCCCAGTGAGGTAACCGGGGAATTCGACATCGGAATGGTCACGCTTCAGTTTTGATAGAACCGGACCATCGCCCACGACGATGCATTTCATTTCCGGACAAGTCTGGCGCATCCGGACAAACGCGCGGATGGCGAGCCCAATGTTTTTTTCTCCGGAAACACGGCCGACGACGAGAGCGACCGGAGTTTCATCACGCACGCCCCACTTCGCCCGGAGCACGGCGCTGCGGCGCGCAGGATCGAACAAAGCGGTGTCCACGCCGCGACCTAACAATGATACTTTCGAAAAACCGGAGCCGACGAGCTTGTCCCGCGCGTCCGGCGATGGGACGAGCGTGCGATCAAGCCGATCATGAAACCACTTCTGATAGCGCCAGACCAAGTTGCCGATCCGATCGACGCCATACTGCCCGAGATACTCGCGGAAATTCGTATGAAATCCACCGACCACGGGAATGCCCAGCCGCAGCGCGGCGGCGACGGCGGAGTAGCCGAGCGGTGTCTCAATGGCGACATAGACGAGGTCCGGCCGTTGTTTTTCCCAACGCCTGCGGAGTTCGCCCGGCAGCGGCGCGCCGACTTTCACCTCCCAATACCCGGGCAGCGGCCAAGAGAGCACGGTGGTTTCAAATTCCCCGTGGGAGCGGCCGGAGCGGATGATTTCCACCCGGTGGCCGAGGTCGCGCAGGCCGTTGCAGAGCCGGCCTAACGAAAGAGCCACGCCATTGATGTCAGGGACATAGGTGTCCGTGACGACTTCGATGTGCAGCGGCTTGCGGGTGGGATCCATCGGTTAGCGTGCGAGTTCCACCCAGAGTTTTTTTAATTTGGAAACAGCTTTCAAATGCCACGCGCGTTGATCGCCGGCGGCGCTATCAGAAGTCAGCAAGCAGGTGACTTTTAATGCGGTGGTAAACTCGCCGGTCGCGGGATTCAGGTAGCGTGGATATTTCATCAGTGCGCCGCAGACGAGTTCCTCCAGCGTGAGCCGGCGGATTCTGCGCGGGCATTCGAGGTGGTCAGTAGTTAGACCCCACGCGGCATAGAACGGCAGGCCGTAGGTGACGACGGGGACTTTTCTGATCAATGCTTCGAATCCCACGGTGGACGTCATCGTGTGGACTTCATCGCAAACGTCAAGCCAGTCGAGGACATTGCCCTCGGTGACGGCGAGATCGGAAAGGCCGTCGTAGCCACCGGGCAGGACGCTGCCGTGGCGCGCGCCGGCAACGAGGTCCGGGTGGGCCTTGAAAATGAGAAACGCCTCGGGCTCAGCAGCGCGGACGGCGCGGAGCAGCTCGATGTTGGATTTGAGAACCGGGCTGCCGAAGGCGATGGACGCGTCCGCCTCGACCTGGCCGGGAACGAGGATGACTTTTCGGCCGCGGATTTTTTCGGGATCGAGCGTGATCTGCTCGCCTGCTAGATTGTATTTTGTCAGGCGCTTTTCGCGGAGGATTTCGATGAGATGGGCGGCTTCGCGGAGGTCGGTTTCGGTGAATCCGGCATTGAGCAGCTCTTCCAGATCCGAGGGCGCGGTGGGATCAAAGTAGATGCCACGCGAATCCAGGACCCATGAGTAGGGGAAATTGAAAGCAGCTCCGAGCCCCTTCGAGCGGATGAAGCCGTCCTCCACACGGACCGCGCGGCCTTGGAAAACCGGCGGGATTTCCGGTCGCCGGCCCCAGACGAGGAGGCGGGCATCGGCCTGGGTGGCGAAGATTTTTTCCGCCTCGGCCATGGTCCCTAACTGCGTGAGGCTTCCCACCGGGCCGCGCAGGTAGTCGGGCACGATTTTTTTCTTCCACGGCGAGAAACCGACGGTGACCGCATGGCCGCGGTTGCGGGCGAAGATCGCCTTTTGGAGAGCGATGTGATCGATGATTTCGGAAAGCCCGCAGGATTCAGCGGTGTCGGGATCGAAGTAATGGGTGTATCGAAGGTAGGCGGTGTGGAAGAGCTCGGGCAGGCTGATTTCCCGCTCGCGGGTGACTCCACAGGGAGTGCCACGATCCTCGGTGAGGCCCCAGCCGCTGTGGAAATTCCAGCCATAGGTCTTCACTTTACAGCCGTGGACGAGGCCTTCCATGCCCATCAGCGAGGTGCCCGTGTAAATTTCCCGACAAAATGAAAAACACTGCGCCGGTGAGAGATCGGGCGGCAACAAGGTGATGCGGGAGTCCGCAAAAACCCACGGCGCGAAACACGAATGCTTGCCACGGTAGCGGTGATCTGGGTGGGAGCGCACGTAGATCGGCTCGCCCGGGTGCTCGTCGAGGGCATCGCGGATCATGCGGTCAAAGTCGGTTTCCCGCATGCCGCCGTATTCGAGCGAGGTGTCGCCGCGTGTTTGATCGACGACGAGCACCCCGGTTTTTTCAGGCAGCGGGGAGTTGTTGAATTCGCCGGGATACCAATTGTATTTGGAAATGCCATGCTCGCGGAAGCGCGCCATGAGTGCGAGGGCGTCGGGGCCGGATTGATCGCGCATCCAGCCGGAGGAAGTGCCGGAATTGAGTGCCGCGATGAGGTCGCTCCGGCCGCTGCAGTCGTAGTAGATGCCTTGGGAATCGGCGACGAGACTGTAAGAGGTGTTTGCACCCGGCCGCAGCGAGCGGACAAACCCGTCTTCTAGGAGCAGGAGCTGCCTCCGATTGCCGACAGAGTCCTGAATCGCAGCTCTACCGCTGGGCCGATACCCCCAACCGACCGACAGCTCTTGATCATCAATGGCCAAACGCGCCACCATGCTCTCCAGCAATGGATGGTTCCAGATTTTACGGAATGGCCATCTGATTTTAAGTCCCTGCCCGCGTGCCATTGATTTTAGCGTTTCCGGTGGGAAGGGCGGTTGTCAATGCTCGGTTTGCCCCGTCGTAACGCGAGCAACTTCGAGGCAGGCTTGGCAACCCGGATTTTCACCTGAAACGGGCGCACCATATTTTTGTTAATCCACGCACCTCCAGAGCTTTCCAGTGCTTGACAAGCCGGACAAACGGATCTTGATGGGCGCGGCGCTCAACGACCTGCCCGCCGTGCGGGTTTGTTTGAAATATCCGCCGGAATCCAGCATTTCATATGACAAGAGATTGGTTTAATCCACGCGTTCTGGGCCTTGTTTGCATCCTACCCATTACTTCGTGTGCGTTCATGTCACAGACCGGGCCTCAAAAGGGCAGCATCGAAGCTGGAGAACTGTCCTACACCCTGATTCCGGTCAAATCCAGGGCAGATCTACCAGGGATTGGCCGCTCTTACGGAGCTGGGCAGTCCCCCCCTTCGATCAGGGGCAATAGCTACTCGGACAAGATCCGCTCGCGGGACACCCTGCGTTTCATCATCACTGATCTATCCGAGCAAAGCCCGTTTTTCACCAAAGGCGAGCCATACGCGTACGGCCCGATCGAGGTGCCGGAGGATGGCCTGATTAGCATTCCCTATGTGGGTGAAATCCAAGTCATGGACCGCAGCTTGGGGCAAATCGCCACCGACCTCAACATCCAGCTCAAGCCTATTTCCAGCACGGCCCAGTCTGCTGTCGTTCGCTCGGGACGCATCCCGCGAACCGCCAATGTCATGGGCGAGGTAAAAAGCCCGGGCCCGATTCCGCTTGAGCGCAGTAACATCAGCTCGCTCGATCTCCTCGCCGCATCCGGAGGACCTACCGAAGCGGAACATCTATTTAAATACACCCTGCGCCGCGGCGGTCAGGACTACGTCTTCGACTATCAGGGCTTCCGCAAAAGGCCCTTCCCGATTGAAGAGGGCGATCTGCTCACCGTCGCCACGGACATGTCTAACCGCTTCTATGTGCTGGGAGCGATCAACAGGCCGACAACCGTGCCATTCCCCGTTCCAGCCCCCACACTGGCGGATGCCCTGGGTGCCGCCACCGGTCTTGACGAGAGGCGCTCGGACGCTTCCGGAGTCTTTGTTTTCCGCAAAGGCAACCCCGATCAGGTTTACACCATCGACATGAAGGATCCCGCGTCCATGCTGCTTGCCCAGCGCTTCGCCATCCAAGGAGAAGACATCGTTTATGTGACGGAGGCGCCACTCGCCCGTTGGAGTAGGCTGATCGCACAGCTCCTTCCGGTGACCCAGTTTTCCCAAGCAGCCTACAACATCGACCGCATCAATCGCTAACATTCGCACGGCAATGCTCCAGAAGATCGGATTCATCCCAATTGCCGTGGTCAGCCTGCTTTTATGCGGCTGCGCACCCATGGGATCAGGCAGTCACCCGCCCCGTTCCGTTAGACAAGCAGTCGGACTGGCTCATGAAAAACCCAATGCTCCGAGTCTGAAACGGCTGGCCAACGGACACTACCGAGTCCGCCAACCGTGGACCGTGAACCTGCACGGGCGGCAGTGGAACATCCAGAAAGGCTACCAATCCAACGGCATCACCGCCCCGGATTTCGTCAAACGCACGATGGGCGATGGGATCGACCATCCGGAAACTTGGGCCGCGGTTTTCCATGACTGGCTTTTCACCCAACCGGGAATGACACGCGCTCTAGCAGACAAGACTTTTCACGAGCTTCTCCTCGCATACGGCGTTTCACCCCAGAAGGCAGAACTGATGTATTCCACCGTCAGGGCATACTCGCTCACAAAAAGCGTCCGTTAATTACTTTTTGCCGAGCCCTTCCGCCATGCCCACTTCCACCCCCATTCAAATTCCAAAGCATTCGCCTTGGATCAGTCAGTGCCTGGTGATCAACGCCCTTCTCAAGCGGGAGGTAACCACCAAATTCGGCGAATACCGTCTGGGATTTTTCTGGATGCTTCTGGAACCACTGGTGGGGGTTCTCGTCGTCGGGGTGATTCTGGGCACCATCGCAGCACGCACCGTCCCGGAGATTCCCTACTCCTTTTTCGTTCTCAATGGGATGCTGCTATTGAAGCTTCTAACGGGACCTATGAATACGGGCATGAACGCAGTAGGTGCTAACCAAGGACTGCTCGTTTATCCCACCGTGCGCCCGCTCGACACCTTCATCGCCCGGTTTCTTCTCCAACTGCTCAACACGCTGTTTTCATTTCTGCTATTCTGCATCATCGCGATGTGGATTGGAATAGGTCTTTCGTTCGACAACTTGGACATCCTGTTCGTCTGCTATCTCATCACGTGGCTGAGCGGCTGCGGCCTGGGGCTCATCCTAGGGGTCGTCGCCGCCCACTTCCGGGAAACGGATAAGGTACTCATGGTGGTTCAGCGCCCACTTATTTTTGTCTCTGCGGTTCTCTTCCCGATTTCCGTGGTCCCTCCCGGCATGCAGAAGTATCTGCTGTATAACCCCGTGGTCCATACGATCGAACTCAGCCGCTGGGCGATGTTTCCTCACTATCACGCCGAGGGGTGCAACCTCACCTATCCGGCAGTGTTTGCCATCATCGTCCTTTCGGTCGGTCTCACCCTTTTCCATGGCAATCGCAATTTCCTGAGCCAGTCCTAACCGACTCCGACCGTATGATCGAACTGCGCAATCTCACGAAATCCTATCCCGTCAAGAACGGCTTGCGCTACGTGCTGCGGGACGTCTCGCTGACGATTCCGACTCACACCAGTCTGGCCGTGCTCGGGCCGAACGGCGCGGGGAAGTCCACTTTCCTGCGCCTCATCGGCGGAGCCGAACCCGCTGACAGCGGCACGATCCTCACTGACGAGGAAATTTCATGGCCGCTCGGACTGACCTCTGGCTTCCAAGGATCGCTCACGGGACGCCAAAACGTGCTGTTCGTCTGCCGCATCAACGGGATGGGCAGGGATCAGAGCCGCCACGTCGTTAGACAGGTCAACGAGTTTGCGGAACTCGGTGAATACTTCGACATGCCGGTCAACACTTACTCCTCAGGCATGCGCGCGCGCCTGAGCTTCGGACTTTCGATGGCTTTCCAGTTCGATGTCTATCTGATCGACGAACTCACATCCGTGGGTGATCCGATCTTCAAAGAGAAAGCCCGCGCTGCGTTTGAAAAAATCCGCAAGCGGGCCTCGCTCGTTTTTGTCTCGCACAACCTGAACACCCTGCGCAAGACGTGCGACTCGGCATTGTTCCTGCGAGATGGGATTGCGGATTTCTATCCGAATATTGAAGACGGACTCGACGCATACGACGATTACATCCAGGAGCACCAGAACAACGCAAACCGCAACGCCAAATTCGGCGCTGCCGCCATCCGCAAAGCCGAAAAAAGAGCGGCCAAACGGTCGGCCCGCCTCGCAAACGCAAACAGCCAGGATCCTGCCAAGGGTCCATCACTTCCCAATTCATGAGCGCCACCTATATCCACATTAAACGCAAGGCCGGGCTGTCCCAGCTGATCCTTCGTTTTCTCGCCGTCCTTTATTTCATCAGTCTCGTCGCAACCCTTTGCTACTTGTGGTTCCTCACTCAGGATCGGTTCGAGAGCAACGCGGCATTCAAAATTTCACGACAAGACGTTGCGGGTGCGCAGTCCGGCCTCCTCCAACTCGCACTGCCCGGTCTCTCAGACTCGGGCTCGTCCGACTCGCAGCTTGCCATCGGATACATCAATTCCGCGGATCTCTTGATGGACCTCGAAAAGGAATTTGATCTCGTCAAACACTACAGCGCCCCATCGCACGATCTGGTATTCCGCCTCGATCCGAAATCCAATCTGGAGGAGCGTCTTGAATACTATCGGAAGCGAATCTACGCCCACTTTGATGTCCCATCAGGACTCACCATGGTCACAGTGGACAGCTTCGAGCCCGCTCTCTCCCAGAAAATCGCTGCCAAAGTGCTCGAAAAGTCGGAGGGCTACCTGAACGTGGTCGATCAGGACATCGCAGAGCAGCAACTCGGCTTCATCCGCAGCGAAGTCGAGCGCACTGCCAAGCAAGTGGAGGACGTGAACAAACAGATGATCACCTTGCAGAATGAGCATAATTTCATCAGTCCAGACGACGTCATCGCAGGCAATCTCAAGGCCGTCCAGGACATGCGGATGGAAAACCTCAAGGCCGAAGCGGAGCTTTCCTCGATCCTGAGGGATTCGCCAAACTCGCCCCGCATCGACTCCATCCGCAGCCACATACGATCACTCAACGAGCTGATCGACACGGAAAGCGCGAAGCTATCAGGCCCGGAAAAGGATCGGCTCAACCAATTGCTCTTACGGTTCAAGGAACTCGAGCTCCGGCTCGA
Organism: Verrucomicrobiales bacterium; assembly: GCA_038237425.1. Taxonomy (GTDB): domain Bacteria; phylum Verrucomicrobiota; class Verrucomicrobiia; order Verrucomicrobiales; family Akkermansiaceae; genus Luteolibacter. The sequence continues at coordinate 9,740 of JBBRYQ010000058.1, forward strand.
CTTCGCGACCCGCCTGCGGACAGGGGCCGAGACTCTGCTGGAAAAAAACCGCAATGAGGCCGCCGCGCGGTCCCGCTTTTTCACTGTCATCCAGCGCCCCTACCTACCCGAGGATGTCGCCACCCCTCGGCGCGCCTACGCCACCACCAGCATTCTTTGCCTCGGCGTGATGGCCTTCTTCATCCTCCGCGCCCTAACGCTTTCAGTTTTTGAAAGAGGTTAGAGCACCCTGACGCCGTCCCGTGCATCACAGTTTTCCGCATGTTTCCCCACCAAAAGCGGTCCCCGAATTTCCCGCCTTGCGTTCTTACTGAGAAACGCGCTTACGAAAGCAGGGACATTACCGCGGTGATTTCGATCCGCGCGCACGAGAAAAATCCATGGGTGCTCGACCGGCTGGAACTCCTCGCGGATTTCTATCAAAATTCGCCGATCTTCATGATCGTGGATTTCGGTTCCGCGCCACCCTACTCGGAGCGTCTCAGGGAGATTTGCGGGAGGAACGGATTCATCTACCTGCCGGTTAACGATTCGGGCGTTTTCTCCCTCAGCATTGCGAGGAATGAGGGAGCCCACGCGGCGCAAACGGATCTCCTCTATTTCACCGATATTGATTTTTTCAGCTCTCCGGGCCACTACTCCGATCTGGCGCGTTACGCGAACGATCATGATTTCTCCGTCGTCCGGGACATCGTCCTGAATCTTCCCGCCTATCATCTGACAGCGGAAAGCACTGATGAATTCTTCCAGACCCCACCGCAGGCGAGACACCGGTTCATGGAGCAGATCGCGGTGATGGCGACGGAAAGCACGCCGCTACCGGTAGCCGAGTTCATCGCTCCCTACTCGAACAATTTCCTCTGCACGAAGGACTTCTTCCAGATCGTGGGAGGATACGACTCAAGCTTCCGGGGCCATGGCTCCGAAGATTTCGAACTGATGATCCGAATGGCCCATCATACGCGTGCCGCCGAGCTGCCGGCTCTACTGGCGGACGATTTGTATAAACCCAACAGTCGGGCATTTTTCGGACCGCGCCCCTATACCGGGTTCCGCCGCCTCGGCGAGGCGGTTTCGTTCCGTAGCGAATCTAGCGGATTCAAGGCATTCCATCTCTGGCATCCATGCCCGGAGGGTGACCCGTGGCGGGCAGCTAACGACTGGAGCCGCGATAGCCTCAGAGCTTCCGTCTCCAAGTATCTCGAAACTCCTGAGAAGCTTGCCTGCATCGACCACATGCCCCGATTGAAAACGGCACTCTGTATCTGCAAGGATGCCGAGCACTATGGTTATTTCCTCCCGTTCCGTGCCCTCGGCTACCGGCTGGAACTGGTCACGGACGACTCAGAGGCCCAAGTGAAAGCCGCGCGCAGCCTGCTCGCCGATGGTAAAGTGGACGCCTTCATGATTTTCAACCCCTACATGAAATCCCACTCGGCATTTCATGAACTCTTCCTCTTCGCCAAGGAATGCGGGCTGGAAATCATCGTCGCAGAGAGAGGAGCACTGCCCTCCACCATCTATTATGCTCCGGATGTTTCCTATAACGATCCCGAGTTCCTGAACTACGATCGAGTTCACATCGAGATAGATGAAAAGGCGCTCGTTGCTGCTGACAAGATCTGCGACCGGATCAGAAGCGGCGCGTGGACACTCGAAAATCTCACAGGCTATCAAGAAACCTTGACCAGCCGTTCGACACTCCCCGCCACCGGCCGATTGCGGGTCTTCATACCGCTCCAGCTTTCGGACGACATGGCTGTCACGAAGTTCGTCACCCCCACCCAGTCCTATCAGGATTTCTCAGCATCCATCTGTGAGACCGCCAGAAAACACCCGGACATCGTCTTCGTCGTGAAGGCCCACCCACTCAACCTAGAACCATTTTCCGGCAGTGTGCCTAACGTCATCGTCTGCGCCAACGAAGAAAATGTTCATGCGCTGATCGATCTGTGCGACGCCACACTCTGTTATAATTCTGGCGTTGGACTACTCTCGCTGATCCACGGCAAACCCACCGTGACGATCGGAAATGCATTTTACAACGTCGCCTCCACCGGCAATCGGGCTGCGAGCTTCCAAGAAGCCGTGGAAATGCTCGCCAGCGGCGCCTTTGGTCCGCCATCCCTTGATGCCGTTAGGAAATTGATAGCCTGGATCGTCACCAAGAAATATTCATTTTTCACGGCTACAGACATGATCCGTTCGTTCAAGGAACGCAAATCCCACGCATACAGGGACATCATGGTCACCCATCTCAACTGGAACGGTGTGAGCCTCCCGCTCGGCAGAGCCTCTGCCGTCTCCTCTATCAGCAAATCCAGTTACGTCAACGGCCGCCTTGGCCTGATGATCGGAATCAAAGCCAGTTTAATCGATACTCCGCCCCAGCACACCCGCGGTCCGATAAAAAGCTTCTTCATCAACTATGCAAAAAAACCCTGGCGGCGTTTAATATCCAGACTGAAGTCACCAATCTGACCTGCATCCAGACTCCCATGATCAACAAGCGAAAAGAGCAATTTCTAAAAACCACCAGAGCGGATAAGCTGCGGTTGAAAACCAGTGGGTTCATTCACATTCCCAAGACCGGCGGCACCAGTATTGGTAAATTTGGCTCCAAGGTGATTGCTGATGGTGGGAAGTTCCCAATCACCTTTCCTCACGGTTGGACGGCAGAACAAATCTTCAATGAATTCCCCAAGATTGAACTCTATTTCATCATCAGGGACCCGCTGGAGCGAACTATCAGCGGAATCAACAGCAGAATCCGGATGGGACGCCCACAATACAACATCGTTTGGAATGTAGGAGAAGCGATCTCTTTCAGCTTTTTTGCCACCGCTGTCGAATTGCTAGACGGCTTGGCATCTCAAGACGAGAGGATCAAATCCGCCGCGATTTTCGCATTCAAGCACATCAACCATCTCAAACACGGTTACGAATTCTATTTCAAAGACGCCGCATTCATCAGGTCCAACGCGGATCGCTTCCCGCTCGTTAGGGAAATCAGCGATTCAGACAGCTTTATCACGCAACTCTGCACCAGAACCAGCATCGACACGAAGATGTTGGACCAACACTACCGTCGCCTCCACGTCGCTCCGCAGTCAACGAGCAGCCTCGCCGCAAGTCTTGCTCCTGAAACGCTGGCCGCCGCCCGCAAGTTCCTTGCCCGCGAATACGAGATTTATGACGAGTTAAAAAAACTAACGGGACGGATCACCTCCTGACCGGTCGTGGGAACCTCCGGCCCGGATACGCCGGGATCATTCCAGCAAAGCCAGGTATGAAATCCACTCCACAAGGCAAATCCGGCACAGTTCCGAAACCCACAGCGCCTCCGCGCTATATCGTCATGGCTCGGCGCCTCGTCAGCCGCTTCGGGAAACGGTTGCGCGCCGCCATCAGACCAGCATTGATTCCACTTGTCGAAACAGATTGGGCCTCAATATTGTTAGGGACAGAGGAGCAGAAATGTCCTGCCGAGTTTTTTCGCCGTGTTGCGGCGGACCTGCGCGTGGCGGGTGATGCTACGAAAGCCGATGCGGTCTGCTCGCGTGGTGTCGAAATCTACCCGGACGATCTATTCCTGGCAGTCGAACACGCGGCAATCGCCTCCGGTCTGGAAACTCCGTCCGCCGTACGTTCCCGCTGGCAGCGGGTGATCGCCCTCGGCGGGGACAAATCTCCAGTCATGGCATTCAAAAATCTGGCGGATTGTTATCTGGAGGATGGCGATTTCGACAAAGCCGCGGACTTGGTGCAGCGAGGGGCGAACCTCTATCCAGACGATTACTATCTGGCGGAGCGGCTTGGAAAAATCTCCCTAGCAGCAGGACTCCACGCCCGGGGAATCGCTCAATCACTCGAGTTGATTAAACGCTTTCCCGATCAACACAGCCCAGCTGTTTACCAAAGAATCAGCAGGGCGTATTGCGCCGAAGGGCTGTCCCGGCGGGCGGAAGAAATCCTCTCAGAAGCTGTCCTCAGATTTCCTGATGATCCAGGTTTGCGTGAATCCTTGGTCGCTTTGCGGCCGACTCCGGCATTGGTTGTGTCCGGGGAAGAATGTTTCATCTCACATCTTTTTCGGGACAGGGCGGAACCTTCCGGTAAAGGGAAGGTCTCGCTTCCTAACAAACAGGATGCTTGCCAACTGGCGATTGCAGCCATGTTGGACTTCGGCGACTGCATCGCCCCCTTAGTGAATGCGGAACAAGCGGAAGAGGTGGATGTTTTCACCATTCTCAAAGGCACTGAACCTCGCCTTCAGAATCTTGCACGCCGCTTGGCTGGCGAGAGCGGGAAACCTATTCTATGTATCGCACCCGGATTCCTGCGCTCCTCCCAGGACTGCGGCGGTAATCACGCGCGATCGATCATCGTCTCGCCGGACAACCCATACGACGACGCCACGCGCCCCTCGCTTTTGGAAAACAGATTGAACTCGGAGGACTTCCATCTCACCGACGCGCAAACAAAAAGAGCTGCGGATTGCGCTGAAGAAATCGTCTGCCAGCAAATTTCTCACCGGCGCGATGCGGATTGTTTCGATCTAGATGGAATCCCTCCCGTGGGTAGCAGGAAACGGGTTTTACTGATCGACCAATCGCTGGACGACGAGACGGTGGCCACGGGTCTGGGCGGTGTGCGCAGCTTTGATCGGATGTGGGAAACCGCACTCGCCATGGTGGATCACGACATTTTCATCAGGCTCCATCCCGATTCCGGAAAATCCGAATCCTATCTTGGACGGTTATTACCGGAACCTCGCCCGCCCAGAGTGACGATTCTCGATTCCAAGATCAATCCTTTCCGCCTGTTTGAAAGGGTGGATAAAGTGTTAGTCTGTAATTCCCATTGGGGATTCGAGGCGCTTCTGGCTGGCAAGGAGGTGCATTGCTTCGCTGCACCATTTTTCGCAGGCTGGGGACTAACTACCGATCATGCGGTCATTCCGAGGAGAAGGCGGCGGCGGCCGCTGGTAGAAATCTTCCACTTGGTTTACTTGGAACTCTCGCGTTATTTCATACCGGACCGCGGGGTCGTCGAAATCGAGGACATGATTCGCTACCTCGGTGAAACCCGTTCCACAGAAGCTGAGTCGGTCCTACCCGCCGCGCCACCCGTTCTTGTGCCCCCGCCTCTGTCCGACACTTCTCTCAGAATTCTGATCATACTTCCTAGCGCCCGCCAGGAAGCTTCCGGCCGCTACATTCAAACTTTGGCATGGTCGCTTTGCCGCCTTGGTTGCAAAGTGATGGTTCTCGCAGAAGGCAAATGCCCGACAGTCGAGAACGGCGTGCGATGGTGCTCCCTAGCTTTCGATGGCCTGGGGCTCGCTAAAAACGTTAGAGAAATGATCACCTCGTTCAAACCTGATATCGTTTATGAAAGCGGCGTCCGCACACGGGCCCAGCGCGCGGCACTGGAAATCATGGTCCTGACAGGTGCCCGGCTGGCGATGCAGTCCGAGGATGATGACGTCCAAGTTTATGAAACCCATCATGGCAAGGCAGCAGCAGAAATCCTTACACTGATTGATAAGCCACAACTCACGCTGGACGACATTACGCGCTATTTAGCAGCCATCGACCTGAACCATAGCCTTAACGTGCTGCTAGATCCTCGCCATGACCGGTGGGTCGAACCCATCACCCGCGCACTTTGCTACCGCTTTGCATCCCTCCATACTGCCATTTGGATTCCATTCGAAGCCAGACTCGCACGCGAATACGAGCGACCGACACTCGTGGTACCGCCCGTCGCCTCGGCTGCGGACTACGTGCGACTCCCCGCCACTGCGGATGAACGGGCGGAAATTCTAGGCCAAATGGGAATCGAAGGGATCCGGGTGGTGTATTTCATCGGTGGATCACTCTACAGCTACTCTGACGAATACGCTGCGTTTCTTGATGCACTGAACCAAGTGGTTGCAAAGTCGAGCCAGTCGATCGCTCTGGTTGTGGCCTCGGCGAGATCGTCGCTACCGATCGCGCGGATGGCTCGGGAACGACTCCTGCCAGAAATCGCGTTTGCAGACATCGGCCGCGCCAATGACAGCGATTACATGAAAATGTTGAAAGCCTGTGATGTCGTGTGCTCGCCCGGACTCCCGGATACGTTTAACCGCTTCCGACTGCCCTCCCGGTTAGTCAAGGCGATGGCGATGGCCAAACCCGTGCTCACCTGTCGCCATGGATTCGGTGAATCTCTCGAACACGGCGTTAATGCTTTCCTGATGGACGGGACTGATCCTGCTGCTTGGGCGGATGCCATTGAGTCGAGCCTTGATACAGAGAAACGCATCGAGATTGGAAATGCGGGACAGGACTTTGCCCGCCTGCACTTTGATAGTGATCAGGTAGCCCGGCAGCTCAAGTCTGAGTTCGACGCCTTGATGGCAAAGCCCGCACGGTGCCTGTCCGATGCGATCACACTTTCGCGCACGGTTTCGGATTCTGCCGGACTTGCCACACTTAAGTCATCTCCCGGTTTCAATCTCCGCAGCCGCTATCATTCGACGATGCAAGATGCCATCCTGACGATTTCAGCCGATGGCGGTCACTTTGATACGGTGGTCCACCTCGGGGCCGGTCATTGCAACGAGTTCGAGGACTATTGCCGCATGGGAGCAAGCAGGGTATTGCTCGTGGAAGCCTTGGCCGAACCTGTCTCCCAGCTTCGTGAACTAACGGATACCGACGGCCGGATTTCTGTAATGCACGCGGTGATCGCAGGGCACCCGGGCCCTGACTCTTCCTTCATCGTCCACAACATCCGTCCCGACAGCGTGGCACCCGAACAACTCTGGCTCTTTCGGCCGCGCCTCCTGATGGAACGCATGCCCGCTTCCCGGATTGTCCGAGAATCCGCAGTTACCACCACGACCATCGCTCGGATCTGCGAAGGGATCGACCTGACTGGTATGAACAACCTGCTCGTGCTGGAACTCAACGGTGCCGAAGCCGCCGCGCTCGTCGGCACCCCTCCCGCCTTGTTGCGATGTTTCCGGTGGATTGCCCTCCGCGCATGCGATCCTCCTCTGTGCGATGGCGGCACGACTCGAGATGATGTTGTCCGGATCCTCCATGGCGCTGGGCTGGAATCCGTAGTTACCGCGGCGAATCACGCGGAGCTGGGCGCTTTGCTTCTCTTTCGCCAGCCAACGCCGATGGAACGCTGAATCGCAAGGGTAAAGCGGCCCCGCGTGGCGAGCGCAAGGGCCAAATTAACCTTGCCTTGGAAACGCAAAATCATTCCTCTGTGTCATCAGGCAGAAGTTGCTATCGCCTCAAAATTTCGCTGCACATGAATAAATTAATTATCACCGGGCACTCAGCCACTGGAATACTTGAAGTTGAGGCGAGCTTGCGAAAACACGGGATGCAAACTCCTTTTCCGTCGCGACGGGAGGGCCTCCTGCCCGGGGAAATCACGGACGCCCTTGTTCGCGCTCACCGCCCGGCTCTATCCGGCATCTCTGAGAAGGCAGCAGACTATCAGCAGGTCGCGGCGAGTCCTGTCTGGCACGGAATTGCAACTGATCTCCTGCTAGGAAATGTGGGACGGGAACTTTGGGGCTGGGCCGACACCCGGTCCATCCACGTTCTCGACTACTGGAATGAACTCGACCCACAGGCGGCATTTATCCTAGTCTATGATAAACCCGGCCGGGTACTTGAGGAGGCAGCAATTCACGAGAATGGTGAACTCGATGATTCCCAAGCTCTCCAATGTCTTGATGATTGGATGGCATACAACGGCGCGATACTGCGATTTTTTCTCGGTCACCAAGACCGGTGTCTATTGGTGAGCGCCAGCCAGGTGCGACTCGCTCCGGACGAGTTCATCCGCCAACTGGCCGAATGTTTACAATTCCCCGATAGACTCGCTAGCAGCATACAGGCTGGCGATGAAATCCAGACACCCCGGACGGAATCGACACAGCGCGCGCTGGCCTTGACCACCTGCGACCCAGCCAAAGCCATGATAACCCTACGTGCGGTCGCGGCCGAACGTTACCTGCTAGATCAGTATCTTGACGGCCACCCGTCCTACCTACATTTCTACAACGAGCTGCAGGATTCGGCCAACCTGCCTTTCACCACTGAATCAACCGGAAAGGACTCTAGCGGCACAGCTTGGCTGGCACTCGTCGCGCAACGCCGGCTCATGAGTGAGATCATCGACCAATTCTATCAAGAGCGTTGTCTCCAGTTGGGCCAACTGCATCAGATTCAGGAACAACTCGAGTATCTCCATATGAGGGGGCAGGTTTGGCCGAATCAGACAAAAATCACCCCCAAGCCCGTAAAGCGAAAAGCGAATTCGGGAGCGGCCGAGCGCGTGAAACAGCAGCTTTCCTACCGCCTCGGAGCCACACTCGTTAAACGCTCGCGCAGCTTCAGCGGCTGGTTGCTTATGCCCTTCTCCCTGACCGCCGAAGTATTCCGCTACCGCGCTGACCAAAAACGCCGAGGCTCCAAAAAACTGCCTCCTATCCACACTTACGACGACGCCCAAGAAGCGGATCGAGTGAAAAACCATTTGTCCTACCGCTTGGGAAACGTGCTGGTGACTCAGGGGCGCAGTCCGGCAGGCTGGTTCGTGATGCCCTTCGCCTTGGTCCGCGAGATGAAGAACTTTAAGCAAACCCGCAACGGCCGCCTTGCGCCAAAGTCATGAGCCCGCCACCACTGAACACACGGCTCGGCAAGCTTCGAGAGGAAGGCTCCGCACAAAGGCCTCTTCTGCTAGACTCTGACACCCTGATGCTTTCTGAAATCAACCGACTCATCTCCTGCCGTCAATTCGAAGAAGCGCTCAAGCTAACCGAACAAGCGATTCTGAAGCAAAGGACTTTTTACGTCTATCATGAGAAGAAAGCTGAAATCTTGGTCGCACTCGGCCAACGCTCGCAGGCCGCCTGCGCGATCAAGGATGCATTGAAGCTTTGCCCGGATGTTACTTTTTTGAAAGAGCGCCTAACCAGTCTTTCTGCGCATGCTCAAGAGTTAGTAGCAGAACCGCCCACTGCCCATTACCCACGGTTCTGCGGCATTTACGACCGCTCCCCGGACGTGACCGGCTGCCGAAAAGCCGAGGGAGGCCTGCGCCTGACGGCAAATCTGAAGTCCGACACCTTAGAGCATCCACTCGTTTCCATCGTTACCGCTGTCTTCAACAATCCCGATTCCCTCGAGCGGTGCATCCAGTCCGTCGGAAGTCAGAACTATCCAAATATCGAGCACATCATCATTGATGCCGGTAGCGACGAGCCCACTCTGGACATCATCCGCAAGTATGATTCCGGGGTCGATTACTATGTTTCCGAACCGGACGGAGGAATCTATCAAGGAATGAACAAGGGCATTCGCCTCGCCCGCGGCCAGTATGTCTGTTTGCTGAACTCGGATGATTTTTACGATCCCTCGTTCATCAGCAAGACCGTCGCCTTGGCGCAGGAGCAACGCAGCCTGCTAGTGTACAGCGATTACCATCACGGCAGTCTTGCGGTGAAGTCGCGCGGTATCGATTCCGGTATTTTCTTCGGACATCTAAACATCAATCATGGCACATTTTTGGTGAGTCGGCGATGCTATGACCTCGTCGGCCCTTATTCGGAAGATTACCGCGTTATCAGCGACGCCATATGGATGCGGTCTGCCTATCAGAAGGGTGTGTGCTTTGATCACGTGCCCGAGCCTCTGTTCACGTTCGCGGATGACGGGCTCTCCTCAGGCGGCTCATCCTCCCACAGAGAACTCTTCATCTCAGAGGTCGCCAGGAGCTATTGTGCAGAATTCGGGTTCCTGACTTCCGAAGATGCCATAGATATCTATCTACTCCGCTTCAATCCGAAGCGCCTGACGCAACTCCTATTGATCGTTAAAAGATTTCCGGAAGAAGAACGCTTCCGAAACGCAGTGGCAAATTACTTGAAACACTGCTTCTGCGACCGTGACAATTTCCGCCTGAAGGAGAGCGACTCAAAAGGATTGTTCTCGATATACCTCCAAGCATGCCGCGAGCTCGACATTCCTAAGAGCACCATCCGGATGGCCACCAAAAAAGGGTGCTTCTCCGAGATCATTGCAGCCATCGACACGAAGCTGGCCCTACGCAAGGCGCGGAGCCTGAGAACCCTGCTACATTTTGCCACAGTGTTCTCGGCCCCCTCTGAGACTTTCATTTATGATTTGCTCCTCCGCTTAGAAGCCCGGACCGGATTTGACAGTTTCGTTTTGTGCGACTACACACTGCTCGACGACATCCGCCCGTATGCGAAGGCGATCCACGTGCCGTGGATGGACTTCAATGGTGAAACACGCAACGCGATCTATCAGCACATTTTTGAATCGCTCCGGCCAGATGTCATCATCGGCCATTTCGCACTGAATACTTGGAAGATGGAGCAGCGCATCGGCTCTCTTGGTATCCGAGTTCCCATTCTGAGCATGACGCATGGCCTCGATGTGTTCCATCTCCAGAAGGAAGGGCCCTATCGCGATTACATTCTGAATCAACATACGCAGCGAACGGACGCAAGGTTCACGACCGTCTCTCATTTCCTCCGTGACAAGCTAGTCGAGTTTGGAGTGCCTCCCGGAAAAATCGACTTCGTCAACAACACGGTGAACCCGCGTTTCCGGGCCAATCGGAAGCCGGTGCATGTCCGGGCTGCCGGAGCGCCGGTGAAACTTCTATCGGTTGGACGCCTCATCGACTGGAAAGGCCACAGGCACCTACTTCAGGCACTCTCCCTCGTCACGGCGCAGACCGAAGCGGACGTGAAACTCACCATCGTTTATGCAAACGGTCGCGACCTGCTCCAGGAGTTGTCCGATCAAGTGACCGAATTGAAGCTGGATTCCCACGTCGAGTTCATCGCCTTCGTCGATTTCGAAAAGGAACCAGATTTTTTCAGCCGGTATGATTTGTTCGTCCATCCGTCCACTTACAGCGACGACGTTCTCAGACGCACCGAGACGTTTGGAATGTCAGTGTTGGAATCTATTGCCGCCGGTCTCCCCGTGATCGTGACCGACGCGGGCGGTGTCCCCGAGGTCATTGGCGAAGCAAATCGATTCGCCCGTATCGTGCCACATGGCGATCCGGGTGCTATGGCCGAGGCTATTCTGGCAACCATCGGTGATCCGTCCTGCTTTGAGGATAATCTGGACTACGCGGATCAGAGGCTCGCCACGTTCAGCGAGGAAAACCAGTTGCTTGCTCTAGCCAAGTCAATATTTCGTATCACTGGAAATGGAATCGAAGCCGCCTTGTTTTCGACCCGCACCACGCAGGGCGCGGGATACGCCGCCTATCGTCTGCACAAGGGACTGCTCGCTGGAGATGTGGTGTCGCCGACGATCCACACGACGCTTCGCTACCACAAAATGGAGCCGGGGGTTAGAGTCATCCCGCACCCCACAATGAAGGACGACCGCTGGGGGAAACTTCAGAAATCGACTAACAGTAAGCCTAATCTCACGATGTTCACCGTCAACCACCCGATGATCCTCAATAGCAGGCTGGCGGAATTGATTAAGACGGCCGACGTGATTAATCTTCACTGGACCGCCCGATTTCTTTCCGTCGAGAACATTGCCTACCTGACCCACTGCGGCAAGCCGGTGGTCATCACGCTCCGGGACATGTCCCAACTAACAGGCGGCTGCCACTATTTCCACGGCTGCGAGGGATGGATGCAGGAGTGCGCCAATTGCCCACAACTCGTGGACCACTGGAACAATTTTCCGTCGAAAGTCCTCATGGCGAAGCGGAGAAACTATAATTTCGAGAACCTGACGCTTGTTGCACTGAGCCAACATTCCGCAAACATCATCCGCCGGGCACCGCTGTTCCGCGATTGCCGGATCGAAGTGATTCCCAACTCCATCGAAACCGAAGTGTTTCGCCCGCGAGGGAAAAAGGAATCTCGCGAACGACTGGGGCTTCCGCAGGACCGGAGGATTATCGCCTTCGTCCCCTCTTATTCGAGCGACGTGAAGGGCTACCGTGAAGCGAAGGCAGCACTTGCTTTGCTGAAATTGTCCGATCCCGATCTGAATCCGCTGCTTCTGCTCGTCGGTCGGAAAACCACCGCCACGGATGATATCCCCTTCGATCAACACAGCCTCGGATACATTGGGGATACCGAGGCGCTTTCTTACGCCTATTCAGCAGCAGACGTCGTAATTGTTCCGTCGCTTGAAGAAACATTTTCTAACACAACTGCGGAAGCCATTTCGTGCGGCACGCCAGTCGTCGGGTTCAAAACTGGTGCTATTCCAGAAATGGCGATCGATGACAAAACCGGTTACACATTCGAGATTGGCGACGTCACCGGCTTCGCCCTCGGCATCGCTAAGGTCCTACGAAATGGCAATCTGGGATCGAACTGTCGGAAATTCGCGGAGGAAAACCTTCGATTCGAATTGCAGGCCAAGCGTTATGAGAACCTGTTTGCAGAGTTAGTCACTTTCCGGCCTGCGTGCCAGCAAGCTGATCCCGGAGGATATGCAGAGTCATTTCCGGAAACCACCCCCACGCTCGCGAGTCTGCTCATGGATGCACAGTCATAGAATGAAAATCAGCGCCAAATCCGAACTCTTCAAAGACTCCCTTCTGAACTCCCTTCCGGTGGGTCTAGCACAACTGGACGAGACCGGCATCTCTAACGGACGCTTTCTAAAACACTGTCTATTCGAAAAATCTGTCAATCAGTGCTCCCCCGTCATTTCCCAAAATCCGGATACGTTCGTTGGTGCCTACAGCTACATGAACGATGGTGGTTACTTTAGATCCAACGTTTTCATCGGCAGATTCTGTTCCATCGGCCGTCGTGTGTCGATCGGAGCAGGGTCCCATCCGATGACAGGATTGAGTACTCACCCTCTGCTGGTGCACGGCCGGGGACGACCTTACTCAGACTCCGAAGCATTAGCACTGCGGTTCCGGAACGCGCTTTATTCGCCGACTGTCATCGGCAACGATGTTTGGATCGGCGATGGCGTGGTCATAGTCCCGGGCATCACAATCGGCACAGGAGCGGTCATCGGGGCTAATTCAGTCGTCACCAAGAATGTTCCACCTTATGCAATCGTTGGAGGAGTTCCCGCAACCGTGATCCGACATCGGTTCCCTGAGGAAACGGTATCCAGACTGGTAGCTTCTGAGTGGTGGGAATATCCAGTCGAGGTGATTCGTTCGCTCCCGCTGAAGAACATTTTTGAACTGGTGGAAACACTGGACAGTATAAAAGCTGCGGATGGACCGGAGCCGGCGATTTATGAAACCTACCGACTCGTGTGATATCAATTCATCAAATAAAACTGGCTCCGTTTTGTGGGCCCATTTCAAGAAAGCCACCACCAGAGCTCTGACGCCTGGATGGCGAGTGCAATCGACTGAGGTTCTGGTGGACGATCCTGCAAATCTTTACCATTATGAAACATAGAGTCCGAAGAAAGACGGCTGAAATCCTCAGCTCCAATAGAAAATGACGTAAATCATGAAACGTAAAATCAAGAAATACATTCGGGCGCTCAAGGCACGCTTCATGGCTCCGGCAAATCAACGGACTTGTCCTGTTTGCATGAAGATTTCTGATAAATTCCTAGAATACGGCGTTGTTCCCCGTGCAGACGCGAGGTGTCCAAGCTGTGGCGCGCTTGAAAGACATCGGCTCTTCTGGTTGTATCTCGGTAAACGAACGAATTTTCTATCCAACCCACCAAAGCGCGCGCTTCACGTCGCACCTGAAGCAGTGTTCGAGCGAGCGTTCAGAACTTTGATTGGAAAGGGCTATCTAACTGCCGATCTGTTTGTGGACAACGTAGACGTGAAGATGGATATCACGGATATCCGGTTTCCCGACGAATCGTTCGATTTCATTTATTGCAGTCATGTACTCGAACATGTTCCGGATGATAGAAAAGCCATGAGAGAGTTTCATCGAGTTCTAACGAGGGATGGAATCGCAGTGCTGCTGGTACCAATAACCACCGACAAGACTTTCGAAGATCCGTCGGTTGTCGATCCAGAGGAAAGGCTTCGTCTCTTCGGTCAGACGGACCATGTCAGGAAGTATGGTCCCGACTACTTATCTAGGTTGAGGGAAGAGGGATTCACCGTAGAGAAGGTAGTCCGGGAGAATCTTCTGACAAAGCGGGAAATAGAACGGATGGCGATCACATCCACTTCTGGCGAATTATATATTTGCAGGAAATAGCAGATCAAATCTAGTCCTGATCGTAGCTGATTTGGAATCATTCGCAATCTGCCCCAAAGACAGTTCAGCGGATTGTTTCAGGACGCCATGAGGGGATTTGTTCCAAATCCTTCCGGTATCTCTCGTCCAGCATCGCCCGTTCCTCTGGCGTCCAAGGATCAAAGGCGGGATTTCCTGCATTGCGAGGAAACTTCCGCACTGCGTTTTCCACGATCTTCCGGGGCGGTAGGCAAGAATTTGCCTCGCTCTCCGTCTTGATGAATTCAATCGCCATTGCTGACGGTGACGATCGGATTTCTTTCTGTGGGTAATCGAAGTCGATCTCTCCGCCGGCCAAAAATGACAATGACTCGCCAAGGTTTGAGAACAGGGTCTGGTATTCGAAGATCACGACGTTCTCCTTGCCGAAAACCCGCACCAGATCTTGATAGACCTTTACCCACGAAAGCTGGGAAACAAATTTCCCATGCCGAATCTGCTCGAAGGAAAAGTAAGGCTTGGTGGCGACCAGTTCGCAATACATCGAGGAAATGAAATCCGCATAGTTTCTGACCGTCAGGAACACCCGCACATTACCGCCAAGAATTTCTTGGATCGGAGTCAACCTGCGGACCAAATTTCGGTAGCCATTTTTCCTCAGGATGTCCGATACAAAACCCAGTAGGTTCTCATCGGAAATAATAACCCGGTTAGCGGATGTGAATTCTGGACAGTGGATTTCCGACAGAATTCGCTCCCTGCATTTTTCAGGTGAAACAGTTCCCTTGCGGCGGGAAAGGCCGACTAGAAATGGTGTCAGACTCTTGCGCGTGTAGGCAAGGTCACGGTAGGCGATGCCGGCCAAATTCAATTTCTGCGCGTTAATCCGGAAGACAGTCTGCGTGAAAGTCGTCCCGGTTTTGTGCACTCCCAAGTGGAGATGGTAACGTTTCTCCGAAACCCCACTCCCGCACTTCGCTTGATTTCCGGGTTTATCAGTCCGCCCTAACATGCGGCTCAGCCGTCCGATCCATTTGGTGGTCATACCTTCAAGAGAACTCATTCGACCATTCTGCTCCGGTCCATTCAAAAAAAATCAGCTAATCTGTCAGGAAACGCAGGCGGATGAGGTCACTGCACCTGCTGCGACTCTATCTGAGCTGTGGCAACCGTTCTCATCCAAAACTTGGATCGATGTCGTAAACTGCGGCGGTTGCTCTCAAAATGATCCGACTCGAAAATTCCCATGATCGATACTTCGATGAAGTAAGGATCATGGGTTTCCGGCTTCAAATCATGCTTAATGCCGTCTTGGCGCGTTCTCAAGGAACGACTTTGACATTCAGCTTGGAGCCTTTGCTGAAGGTGATCGATCCAAGATTCGTTGCTGGAGTGGTTTTGAACTGCACGTTGGTTACGTCCATCACGCATTGTCCATCGGCCATAATGGTCCCCACCACGATGAAGGAGATTTTCACAACACCGACTCCTTTGATGTTCTTGGTGCCAGCGAACTTCTTGTTGAGCACCGTTAGGCCCGTCGAAGGAATTGTGGCCCCATTCGGATTGGTGAATGTCCCCTTAAGTAAATTCGAACCACCCGGAGTTACGAATTCAACGAAGCTGCTGATCGGAGTTCCGATCTTGACCAGTTTGGCAAGCGGTGTCCCGGGAGTACCTCTGACAACGCCGCTCAATTCGTAAGAATACTTGGCGGCAGCATCGATCTTCTTGGTCCCACTGGTGGCATGGATGGGAATTCCTGCACCGAATTTGAGCCCGGTAAGAAAAACGTCCACTTGCGCGGCAGCACTCGAAACTGAGGCTGAGCAAAGAAAAACGCTCATTCCGGAAGCGATGCCTTGGATGAATTTTGAAAAACGTGATCGGCTTGGAGTATTCATAGTTTTCATTGTATTGGTTGGTGAGGTTGGGATGATAAGTGAAAATCGGCTTTTTCCTTTACCTCTGCGACCAAAGGGGCTGCGGGCGCTTGGGAGGAGAAAGACGAATTTCAGTGAAGACTAGCGTGACATTGATTCCATTTTAGGCAATCATTTTTGCGCTTCTCCGTATGGCTGATTGCCTGACGGAAGCTTGGATTTCAAACGGGAATCGCTGAACCGATGGCCGCAATACTGGATTCCTTTTCAGCCATTTCAGAAGTGTCTTCTCCCGAATTAGGAACGGTCTGCGCGAAAAATTCCTGCTGAAATGGCCCCGGCCACTGGATCCGGCAACGTCCAGGAACGTCGAAGCAGCGTTGCGAAAGGGTGCCACGGCCTTGGCTCGTCTCCAAAAGGAGATTGATGAACTGTCGCACTCGATGACTCTTCGGCCGCGTCGCTTGGGTCCAGAATGCATCCAGTCCACCTTGATGGGTCAGGTCTGGCAGGTTGTAAACCGCTTGCCCCAGGGTGATCACGGGCACGTGATGGACCAGTCCGGAAATACCCACGGAGCTGTTGATGTTCACCAGTCCGCGGCAGTTCGCAAGTAGCGTGGGCAGGCTCACCCGGTCCACGTAGAGAATTCTGCCTCCTCCGAGGCGGTGATCCAGCCCGGCGATGAGATCCGTGTAGTCCTTATAGCCCCGGTCCATGGGGTGGACCTTGAAGACGAGCTTGGCGTCCTTCGGTGCGTGACGCTCGAACGAGCGGACGACTTGTTTGATAAACTGCTCAATGGAACGAAAATCCGAGCACTTGGTGATCTGAGTGTCACTGTGGACCTGGAGTGGCACCGCATAGTAGTTTCCCGAAAGTTCCCCGGAGAACAATGGATCAAATTCGTAGTCACGGCCGCGCTCGATGAACCGCCAGAGATGGATCATGCCATGCTTGAAATGGCTCCAAAGTTTCATTTCCCGCTGATCCACGAAGTTAGGGAAAAACGGCGAAGTCACCCGGCTGATGAAAAAATTCGAGCAAAACGCCACCATCTTGGCAGCGGTGCTGACCTGGCAAATTTCCAGCGGTGTCTCCGCCTGTTTGGGATTCCTGTTTCCGGCGACGATTTCGTCCCATGCCGTCGCCAGAGTGGGTAGCGGAAGGGTTCTGTTGCTGAAAACCGTGACGCAGTTCGGCCGGATCAATCCCAGTTCGAAAACATAACAGCCCATGCCCAGCTCCTCGGCCAAATTCCAAGCGATCTGATTGTAAGGCCGATAGTGGTTGTAGAGGAAAAAAGTGTCGTAGTTCTCCCTGCGCACTAGGTCCCGGAGCCAATCCTCGAAAGCATCGATCGGCTTTCGGAAAATGTGAGTCTGGATGCCTCTGAATCGGTAGATGAAATCCGGCGCGCAAAACACCACCTTGCTCACCGAGTGGCCCGTGTCCTTCAGGTCGAGGGCGAGAAGCGACATTCCCGCCTCCCAATCTCCCTGCACGATGAGAATCCTGCGCCCCTTCACCCGCGCAGTTTCAGGGGCCCCAAAATCCTCCATATCCTCTGCGGAATTCCTCACAGATCGTAATTTGTGAGCGTTGAGTTCAGCGAAATATCGGACTCCGCACGGAATACGGCGAGCGTTGAGGAAGATGCGTTGCAGCGGGGGTCCTTGTTCATCTTACGGTCATCTTGAAGCTCCACACGATCAGGCACTCAGAGCGTTTAAGAAAGGTGAATGCTATGAATTGGAAACTTTCAGTCAACCCTCAAAAGGTATCCGTCAACCAAGGATTTTCAGATCAGGAATTTCACCAGCGGATCGCCGCAGCTGCCCAAGTTAGGCCGGCACCGAAAACGACGAGCACGATGTGTTCCCCGCGTTTGAAAGCGCCGGTCCGGTGCGCTTCGTCCAGCGCGATCGCCACGGCGGCAGCGGAAGTATTGCCGTATTTGTCGAGGTTCACGAAAACCCGCTCGTTCGGCACGGCGAGACGGTCGGCGATGGCGTCGATGATGCGAAGATTGGCTTGATGGGGGATGACGCAGGCAATGTCCTCTGGCTGGAGTCCGGCGCGCGAGATGACTTTTTCCGCCGCTTCTTTCATGCGGTTCACGGCGTGCTTGAAGACTTCCTTGCCCATCATCGTGAGCGTGTGGAGGTGGTCGTTTGCGTTCTCGGCAGTGATCGGGCAGGCGGTGCCACCACCAGGGATATTGAGCAGGTTAGTGAGGTTTCCATCGGTGCCCATTTCGGTGGCGATGATCGAGCCCTCGCCCGGTTCCGCGCGGCGCAGCACAGCGGCCCCGGCTCCGTCGCCGAAGAGCACACAGGTCGAGCGGTCGTCCCAGTTGGTGACGGAGGAAAGTTTTTCCGCACCGATGATCAGTGCGTTTTTGAAGGCACCATCGGAAATGAGGCGCTTGGAAATTTTCATCGCGTAGAGGAACCCGGAGCAAGCGGCGGAAATATCGAAAGCGACGGCGTTGTTTGCACCGAGAGCCTGTTGGACATAACAGGCGGTGGCCGGCGTCGGCGTGTCCGGCGTGATCGTGGCGATGATGATCAGCTCGACTTCCTCGGCCGCCATCCCGGCCTGCTCCAGCGCGCGGCGGGCGGCGTGGGTGGCCATGTGTGAGGTGAATTCCCCCTCGGCAGCAATGCGGCGCTCCTTGATGCCGGTGCGACTGACAATCCATTCGTCGCTGGTGTCCACCAGCACCGCGAGTTCCGCGTTGGTGAGAATTCTTTCCGGAACGTAACTGCCGGTCCCTGCGATACAAACTTCAATGGCGGAGGTCGCTTCACTCATGCGGCGGGAGATTGGAACCCACAAGCAGCCGCCACAAGCGCGAAGTTGGAAGAGTGCGCGGGGTGCTCAAACCTTTGCCACGGAAGCTGCGGCAATCGCCGCAAGTGCTTCCTGGATGCGAGGATTGACGCGGTTTTCCACCGTTTCCAGCGCCACCCGGATGGCGTTGCGGACGGCCAGCGCAGTGGACGAGCCGTGGGCGATGATGACCACACCGTTCACACCTAACAATGGACTGCCGCCATAGGATTCGTAGCTGCTTTTTTCCTTCAGTGCTTTGAAAGCACCGTTGGCGAGCATCGCTCCGGCGATCCGCAGCGGGTTGCCTTTGATTTCGGTTTTGAGCCACTTGGAAACCGCCTTGGCCGTGGCCTCGATGGTTTTCAGCATGATATTGCCGACGAATCCGTCGCACAGCACTACGTCCAGCTCGGTCTCAAACAAATCGCGGCCTTCGACGTTGCCGACGAAATTGATGCCCGGCGTTTGTTTGAGCAGTTTGAAAGTTTCCTTGGTGAAAGTGGTGCCCTTTTCGTCCTCCTCGCCGTTTGACATGAGACCCACTTTCGGGTCCTTCACGCCGAGCACGCCTTTGGAAAACGCGGTGCCCATCACGGCGTAGGCCACGAGGTGTTCGGGCTTCGCCTCAGGATTCGCACCGGCATCGAGAATGTGGCAGATGCCGTATTCGTTCGGCAGCGCGGAGGCGATGCCGGCACGGTCCACTCCGGGAAGCGTCCGCAGTTTCAATGTCGCTGCAGCCACCGCTCCACCTGTGTTTCCGGCGGAAACGAAGGCATCGGCCCGGCCATCCTTCACCATTTCCATGGCGATGTTGATGGAGGAATCCTTTTTCTTCCGCACGGTTTTCGCACCGGGCTCGGCCATGCCGATCACTTCGGACGCGTGGACGATGCTCACCCGCGAGTCGTTCAGATCCAGTCCCTGTTTCGCACACTCTAGCTCCAGAACCACCTTGTCACCCACGAGAAATAAGTGCTGCAATTTCGGATAATAACGCAGAGCGTCAATTGCTCCTCCGATATTAACAGCGGGGGCGTGGTCCCCGCCCATGGCGTCCAGGGCGACTTTCATGCAGTATTTGGAAAAGGCTTTTTCGAATGAAGGAATGAAAACGCAAAATTACCGCCCAAGGATCTCCCTGAGCGGTAGTTTGAAAGTGGAATCACGTGGAAAGCTTCAGAGAGCTTCGACGTCGAGCACTTGGCGGCCGTTGTAGTTGCCGCAGGATGGGCAAGCGATGTGCGACGGCACCTTGCTGCCACACTCAGGGCAGTTTTTGAAGATCGGTGCACGCCAACGGGTTGCGCCACGGCGCATTTTCTGACGGCTTTTGGATTGGCGGCGCTTTGGTACGGCCATGGTCTTGAGTTGGTTTAAGGTTGGTCCTTGAGGTCCTTGAGGATGTCGAGAGCAGACCAGCGGTCGTCGCTCTCGGCGCGGGGCGGAGTGGGTAGCCCATCTTCCGCCGACTTGTCCACTGATAAATATCGGGAATCGATTTCACACTTCTGCGGCACGTCTCCCTCCTCGCACCGCGGGTCCACTGGGAAGTTGATCAGGACCTCCTCGCGCAGGGCTTCGGTGGCGTCGATTTCTCCCTCTCTTTCGATCTCCATGGAAATCGCCGCTTCGACCCGAATCGTTTGAACAAAAGGGTGTAACGTCCGCACGCAGGTGAATTCAAACGGCGCGGAGAGCGTGCCGGTCAGCAGCAGTTCCGAGCTGAAACGCTGCGCCCAGAGATCGTATTCTAGCGGTCCCACCGCCTGCGCGTCATCCTCGGGGAGGTCGAAAATTTCTTTCGGCAGTTCCCCGGAAAACGCCTTGCCCTCCTCCGGCAGCCCGGCCAGATCGATCGTAAGATGTCTTTTCATGGCGGCAATGTAGCTGGCAGGTGCCCCACGCCAAGCCGCAATTATTTGTCCAAGCCACCTCGATTTCGCGCTCGTCAGCCAGCCCACGGACGCTAGTTTTAACGGCATCATGTCGATCGATATTCCCCTGCTCGCCCGCATCTGTGAAGCCCCCGGCGCGCCGGGTTCGGAGAAGGAAATCCGCAAACTCGTCCTCGCCGAGCTCAAGGGCCTCGCCGACGACATCAGTATCGACAACATGGGCAACATCATCGCCCTGAAAAAAGGCCGCTCATCCGCGAAAAAATGCATGGCCGCCGCCCACATGGACGAGATTGGCTTCATCGTCACCCACGTCGATGACAAGGGCTTCGTCCGTTTCAATCCCGTCGGAGGATTCGACCCGAAAACCCTCACCTCCCAGCGCGTCATCATTCATGGCCGCAAGGATGTCATGGGCGTGATGGGCTCGAAACCGGTCCACATCATGGCCCCGGAGGAGAAAAATAAACCTGCGAAAATCACCGATTATTTCATCGATACCGGCATGCCGAAAGCCGAAGTCGCCAAGCACGTCGCCGTCGGGGATTTCGTCACCCGCTATTCCCCTCTCATCGAGCTAGGCGATTGTGTGAACGTGAAATCCCTCGATAACCGCGCCTCCGTCTTCGTCCTGATCGAGACCCTCCGCGGGCTGAAAAAAGTCAAACGCAAGCCCGCCTACGATTTCTACGCCGTTTTCACCGTCCAAGAAGAAGTCGGCCTCCGCGGTGCACAGGCTTCCGCGCTGAAAATCCAGCCCGATTTTGGCTTCGGCCTCGACACCACCATCGCCTACGACGTCCCCGGCTCCACCCCGCAGGAACGCTGCACCTCCCTCGGCGAAGGCGCGGCTATCAAGCTCATGGACTCCTCCGTCATTTGCGATTACCGCATGATCGAGTTCATGAAAGCCGCCGCAAAACGCCACAAAATCAAGTGGCAGCCGGAAATCCTCGCCGCTGGCGGCACTGATACCGGCAGCCTCCAGCGCATGGTCGCCGGCGGCTCCATCGTCGGCGCGGTTTCCATCCCCACCCGACACATCCACCAGACCATCGAGTCCTGCCACAAGGACGACATCGCCGAGTGCATTCGCCTGCTCGCCGCGTGCGTCTGCGAGCTGGACCAGCACGATTGGAAATTCTGAAAATTGGAGCCCGGATCTTCAGTCCGCCCCAAAGCACCGGAAATTTCTCTCAATTCCCCGGTCTCACCCCGCCTTCAGCCAATGACTAAAACTCATTCTGACGGCCGCGAAGGTGCTCACGTTTCATGCTGCTAGGGCCAAAAACTGACGCCAGGAACGACCGCGCCCTGATTTCAAAAATTTTATCCCCCGCCCACCAACAGCTTGCGGATGGGCTCCGTCAATTTTGACCGATAGTTCGGAAAAATTAAGGAATTTTTTCAAATTTCGCCGGAACCCCCCTTTGCTAACTGATGGAGAAAAATTTCTGACCACCAAGACTTGCTCACTCTCGATTTGCCCGATCGCCGCAAGTCCTAGATCCTACACGCATTTTACATCGTAAACACTCCCCATAAAGCACTACATCTTGTATTGTGAATAATTTGTGGATACTACATGAGCAAAATCGGATTGACCCGGCGTGCCGATTGCTATCAGTCTTCACGTCGCTGCGCCTGATGCCAAAAGCGCAAATTCACCCTTCTTCAACCTCGTTTTACCATGACCACCACCGCCCCTGCCGCCACCACCACAGTCTCACTAGGAAACAAAACCTTCATTCTGGATCGTGAAAAGGCCGAACTCGCCTACGCCGGCAAGCGCGTCATCAACGGCAAGGAAACCATGTTCTTCAACATCCTC
Source organism: Verrucomicrobiales bacterium (assembly GCA_038237425.1). Taxonomy (GTDB): domain Bacteria; phylum Verrucomicrobiota; class Verrucomicrobiia; order Verrucomicrobiales; family Akkermansiaceae; genus Luteolibacter. The sequence continues at coordinate 32,411 of JBBRYQ010000058.1, forward strand.
CCACTCAAATACCAGTGGGCGTATGACCTCTACAAGACGATGAAGAACAACCACTGGGAACCAGAGGACGTCACCATGCAGAAGGACGTTGAGCAGTGGCGCTCCGATGAAATCTCCGACGTCGAGCGCTGGATCATCAAAATGGGTATCGGCTACTTCTCCGCCGCAGAAGGCATCGTCGGCGACAACGTCCTTCACGTCGTCCGCGAAGTCGTCACCGCCCCCGAGCTCAAGCTCGTCCTCGGCCGCCACGCCCACGAGGAAAACATCCACGCAGACAGCCTTGTTTACATGATTTCCTCGCTCGGCATCAATCCCCACGAATGCGAGGCGATGTTCGAGGACATCCCCTCCATCACCGCGAAAAACAACTTCGTCGTCTCCAATAGCAAAGCCCTCCGCCGCGACATCGATCTCACGATCACTGAGAACAAACAGGCGCTCGCCAAGAACATCTTCATGTTCGGCCAAGTCATGGAAGGCACCCAGTTCTACGGCCTCTTCGGCATGATCCTCAGCCTCTATCGCCAGAACAAATTCCCCGGCATCGGCCAAATGTTCCGCTACACCCTGCGCGACGAGAGCAACCACATCGAAGTCTTCCGCAACCTCCTCATGGACCTCATCGACGAAAATCCAGACATCTGGACCGAAGACTTCCGCGAGGACCTCCGCGCCACCATGCAAGAAGGCATCACCCTCGAAAAACAATTCATCCGCGACTGCCTCCCCGTTTCCGCCCTCGGCCTCAACTCCGTCGATTTCGAAACTTACATCGACTACATCGCCGACCGCCGTCTCACCTCCTGCGGCCTCGCCCCGCTCAACGAATCCGTCAGCAACCCCTTCCCATGGCTCGCCGAAATGATGGACATCAAAAAGGAAACCAACTTCTTCGAAGGCCGCGTCACCGAATACCAAAAAGCCTCCGCCCTCGCCTCCGTCGACGACGACGAGCTCTGATAGTAGCTGGGGCATCTTGCCCCAGTCCGTTGCCGGGGCGTCTCGCCCCGCGCATCCCTCTTCTCTCTCTACTCTCCACTTCTCTTCTCCAAAAACTCGCCACGCTCCACACCATGTATCGCTCCCTTAACTTAAACGAAGACCTGGCTCTGAAACAAGTCGTCACCGACCGCTTCACCCTCACCGACCGCGGCTTCAACTGGCGCGATGTCCTTACCACCGAGAAACGCCAGCCCGTCACCGACATCACCATCACCCGCGGCACCACCGATTCCCACTTCTCGCTCGAAGACGTCGCCGACGCCATCGGCGATTCCCTCGCCGATCTCCTCATCTCCCGCCAGCAGGACGAAACCTCCATCTTCTCCGACGTCAACCGCAAGTTCGTTTCGGACATCGCCCACTCCGTCGCCTCCTTCCTCACCGATTCCCTGAAAGCCGACGGCCGCCTCCGCCTTTCCGAGGGTGACCTCTATCTACTCATCGAAAAAGCCCTCGTCGAAAACGAAGCCCACGACGTCGCGAAGTCCCTTGCCTTCCGCCGCTCCATGGAAAAAACCGGCGCCGTCGATGTCCACATCGGCCCGCACTCCCTGCCCGTCCGCCTCATCCGCCGCAATGGCAACGTGGTCCCATGGTCCGAGACGAAAATCGAGATCGCCGTTAGAAAAGCCTTCCTCACGATCAAGGAAAACCCCGAGCCCGCTGTCGAAGTCGCCAAGGGCGTGACCGACCGCATCCGCCGTGGCGATTCCTC
>JBBRYQ010000059.1:0-34082 GCA_038237425.1 Verrucomicrobiales bacterium
GAGGCCGAGTTCCTCGGCCATAAAAAACCCGTAACGAGTTGGTATTTAGCTCGTTACGGGTGATTTTGAAATGGTGGAGGCGAGGGGAGTCGAACCCCTGTCCGAAACGCCGTCAACACTGGCATCTACACGTTTAGCATGTGGTCTGGAGTTTCGGATGGGCTGGGCCCTCATGCGGCGTTGCTCATCCTAGAAACCTGTTTTATCTCGGAAAAACGCCCGGCTACCCGACGCTCATCCCAGCCTGCTAAGTGTTCGCCATCCCCCTCAGCAGGTGTCGGGGTTCTGACGTGGTCGTCAATTAAGCGGCCAGTGCGAGCTCGTTAGAGTCTGCATTTATTTTTTTTGAACGGCTTTTTAAAGAGGCCAACCGATCAACCTCTACGTGCAACCAGCGTCTCAAGCATCCCGTCGAAACCAGAACGCCCCCTGTCGCTAGACACCGGTAAAGATGCACCGGTTCCTCTGGGTTTCAAGCACCAAGGTGAAAATTCTTCACTCGGGAGGCCCGTGCATGGACGGGGCAAGCGGGGTGATCAAGCCGCTGGTGAGGCCGTAAATCCAGCTATGAATGGCGATTTTCTGGCCGCGCATCCAGGCGTCTTGGAGGATGCTGGTGTTGGCGACGTGGTCGGCTTGGGCGAGGACATTGAGTTCGCATAGACGGTTCACCGCGGCGTCGGGAGTGAGGGCGGCGAGTTCATCATGGTGCTTGCGGCTGAGCGAACGAATGCCAGCCAGCCAGTTATCGATCATGCCGTGGCGGAAATTTTCATAAGCTGCCTTCACGCCGCCGCAGCCGTAGTGACCACAAATGATGATGTGGCGGACTTTTAAAACGTCCACTGCGTATTGCATGACGGCGAGGACATTGAAGTCGGTCTCTGCGACGACGTTGGCGACGTTGCGATGGACGAACACTTCTCCGGGGGCGAGTCCGGTGATCTGGTTGGCGGGCACACGACTATCCGAGCAGCCGACCCAAAGGTATTCGGGGTTCTGTTGGTTGGCGAGTTTGTGGAAAAACTCGGGATCGTTTTCGAGGATGGATTCGGCCCAATCGTGGTTGTTTTTCAGAAGATGCTTGAGGGTGTCCATGGTTGGTGGTCCGGAGGTTAGTTTAAGGGAAGCGATTTCGTCCACCGCAGGTTTCCGGAAAAAGGTGATGTTGGAAAGGGTGGGCGTCAAACCAGACCCGTGAGACTAAGGTGACGGTCCGCCGGATTTTCACTCCGTTTTCAGGCGAAAAAATCTCTTCGTCCTGTCCATAGGCACGTGGATCACGTCCTGAGCAGAGAAGTTGGAAACGGGTTCTAGAATCTCCTGCCAGGCGCTGACAAGGTCGTCGGACGTTTCGATTTTTGGGCTTGTCAGTCCTGCCGGATAGGAAAGGACGGACAGGCCGCCGGATTGTTCGATGCCCAGCCTGATATCCGAGGATGTGGGCGGAGCTGCTGCTTGATAGATTGAGAAAGCGGCAATCTTGGGAACGCCTTTAGTGTCCTGTTGAAGGCCGAGGTTGAGAGTGCCATCCTCCACTTTGGTCCGGTAGGGACCGTATTTATGCCACTCGCCCCTGGCCTGGTCGCCGATGCCGCGGGCAAGAAGCTGCCCTTCGATGAGCAGCCGCATGCTTCGCGAGTAGCTGGTTTGATCTTCAACGATAAAGAGGAAAACGTCGTAATATCCGTTCGGCACTGGATAAGTGATCCCGAGCTCCGTGTTACCGGTCGCGCTGAGCCGCAGGAGATGGTTCGAAAGGAGGATTCCGGTGGACGCGTCCGGTGGGGGATACAAGGTGAGGCTGCCGGAGGTGCTGCCGGGTTGCGTATTTGTGATGGTGAGTCCCGAGGACAGGGCTTCCAATTGGGATTGCAGGGTCACTCCGTCGGCATTCAGCGAATTGCCGTTCAAATTGACACCGGCCAGGAAGGGGCCGATCACCGTGGCCCGGATCAGCGGGGAGGAAGCGTTGCGGCCGTCGGTGGCTTTCGCCTTGGCCCGGAAAATGTGTTGGCCCGACTTCAAGTCGGCCAAGTCAAGTTGGTAGGGGGCGGTGGTCACCGTGCCCAGTGACTGCTCCCCGTCGAAGAACTCCACTCCATCAAGCGTACCGTTTGCCACGGACGCTTCCGCTGTGAGGGTGAGGCTAGCGGCGGTGGTGGGGATGAGTCTGTTATAAGAAGGAGAGGTGATGATCACGTCCGGCGGCAGAAGGTTTCCTCCGAACAGGCGCAGGGCGATGTCATCCGTGTAAGCCGGGGAAACTAGAATCCGCTGCCCGCCCGGGTGGGAGAATTCAGGCTCGGTGCCGATGACCAGTCCCGAGCGGGTGTCGATCCATTGTCCGCGCCAGATTCCATTGGGTAGATTTAGAGCTAGATTCGCCTGGGTGCCACCTCGAAGATAGACGGCGTAGGCCGCACCCGGCGCGCCGATGACGGTGGCCGCGCCGCCAGATGGGATGCCGCCGATGACGAAACTGGATTGCGGCACGAGGTTCACCAGCGGTAGCTCTTCCAAAAACCAACGCAGCACCCCTAACTGCCGCCGGATCGCCGGGCCGCCGCCGCCGGGCGCGTTCTGCGAATCGATGCCATCCTCGCGAGTGGCGGTAAACGAATAATCGAGATGATTGAAAAGCCCGCCGCCGGAAAACATAAATTCCCATGCCTCGCGGCGGTAGGGGAAGTCCTCGCGGCCGGCGTTGCCGGTTTCATCATCACCGAGTGCGACCCCCAGTGCGTAGTTCTGGCTGGCGGCGGCCGGATAGGCGTAGTGGAAATGGAAAAGTGAGACGGCGGGATGGGGACTGGAAATCGTTCCCTGATAGTTGAAAGCATTCTGCGCGATGAGATGGCGTTTGGGAAATTCAGCCTCGCTGGCGACGATTTCATCAATGATCAGTGTCTCCCACGCCCTTGGGACATTCTGCTGATAGGGTTCGTTGATGGTTTCATAAATCACGTTGTCGAAGTCCTGAAGTTCCGTCACACACTTGCGAGTGAGGTTTATTTGAAATGGAAGGAGATCGCCGGTCGGACTATAACAGTTGGCGCGTCCTGTGGAGCCCACGTCATTGATGTGGTTCGCCGCGTTCAGGGGCGAGAGGTTCCACAGGACGTCGTCATAGACCGAGCTGAACAGCGTCAGCTCCACCACGATCCCGCGTTTCGAGGCGGCACTGACGAAATCCCGTAGACGATGGAAATACGCGGGATCCCATTGCGTGAGATCGAATTTTTTACCGCCGTCTCCCGCGCCGGGGATGGTCGTGCGTTTCCATGGAGTCACCGAGCGGTCGGGGAGCGGGGCGAGGGTGTTATCGGGAATGTTGAACGATCCGGTGGTTTCCCTGTAGGCTCCGGTGAAGATGCGGACGTAATTCAAGCCGCAGGCCCGGGTTTCCTCAAGATAGCGTATGTAGTCGAAATCGAGGTTGATGATGGCACCATAATGCTCGGACGAACCCATGAGCACCACCGGGCGATCATTGTAGAGAAAATAGCGACCGTTGTCAGGATGTGGTTTGATCGGTTCCACGCCCAGCGAATGCGCGGCAAGCAAGATCAGGAGTAGTCCAGAGACAAGCCATCCCATGGATGAGAAATGATTTGTGGATTTTCGGTCGGGCATGTTTGGCTGCGGTTGCTTTCAAATTCCGGAAGGAAGTAATGAAAGTGGTATGATGGGTATCGCACTCTTCGGTCGATTTTCGTTGAGGTCAACCGAAAATCGGCGGGAGTAGGAATGGGTCAGTGCCTATGCACGAGGCTCGCGTTGTGGTTTTGGTTTTGGGAGGCGGGGTCTGGCGCTGGTGACCAGCGAGATGGCGGCGTTGCGACCGCTGCGCTGGCGTTGGAGGCGGGCGATTTGCGCGGCGCAGGGAATAGCAGTTCTTCGCCGGTGGTCGGCGCGCACACGAGTTGGCGCGTCACGTATTGGCGTTTTTTTTCTTCGCGGCAGTGCTCGGCGAAATTCCCTACGTGTTTTTACGGGGCAAAAGGGGGGAGCCCGGATTGGGCAGTTTCGATTCGATGCACTTTTTGATGACGGAGCAATTGTCTTTGATGGTCAGCGAATGGTCGGCTCCGGCATCGAGCACGATTTGACGCGCGGTCTGCTGGCAACTGTGCAGGGCATCGAGGGAAACGAGTTTGCCATCGAGATCGAGCCGTCCGATGAGCGTGCGGGCGGCGGGGATTTCGTTGCTTTTGTCTGTAACGAGTTCGCAGCCGAGGTAGTGCAGGGAGGGCGAGCTGATGGCGGTGACGACGTTGTGGCCACCGGCGTGTTTGGGTTGTTTGCCGTCGATGACGACGATTTCCTGCTCCGGGACGGGACCACGGATGCGCTGCTGCAATTCTAGCAGGACTTGCTCGACGATGTCGGCATTCACGTTGGACATCATGCGGCTGAAGGTTGTCTGATCGGGCGTGGGATAGCGTCGGGTTTTGCCGTCGCGACGCACGCCGAGCGCCTTGAGTTGTGCTTGGGACGGTCGTGAGGTTCGTAGTAATCGCGTGAGACGCGCCCGTTGCCCTGGGTGAGTCCGAGTTCCAGCCAACCCGACGCACGGTAAACGGTGCCACGGAACAATTGTGGATCGACGAAGGTTTCGACCACCAGCACCGGATGGCCGTAGCGTTCTACCCAGTCGTTGCTCAGGCGCGACGCGACGCGCGACAACACGGCGGAACCGAGATTAGGGCTGGTTTTATCCGGCAGGAGCAGGAAGCGGGAATTGTTGACCACCAGCGGCAGGCGTCGCCGCCGCTGTTCGTCGCTCCAGCCAATCCATTGGTCGCGGTGGCGCAAGCGACGGGATGCCGCCGTGAAGAGCAGCACGCCGAGCCACTCACCATCCGGGGCGACCTTCGAGCATTCCGCGCAGAACTCCCAACTGACTGCGGATCGCCGGGCCTCCTCCACCCGGCGCAGACTGGGTGGCAGTACCGTTTTCCGAACTGGTGGTGAACGAAAAATCGAGGTGATCGAACAATCCTCCGCCGGAGAGCATGAACTCCCACGCCTCACGGCGGTAGGTGAAATCCGCTTGGCCTGCGAAGCCGATCTCGTCGTCACCCAGCGCGAGATTCAGCCCGTAGTTCTGGGTGGCAGCGTTCGGATAGGCATAGTGAAAATTGAGGATGGATACCGACGGATGGGGATTGGTGACGATGCCCTGATAGTTGTAAACGTTCTGCGCGATGAGGTGCAGGTAGGGCAGCTCTGATTCAGTGGCAGCGAGTTCATTAATGATCGCCGCTTCCCACGCCTGCGGCACGTTTCCGTTATAAGGCTCGTTGCAGATTTCATAGATCACGTTGTCATATCAGCACGACCGGTTTCTGGCGGAAGAGAAAATAGTGTCCGTTGTGTGGATGCTGGCGGATGGGTTCTGAGCTGGAGCATTCGCCGTTGTGAGGATGGCGCACATTGCTGCGATCATCCATGGTCTCCAATTGTGAGTGAGTGGGATGGAATTGGTCTTCATGTTTCGTCCTCTTTGCACCATGTCCGAGGGGAAAACGAATGGTTGGTTGGGCATTGCGAATTTCAGCACTGCTGTTCAGAGAGTCTAGAAATCCACCATGGGTATCGCAGACGCTGTGTCGCCGTTCGCTTTCTGTCCGAACACATGCCAACTCAACGGCATACGGCATACGGCAATCGCCCCGACCGCTGGCTTTTGTCACACCACCGCAGAATGCATGGCTTTGGTGCAAGGGGCATGACCACCGGCAGTGTGCCCCCGACCGAGGACGGAAGATTATGCGTTTGACGCCCTCCGGCACCACCGTCACGTTGACTGTGATGTTTTTTAAATTGAATCGGTCGGCCGCGATCCGCATGTCTGTTTTGAGGATTTTTGCGGCCTTTTTTGTGATGCCCGTGCCACTTCATCCAACCGACTGATCTTTTGGAATCGCGTGGCAGAGTGATGAAGTGGAATTATCCGCAGGAACTTCCGATCGTCGAGCATCGGGAGGAAATCCTTGCGGCCGTGCGCGCGCATCCGGTGGTGGTCGTCGTCAGTGAGACTGGCTCGGGGAAAACGACGCAGCTCCCGAAAATGGTCGCCGAAGCGCTTGGCACCGACGGCGGACGCATCGGTTGCACCCAGCCGCGGCGGATCGCGGCGGCGAGTGTTTCCAAGCGGGTGGCTGAGGAGCTGAGCGTGCCGCTCGGCGATTACGTCGGCTATCAGGTGCGCTTCGAGGACAAGACTTCGCGGGAGACACGCATCAAGTTCATGACCGATGGAATCCTGCTCGCCGAGACGCAGGGCGACCGGGATCTGAAACAATACGAGGCGCTTATCCTCGACGAAGCGCACGAACGCTCGCTCAACATCGATTTCCTGCTAGGTTACGTCCGCCGCCTGCTCGATCGGCGGAAAGATCTGAAACTCGTCATCTCCTCCGCCACGCTTGATGCCGGGTCGTTCTCTGAGTTTTTCACGATCAACGGCGTGCCCGCGCCTGTGATCGAGGCTCCCGGGCGGATGTTTCCGGTGGCTGAGTTTTTTCTGCCGCCTTTCGACGATGAGGATCTAGCACAACACGTCGCGCGTGCGGTGGACTATCTCGGGGAGGTCGAGCCTAACGGAGATGTGCTGGTTTTTCTTCCCGGGGAGCGCGAGATCCGTGAATGCGCCGATGTGCTGGATGGCCGTCAATATCGTGGGACTGAGGTTCTTCCGCTGTTTGCGCGTCTGGGACTTGGCGACCAGCAGCGAGTTTTTAATCCGGGCAACAAACGCCGTCTCATCCTCGCCACGAACGTCGCGGAAACATCCCTAACGATTCCTCGGATCGCTTGTGTGATCGATTCCGGCATTGCTCGTGTGAGCCGCTGGAGTCCGGGGAAAGGCGTGCAGCGCCTGCAGATTGAGCCGGTGAGCCAGGCCAGCGCCCGCCAGCGGAAAGGCCGCTGCGGTCGCGTGCGCGATGGTGTCTGCGTGCGACTCTACGAGGAAAGCGAACTCCCCGAACGCCCGGAGTTCACCGATCCGGAAATCCGCCGCAGTTCTCTCGCCGGCGTGATCCTGCGCATGAAATCGCTCGGTCTTCCCGAGATCGATGAGTTTCCCTTCCTCGATCCACCTGCGCCGAAAGCGGTGTCCGAAGGCTACCGAACGCTGCGGGAAGTGGGCGCGCTCGATAAGGAAAAACAGCTCACCGATTCCGGCCGCCAGATCGCGCGACTGCCGGTCGATCCGCGGCTGGGGCGTATGCTGATAGAGGCGCGGAAAGAAGGATGTCTCGCGGAGGTTTTACCCATCGTCGCCGCTTTGGAATCGAACGATCCCCGCGAGCGACCTGCCGAGAAAACCCGCGAAGCCGATGCCGCGCACGCCCGGTGGAAAGACGGCGATAGCGATTTTGTCAGCATTCTGCGAATGTGGAACGACCTCGCCCGTTTTCGCGACGAACGCGGTCGGTGGAAACGCAACGCCCTGCGGAAATACTGCGGGGGCGCTTTTCTCAACGCCCGCCGCGCGATGGAGTGGGCGAACGTCCGCGATGAACTCGCCGATCTGTTGGAGCGCGAGTGGAAACTGAAGATCGGCGAGATCAAGGACGGGATTTCGTCGCCTGCCGGTTACTCCACGTTGCACAAGGCTCTTCTAGCAGGCGTGCCACGCCAGTTCGGGTTATGGGACCGCGAGTCGAAAAGCTACCGTGCGGCGAACGGCGGATTTTTCGCGGTGTTCCCCGGCTCTGGCCTCTTTGCACTGCCGAAACGCTTCGAGTGGGTAATGGCCATGGAACTCGTCGAAACCACCCGGCTGTGGGCGCGGCGTGTTGCTAGGATCGAGCCGGAGTGGGTCGAGCAAGTCGCCCCGCACCTTTGCAAAAGCAAGTATGGCGAGGCCCACTGGGATGAAAACCAGGGTGCCGTCTATGGCAAGGAAACCGTGATCTGCGGTGGCCTGCCCGTGGTCGTCGGGCGGCGCGTCCATTACGGCCGCGTGGATGCGAGGGCTGCTAGAAATATCTTTCTGCGCGAAGGCGTGGTGGGCGGCGGATTGCGGAAACGCTGCGAGTTTCTCGATCACATCAACGAGATGCGCGTTGAGATCGAGGCCATCGAACAGAAACTCCGCAGGCCTGGCGGCTTGTGGAGTGACGAGGCGGTAATCCGGTTTTTCGAAGAGCGGATTCCGGAAGATATCAACACCGCCGCTGCCTTTCACAAGTGGCTCGTGAAAAACGAGGATTCGCTGATGTTGGCCGTTGCCGATGTGGTGGACGAGGATTTCGCCGATCTCGGGCTCGACGGTTTTCCCGACTCGCTTCGTCACGGTGGCGAGGAATATACGCTCTACTATCACACCGCGCAGGGCCAGCGCGACGACGGCGTGACCATTGGGGTGCATGTGGACCAACTGCCAAAATTTCCCAACTGGCTGCCCGCTTGGGGAGTGGATGGAGATCTCCGCGAGCGGGCGGAAATCCTGCTGCGCTCGCTGCCGAAGGACTACCGCCGGATCTGCCAGCCGATCAGCCCCGCTGCGGACAGCTTCGCTAATCTCTGGTGTTTCTCGCCTAAGGATCGTTCGATTTTCCAAGCTCTATCCGAACACCTGAAGGAGCGGAACGGTGCGCACATTCCTGCGGACGAATATGATGTTAGTAAACTGCCGCCTGAACTCGTTACGAAGATCTGGATCTGTGATGATGATGCCCAAGAACTCGCGATGGGTGATGACGTGGCCGTCTTGAAACTCCAGCTCACCGACCGCATGCGCGTGCGATTCGAAGCAGCGGCGAATGTGGATATCGAGCGCAAGGGCATCACCACATGGGACGGCGAGAGCCTGCCGGAGCTTGTCGTCACTCCCGGTGGTGCCGCCTATCCGGCGTTGGTGGACGAGGGGAAATCCGTCGGCATCCGTGCGTTCACCCATGCGGCGGAAGCAGCCGAATCTCACCGTGCGGGTGGCGCGAGATTGCTCTGGTTGGCGCATCCGGATCAGGTGGCTTACCTGACGAAAAAATTTCCGCTAGGAATGATGGCGAAGGTGGAAATGCCGAGACTCGGTGTCGGCGGAACTTCCTTGAACGATCTAATCCTGCTAGCAGCGGAGGGCGCGGCGGGCGGAGTGTTTCCAAGATCGCCTGCTGAATTCAGAGCTCTCACAGAAGAGGCGAGAGGCCGGTGGTATGAAGCCGCGGCGTTCATCGGGAAGGCGATGGATGAGATTTTCGAAATTCTGCCAGAGATCCAGCGGTGGATCGCAGCGAACCGCAAGGATCGTAATTTCGGCGAGATTGCGGAGGATCTCGAAGAACAACTGGCGTGGCTCTTCCGTAAAAATTTCGCCTGGCGTGCGGGCTTCAATAATTTCCGCGAATACCCGAGGCGGCTGCGTGCGATCCGTTCTCGGTTAGGGCGGCTCGCGTCGCTGCCGATCGTGAAGGATCTGGAGAAAATGGACCGCTTCCGGCGACTTTGGGTGCCGTGGTTCCAGCGTCACACCGCCGATGCGGATGACCCGGCGCATTGGTCGGCTGGTTGGGCGTTGGAGGAATACCGGATCTCGCTCTTCGCCCCGGACATTCCCCTGCAGGGCAAGGTTTCCGAAAAACGGTTGGAGGAAATGATTCTCGAATAGACTCTCGGACTGGAGTCGTCATACCCGGTTTTTAGCAGTGATTTCGCTCGAATGACGACTGTTTGGGAGAAATCGAAGCTGCCTGCGAAAGCTGGATTACCATTCCTCTATGCATCGGCGCGGGCCTAACATGTATCGTGGCGGATTGGCTGATATTCAAGCTCTGGCGGGGAAATTCTGATTGACCTTTGGACCAAAAATTGCATTTTTTAGCTGAAATCTGTTCATTTAGATTTCTCCCCCTGACTGAGCATTTGAAAGGAATTCGCGCTGATACCGTGGTTCCCAAGGAATGCTTTTCCCCCAACTCCCCCCGAATGTATGAATTTCTGCAAAACGTTGCGGTGTGCCGCGTCCTTGTTTTTAGTGCTGTTTTGTGCCGCCACGGGTCATGCGCAAATCTTGGTCAACGGTAGTTTCGAGTCGAACTACTCGGGATGGTTGGCCTCGGGAAACCAGAATATCGCGGTCGCTGGCGTCCCTTACACGGCGACCAATGGCACCAAGCTTGTGGCCTTCAACAGCGGAAACACGACTCCGAACGGCGTCTTGTCCCAGACTTTCAGCACCGTCGCACAACAGACCTATACTCTTGCCTTCGAACTGGGTGCTTTCGCCGGCGACTCAACTCCGCAACGGATGTCAGTCATCGTCGCCGGGCGCGGCACGGGCAGTTTGCTTTCGCAGACGGTCACTATCAACGGCCCGAACGGAGCGGTCACTCGCTGATACCCGCAGTCATTCACCTTTGTCGCTAACAGCGCCTCGACCACGCTTACTTTTCGAGATGAGTCTGCTACGAGCAATGGAATAGACCTGCTGCTTGATAATGTCCGGGTGACAGGACCTTCCAATGTTGCGCTGGCGGTGGCGAATGATTCTGCTACTATTAATCCCGGGCAAAAGGTCCGCATCGCGGTGCTCGGCAATGATCTCGGGTCGATCAACCCGGCGACCTTACAAATCGTCTCGCCGCCGTCGGTGGGCACGGCGACGATTCAGCCTTCGGGGGAAATTCTCTACGCGCACTCCGGGGGTAGCACCGCTCCAGTCAGCTTTACTTACCGCATCTCTAGCACCAGCGGACAATCCCAAGTAGGGACGGTGAACGTCTCAGTTTCTTCTTCGCTGCGGATTCCTAACAATGACTTTAACGTGCCTGCCGAACCGCCTCCCTCTGCGGTGGAGGTGGTGCCTGCTTATCCGGGCGCAAGCTTCTATCTTCCTGTCTGTATGGACAGCCCGCCGGGAGATACAAAACGCCTCTTCGTCGGTGAGCATGGGGGGAAGATCAAGGTCATCCGCGATGTGACCGCCGCCACTCCCGTTTCCTCGGTGATGCTCGATTTGGTTCAGGTGATTACCGCTCCTGCCCGGACGCCTGCGGAATACTGGAATCCGGTTCTCGGTGATGAGTCAGGATTGTTAGGTTTCGCGTTTCATCCGGCATTTGCGACCAATGGCTATTTCTATGTCACTTACTCGGTTAGGAAAACTTCGGACCCCGCGGTCAGGTTTCAGCGGCTTTCGCGCTTCACTGTCCCGCCTGCCCAGATCGGTCAGCCCGCTCCCGTGGCAAACCCAGCGTCCGAGTTGATCTTGATCGAACAGCGGGACCGCCACGATTGGCACAACGGCGGGGATCTGCACTTTGGTGCGGATGGCTATTTGTATTATGCGGTCGGTGATGAAGGCGAACCTGGCGACGGCTACAGCAATGCTCAACGCATCGAGATGAATTTCTTTTCCGCCATGCTGCGGATCGACGTGGACAAAAAGCCCGGAAATCTGGAAGCCAACGCGCACCCAAATCCTGCCGCCATAGGTCTGGGATATGGCCCGGGAAATTCCATTCCGCGAGACGAGATTCCGGCAGGCTCGGGTAAATTTTTCGCGCGCTACAGCGTCCCGATCGACAATCCCTATGTCGCGACCAGCAAGGGCGGTACATGGAATGGCCAATTCAATGGCATCGCGATTCCAGCAGCCAGCTTACCCTACGTTCGCTCCGAGTTTTGGGCCGTGGGCTTCCGCAATCCGTGGCGGTTTTCCATCGATGCGCAGACGGGAGACATTTGGGCCGGTGACGTCGGCCAGGAAAGTTACGAAGAAGTGGATCTCGTCACGAAGGGGGCTAACTACGGGTGGGCCTACCGCGAGGGACTCCATGACGGACCGAAGAACTCGCCTCCGGCCGGTTTCTCCCCAGTTCCGCCGATTTACGAATTCGCCCACCCGAACATTCCGGGTGGTGAATCAGCCTACAAGGGAAATTGTGTCATCGGCGGCGTGGTCTATCGTGGCACTCGTTTTTCCAGCTTGTCCGGCTCCTACTTTTTCGGTGACTACGTGACCGGCAATATCTGGACTCTGAAACGGTCGGGCGGTGTTCCAACCGTGACCCGGATCGCCGGGCTGGCGTCGTTGACGGCATTCGGTACCGATCCTTCAAACGGGGATGTTCTGGTTTGCGATTACAACGGCAGTCGGATCATGCGGATCACTACCACCACAGTGACAAATAATTTCCCCGCGACCCTCAGCGCGACAGGCCTGTTTGCGGATCTTACCGACTTGTCTCCAGCACCCGGGGTCATGCCTTATACGGTAAATCTACCCCTCTGGAGCGACTACGCGGTGAAGCGCCGTTGGTTCCTCATGCCGGATGTCGCCAGCAAGATCAACTGGTCGCGCGACGGCGCTTGGACTTTTCCCGCAGGCCAAATCTGGATCAAGCACTTCGATTTGGAAAGTGTGCGCGGAGACCCGGCGTCAGCGAAAAAGCGCATTGAAACTCGCTTGTTAGTGAAAACCGCGACCAGCACTTACGGCGTGAGCTACCGCTGGAACGCGGCCGGGACCGATGCGACATTGGTGGGCGACGCTGGTGAAGACGTGCCCGTAAACGTCACGGTGAACGGCGCACCATACACCCAGCAGTGGAGAATCCCCAGCCGCTCGCAGTGCAGCAGTTGCCACACACCTCAGGCGGGCCATGCCTTGTCTTTCAATACTCGTCAGCTCAATCTCTCCTACGCGATCAACGGCTTCAATGGCAATCAAATCGACCTGTTGAAAGGTCACGGTTATTTTTCCAACACTCCCGAATCGCCATCGATCCTGCCACGGCACTTCCGGCCGGACGAAACCTCGCAGCCGATAGAGGATCGGGTGAGATCCTACCTAGCAGTGAACTGTTCCAATTGTCACGCTGGCACCGCCAGCACGGTGCCCGCTGCTTGGGATGGACGCCCCGAGGTGACCCTCGCCCAAACTGGACTCATCAATGGCCAGGCCCGCTCGGCGGGGGATGGCTACAAGCTCATTGTTCCCGGTGATACGGCTCACTCCGTGGTGATGAAAAGGATGATGGGTTCCGCAGGATTCTCACGAATGCCGCCGATGGGGAGCAATGAAATCGACAATGCAAATGTCTCATTAGTGGCTAACTGGATCAACCAAATGGCACCCGGGGTCAATATCGCGCCGATCGCAGTTGACGACACCTATCCGGCCAGTAGGGACACTGCCTTGGTGATTCCTCCCGGCGGCGTGTTAGGAAATGATACGGACTCGCAGGCCGATCCTTTGACATCGGTGCTCGCCACAAATCCGGGGCATGGGACGGTCTCCTTGAATGCTAACGGAGGCTTCACCTACACTCCGGTGGCCGGGTACGTCGGGCTCGACTCATTTTCCTACCGAGCGAGTGACGGCAGGCTGACCTCGAACTTGGCAATCGTGACGATTTCCGTGAGTGGTGGGGGGACTGTCTCCGATATTCTGGTCAACGGCAGCTTCGAGTCGGGATACACGGGCTGG
The DNA here is from genome assembly GCA_038237425.1 of Verrucomicrobiales bacterium. Classification (GTDB taxonomy): domain Bacteria; phylum Verrucomicrobiota; class Verrucomicrobiia; order Verrucomicrobiales; family Akkermansiaceae; genus Luteolibacter. The sequence continues at coordinate 13,448 of JBBRYQ010000059.1, forward strand.
ACCTTCACCGGCAACCAGAGCATTGAAAGCGCGGCACCCTATGTCGCGACCGACGGCGGTAAACTGGTGGGCTTCAACGACGGGAACAGGACACCGAACGCCGTGCTCTCGCAGAACTTTTCCACGGTGGCGGGACAAACCTACACCCTGACCTTCGACGTCGGGGTTCTCTCTTACACCACCGCTTCTCAAACCCTGCGGGTGACGGTCAGCGGCAGCGGCACCATTCTCGACCAAGTCATCACGTTCAATGGTCCGGGCAATGGAAGCAACCTCTGGCTGCCCCAGAGTTTCACCTTTGTGGCCACCGGTCCGATAAGCACGCTGACATTCCGGGACCAATCCACCTCAACCGCCGCCCTCGACATGACACTCGACCGTGTAAGGGTGACCGGTCCTCCTTCGGTCGGTCCTCCCATCGTCAACACCGCGCCTGTGGCAACCGGCAATGCCTATTCGATAGATGAAAATATCACGCTCGTAGTCCCTGCCGCTGGAGTGCTGGCGAATGATACGGATGCCGATTCCAATCCGTTGACTGCTATTCTCGATGTGGGTCCGGGCCACGGTAACCTTACTTTGAATGCGAACGGTGGCTTCATCTACATCCCTGCCGTCGGTTATTTCGGAACCGACTCGTTCACCTATCACGCCAGCGACGGATCCTCGGATTCGAACATCGTGACCGTCGGTCTCACCATCAACGAGAATACGGTGGTGTCCGCTCCAACTGCTCTAGCCGACTCCTATCAAGCTCAGGCGGGAAGGGGACTCGATGTTCCTGCTCCCGGCGTGCTTGGCAATGACACTGACCCTTTGTTACGTTCTCTAACTGCGATTCTCGATGGCGGACCAAGCCACGGGGCCGTCACCTTGAATGCCAACGGCGGATTCACCTATACGCCTGATAATGGCTACACAGGGCCTGACTCATTTACCTATCATTCCGTCGGAGGTGGCATGGCTTCGAATGTCGTGAGCGCGTCCCTCTACGTGAATGGAGCCATCGCTAGCACTTTGCTCAATGGCAGTTTCGAAACTGGCTTCACCGGATGGACTGTCACTGGAAATCAGAGCATCCAGGCGACGGCACCCTATGCCGCGACGGATGGCGTCAAGCTGGTGGGCTTCAACGGTGGAAACAGCACCCCCAACGCGGTGCTGTCGCAGTCTTTCGCCACTGTCGCGGGCCAATCCTACACACTGGCCTTTGACGCTGGAGTGCTCTCCTATAATACCAGCCCGCAAACGATGCGGGTCACCGTCACCGGCACGGCCGCACTGCTCGACAAGACCATCACCATCAATGGAGCCGGGGGCGGATCAAACAGGTGGTTGCCCCAAAGTTTCACCTTTGTGGCGGATGGTCCCGCGGCAACTTTGGTATTTCGTGATCAATCGGCCTCCACGGTTGCCCTAGACATGATGCTCGACAACGTCCGCGTCTCGGGCGGAGCAAGCGTTCCTAACACTGCTCCCGCAGTTACGGCGGACCAGTATGTGGCCACCCAGAACACTCCATTGGTGGTGCCGGGACCAGGTGTTTTAATCAACGATACCGACCCGGAGGCCTCACCGCTGACGGCTGTTTCAGTGTCCCTTCCGAGCCATGGCAGCCTGATCTTGAATGCCAACGGTGGATTCACCTACACGCCGGCCGCGGCCTACACCGGTCCGGACTCATTTACCTATCAGGCCAGCGACGGATTGCTGAGGTCAAATATCGTTACCGTGGTCCTAACCGTCGTGCAGCCCGCCTCGGGGGGGCTCGTTAACGGCAGCTTTGAATCCGACTACACCGGCTGGACTCGGTTGGGCAATCAGCAGATCCAATCGAATTCCATCGCATACGTGTCTTCAGACGGACTCAAACATGTCGGTTTCAATGGCGGAAACTCGACTCCTAACGGAGTCTTGTCCCAGACCTTCGCAACGACGCCGGCGCAGTTGTATCGCTTGCAATTCGATGCCGGCGTCATGGCATACAACACCAACGCGCAACGCCTGCAAGTGACGGCAGCCGGGACTTCAAGCCTCCTTTCGCAGGCGGTGACCATCTCCGGCCCTGGCAACGGCAGCACGCGTTGGTTTCCTCAAAGTTTCACCTTCGTGGCGAACAGCGCTTCCACGACCCTGACGTTTCAGGATCAGTCCTCCTCGACAAACTCTCTCGACCTGTTGCTGGACAATGTGCGTGTGACGGTTGTCACCACCCTAGCAAGCGCCTCCCCCGCGCCTGCTCCCGTGGAGGTGATGAATCAGGCGCCAGCAGCATCGCTAACAGCCGTGCCGCAGACTGAATCTCCAGCGGCGGCCTGGCTGACGGGCACTCCTGGCGACATGACGGTCCACACAACCGCCACCCAGCCCGGAACCTATGCCCTGGAATACTCGGACGATTTGATCCGTTGGGAAAAAGGAGCGGAAAGGCAAATCACCGCGCCCGGGTTCATCGAGTTCCGCGACATCAAAGACCCTCCTTCTCCCGCGAGGTTCTATCGCATTTCCCACACTCCGTAGGAATCCGAGTGCCCCTGTTTCGTCCCGGGGATTGATCGTCAGCAAAATGTAGCGACCATCGCCCGGCCTTGGCAGTTGCCCCTGTGCGAGCGATTGGCTTTGGCTTATCCGTAAGTTTTGATCGATGAGTGAGGTCGGTTCGACATAGTCCTTGGGTTTTCCGCCAAATACCCTATTTGGAGCCTATGTCCTTATCCAGTAGCGATCCAACTTCACCATCCGCCGTTTCAGGCTCAGTGGTCGGGCGTTGGCGGGGGCTCAATCCGTTAGTCGGCGGTTTGCTTGTGGGAATTCTGCTATTTTTGGCCACCGGGGCAGTGATCCTGAATTTCCACATCACGGTGACTAGGCAGGCGGATCAAGACATGCGCACCGCACTGACTCATGCCGCCGCCGCAGCAGCACTCACGGTGGATGCCGCCGAGCACGCCACCTTTACCCGTGTGGAACAGGAAAACTCCCCGAACTATCTTGCTGCCCTCGACCGGCTGGCGAAAATGAAAGACGCCTTGGAAGGCCCTGATGCTTTCAAATTCATCTACACCGGCATCGTGCGGGATGGGAAAATTTACTTCATCCTCGATCCGACGCCTGTGGGCGATTCGGATGGTGATGGCGTGGACGACAAGTCTCACATCATGCAGGAATACACAGAAGCCTCCGAGCAAATGCGAGCAGCTCTCCGAACGGGACGCCCGAGTGTCTTGAGGGAGCCGGAAAAAGACCGCTGGGGCACATTCATCAGTGGCTTTGCGCCGATCAAAGATGCAGAGGGCAATGTGACGGCCTTCGCCGCTGTGGACATGGAATTGAGCAAATACGCCGCCACGATCTCCGCGTTAAACCGTAAATCCCTCGCAGCAGCGGCGGGTGCGTTCCTTCTTTCTCTGGTCGCCGGGCTGGTGGTCTGGTTCTATCAGCGCAATCTTCGCCGTGGTTTTGATAGCCTCGTGCTTCAAACCGAAAAAGCCAAAGCGGCGGATCAGGCGAAAAGCGAGTTTCTTGCCACCATGAGCCACGAAATCCGCACGCCTCTCAATGGCATCATTGGCTTTACCGAATTGCTGTTGGAGGAACCTCTTCGCCGGTCCCAGCTCGAACACATGCAAACCATCCACCGCAGCGGCCTCATCCTGCGGCATCTCATCGATGATATTCTGGATTTCTCTCGGATCGAGCATGGCGGGGTGCATCCTGCTGATATCGGGTTCGAACCCACTGCCATGATCAAGGAAACCCTGACCCTCCATCGGCGTGCTGCTCTTGAGAAAGGGCTGTCGTTTACCTGGGTGCTTGATAATTCCATACCTTTCTCAATGCTCGGCGATGAGCCTCGCATCCGGCAGATTCTATCAAATATCGTGGACAATGCCGTAAAGTTCACAGCTATCGGAACAGTGCACACCACTGTCAAAGCAGAAAACGGGAGCCTTTGTTTCGCAGTCGCTGACAGTGGGATTGGTTTCAACCGGGAACAGGCGAGCGATCTTTTCACTCCTTTCCACCAAGTGGATGCCTCTTCTACCCGGCTCTATGGTGGCACTGGCCTTGGCCTCAGCATCTGTCATCGCCTGCTTGGTCTAATGGGGGGCGGTATCGACTTTGATTCTACGCTTGGCGAGGGCACGGTTTTTAGATTTCACGTTCCAATCATCGGCATCAACACACCGATACCGGCGTCTGTGGTAGCTACTCCACTAGCAATGACGACCACGCTGAAAGCTAGCGGCCGGACGGTTCTCGTGGCGGAAGACAACGAAATCAACGCGCGTATTGTCCGTATTCAACTCGAAAAGTTAGATTTGCGGGTGCTCGTTGCGCAAAACGGCCTAGAGCTTTTGCGCCTGTTTCAGGATGAGCCCGCCTGCTGCGCGATCATCATGGATATCCGCATGCCCCTCATGGATGGTGTTGAAACCGCCCGGCGTCTGCGGGTTGGTGAGGCAGGCGAGCACGGCAGATTCGTCCCGATCATTGCTCTCACCGCTAACGACTCAGAATCCGAGAGGGAGTCCTACATCGCGGCTGGCATGAGCCACTGTCTGGCCAAGCCGATGCTGCCTGCTGATCTTATTTCCGCGTTGCTGGAGGTAGGGGCCCTGAATGCGGATTTCCAATCATGACCGGGTGATTGGCAAGGACTCGCACACGCAGATCGAGGAAATTCGATTTGCGTGTGTTAGTTGATAGAGCCGGTTCAGTCCTTCAGTTCGCGAATCCAGATGTTACGAAAGCGGACGGGGTTACCATGGTCTTGGAGGGCGAGTGGAAGTTTGTCGGGGTGGGCCTTGTATTCGGAAGCGGCGTTAGGCCCCATCCAATTGGTGCCGCCGCTGAGAACGGTGTGGTCTTGGACGAGCACTCCGTTGTGCAGCACGGTGAAAGTGGCGCGACGGGTAATTTTGCCGGATTTATCAAAGATCGGCCGGTGGAAGACAATGTCGTAGCTCTGCCATTCTCCCGGCTTGCGGCAGACGTTGGCCAGTGGCTTTTGCCGGCCGTAGAGCGCAGCAGCCTGTCCATCAGGATAGGTGGTGTTTTCAAAGTTGTTTAGCACCTGCACCTCGTAAGTGTTCATGAGAAAAACGCCGCTGTTGCCGCGTCCTTGGCCTTCTCCTTCGACCTTTGTCGGAGAGGCCCACTCGACGTGAAGCTGGCATGAGCCGTAACTGTCCTTCGTCTGGATGTAGCCCGCGCCTTTGACTGACTCAAGGGCGCCATCGACGACTTTCCAACCACTGGGATTACCCTTCGTGTCAGTCCATTTTTCGCTAACGACTTTTTCAGTGCCATCAAACAGAACGGTCGCGTCCGCGGGTGCGGCGAAGAACGCGCCAGGGTCGCCCGGAGCGACGATGGGAGGAGCGGGTTGCTTCGTGTTGTCAAGTTCGTGGACCTTGATGCCGTCGATATACATGTAGAGCACGTCCTTGCCGTCAGCGTCCTTTTTCGTCTCAGTGGTAATGACCGGTTTGCTCAGGTCTTCCTGACCGTGGCAGAGGAGTGTAGTCGCGGTGAGGGCAAGTGCGGCGATGGCCGGTGGGAATAGAGAGGTTTTCATTGTTGGTAGTTTTGGTTTGTTCGAGGTTGTCGATATAGGAAAACATGTTCAGCCGCAGTCGGTGCGACAAGGTTTTCTTCGCCGGCAATTTTTCAGCGAGTGTGCCAATCGGGTGGAGTTTCGGATGCGAGTTTTCGCCATGCTGGGTCGCCGCGCACTCCTGCGGCGGCCGTGTCGAAAGGAATGAAGCCTATTTTCGCAGAGTTAGTGGGATCTTTGAAACGGAAGTCACCTGCAGCAGGATCGACGAAGCTAGGATCAGTCACAATGGAATGCAGGTCATGGCCTGACTTCTTCCATTCGTCAAAATTTTCCCCAAAGCAGTCGATCTCACCCCCATCGATGCGCCAGTAGAGGTTGGTGTCAGACTCAAACTGGCCCTTTCCATGCGCACCGCCGCTCCACAGTCGGCCTTTTTCCCAGAGAACGATATTATTGGAAAACGTGAACGACAGGTGGTCCTCGGGTCGGGAGAACTGGAGCTGCTGGTCGCGGGCATAGGCGAAGATGTTATTGCGGATGATGTTTTCCTTTCCGTAGTGCTGGTGGTAACCACCGGTGGTTGTTCGATAGACAAGGTTGTTTTCCATCAGAATGCCGGTGCTTCCCTCGTCGTTGTAGAGTCCCCAGCCGCCGTAGTCGTAAGAAACGATGTCGTGGATGCGGTTGTTCCGCACGACGGTGCCTTCGGACGGTCCGAGCGTGTAAATGCCGCCCATGTCGCTGAGCAGACCGTTACCGATGTGGTGGATGTGGTTGAAGTCAATCCGGTTGCGTTTCGCCTCGCTGGCTGCATATCCCCAGCGCCAACCGATAGATGCGCCCGAGTACGGGAAATGGCTGATCTCATTGTGCTCCACGATGTTGTCACCGCTGTGGCCGATCCAGATTCCGACCGCACATGGAAAGGTTTTGCCTCCATCGCGCACGATGCAGTTCTCGACCGTGTTGCCGCCGGTCTTCCGGCCTTCGTGCATGCTGCCGATCTTCACTCCGCCAGCGCCGAGATCGTGGAGGTAGCAGGCAGAAAAACGATTGTCGTGGCAGCCATCGCGAAACCAGATGCCGTGGATGCTGGTGTGGGCGATCTCACAATCAATGAACGTTAGTTTTTCCGCGTGATCGACTTGGATCACCGCCTCAATCGGAGCTGCGGCTTGGGAAGGCTCAAAGCCAGCCACCGGGCAGGTCCAGCCGGCGTGCTGAAAGGAAATACCACGGATTGCAATGTTCCGCACTTTGGCCGCAGGAGTCCCGCGGATGATTAAAAGTTTTTCTAGCAAAGGAGCGGTCACCTCGGCTGAGGTTGGGTCCTCACCAGGACGCGGTCGATAGATCAGCACCCCATCAGGTGACAGAAACCACTCGCCGGGTTCGTCCATTCCGGCCTCGAGGTTTTCGAAAACGATCCCGGTTTTGGCATCCCAACGGTTCCACGGCTTCATCGGCTCGCCCAAGGTTGAGAAGGATTGTGCATCGATCTTTTCAATGAAGCGGCGGGTGTTGTCCCATTTGTGATAGGCGAGAATTTGCACTCTTGCCAGAGCGTCAGGTTTCAAATCTCGCAGCCAGCGGAGCGCGTCGCCACCAAGTGTGACAGTTTGCCGGGCCTTGCTTTCTAGCTTCTCCTCCGAAATGGTCGCCATGTGGAAAAACCCGCTGTCCGGCTCACGTGATCTAATCGCCAATCGGCCATTCACCCACATCTGCTCAAAGGCGGGGCCGGCGACCTTTGTTTCCCAGCAGCCGTCGGACCGGAGATGAAATCCGATGATTTTCCGGCCACCGGAGATCACGGGTGAGGTCCCTACTGCGGCGGTCAGCTTAGTTTTGGAATCCTCAGGGCCGAGCACTAAGGGCGCAGTCAGGCGCTGCACGCCAGCACCGAGAACGATTTCCACGATTTCCAGAGGCTTTTCATGGTGGATCTTACGTGATTGCGCAAAGGCTGCTGCGAGATCATCGCCAGCTTCGACCTTCAGGCTCGTTGTGGCACTGATCCAGCCAACACTGCAAAAAAACAAAACAACGACCTTGCGACCCATCTTCCATGATACACGGTCGGTGATGCGTTCCTTTCAGAAGGGCGTGTGCTTGTGGCGCATTAGCTTCTCAGTTGCCCGGGATGCTGTAAGGGACACGGATCCGGTAGAACATCCGTTGCTTCAGCGGCTCGGTGCTGAGGGGGTCTCTATTATCGTGGAACTCGACCGACTCACCCGCGCCATAATAACCGCTGTCGGTGACTTCCCATGTGACGAGATCCTCAGAGCGCTCGAAGACATAGTCGCCCTCCTTGGTGGCGAGCATGCTGACGGTGGCATTTCCGGCGCTGACGGTGAGCGACGGCGTGGGAATTTCCTCCACTTGCGGAGGAGTGACGAAAGAGGAGATCGAGGGGGAGGGCAGCGGGTTTACTCTAACGTTATCCAACAGAAGGTCGATGCCGACGGTGGCGGTGGACTGGTCGCGGAAGGTGAGGGTCGTCGAGGCACTGTCTGCCGTGAAGCTGAGGCTTTGAGCTGCCCAGGTGATTGATCCACCGCCGGTGCCTGCTAGGATGACAGAACGGGTGAGCAGGCTGGCGGTGCCGTTGATCGTGACTTGAAGTGATTGCGGGTCGGTGGTGTAGGAGAAGACACCAGTGTCGAAGTTGAGGCTGTAGGTTTTGCCAATCGTGGTAGCGAAAGTCTGAGAAAGCACCGCGTTGGGCGTGAGGTTCTGACCGTTGAAGGCGACCATTTTGATGCCGTCGGTGGTTGGATAGAATTCGATTGATTGGTTGCCGGTGGTTGTCCAGCCGTTGAAGCCGGATTCGAAACTCGGATTAACGAGGATGCCTGCTGCAACTTCGTTGACGCTGATGGAGACGGTGGCGATGTTGGAGTTCAGAACCGAGTCGCTCGCATGATAGGTGAACGAGTCACTTCCGACGAAGCCGGTGGTAGGAGTGTAGGTGAAGCCACCGTTAGGATTCAGGACGAGTGTGCCCTGGGCGGGGCTGGAGTCGAGGACGGCGGTCAGGGTATCGGACTGCGGATCGCTGTCGTTGGTCAGCACTCCCGAAGGTGGAATCACAAGTGCCGTGTTCTTGTTGACCGAATACACATCGCCAGCAGCGACGGGTGCCGAGTTCGGAAAAGCGGGCAGTCCGCTGATGCGGACGTTGTCGAGCAGAAGGTCCAGCGCAGTAGTGGCAGTGGAGCGGTCGCGGAAAGTGATGGTGGCGGTGGAACTGCCGGCAACGAAGGTGTAGGTTTTGGAAATCCAGTCGATGATACCATCACCATCGCCCTTGAGAGTGATCGTTTGGGAAAGGAGGCTGCCCGGGCCGGCTATTTTTACTTCCAGCGTCTGGTTCTTTTTGACATAGGAAAGGATTCCCGCGTCGAAAGTGAGGGTGTAGGTCTGGCCAGAAACGGTGGCGAAGGTCTGCGAAAGTACCCCATTAGGGGCGAGATTGCTGCCGTTGAATGCGACGAGTTTTCTGCCGTCGGTCGTCGGATAGGTGGCGATGGCCTGGTTGCCGGTTTTCGTCCATGCGGTGTAGTCGGACTCGAAACTGCCGTTGACCAGAACGTTAGTGACGGCCGTGCTGACAGTAATGCTGACGGTTGCGACGTTGGAGTTCAGACTGCCGTCGTTGGCGCGGTAGGTGAACGAGTCAGGACCGGTATAATCCGTGGCGGGCGTGTAGGTGAAGCTGCCGTTAGAATTCAGGGCTAACGTGCCGTGGATGGGGCCGGTGCCGAGCACGGCGGTGAGCGGATTGGACTGGGCGTCGGTGTCGTTCGTCAGAACACCGGCCGCCGAGACGAGGAGCATGGAGTTCTTGTTGATCGAGTAGGAGTCGTCCAATGCGACTGGCGCAGTGTTGACCGGGTTCACGGTGATGCTGACGGTCGCGATGTTGGAATTCAGGCTGCCGTCATTTGCATGATAGGTGAACGAGTCGGGGCCGGTGTAGCCGATGACTGGTGTGTAGGTGAAACCACCGTTTGCATTGAGGCTGAGGCTACCATGGCTTGTGCTGGAGTTCAGGATCGCACTGAGGGCGTTGGACTGGGCGTCGGTGTCGTTTGTCAGAACGCCGGCAGCCGGGACGACGAGGGTGGTATTCTGATTGGTAGAGAGCGAATCGGCGACGGCGACAGGTGCGGTGTTGACCGAATTCACGGTGATGCTGACGGTCGCGATGTTGGAATTCAGGCTGCCGTCGTTGGCTTGATAGGTGAACGAGTCTGGCCCGGTGTAGCCAGTGGACGGATTATAGGCAAAACCTCCGTCCGGGTTGAGGGTCAGGTTGCCGTGAGCTGGGCCGGCGCTGATTACCGCAGTGAGTGTGTTGTTCTGAGCGTCGGTGTCGTTGGAAAGGACTCCCGGTGTGGCAACTAACAAGGTGGTGTTAAGATCGGTGGAATAGGAGTCCGCCACGGCGACGGGCGCGGTGTTCAAAGGGCCAGCTGTCGTGGACACGATGACATTGTCGAGCAGGAGATCGCTTTGGAGAGCGGCGGAATCGGATTTGTCGGTGAAGGTCAATGTGGCTGAGGTGCCGGTGGCGGTGAATGAAAATTCATTCGCGGTCCACTGGGACTGGACTTCGGCATTGGTCGCGATGGTGAGGTCTTGTGAGAGGAGGGACGCGCCGTTGCTCACGGTGACGCCTAGCAACTGTTGGCGGGGTGCTTGGCCTGGTCCGACGAGGATACCGGCGTCGAATCGCAAGGTGTAGACCGCGCCAGGGATGGTGGTGAAGGATTGTGAAAGGGTGCCTCCGAATTTATCGGTGCCGCCATTCAGAAGGGCCATCCGTCCGCCATCGGTGGGGACGTATCCGCCCAACGCGGGGAATCCGAATGGAAGTCCAGATACGGGGTCGGAATTCGTTTCGCCGGTCAATGTCCAGCCGGTTAATTGATATTGTGGGAACGGGGTGCTGCTGATGAGTGATCCGATTTCAAAACTGCCGTTGATCAGAACGGATGAGAGGGGGGCGGTGACTTGGATATTGAGCGTGGCGACATTGAACGCGCCGGCGGAATCGGTGACTTTTATGGTGAAACTGTTTGCGCCAATGTCGCCGCTTCCGGGATTGCCCGAAAGCGCGCCGTTGGCCGCGACCGACAGCCAGGCGGGTCCGCTGAATTTGGAATAGGCGAGCAAGTCTCCTGCATCAGGATCGGATGCGGATCCGGCGAGACTGCCGCTGTAGGCGACTCCTTGAGTCGCACCATTGCCGGTGATAGGGTTGGCGTTGAAGACGGGCGCGGTGTTGGACGTGTTAGGGATAGCGGTGACGCGGACATTGTCGAGCAACAAGTCGATGCTGTCAGTGAATGTGGACTGATCGCGAAAAGTCAGGGTGGTGGTGGTGCTGTTGGCGGTGAAAATGTAGGTCTTTTGGGTCCAAACGGAGGTCCCCGAGCCGTTTCCAAATTCTGATTCGATCTGAGAAAGAAGCGGATTTGCGCCGGTAATTTCCACACCGATTTTTTGCTCTGTAAAGTTGAAGGCGACTACTCCGAAGTCGAAATCCAGCACATAGGTTTGTCCCGGGATGGTTGGAAAACTTTGGGTCACCGTGGCATTCGGAAGCGATTGCCCTGAATTCATAGCCACCAGATTCACCCCTGCGGAGGCGGAGTAAGGAGGAGTGCTGACTTCAATCGCCGCATTACCGGTGAGGGTCCATCCAGATGCGCCGTTCTCGAAGCTGCCATTCATCATCGAAAATGATGAACTGAACACGGTTGAGCCGGGTGCGATGAGATTCTGCTGTGGCGTGCGGTCGCGGACTCCTGTGACCGTTAGGGTGTAGAGTTTTCCGGGAGTTTGCGTGCTAGTAGTCAGCGTGACGGTGCGCTTGGTCACCGGATCCAGCACCGCTTGGGATATCGTCAGTCCGCCATTCAGGCTGAAATTCGCTATGTTCTCCGATGCATCGGCGAGGGGCTTGCTAAACGTCACGGTAATATGTTGCAAATCAATGGCAGGCCCGGTGCGGACAAGGCCTGGAGGACTGTTTGACCCAAGCGGTGTGATTACATTGGTGATGGCGGGAAACCAAGCGGCGGCGACTTTTTCAAAACCGCTCGGCGTCGGGTGGACTCCTTCCGCGAGGTCGGCCGGCACCAATACGGAATGCATATCCACAAAAGAAACTTGCCTTCCCAGCGCAGCCTGATTGCTGACGATACCGGGAATGGTGGCATTGAAACCGGATTGGAGCGCTTCGGCACTAGCGCTATCCGTCCGGATAAGGAGGTTCGCCACGATGATTTTGGCAAACGGACGCATTGTTGCAATTTCGGTGACCAAGCTGTCCAAACGGCTTTGAGCTTCCGCGACTGTGGAGTCCGCGAAGAAATCGTTGGTGCCAATCATAAGGAGAACCACATCCGGATCCTCAATCTTGCTCAACCAGGATGACAACCCGGCCCTGATCTGGTCGATACGATAACCGCCCATGCCTTGGTGATTCCGATCCGGCAGAGTCAAATTGTTGTCATCCGTTTGGGTGCCTACGAAATCGACGTTGTAGCCCGCGTCAGTAAGTAGGGTATATAGCTTGTTGCGATATGCGCCCTGGTTGATGGTGCCACTCGTGAGCGAGTCGCCTAATGGCAGTATGCGCAAAGGCGGAGCCTGGGCTTCGCAGTTGGCAATGCTGCAAAAGGCAATCGACAAAATGCCAAGTACACGAAGGAGCCTTCGGAACGATTTCATACAGTGGGGGGAGGTTGGGGGGGTGAACAAAATTCCTGATTGGAATCGTGCAGGCGGAAAATAAAGGGAAATTGATCAAAAGGTCAAGCCAATAACTGAAAGGCACGAGAGGCACTCCCGTACTTGCAATCGCTGATGGCACCAACAATACTCCCCTTGAACAAATGAGCGGTTTCACCCAGCAGGTCATTGTCGTCACGGGAGCCAGCAGCGGGGTGGGCAGGGCCATCGCCCTTGCACTGGCGGCAAACGGAGCCACCGTCGCGCTTGTCGGGCGGGATTTAAAAACGCTGGATGCCGTTGCCGTTTCCGCGCCGGACCGGATGAAATGCTACGTCGCGGACTTGCTGGACGACGCCGCGCTGCCGGATTTGAAACAGCGCATTACCGCAGACTTCGGCGGCATCGACGGGATGGTCCACAGCGCTGGGGTGTTCGCAATGGGTCGTTTGGAAACCGCACCGCTGGCGGACTTCGACCTGCAATTCCGCTGCAACGTCCGCGCGCCGTTCGCGCTCACTCAGATTTTCCTGTCATCGTTGATCGAGCGGCAGGGGCAGATCGTTTTCATCAACTCCACCGCCGGTCTGAGTGCCGGTGCCGGTGTGAGCCAATACGCCGCCACCAAGCACGCGCTCAAAGCCGTGGCCGACAGCCTGCGGCAGGAAGTAAACTCCCACGGTGTGCGCGTGCTCAGCATCTATCTCGGACGCACCGCCACGCCGATGCAGGAGGCGATTTGCAAAACTGAGGGAAAGCCCTATGATGCCGACTATTTCATCCAGCCGCACGATGTCGCGGCCACTTTGCTTCACACGCTTTCGCTCCCGCGCACCGCTGAGATCATTGAAGTTACGCTGCGCCCGATGAAAAAACCTCCGCTTTCTTAAAGCGGTTATAAAATGAAAACCCTCGATGCAAACGATTGGCCGCGGCTCATACGGCCCGGTAGCCGTGTCTTTCTCGGCGGCGGCGCATCGGTGCCGTTTGCTTTGATCGATTCCATGTTAGGAATGGCTGCCCACTTCAAGGACGTGGAATTGGTGCACATCAACGGCCTCGGCGAAACCCCGTGGATCGATCCGAAATATGAACAAGTTCTGCGGACTAACTCGTTTTTTCTAACTCCTGCCCTGCGCGATGCCGTCGAGCGTGGCCATGCGGACTACACACCGTGTGCGATGTCAGAAATTCCGCTGCTGTTCAAAAGTGGCCCGCTGCCCATCGACGTGGCGCTCATCCAAGTCAGCCCACCGGACGTCGGTGGCCACTGCTCGCTCGGCGTGAGTGTGGACGTGGTGAAAGCCGCAGCAGAGAGCGCGCGCATCGTCATCGCGCAGATCAATCCGAAGATGCCGAGAACTTGCGGCGATAGCTCAATTTCTTCGCGGAAAATCCATTACTTCATTGAGAAAACTACCGCGCTTCCGGAGATGGAAAAGGGGATTTACGATGAGCGCTATGCCCGGATCGGCCGCTATGCGGCGCAGTTGATCGATGACGGATCGACGTTGCAGGTCGGCCTCGGCAATAGCCCCGAAGCAGTGCTCAAGGCTTTGAAGAAACACCGCCAGCTCGGCATCCACACCGGTGTCTTCACCGACGCGCTGATGGATCTCGTGAAATGCGGTGCCGCTGATCACTCGCGTAAAAACTACCGCCCGGGCAAGATCATTGCCAGCCACGTGCTCGGCAGCCGCCGGCTCTATCAATTTGTCGATGGCAACGAAGAGATCGAAATGCATCCTAGCGATTGGGTGAACGACCCGGGCCGCATTGCGCGCAACGACCGGATGGTGGCGATCAATGGTGCGCGGGAAATTGATCTAACTGGACAAGTCGTCCGGGATTCAAGCGGGCACCGGTTTTATGGCGGCGTCGGCGCATTGCAGGATTTCATCCGGGGCGCGGGGAGGAGCAAAAAGGGCTGCCCCATCATCGCTCTAACGTCCACCTCCGATGAGGACGGCCGCTCACGGGTGGTCGCCGGGCTGAGAGAGGGCAGCGGCGTCTGCACCGGACGTGGGGACGTCCATCACGTGGTCACTGAATACGGCGTGGCGAGTCTCTACGGGCGAAGTATCCGCGAGCGCGTAGCGCGGTTGGTGGAGGTGGCGCATCCAGATCATCGCGAGGCGTTGTTAGCCGGAGCGCAGGAGCGCGGCTGGCTGCCCAAGTTTTTCACCATGCCGGCGACTGAGCCGGGATTGGGGGACGGCGGCATCGAGTCCTCATGGGTGAATTTTCAAAACACCCGGCTCTTCCTGCGTCCGCTGCATCCGAGTGACATGCGGACCTTGCAGGAGTTCTTTTACTCGCACGACGAGGAAACGATCCGCCTGCGCTACGGCTATCAGCGCGACCGGATGACCGGTGAATCCGCCTACAAGCTTTCCGCCGTGGACCAGACGCGCGATCTGGCGCTCGGCATCTTCGCCGATGAGCACGGCAGGCAGGAACTGCGGGCGATCGGCCGCTACTACCTCGATCCTGATGGAAAGCGGGCCGAGGTCGCGTTCGTGGTGCATGAAGATGCGCGGCATTCTGGCATGGCTGGATTTCTATTAGGCGAGCTGGCGGTCGTTGCGAAGCGCCGGAAGATCCGCGAGCTGTGGGCCAGTGTGCTGCCGGACAACCGCGCCATGGCTGGCCTTTTCCTCGCGGCAGGCGGCAAAGAATCCAGCTTGTCGATGGATGAGGAAAGGTCGTTCACCATGCCGGTGGACGCGGTCGTGCAAAGCCAAAAGAAATTTCGCGAATACAAAAAAATAGAACGCATCGAACGATGATGGATGGAAAAAGGAAAATCGGCGTGCACTACAACCCGGTGTATGAACGGCACGACACCGGTCCTTTTCATCCGGAGTCGGCCAATCGCTATCATGTGCTGGCTGCGGCGCTTGAGGAAATACCGGATGACGTCGTCCGCCTGCGTGGACGACGGGCGTTGGTTTCGGAAATTTTGTTAGTTCACGAACATTATTATCACGATCTCGTTTATCGGGACGTCGAGACATTTGCCGACGTCCTGCGCACGGGCGACACGGCAATCTGCGAGGAGAGCTACGATGTCGCGCTGGAAGCGACTGGCGCGGTGTTGGAAATCGTCGATGCGGTGATGCGCGGCGACGTGGTGTCCGCCTTCTGCGCCGTGCGGCCACCGGGGCATCATGCGACGCCGACGCGTGGCATGGGCTTCTGCATCTTTAACCACGTTGCCATCGCCGCCCGCTACCTGCAATCGAAGCACGGGCTGGGAAAAATCGCGATCATCGACTGGGACGTGCACCACGGCAACGGCACTGAAGCGGTTTTCATCGAGGACCCCAGCGTGCTCTATATTTCCCTGCACGAGAAAAACATCTATCCGTTCACAGGACCTGCCACTGAGCGCGGCCAAGGCGCGGGCGAGGGGACCACACTGAATATCCCGCTGCCGGGAAACTCTGATGGACAGGTGGCGCTGGCGGAATGGGAAAACCAGTTGGAGCCTGCGATCGCGGAGTTCGCCCCGGATTTCCTACTCGTCTCCGCCGGCTTCGACGCTCGCATCGACGATCCGGTCGGCGGCCTACGTTGGGACGACCATACCTTCGCTGAGATGACTCGCCGGACTGTCACCCTCGCGGAGAAATTCTGTCAGGGCCGCATTGTTTCCGTGCTCGAAGGCGGTTACAATCCCACCGGCCTTGTCGCAGCGGCGCTGGCTCATGTGACCGCACTGGGGAGCGGGGCTTGAATTACGGCCCCCATGATGTGGTTGTGGGAAAAATGGATACAACTGTTGCTGGAGCGTCTCGGCGAAGACATAGGCATCACCCAAACGCTTCAATTTGTCCGGATTAATTTTTGCATCGATCGTTGGAGGTGCTAAGAGCACCGCAGCAGGAAAACCGCCTGTTCCGAGTTTCTCTCAAAACGCTGCGTGCCAAGAAAAACCCTTGTTCAAAAGATCAACTCTCAATCAACTGAAAATATGGAAAACGAAACACCTCCCAATCTCAATTCCAACGATGCAGGCCAATGTCCTTTTTCAGGCGGGGGCAAAACGCGCGCTGCGGGCCGTGGCACACGAAATCAGGACTGGTGGCCAAACCAATTGCCGCTCGGCATCCTTCGCCAGCACTCGTCGCTTTCCGATCCGATGGGGGAGGGCTTCGATTACGCGGCTGAGTTCAAGACGCTCGATCTGATAGCTGTGAAAAAGGATATTTTCGAGCTGATGACCACTTCACAAGCCTGGTGGCCAGCGGATTACGGCCACTACGGCCCGTTTTTCATTCGCATGGCGTGGCACAGCGCAGGCACTTATCGGACCGCCGACGGTCGTGGTGGAGCGGGTGCCGGGGCGCAGCGATTTGCGCCGCTGAACAGTTGGCCGGACAATGCCAGCCTCGACAAGGCGCGCCTGCTGCTGTGGCCGATCAAACAGAAATACGGACGCAAACTTTCTTGGGCAGATCTCATTATTCTAACTGGAAACTGCGCGCTGGAGTCCATGGGCTTTAAAACCTTCGGCTTCGGCGGCGGTCGTGCGGATGTTTGGGAACCGCAGGAAGACATTTACTGGGGTTCCGAAGGCGAGTGGCTGGCGGACAAGCGTTACTCAGGCGATCGCCAGTTAGAGAGCCCGCTCGCCGCAGTTCAGATGGGCCTCATTTACGTGAATCCGGAAGGTCCTAACGGTAATCCGGACCCCATCGCCTCCGCGCGTGACATCCGTGAAACTTTCGCTCGGATGGCGATGAACGATGAGGAGACCGTCGCTCTGATCGCCGGTGGCCACACCTTCGGCAAAGCCCACGGCGCTGCGGATCCCAGCAAATATGTCGGACCTGATCCGGCCGCCGCTCCCATTGAAGAGCAGAGCCTCGGTTGGAAAAATAGCTTCGGCACCGGCAATGCGGGCGACACCATCACCAGCGGCCTCGAAGGCGCATGGAGCAACACGCCGACGCAGTGGAGTAACAGCTATTTCGAAAATCTGTTCGGCTACGATTGGGAACTCACGAAGAGTCCTGCGGGCGCACAGCAATGGAAGCCGAAAGGCTCTGCCGGTGCAGGCACAGTGCCGGACGCCCATGATCCGGCGAAGCGCCACGCGCCGATGATGTTCACTACGGACATTGCATTGAAGATGGACCCCATCTACGCGCCCATTTCGAAACGTTTCTTCGAAAATCCAGACCAGTTCGCCGATGCATTTGCCCGCGCCTGGTTCAAACTGACCCACCGCGACATGGGGCCGAAAGTCCGATATCTCGGACCAGAAGTTCCGGCCGAGGAATTGATCTGGCAAGACCCAGTTCCTGCAATGACGGATCCGATGATCGACGAGCAGGACGTGGCCGCACTGAAGGCGAAAATCTTCGAGACGGGTCTATCTGTTTCCGATTTGGTTTCCGCCGCCTGGGCTTCTGCATCGACCTTCCGGGGTTCCGATAAACGCGGCGGTGCCAACGGTGCGCGGGTTCGTCTGGCTCCCCAGCAATTTTGGCAGGTCAACAATCCAACCCGACTATCGCAAACGCTCCAAACGCTTGAGGGCATCCAGAGTCAATTTAACGCTGGCGGCAAAAAGGTCTCCCTCGCTGACCTGATCGTGTTAGGTGGCTGCGCCGGCATCGAACAAGCAGCCAAGAACGCAGGCCACTCGGTGACCGTGCCTTTCACACCCGGCCGCACCGATTCTTCACAAGAGCAGACCGACATTGCCTCGTTTGCGTTGATGGAGCCGCAAGCTGATGGATTCCGCAACTACGTGAAAACGCATTACACCACGTCCACCGAGGAAATGCTGATCGATAAAGCGCAGCTCCTGACACTCACTCCTCCCGAGATGACCGTCCTCGTCGGTGGAATGCGTGTGCTCAGTGCCAATTTCGATTCCTCGCAGACTGGCGTGTTCACAAATCGTCCGGAAGCCCTCACCAATGATTTCTTCGTCAATCTGCTCGACATGCGAACGACTTGGAAATCGATCTCACCGCACGACGATCTGTTTGAAGGCCGTGATCGTGTCACGAGCGAGGTCAAGTGGACCGGTAGCCGCGTCGATTTGATCTTCGGTTCTAACTCCGAACTGCGCGCGCTTGCGGAAGTCTATGGCTGCGGCGATTCCCAAGAGAAATTTCTCAAGGACTTCGTCGCCGCATGGACCAAGGTGATGAACTTGGATCGTTTTGATCTGGCCTGATCACAGGCGGACAAACAAAGGATTATCAAAGGTGGTTTGGCGACAAACCACCTTTTTGCCACCTCAGTGCTGCATCGGACGGATAGATCCCGATTCAAGGTGATCCCGTTGGAAATTCGGACGAAAGTTCTCCCAGAGTCGGCACTCGACGCATCTAAGGTGATGAGCATTGAAATGACCCACTTCGATGAAGGAAAGTTTTACGTTAGTTCCATCCCTATGCGCACCTTGTTTTTTTTCATCCTCGCATCGGCTAGCATCCTCCGTGGCCAGTCGGTGCCCGACCCGCGGCCGGTGTTGAACCGTTACGTGCTTGCCGCTATCAAAACCATGCCAGACGGAGGCGGATACGATTCCTCCCAAGCGGCGGTGGACAGGCTGGCAGCGAGCGTGAAAGTGGAGGACGGCGTGATCCATCAGGATCTCACCGTGGCCAAGACCTCGTTCTGCTCAGGTGCCACCTATCTGGTCTTCTTGCGCGCAGTCGAGATGCTGCGGAAGAACGGCAGCCTGACTCTATCGCCGGAAGCTGTGGCACTGTTGGCCGAGCTGGGTGTGAAGGATGGCGAGCGCGTCTTCGGCCGATGGAATGCAAACGGCCCCGGCACCGCCAAGTTGTTCTCGGAACTCGGTTGCGGCAGGAATTTCACTGCCTACGACGAGGCGCGTCCGGGCGATTTTTTGAAAATCTGGTGGACCGATGAGATCGGCGGCAAGGAGCGCGGTCATCTAGTGGTCTATCTGAATTCTGATGAATCCACAGTCCGCTTCTGGTCGTCCAACCAACCCGGAGGCTATGGAATCCGGACGGTGGAAAAGAATACGATCAAGCGCGCACTTTTCAGCCGCTTGGAGCGGGTGGACCAATTGGAGAACGTCGTCAAACTTTCGGCGAAAAACGAATTCCTAGCAGACATGCTGGATATGCCCTTCACTTGGGACCGCGTGGTGAAGGAATGCAGCGTCAGGCAGCTGCCGGCGGGCGAGATTCATGGTAGGAAATGAGACATCAGCTTTGTCGGCAACGATTAGAGCGGCGCAATTTTTGAGCGGGATTTTGGCGTCAAACGGCTGTTGCTGGAAAAATATGCGAAACTTGGCTTGATTCCCCAGATTTCGCGACTAAAAACGCCCCCCCTTCATGTCGGACCCGTCACGCATACTTAAAGTCGCGATCCCCAAAGGCAGCCTTGAGCAACCTACCATCGAGTTGCTCGCCAAGGCTGGCTACGAGATCCACGTGTCCTCGCGGGGTCTTCGTCCGAGCTCGAATGACCCGGAACTCGATCTGTATTTGATCCGCGCACAGGAAATCGGCCGCTATCTCGGGCAAGGATTCATCGACTGCGGCATCACCGGCTACGACTGGGCCTATGAAAATGGCGTGGATTTAATCGATCTCGCAGAGCTTCCCTACTCCCGGGCGACAGTCCGTCCGACGAAGTGGGTGCTGGTGGTTCCTGAGGATTCCCCCATTCGCAAGCCCGAGGATCTTGAAGGCAAACGCATCGCCACCGAAGGCGTGGGCATTACCCAGCGCTATTTAAAAGAGCGTGGTATCAATGCCGAGGTCGAATTCTCCTGGGGTGCCACTGAGGTGAAAGTGCCCGATCTCGTCGATGCCATCGTGGACGTCACGGAGACAGGCTCTTCGATCAAGGCGAACCGCCTGCGCATCGTTGACACACTTTTGACGTCATTTCCTCACTTCTACGCGAGCCCGGCCGCTGCCGAGGATCCATGGAAAAAGGAGAAAATGGATCGCATCGCCCTGCTGCTAAAGGCTGCCCTCTGCGCCCGTGGCAAAGTGGGCTTAAAAATGAATCTCCCGAGTAACCGCTTGTCGGAACTCATCGAGAAACTTCCGTCACTCCGCCGCCCGACGGTTTCCCAGCTTTCGGAAGAAGGTTGGGTGGCTGTCGAGACAGTGATTGACGAAATCGTCGTCAGGGACATCATCCCCGAACTGAAGCGCCTGGGGGCAGAGGGGATCATCGAGTATCCGCTCAACAAAATCGTCCCTTAATCCTTTCACCTCAACCTAACCCCGAACGCAAAAGCCATGGGCTCCATCAAGAAACGCCGTAAGACCAAGATCAATAAGCACAAGCGCAAGAAGCGCATGAAGC
>JBBRYQ010000060.1:0-33297 GCA_038237425.1 Verrucomicrobiales bacterium
GACCGAGTTTTCACCGGACATGCGGAAGGCCTCATCACGATCAATCTCGATGAAACGGACGATCCAAAGCGCGAGAAGGCACGTCAACTGATGGGCGAGATGTACCGCACCGTGCTCGGACATTTCCGTCATGAAGTGGGGCACTACTATTGGGACCGCCTTGTGCGTGACACGCCGCAGTTGGAAATTTTCCGCAATATCTTCGGTGACGAACGCGCGGATTATGCTCTCGCACTCAGCAATCACTACCGGCAGGGAGCTCCAGCTAACTGGCAGCAGAATCATGTTTCCGCCTACGCCGCCGCGCACCCGTGGGAAGATTGGGCGGAAACCTGGGCACACTATCTGCACATTCTCGACACGTTGGAGACAGCCACCGCTGAGGGCCTCATCATTCAGAACGGCCAGAACCAGACAATCATCCTTTCGCCTATCGGCCGCCCTTTCGCCGAAGTCGCATCACAATGGCGCGACGTGCGGCTTCTGCTTAACGGCTTGAATCGCAGCATGGGCTTGCCCGATCCCTATCCGTTTATTCTAGCGGACCCGGTCATCGCGAAGCTAACCCTGATCCACGATTGGATCGCCGGGCGGATCCCAGCAGGAGCTCCGTAATACAGACATTCTTGTCTGTATCACACAGGGTGGGCGTGACTCACTTCGTAGCAACTTCCGCTCGCGGAGAAGCCATCGCCGGAATTTCTCCGCTGTCCCCCCAACTGCGCCAGCCTTCCTTGAGTTCGAGGACGCCCCAGCGGGCGAGCATCGGGAAAAGTCGAAGCATGTTAGAGCGGTTGAGTTTGAAGCCGGGAATCAGATTGCGTTTGCCGCAGTTCATCAGTCCGAGCCGGCCTTCCTTGCGGCGGAGGCGGGCGATTTTCGCGAAGCGACGGTTATAGGTGCTCATCAGGACAGCAAAAATTTTCCCGCTTGGCGGCGAAAACGGCGGGGTGTGCAATGCCGTTTCTCCGTTGTTGAACGGCACTTCGACCACCCCCCAGTAGTAGAGACCGAGGTCGAGATTGAATGCTAGGCCCAACAGGTCGTATTCGCCGATGTAGTCATACTTGTCCTTGTAAAGCGCGTTGAACCAACGCTCGTGACTGACGGAAAAATCGCGGTTGTAGTTCGCGTAGGTCTCGGGAGTGTTCAGGCCCTTGCGTTGTTGGGTGATTAGATTCGCGGCGCTGCTGCTGGTAAAAGCAATCCAATCCATGCCGGGGCTGTAGAATGGATCCATGAACGCGGCAGCATCGCCCACTAAGACAAAGCCGTCGCCGGCGAAGGTGGTGCTATAATAGGCGAGGTTCTTCCGCGAGTGTTGGTCGTCCTCGTGATACTCGGCGTTCTCCAACATTTCCTTGCCGACCGGATGTTTCATTAGGAAAGTTTTCAAACGTTCGCCGATGCTTCGTCCTTCGCTCGGGAAGTCCACCAGACGTTGGTCGAAAACGACACCGATGCTAACATCTCCGCCTTTGAGCGGGATCCACCAGCTCCACCAGCCATCGCCGATGATGTGGTTTGTGGCAGTATTGCGCATACCATAAACCACCTTCGACCACTCGGGATATTTTAAAGCGAGTTCGCGACTGTCCCAGTCCTTGACACCTTTCCAACGTGCCCACGCGGAGGCGGTGGGATGTTCGGTATTGGATTTCCACCAGCCCTGCTTGCGGGCTAGAATAGCAGATAGGCCCGAGCCATCGATGATCCAGCGCGCGGTGATGGTCTGGCGTTTTTCTCCGCAACGGACTTCCATCGATTGTTCGCCGCCGGCGTTGAGCTGGATTTTCGAAACGATCGCAGGACGTAAAATGGTAGCTCCTGCCTCGCCCGCGCGGCGCAGCACTTCTTCATCAAATGCGGCGCGGTCGAGCTGGAATGATGGAACGCGAGAAAGATATTTCGCGCCGAGTTCGCTGGATTGATCGAGCGATTTTACGTCATCGTTCTGAAACCAGAAGCGTAGCCCTTGTTTCACCAGATGGTTTTCATTGAGATACTGCGTCATCCCTAACACGCGGCACATGAAGTAGCCGCTGATCTCTACGGTGGCCTCGCCGACGCGGCGGGTGAGCTTTTCGGATTTCTCCACGATCAGCACGCGGATGCCCGGGTTCTGCCGGATGAGCAGGGTGGCCGTGGCCGCGCCAGACAGCGCGCCGCCGACCACGACGACATCGTAATTGGCGGCTTCGGGGAAATTTTCAGGACTCATCTTGTTGACCTTTCGACGAATCGGCCAGAAATGCAACACTCGGAGTCAAACAAGCGGTTGCGCGCAAATGAGGAATCTTGCACAGTGCCACCGCATGCCAGCATCCGCCGCCTCGAAATCTGCTGAAGAAAACTGGGACGCCATCGTCATCGGTGGCGGTCCGGCGGGTTCCACGGCGGCCACTACGCTGGCGCAGGCAGGGCGGAAGGTGCTGGTGCTGGAGAAGGCGAAATTTCCGCGGTTTCACATCGGAGAATCGCTGCTGCCTTATAATCGCAAAGTTTTCGACGACCTCGGCGTTTGGGAAAAAATCGCCAGCGCGGGGTTTACAAAAAAACGCGCTGCTCAGTTTATCATGGGTAACGACTCGCGGGCCAACCGCCTCGATTTCTCGAAAGGTGCGTTCACCGAATATCCGGAGGCGGTGCAGGTCGAGCGTGCAAAATTCGACGATATCCTACTCCATCACTCACGCGAAAACGGCGCCATCGTCCGCGAGGAAAGCACTGTGCTCGAACACCGTATCGAAAAGGACCGCGCCGTCATCAAATACCGCTCAGCGGACGGATCGGAGCATGAGGTGGCCGCGCCCTATCTGATCGATGCCAGCGGGCTCACCAACTTCACCGCGAACCGCGAATCGCTGCGCAATTACTATCCGGGCCACCGCAAGATCGCGATCTTCAGCCACTTCTCTGGCGTGGATATGCCGACTGGCGAGGAGGAAGGCGATATCCTCATCGTGCGGCGCGAGAACTCGTGGTGCTGGCTTATTCCTCTATCAGGTGAAAAGACCAGCGTCGGTTTGGTCATCGACGCAGCGGATTTTAAAGCGCTTGGGAAAAAGCCGCAGCAAGTTTTCGACGAGGCGGTCGCCGCCACTCCGGCGATTCAGAAACGTTTTGCCATCGCGGAAATGTTGGAGGAACTTCATGTCATCGTCGATTTCTCCTACAAGAACGAAACACTTGTCTCACCCCGCGTCGTTAGGGTGGGGGATTCGTCAGGATTTATCGATCCGATGTTCTCCAGTGGTGTGTTGTTAGCCATGACCAGCGGCCAGCAGGGCGCGCAAGCGGTGCACGATGCGTTGAAATCCGGCAAGGCGATCACTTACGGCATGAAACGCTACGAAAAAGACAACCGCAAACGCATCGCGATCTACTGGGAGTTCATCGAGAATTTCTACAAACTCCACTTCACCCAGATTTTTTTCCAGCCTTACAACCGCTGGGGACTCGTTTGTTCTATCAACGCCGTGCTCGCCGGGTGCACCACGCTTTCCTTTGCCATCTGGTGGCGGCTGCGCGTGTTCTTTTTCCTTGCTTGGCTGAACAAGCACGTCCCGGTGGTGAAGCGGATCAAGGTGAGTTGATTTTTAGGCGGGCGGGGCCTTCCAGATCAGCCGCACGGCATCAAGACGGACGCGGGCGTTTTCGATTGCTGCGGTGAGTTCGGTCTCGCGTTGTTCGAGCGCGGCAATTTCCTCTGGCTTGATGTGGTCATTCACTTCTGCCAGATCGCGGAGGCGGGTGATCTCACGGGTCATTTCGTTGTGCATCAGCGTCAGCGCTTCGTCGATGGCGGTGCGTCCTTTCGCCGCACCGAGATCGCGGGCTTGGTCGAGCATCGCGGGCAGGAAGATCCGTTTCACTTTTTCATTTCGCAGCAGCCCGGCGACATCGCCTTTGCGGAGCGATGGACGGGAAAAGGCGACGTTGTCCGAGAGGTCGCCGCCTTTATGATCGACCATCACGCGGAGCGGTATCTGTGGCAGAAAACGTTCGACGTGCAGGCGCGCGGGAGCCACGCACTCTACGACGATCCATGCCTCCAACAGAATGATCTTCTCGCCCGCAGCATCCCAGACGGCGAAGGATGCGTTTCCCGCCTCTGATCCTAACATGAGATCGAGTGCGGCACGGACCATTGGATGGTCCCACGTGAGAAACGCTTCCTGCTCGCGTTCCAACGCGCGCTGCCGATCAAAGGTCACGGTCATGCCTTCGTGCGGCAGCGACGGAAAGGCGTCGGATTTCAAATTTCCTGGTAGAAGGTAGTAGCGGCGGCTGCCGAGTTCTTCGATGTGCAGTCCGGAAAATTCGAAGAGTCGCATCAGGAAATCCTCGAAGCCGGCATCGTTGTCCCATTCACGGATCTTCTTCACCAGCCATTCTGAGCGTTCGGGGCGATGCGAACTTCGCACTAGCAGGCGATCCTGGCCGCGCGCGAGTCGTTCGGAAATTCGTTTTCTTGAGGCGAGTGTTTTTCCGATCAGCTCGTCGATGCCCTCGCGCTCGCCGATCGCTTCTTCGAGATCGAATCGCAGCTCGCGCTGGATTTCCGCGGCACCGGGAGGGCTGGCGCGAAATGCGTCGAGTCCTTCGTTGAGCCAGCGCATGAGGATTTCGTCTGGACCGCCCGGCTGATAGGGGACGTGGATGTTGATGGTGCCTTTTTGGCCGATTCGGTCGAGCCGTCCGATCCGTTGCTCCAGCAGATCGACGTCTTCCGGCAGATCGAACAAGACGAGGTGCCGAGCGAACTGGAAATTGCGGCCCTCACTGCCGATTTCCGAGCAGACGAGAATCCGTGCGCCATCCGTTTCGGCAAAGAAGGCTGCGTTGCGATCGCGTTGGAGCAAGCTGAGGTCCTCGTGGAACAAAACGCCTTTCACGCCAGTTGTCGAAGTTAGTTCCTCCAGCACCTCTTCTGCCAATTCGCGGGTTCGGGTGATGACTAGGACTTTTTCCTCGCCAAGTTCATCTAGCAGCGATTGCAGCCATTTCACCTTGTCGGGCGTCGGATAGAAATTTGGTTCACGTTTCGGGAATCCGCCGAGCCGCTCGCGAGTGTTGCGGAACATGACCCGGCCGATACCGAAGCCGTCCAACAGATCTGCGGTGAGGCGTTCACGCGCGCCGAGTTTTCCAGCTTCGAAATCAGCAACACGCTGCTCCAGCCGTGGCCGACCATCGACGATCCTCTTCAACCGTGACACAGGCACTCCTGCCTGTTCTTCCGCCGCGAGGGATTCCACGACATCCGCGACTTCTTCATAGTGCAGCGTTTCCTCGCCATATTGCGCGAGGTCCGCGTAACGACTTGGATCTAGCAATTGCAATCTCGCGAAATGCCCCTCCGGCCCGAGTTGCTGCGGAGTGGCGGTGAGCAGCAACAGGCTTTCCGTGGTTTCGGCAAGACCTTTGACGATCTCATATGCCGCTCCCGCTGATTCTGGTGACCATTCAAGGTGGTGCGCCTCGTCCACTACCAGTACGTCCCATCCGGCCTCGCGCACTTGTGCGGCGCGTTGTTCATTTCCCGCGAGGAAATCGACAGCGGCAAGTATCCACTGGCTGTCGAGAAACGGATTGCACTCGGGATCACCGTATTCGATCGCTTCGCAGCGCGCTTCATCGAACAAACTGAAGGAAAGCTGGAAGCGCCGTAACAGTTCTACGAACCATTGATGGACCAGTGGCTCTGGCACGAGGATCAGCACTCGCTCAGCGCGGCCTGTCAGAATCAGGCGGTGTAGAATCAAACACGCTTCGATGGTTTTCCCGAGTCCCACTTGGTCTGCTAACAAAACGCGCGGCTGTGGCCGATTTGCCACCTCGTCCGCGATGAAAAGTTGGTGCGGAATCAGGTCCATACGCGCACCCGCCAGACCGCGCACCGGTGAGCGGCGCATGCCGGCGCGGCGGCGGAGGGCTTCGCCTCGCAGATCGAAATCGCCGGGCTCGTCGAGTTTTCCACCAAACAATCTGTCTTGGGGCTTACTGAAGCTGATGGCGTCGGAAAGCTCGGCTTCCTTTGTTTCGCCGGAGTCAGTTTGATAGATGAGCAGGCCGTTTTCTTCCCGCACGTTTTCCACGGTCATTTCGCTACCGGAGTGGATCTTGATCCGGTCGCCGGGCATGAAACGCACTCGCCGCAGCGGCGCGGTTTCGGTGGCATAGATCCGCGTCTCGCCGGCAGCGGGGAAGGCGATTTCCACCCGTCCATCGCCACTCTTGCGGATGATGCCGAGTCCGAGTTCCGGTTCGCCATCGCTCACCCAACGCTGTCCTCGCGTCCATGTGTTTGCTGTCCTGCCTTGATCCACCATTTTGCCCAAGCGAGCGGCTTTTGTAGAAAAAGGAAAGCGCAAAGACGTGGCTCCGTGATTTCAGGCGAGGTGATGGAGAAGATCTTCTTGTGGCCAAGTCTGCTTGACCATTTCCTCATCATCCCGATAACTACACCTAACCTTTTGCGAAGTGATGCGACCGACCGTTTTCCCCCTCTTACCATTCTGCGCTCTAGCATTCTGCCTTGCGGCCTGCGCGCCAGCAGTGCAGCCCTCCAAGCGACCCGTTACTGTCTCAGGAAATCTGGCAGAAGCGAAAATGCCGGTGCTGCGCAGTGGCTATTTTGAGAGTAAATGGGGCAAGCCTGACGCCAATGTGATGTCGGATGGCACCTACCAACTGAGATATCGGCAAGGCACGTCGCTGAACTTTGTCATCATCCATAGTTTGATAGAAATGAAGCCCACTCCTGCGACTCCGCCGGATTGGGCGGAGGCTCATTACGATCCTGAAGGACTCTCGCCAGCGCCGCCAGCGCACCAGCAATCGTGGAAAAAAACGACCATTCTAGGCAAGGCGGTGAAATGGTATCAGGAGGATGGGGGGAGCGGCGCAGATTTTCCCGGCTACCGGACGGAGGATTTTTCTCTGACCTCTCCGGACGGTAGGACCGGCTATTATCGGATCACTGTTTGCACTGATTCCGAAAACAAGGCGGCTGACTGGATTCACCGCGTGGGCTGGTGAAATTCGTTCGAATTGCCCTGTTAAAATGCTCTATCACTTCGTGGCGTCTGGCTTTTTCAACGGCGGCAGAGAAGGCTTTGGACGGCTTGGTGGGGGCGGTGCCACCATCGGAACGGTGGCGGGCGGCCCCTTGATGCCTGCAGAAAGCGGAGGTGCCGGCGCTTTGATTGGTGTCGTCGCGGACATGAAATCAGGCTTGGCGAGTTCTTTGGTGGCCGAAAGTCCAGGCAGTTCCGCGGTGGTCGGCGCACCGAGTTTTTCATCGAAGAGACGGTGCTTTGGATCGACCCGGTCTATCGGAATCGTCACTGCGGGTGGTGGGCTCGGCTCTGCACCTTTCTCTGGTTTTTGTTGATAGAGATCGTTGGTTAGTTCCTCGCTTGGCGACGGTTTGAGGCTTGGCAATTTTACCGGGGTGGTGTGGTGGTTGATCCGGCTCGTTAGTTTCATTGCCTCTTTTGGATCGCGTTTCATCCATGGGAGTTCGCCGAGTTTGGGGCTGCGGTTTTTGAAATCGCCCCAGAGTGTTTCCTCGTCGTCAGTCCAGAGGATGAAGTGTTCGAGATCTGGATTGCCCAGCGAGGGATCCGCCTCCAGTGCTGCGCCGTAGAAGCGCGCAGCCTGCAGCACCATGCCGTGGTGGAGCAGTGCGTTGGCCAGTCCGAGATTCTGCACCGCCTTGCCGCGGTTATGTTCCAGAAGGGCAGTGAGCAGGCGGATCGCTTTTCTAGGTGTGCCTTTGGCGAGGATCCGCGCGGCGAATGCCAGTTCGACATCGATGCTCGGAATTTCATCCACCTCCCAAACAACGTTAGAGGCTTCGAGGAAGTCTCCCTCGTCGTAGAGGAGATGGGCCAGTTGCTTGCGGGTTTCCCAGTCGGTTGGATTTTCCTTCAAGGTTTCGCGCAGTCTTTTCTCGTCGGTTGGTTTGGGGCCAGTGCTCATGGATTCTGAAGTTAGGGAATCAAAATCGCCCATTTGGCAGAGTCAGCAAGTCCTAAAATTACCTTGCCTGACGGATACTTCGAGAGTGTTCGCGTTGGTGACGCCAACTTCGCACGGCCCGACCAAGGCGCACTCTCACCCGTCGTGGATTTCACCGCATGAATTACCTGCTTGATACCAATGTCTGCATTGCCGCCATGCGCGGAAATCCGAAGGTCGTCTAGGCTCTTTACTCCCGCAGTCCCGGGGATTGCGTGGTGTCCATGGTGAGATCAAGGTTTTGCGAAAAGCTCGCGGCAAAGCATGCACCGCTTTCCATCACATCCTCGGGCGGAGCAATGTTCGCGGCCATAGAAGATGATTTGGAGGTGGAGCTTGTTCCATGAAGCGCGGGGGAAGAGTTTTTTTAGGTCGCGCTCGGTTTGCTCGACGTTTTTTCCTGAGGTGAGTTTCCAGCGGGTGGCGAGGCGGTG
This sequence comes from Verrucomicrobiales bacterium, assembly GCA_038237425.1. Taxonomy (GTDB): domain Bacteria; phylum Verrucomicrobiota; class Verrucomicrobiia; order Verrucomicrobiales; family Akkermansiaceae; genus Luteolibacter. Next base: position 8,463 of record JBBRYQ010000060.1, read on the forward strand.
GATGTGGGTATCGACTGGAAATGCTGGCACGCCGAACGATTGCGCCATGACGACGGAGGCTGTTTTGTGGCCGACGCCGGGGAGGGCTTCGAGGGCGTCGAAATCCTGAGGGACCTCGCCGGCGTGTTGCTGGACGAGGATTTTGGAAAGCCCGGAAATGGCGGCGGACTTGCGGGGCGATAGACCGCAGGGACGGATGATGGCTTGGATTTTCTCGACCGGGACGAGCATCATTTCCTGCGGAGTATCGGCGAGTGCGAAGAGGGCGGGGGTGACGAGGTTGACGCGCACGTCGGTGCATTGGGCGGAGAGGAGGACGGCGATGAGCAGGGTGTAGGGGTCCCGGTGATCAAGCGGAATCGGAGTTTCCGGATAGAGTTCTTCGAGTCGGCGCAGCAGGTGTTCGGCGCGTTGTTGCTTGAGCATGTGGGAGTTTTCGCGGTGGGGAGGCGAAATGCAAGGGTTGCGGCTGAGCTTGTGGGGGGGAGAAATGATGGTTAGGTTCCGCACATGCGGAAATGTTGGTGGCTGCTGGCTGTGCTCCTGATTCTCATCGGCGGCGCGGTGTGGTGGTTTCGTGTCCCGCTGGGGGAGGTGTGGCGGACGGCGACGGGTGGTGTGGAATTGGGGCTGCGTAAGACATTTCAACCGGATCCGAAAACCTATGCAGCATTGGGCGCGCAGCTCGAACGCGCGCGGTCGGATCTCGCAAAACGCCATGCTGCCGCGAAAAACGAGGCTGGGCGGAAGGCGGTGGAGGATGAGGCACGCGGCATTTTGGAGCAGACCTTACCAGCGATGATGCACTGCTGGCTGGGAACGCCGTGGGATTTCAACGGCACGGCCGCGAAGCCAGGAGGCGCGCGGATCGCCTGCGGATATTTCGTCGCTACGGTGCTACAGGACGCCGGATTCAAGGTGGACCGCTACCAACTCCGCGCAGCAGGCGTCGGGGAACATCCTGCGCTCGTTTTTACCGAAGGATTCGTGCGTGCTTACGATCGGCAAGGAATACGGAGCCTTCGCCGCCGGATTGGAGAAGGCAGAACCGGGGATTTACTTGGTGGGGCTGGACACGCATGTCGGATTTCTGGTGGTGGGGCAGGGAAGTTTCCGGATGCTTCATTCGTCCGGCTCTCGGCCATGGTGCGTGGTGGACGAAGGGCGGGACGATGCCCACGCATTGCAGAAATCGAACTGGCGATTGGTGGGAAATCTGACGGCCGATCCGAAAGTGCTGAAATGCTGGCTCAAGGCGGACAAGATCGTGGTGAAAGGGACCTGACGGCGGATTTTATGACGTTTTCCGATGCTGGACAAACCCGGCGGGCTCTGGCATCCATCCGCCCCCATGTTGTCCGAGTTAGCGAAAGCCTATGAACCCCAAGCCGTCGAAGCCAAATGGTATGCGGCCTGGATCGCCGGAAAATGCTTCGAAGCTGATCCTTCCTCCGCGAAGGACGGGTATTCGATTGTCATTCCGCCGCCGAATGTCACGGGGATTTTGCACCTCGGCCATGTATTGAATAACGCGCTCCAAGACATCCTCGCCCGCCGTGCACGGCAGAATGGTAAGGAAGTGCTGTGGCTCCCCGGCACCGACCACGCAGGCATCGCGACTCAGACGAAGGTGGAGCGCGAGGTGCGTGAGAAAGAAGGCGTAAGCCGCCGCGATCTGGGGCGCGACGAGTTTCTCAAACGCGTCTGGGACTATAAAAACAAGCACGGCGACATCATCGTGAATCAGCTCAAACGACTCGGATGTTCGTGCGATTGGAGCCGCGAGCGCTTCACGATGGACGAGCCTTACACCGAGTGGGTGAGCCATGTGTTTGTGGAGCTTTTCAAAAAAGGCCTGATCTATCGGGGCAAGCGGATGGTGAACTGGTGCCCGGTTTCGCTCACCGCTCTATCAGATGAAGAGGTGATCTCGACGCCGCAGCGGTCGAAGCTTTATTTCATGAAATACGAGCTCACGGATGCACCCGGCGAGTTCCTGGAAATTTCCACCACCCGTCCGGAAACATTGATGGGCGACGTGGCGGTGGCGGTGAATCCGAAGGACCCTCGCTTCACGAAATACATCGGGCGCAAGGTGAACCGGCCGTTTCCACATGCGGAGATCCCGATCATCGCAGACGATCATGTGGACATCGAGTTCGGCACCGGCGCGCTGAAAATCACACCGGCGCACGACAAGGCGGACTTTGAAATCGGCATGCGTCATGGTTTGGAAATCATCGATGTTCTAACGCCGGACGCACACATAAACTGCCCCGAGCTTCCAGATTTCCACGGGCTGGATCGCTTCGTCGCCCGCCGGAAAGCGGCTGCGAAGTTAGAGGAAATGGGTCTACTCATCCGCATCGAGGAATACGAGAACAACGTCGGCTACTCGGAGCGTGGTGGCGTGCCGATCGAGCCGCGCATTTCGATGCAATGGTTCCTCAAGTATCCGAAAATCAAGGAAGCCGCCGATGCGGTGGCAAATGGTGACATTAAGTTTCGCCCCGAGCGTTGGGCGAAAACCTACGCGCACTGGATGGAAAATCTCCAAGACTGGTGCATCAGCCGCCAACTCTGGTGGGGCCATCAGATCCCGGTGTGGTATCGCAAGGACAAGCTCGATGACTTGAAAAGCGCCGAGGCGTTAGGGATGACGGATTTCTCAGCCGGAGACATTTACGTCGGCCTCGAACCGCCCGCTGATTCGGAGAACTGGACGCGCGACGAGGATGTGATGGACACGTGGTTTTCCTCATGGCTGTGGCCATTCGCGACGATGCACAACGTCGGTGAACAAACCGACACCTTTGCGAAATTCTATCCGACGGATGATCTCGTCACTGGTCCCGACATCATCTTTTTCTGGGTCGCCCGGATGATCATGGCGGGATACGAGTTCACCGGTGAGCTGCCGTTCAAGAATGTTTATTTCACCTCTATCATTCGCGATCTCAAAGGGCGCAAGATGTCAAAGTCGTTAGGGAATTCTCCCGATCCCATCGACCTGATGGAGAAATACGGTGCAGACGGACTGCGCTTCGGGCTGATGCGCATTGCTCCGACGGGCAGCGATCTCCGCTTTGACGAAGTTTCCGTGGAAGAAGGGCGTAACTTCGCGAACAAACTCTACAACGCCTGCCGTCTCCGTCAGATGGGCGGCGAGCCGTTCCAGGTGCTGGAGTCACTCGACTCCGCACGCCCCTATCACCTCAATGCGATGGCGAAGCTCGACGAACTCGCTGTCGATCTCGAGCGCCTCTACGGCGAATACCGCTTTGGTGAAATTGCGCATCGTCTCTATGAATTTCTCTGGAACGACTTCTGCGACAAGTTCCTCGAAGCCGTGAAACTGGACCTGCGCGATACCGCCGAGCCATGGGCGAAGGCACTTTCGCTGGGCGTGTTTGATGCGATCATGGGGCGCTATCTGCAGCTCCTGAGCCCGTATATGCCACATGTGACGGAAGAGCTTTCTGCGAGAATGGGCTATGTGGCTGAAGGTGAATTCCTGATGCAGAAAGTCCTACCCGAAGAGTCGCTGTTAGCGGAACTTTCGATCGAAGAAATCGCCGCTGCGCAAACCATCGCCAGTGAGGTTTACGAATCCGCCGGCCGGATGCGGAACCTGAAAGCGGAATACAAAATGGGTTCCCGCAAGGACATCAAGTTCGTCGTCAAGGCAGCTCCGGAGTGGCTGGCGGGCGAGGTGAGAGTGCTCGCGCTACTCGTCGGAGCGGAGGAAATCACACTCGATTCTTCCTTTGACGCACCGAAGGGAACCCCTGCGGCTGTCACCGGAGTGGGCGAAGTTTACATGCCGCTCGATGGTCTCATCGACGTCGAAGCTGAGCGTGCTCGTCTGAGCAAGGAGATTTCCACCACCCAGATTGAGGTGAAAAAGTGTGAAGGTAAACTCGGCAACGCCAGTTTCGTGGACCGCGCTCCACCGGAAGTCGTGGAACAGGAAAAGGCGCGTTTGAACGAATGGAAGGTGAAGTTGATCCAATTGGGGGAGATGCTTGCAGCGCTGGCGTGACGGGGCGAATGGACGTCTCGTCCCGCCCCTGATGTGACCGCTTGCCAACGACACCTCCTTCAATAGAGTAGCAGTGCCTAGTTCACCACATGACGAATATCAGCAGAATCCCCGGCATCGGAAAAACCTCGCTCGAACTCCTCGAAGCGGCTGGTTTTCTCGATCTTGAATCGCTCGCGAAAGCCGGTGTGGACGAGCTTGCCAATGAGCTGGAGCGGGCGAATACCATTCTTCAGATCACCAAAAGGGCACCCGCCCGTTCGAATTTGGAAAAGTGGATCTCCTCCGCCCGCGATCTGACCGGTGCCATCGTTGACAGCTCGGCGAAATCGACGATGCCGGTGAACTACGAACTCTCGCCGGAAGTGGCCTCGATGCTGACGACTGCGCCCTTCGCCATTCCGCTGCCGGCGCGTATTCTGAAGGACCGTGCGCTCGCCGTGGGCGATATTCCGGCGGCGATTTTCCTCAACCGCTACTCCGGGGATCTGGAAGTGAAGGTGGAAGAGAAAATCCCGAAAGCTCCGCAAGTGCGTCCCTCTACGGCCGCAAATTTCGTGAAAATTGCCGAGGCGTCACCCCCGCGCATAGAGCTCGATAGCACCCGCTTCAAGACCACCGACAACATGCTGCCCGGGACGGCAAAGCAGATTACCCAACAGGGCAGCGACGACAATGATCGCGTCGCCCTCATCCGTGGGCCGCGCATCGAGACGAACAAGGGACGTAATCCGCAATCGCCGTTCTACATCCGAGGGGTGCTCCACAGCCATCCGATTTCCATGGCAGTGGGCGCCGCCGTCACGCTGATTCTTGCGGTGTTGCTTCCGCTCGCGATCATTTCCTCAGCGTTGTTGTTGTTGTCCGATCTGAAGCCCGAGCATTTTTCATGGGTTTCCAAATGGCTGCTGGCGTTTCCGTTTAGCCTGCCGGTTGTGGGCCTCGCCTATCTGTTTTTCGGGCTCAACGGGAGCTGCCGGATTTGTGGTCAGCGGCAGTTTGTGCCGCGTATGTGTTTAAAAAACTCGAAAGCCCACCACGTCCGCGGGCTCGGGTATATCCTGCCAGTTAGTTTTCACATGCTCCTCTTCAAATGGTTCCGCTGCACCTATTGCGGAACTCCTGTCAGATTGAAAAAGTAAATTCTGACCATGATCCGGCCTCTTCGATTCACCTTGGTTCTGGCGCTGGCACTGAGTTCGTGTGCGAAGCTTGGATTGCCTGTGAAATCTGAAAAGAAGGAAGAGCCCGGCCCGTTCGGTCCGACCGGGATTCCGCCGCAACTCCGAGGCAATGGGCCAGCGGATTCAGGAACGCCGGTGGTGGCGGGCGGAAATGCTCCCGCCAAACCACTGCCGCTCAACATGGTTCCGGACGATGACATGGCTTGGACAAATCCGGACAATCCAAACGAGAACATCCCCGAGCTCGCCGCTGTGCTGGAAGGTGCCAAGCGTGGGCCGTGGGAAGCCAGTGAAACGGTCGCCAAGCAGCGTGCGGCCCGCGAAGGGAAGCCGCTGCTTATCTGGTTCACTGACTCCGCCAAAAGTCCGATGTGCAAGGCGATCAGCCAGGAGCTGTTTTCCACTAACGATTTCGGAAAATGGGCCGATGAAAAACTGGTTCGTCTTCGTGTCGATGCGAATATAGAGGAGACCGATCCGGACCTTGATCTATCGACGAAGGAAACCCGCCTGATTGACAAGGCGCACTACGTAGCTGGTCTGAAGAAGCGCTACAAAATCCTCGGCTACCCGTCGCTCATCCTGCTCAATCCGAGTGGTGAAGTCATCGGCCGCTACCGTGGCTACAAGCGCGGTGATGCCGACTTTACCTGGGGTCTGATCAAACATGGCGAGGCGGTTTCCGCCGACGCCTACAAAAGCTGGCGCGCGGACCTTGAGAAAAAAGGCTACCGCGAGTGGTCGGATCGCAAGGGCAGGAAGATTTTCGCGAAACTCGTTTCCTACTCGAAGGGCACCTTGATTATGATCGAGCCGGATGGCAGCCGCGCGCAAACCAAGGAAACCAGTCTATCGGACAAAGACCGCGAATGGATCGCGGAGCAGAAAAAGCTCCGCAACATCCAGTGACAAAAAAGCCCGGTCGGTAGAACCGTCCGGACTTTCGTGATGTGTGTAGGAGAAGGGGAGTTTTACGATACCGGGGGGCGCTGACAGGGGGGAGGATTATCTCCTGCGGCGGAGCAGGATGAGAGAACCGATAAGGCCGAGAACCGCACTGTTGGGTTCGGGGACGACGGTGAAGGCGGCGTTGTAGTTACTGCCACCGACGTTGTTGTAAATGGTCCCATCTGCATTCACGCCGTTGGTGGTGATGGTGCTCCAGACGGAGAGGGTGTAGCTGCCGGGAGTTAGGCCACTGAGAATGTTCCCAGTCAGGTTTCCCGTATTGTCAGCGCCCCACCTTTGATTGCCGCCTCCCAGATCTGCTTGAAAGCCGTAGGCGAGAGGGGTGGAAGTCACTCCGCCATTGAGTGACCAGAACAAGGTGTGGCTGGTCACGTCGGTACTGAGGTTCTTGAACGACTTTTGCTGACCGGTCAGGTAAAGTTCTGAACCTAACGTGAAGATACCCAGATTGGCTCCCTGAAACTCGACGGCACCGAATAGATTCGTAGTGTCGTTGTCGATCTCGCAGAATGTGGAAGTCCCGTAAGCGAACGGGCTGACGGTCGTTGTCCAGATGACTTCATCGAAAGTTCCTGCGGCCCCGAACGAAGTAGCGGGGACCGACATTAACGATACAATTGCTATTACTGAATTTAACTTCATGGGTTTGGAAAGATGGGTTCTACAAATCAAAAGTGGATTTCGATAGGATGGAAATCACCTGACCTGGTTGCAAAAAATTTGCAGTCGTCAATCTGATTTCCGATCCGTGGTGAGGCGCTACACCTTTCAAATGTGGAACTTAGGCCGACGGTTTAGAAAATCCGCGTAAATTTTACTCAGCCACTTCGGCGGGGTGAGGCAGGGCATCCAGCGCTGCTCGGTAGGCTTTTTCATCGAATCCCTTGCGGGTCTTGAGGATGTTGTCCATTTCCTCGCCTAGGCATATGGCGATTTCAGACTTCGCTTCGGATTCCTCTAGGCCGAGCTTGATCAGGCGGGCGTAGGTTTTAGCGACGTAGGGTGTCTGGGGTGAGGTCAATTGTTGCTCTACGGCAGCAAGTAGATCGGCCAAAAGTTCATCATTCATGGCCAAAGCAAATGCGAAAATACCGTGCGCGGGAAGCCTGGATTACCTCCTGTGCCAAGCTCCAACCACTCAAGGTGCCGCTGAAATTGGCAGCTGGCCGAAAAAGTAGGTGGTGCTTCCTTGGACGAGTGAAATGGATTCGCCCGCGCTTGGGAAATTGAGCAATAATGCGCCAGACGACCCCGCTAGTGTGAATACAAGCTCACCTTGAGTTTCAGGTGCGGTGCCTGACACATGAAGGGTGCCGCGATTTGCAGCGCCGATGACCACGCTGTAATCTCCGACTGGCACTTTTTCCATCGTGACTTCCAACCGGGTAGGACCATTGATCCCGAAATACAGTTTTAGCTCGGCTTCCGACTGATTGGAAATGACGGGGCCGCGCGTGAGGCTGATTTTCTTATAACCTGTGCTGCCTGAGCCGATGACCGGCAGCGCGGGGGCGGCGCTGCTGAAGAAAATCACTGCTCCTTGGCGGATCTCGATGGTTTGCCCAGCGACCGGGAAATCAAGTAACAGATTACCACTGCCGGAGTCGGAGGTCTTGAAGGTGATGGTGCCGCCTGTTTGGCTCGATAACTGCACAACTGCGATGCTGCCGTGTTGCACGCCCCCGACAAACAAGTCGTAACTCCCGATAGTTAGATTCCGGGCATCCACGTTGAACTTGGCCGAGCCCGTGCCAAAATGTTGCAGCGTTATTTTTACCGTGCTGCCGCTGGGTGCGGCTGGCTGCGCGGAAAGGTAGGCCTCGATCTCCTGCTCACCTTCTTCTGGATAGAGCGAAGAGTCGTCAACGTCGCGAATGCCGTCGTTGTTATCATCATCGTCATCAATGTCGTCGATGCCATCGCCGTCTTCATCCTTTTCGGCAACGTCATCATTCCGCAAGCCATCAGCATCGATATCGGTTTCTGCGGCATCACCGTTTAAACGGCCGTCGCCATCGATGTCATCATCCACGGAATCGCTTTTTCCATCGCCGTCGATGTCCAGTTCCATCGCGTCGTCGTTGTCGAGACCATCACCATCGACATCATCTTCGTTGGCGGCGTCGTCATTGCGGCCGTCACCGTCGATGTCGCGCTCGGCGGCATTATCATCGGCTCTGCCGTCGCCGTCGATGTCATCCTCACTGGCATCGGTGTCGAGCTTACCATCGCCGTCGATGTCCATTTCCGCGAGGGAATCATCCGCGAGGCCATCGTCATCGATGTCTTCCTCCGATGGACTGTCGTTGTCCGTGTGATCGCCGATGTAGGTGCCCTTGTAGGGGCCGGAAATGGCGATGCCACCATCAATATTGCGATCCAGAGCGTTAGGAATCCCGTCATTATCAACATCAGGATCGACGATGTTAGGGATTCCATCACCGTCAAGGTCACTTCCGTCAACGTGAGTGTGCGATTGGTTTTTATTCCAATACGCCGCATCCGCATTGGCGCACCAGAGGGTGGCAAGCAGCGTCACCATCAGCGTCAGCCACCGGGAAGGTCGCGGGAGTTGGATTGGTTTCATGATGGGGAGGGAAATGGGTGAAAGCTCAGTCTTTCGTGATTAAAAAAGCGCCTTTTGCGAGGTCTTCGCAATTGGCATAGGGTAACTATTTGGTAGGTATTCCAGCAGGTTTAGTGGATGGCACGGATGCGGATGAAGCGGCGTGAGGATGTGGATAAGTCCTGTGTATCCCGGATGATGGCAAGTTTCGCCCCCGGCGAGGCGGAGTCACCCGAATAGTAACCGGGCCCGGTAAATACTCCGCCAGCGACACTGCTCGCTAGGGTGCTCCATGACAAGGGTAACAATGTTTCGGAAACCTCCACGATGAGATTGATATCGCTTCGTGCAGGATCACGAGGCACCGCGAGCGCCAGTCGCACGCCATCAGGAAACTGAGTGATCGCAGGGGCGGGCAGCGCGGCTGGATCAGGAATCTGCGGCTGGGTGAGTAGGGCGTATTCCATCAGGTTCGTGCTGCCATCGTGATCAAAATCATCAAGGTCGGGGGCGTTCGGGCTTCCCAGATAAAGGGATTTCCATTCACTGATCGGCGCCGGAATGGTGATTCGGTAAACCACGCCGCCTCCATCTAGGCCTCCGCTGGGGGCCACGCCGTAGAGCAGGCCATCCGTGCCGAATGCTACGCCGCCGGTGAAAACAAGCCCCGCGCCATCGACCCCTCCGGCGGATCCCGGCGTCGCTCCGGCAAGGCCAGAAAATTGCACGAGCGCCTGCAAGCCCGTGCCAGGGGTATAGCGGAAAACGACGCCCTCATCCGCAGCGCCGCCCAGCACTGCGGTGCCGTAAATCGCGCCATCGCTTGCGACCATGAGCTCTCCTCCAGGCAAGGCACCGGGGGAAACTCCCGAGGTGCCGCTGAAATCCCCGATGACCTCCCAAGCTCCCGTCGTCGGCGTAAACCGGATCAAAGTCCCGAAACCCGACGCGCCGCCCGCACTGGTGGTGGCGTAGAGCAATCCATCAGCCCCGACGACAAATCCCCCCTGCGGCGACCGCGGCCCGATGGCGGCAAACGCATCAATCACCGTGTAAGCGCCTGCTGCGCTCAATTGGAAAATGACACCCGTATTCGCAGCTCCACCTTCTTCAGTGAGTCCGTAGAAATTTCCATCCGACGCGAGCACCAGCGGGCCGCGGGGCTTGCCACCGGGTGCCGCGCCCGCGGTGCCGGTGAATGAAACCAGCCGCGTGCGGATACCGGCGGTGGTCACTTTATAAATGGCACCTTTCAAAGAAGCTCCGCCCTCCCGGCCGATTCCGTAATACAAGCCGTCTGCTCCGAGCACCAGCGGTCCCTCTGCCAGCGAGCCAGCGGAAGTGTTATAGGATGAAACGAGCGCCATGCCGGTGCCCGGCGTGTAGCGAAACATCGTGCCGCGTGCGGACGCTCCGCCTTTGGACGACACTCCATAAAATACCGAGCCCGCACTTTTTAATCCGCCATCGGGAGCCGTGCCGAGGGTTGCGTCGAAGGCCGCTGCCACGCTGATAGTTCCGTTAGTCGCCACGCTCATGAGGTTCCCAAATCCGGATGCGCCGCCCGCCGCGACAGGAAATAACAAAGTCCCCGCGCCCGATGCGACCGGCGCACCACTCGGCATCCAGCCTGCGACGGGTGAGAGCGGCGCAAGCGTCGTAAAAGTGCCGGTGGAGGAGATTTTGAAAGCAACCCCGAGATTTCCCGGCCCGCCCGAGCCGGTGACCCCTTGGTAGAAATTCGCTGCGCCTAAAACGAGCCCCCCGCGCATTGCCGAGCCGGGTGCGACGCCTATTTCACCCGTGAAGCTTGCCAGTAGCGTGTGCGTCCCGGCAGTGGTGATTTTATAAACGGTGCCGAGCCCGTTCGCACCGCCGTTCACGGTGGTGCCATAGAGCAAGCCGTCGGTGCCCTTTACCAGCGTTCCGGACGGCTGTGTGCCAGTCAGATCTGCGAAATTCCGCAGGATCGTGTAAACCGGGGTGATGGCCGTGGTTGTCTTGAATGCGACTCCAAAGCCACTCGTCCCGCCGAATTCCGTGGTGCCATAAAGCACACCTGCATCGATCAGCAATCCACCCGCCGGATTCGAGCCGGGGCGAAGTCCGCTTGTCCCGGTGAATTCTCCCAGCGCCCGCCAAGTGCCACTGGTGCTCAATTCGAAAATGCACCCCACCCCCGCCGCCCCGCCCAGCTTGGTGACGCCATAGAGCAGCGTGCCGGAAACCGCCAATGGCCCCTGCGGCTGCGAACCCGGGCGGAGACCGGTGTTTCCCGTGAAATCCAACAAGGTCGTGACCACTCCGGCACTCGTCATTTTAAAAACCGTGCCGAAACCACCCGTGCCGCCCGCCTGCGTCACGCCGTAAAAATTGGTATCCGCATGCAAAACCAACGCGTCCGGCACCGATCCGCGGGCGCTTCCCGAGGGGCCGGTGAAGTCCACCAGCTTGGTGAAAATGCCGGTGGTCGTTACTTTAAAGGCGACGCCAAAGCCGTTCGTTCCCCCACTCGGCGTGGTCCCATACAGCGCGTGATCCGTGCCCTCGGTCAATTTCGAAGCCGGACCCGAACCATCCACGCCCGAAAACGAATAGAGCGTCGTCAACACTCCGGCCGGCGTGATTTTAAAAACCGTCCCCAGATCGTAAATCCCACTCGCCGAAGCCACGCCGTAAAAATTTCCATCGGAGTGCGAGAATAGCGGTGCCACCACCTGGGTGCCCGGTTTTTGAAAACTGCCCAGCACCTCATAGGAAATGCCGGCGTTTGCGCACCCCAAGCACCCGGCCATCACCGCGATGCCCCAAACCATGGCGCGTCCCAAGCCAGCGAAATGCCGGATTGGGTGCTTGGCATATCGGGGGAGGGCCACGGTCACGGAGGAGTCCTAGGCGAGTTGCCACATGGATGCAAAAAGAATGACCGTCTGTAACGGTTTGGTTACGGAATCAGATTTGCTGTCAAAGGGCGGTGAATGTCTTTTAAATTCAGTGCACTTATTCCGTAATGGCTCGCTTCCGGCGAATGCCCTGCTGATCGCTATTGGAGCGGCAGCCGGTGTGGGTGTGACTGTGCTCATCAAGCCCCTGACCGCATCGCAGCAGGGTAAAACCGCTGATTTGGCGCGGGGAGAATCCACTTCCCCCTATCAAACTGGGAGCCGCAGGGGAAACTCCGCGCAGCATGCCAAGGCGCCCACCACGATTTCAGACGCCGTCCAGCTTTCCGATCCCCAAGAGCGGGCTGCCGCGCTCCATGCAGCCGGGGCTGATGCCGCTCGCCAAGATCCCGCTGCTGCTCTCTTGATCGCGATGGGATTGGATTCGGAACAGGATAAACTCGAATACCTGCGTGGCATTTATTCCGTGTGGGGCTCTACCGATCCAACAGCCGCGCTCGAATACGCCAAGAGTAACATGCTCGCCGGCCTCGCACGCTCAGAGACCATCGGCATCGCGGTGAACAAGTGGGCAAGCAAAGATCCTCGCGCCGCTTGGTTGTGGACGCAGGAAAATCTATCCGGCCCGCTGAAAGAGCAGGCCTTGGCAGACGTCCTCATCGGATGGACCCGCAAAACTCCCGCAGCGGCAGCGCAATGGATGGCGTCCACTGGCCTCACTTCCCAGCCACTCATCAGCGTCTTGGCGAAGACCTGGGCGGAACAAAATCCAAAGGCTGCCTTGGATTGGACCAAAACTCTTCCCTCCAAGGAGGCAACTCAATCGGCCCAAACGGTGATCGCCTCCGAGTGGGTCTCTCAAAACCCGTCGCAAGCGGCAGCAGAACTTACCCCTGCTGTTTCGCTACCCGATGGTGCGAATCTTGCCACTGCCATCACGGATATCTGGGCCACCACCGATCCGAAAGCCACCTCGGACTGGATCAACTCCCTTCCCTCTGGACCCGGTAAGAACGAGGCTGCCGCCACACTTGCCACCGTCTGGGCTGCCAGTGACATCCAAGGTGCCATTGCTTGGAGCGCCACACTTGCCGATTCTAACGTTCAGCGCCAAGTCATCACCCACATCGGCACCACTTGGGGGGCGATCGAGCCGGATAGTGCGCTCGAATGGCTCACCTCACTTCCTGGTCCTCTCGCCTCCGAGGGCATCATCGGTGCGTTCAATTCTTGGGCTGCCACCGATCCAATTGGACTGAGAGAAGCCGTGGACGCCAACCCAGCCTCACCCGAAATGGATCAAGCCCGTCTCGCCCTTGCCGATGTGTTAGCCAGCTCGGATATCAATTCCTCCATAACTCTCGCCTCTCAGATTTCCTCAACCACCGGACGCAACGATGCGACTGCACGCTATTTCCGACAATGGCGGAAAATCGATGATGCCTCCGCACAGGAATGGCTCACACAAAACTGGAGCACCCTCCCTCCCTCCACCCAGCAGCGCCTGACCGTAGAGCAGCGCCGGGCCATCGTCGCCCGCTGAATTTCATGCCGTCGGTGGAGGCACGGGCAGGGTGAAAACAAATTCCGTCCATTCGCCATCCGAGCGCTCCAACGCCAGCTCGCCACCGTGTGCACGCGCAAGTTCGCGGGCAATGTTGAGCCCGAGCCCCTGACCGTTTGTGCTTTCTCCGACCAACGAGCCACGCCGGAAACGTTCGAAAATCCCTTCATGATCCGCCTTTGGCAATGCTGCTCCGGTGTTTGCCACGGACAATCGGATCATTGCGCCAGCCTTGCCAGCAGTGACCCGCACCGCGCCACCCTCGGGCGTGTATTTTGTGGCATTTTCGATTAGATTTTGCACCACCATCGCCACATGCGCAGGATCAGCGCACACTTCGAGCGGTCGCTGGATCTCGTGCTCAATGCTGAGCCTGTCCTCCGCCAGCGTCTCCAAATCGTCCAGCGAGGAGTCCAGCAGATCTGCTAGGTCAAACGTTCGGTTTTCCGGATTCAGCCGCCGAGCGTCCGTGCGGGATAGCAATAGCAGATCTTGAATCAAACAGGATAGACGCCGCACCTGCCTCAGCATCCCCTCCATCTCCACCCGTGATTCCGGCGCGAGTTCCTGCGAATCCCGCATGTATTCCAACCCCGCACGGAGGACGGCCACCGGGGTTTTCAACTGATGCGAGGCATCTGCGGAAAACCTCGCCGTCGAGGCATACGACGCCCGCATCCGGTCAAACGTGCTGTTTAAAACCACGGTGAGACGGGCAATCTCATCCTCTGCGGGAGGCGTCGGTAGCCGCGCTGAAACATCGTCTAACGAAACTTCCTCCGCCGCTGCGGAAAGCGCCGCCATCGGCTCCACCGCTTGTTTTCCTAACCATAAGCCGCCGGCGAAAACCATCACGCCGATCAGCGGCATCGTCATCAGGATGCCGAACCTTAGATCCGCGTAAAGTGCATCGATCGGCGCAAGACTCATGCCCACATGAACCGTGAAGTCCCCCAGCTTGAAGCTGCCGGTCCGGCTGCGCTGGCCCGCCACTTTCACCGAGTGGAATCCAAGATCACCCTCAATGCTTTCACCCTTCAGGTTAGGAGAATGATACAGCACCTGCCCCTCCGGCCCCATCAGCATCAGGAAATGATCCTGCAAGTCCACTGGAACGAATTTCGCCCCTAACTGATGCCGGGGATTGACGGGTGCGCCCCGGAAATTGTGAAGATCTCGGACTAGCTCATCCGCATTATCCTTCAGTTCGTCATCCAGATCATGCAGTTGCCGATAGTAAACAATCGTAGCAAAGGCGGTGATGCCTAGCAGTAGCGTCACCATCGTCAAAAGAGCCGCATAAACCCCCACCTTGATCTTGAGTGGCCAGCGTCTCATTCGGGTAGCGGCATTTGATAACCGACCCCCCTCACGGTTTGGATCAGATCTGGCTGGTTTTCAGCCGCCAGTTTTTTGCGCAACCGCATGATGAAAATTTCCACCGTCCGCGTGTCATACTCGTGATCACGGTGCCAGATCCGCTCACAGATATCCGCGCGGGTGAAGACGCGCCCTGGCTCATTCATCAGGATTTGAAGCACCTGGAATTCGCGCGGGGAAAACTCGATTGTTTCACCTTTCCGGGTCACCCGCCTTTGCGGAATATTCATCACCACGTCTCCCACCCGCAGCACGTCTGACTCGGCAATCGCGCCGCCGCGCCGGCCTAGCACATTCACGCGGGCCACCAGTTCGTCCATCGCGAAGGGCTTGGCCAGGTAATCATCCGCCCCTGCGTTAAGTCCCTTGATCCGGTTTTCCACTTCACCATGGGCGGTCAGGATCAGCACCCGCGCCGCGCAGTCTGCCTTGCGGAGGCGTTCCAAAATGGAGAATCCATCAAGCGATGGTAGGTTCAAATCCAGCACCACCAGATGCGGCGAGTCGGAGAGAATCTGGTCCAGCGCCTCCAGTCCATCGTGCACGGAAGTCACCGTGTGGCCTGCACGGGTCAAGGCACCCACGATGTGCCTGGCCATATCCATCTGATCTTCTACTACGAGGATTCTCATCTTTCGGATTTTTCTCAATGCTCCCGCAAACGCCTTTGAAAAATGGGCTTTCGCTAACGATACCAAAACTCCTATTCAGTAACGAAGCGGTTGTAAATCCTGAAGGGCGTGGGATGACTCTCCACGTGATGGCCCGAGTTGCTTTTTCTGATCGTCGGCCGTAGCCAATCAGCTCTCACTACTTCGTTGGAAATGGATGCTGTTTGAGAAGGTCATCCGGAGTGTAAAAGTCGTTCTTGTCCTTGATGGACTCGCGGATTTTTTTGACGGTATCCGGCTGCACGGCGGGAGCTTTGTTACCGAAGCTGTTGCGGATGTAGGTGAGCACGCCGGCCACTTCCTCGTCTTTGAGTAGCGGGCCGAAGCCCATCATCGGAGGGACGCCGCTCTTGGGATCGTAGGTCTTTCCCAAGACGGTGATGGGGCCGTAAACGCCCTTGAGCACGAGCTTGGCGATGCGTGTTTCATCGCCAAGGACCCATTCACTGCCGGCGAACGGTGGATAGAGTTTGTCCACGCCCTTGCCGTCTGGTTGGTGGCAGGTGGCGCAGTGGGCCTCACGGGAATAGACTTCCTGACCGATGCGCCAGAGTGCGAGATCGGCGGCGGGGAGCTCGGGTTCTCGAATTTTTGGGGTGGTGTTCGGTTGATCGAAATCGAATTTTCCATCGAGGAATTCCCTCGCATGCGGATTGTCGGAGAGATCAAGATTTCCTGATTTCACAAGTGCGTCTGCGCTGCTGCGGAGGGTGGCGAAGGCGGCGGCGACGGCTCCTGGCATCCACTTGGTGACGGGCTGTTTGAAAATCTCGAGTGCGATTTGCGCGCCATGGGAATCATCCAGCCAGGTGGCGGCGACGAGCGCTGCCAGTCGGACGACCGGTTCTTCGTCATCGGCAGCCTTGAGCAGGAGCGCGGCGTGGTCTGGGATCTTGCGCCACGAGTAGCGCAATACGTTTACGGCGGCTGCGCGGGCTTTCGGTTCCTTCGCGGCGAGGCATTGGACTAACAAATCGTGGTCAGTTGCGTCCTGTGCCCACGTGGCCCAGAGTGCTTCGGCGAGATGGTGGTCGTGGCGGGGATCGGCTGGATCCAGCTTGGCCGCCCAGCTTTTCACTGCGGGGATGACCTCAGCTGCATCCCGTCCGCGCAGCTCGCGGCGGGCCCGGTAGCGAGTGCGGTATTCGGGCTCCTTGAGGGCTTCCAACAGTTGGGGAATGGTGGCACCGGCGATGGGCATCACCTTGACCAGCGGACGGGTGGTGCTGGTGATCCGATAGACCCGGCCGTGGGTGTGGTCTCGGTTCGGATCGCGGGCGGAGTGCTGCATGTGGCCGATGAGGGCGTTGCACCAATCGATCATATAGAGCGATCCATCTGGGGCGAATTCCAGATCGACAGGTCGGTAGGTAGGATCCGATGACGTGATGAGATCGCCGATCAGTTTTCCGGAGTATCCACCATCGTCATCGAAGATCTGATGGATGCTGGTGCCGAGGAAACCGATGGTGTTATTGACCATGTAGCCGCCTTGGAGTTCGTCAGGAAAATGACGGGAAAGAATGAATTCGGAGCCGGAAGTGGGGCGCGCGCGTTTCGGCGCGAATTCATCGATTTTCGTGATGTCGTAGGCGTAGGGGACTTTCAGGGACATCGGCAGCGCCCACCAATTTTGGCCGTTTGAGGCATCCGCGATGAAGCACTGTTCCCAATCATCGAAGGCGATGCCCCATGGATTTGCAAAGGCTGTTTGAACGTAGCGTTCGAGGCGAAAGGACTTGGGATCGAAGCGCCAGATACCGCTGCCCACGCAGCGCTGAGGGCCGTAAGGAGTCTCGACCTGCGAGTGGAGGAAAGTTCCCTCCGCCATAAAGATCCCGCCGGCGGTATCCGAGGAAAACGCGCTGCTAGAGTGATGGGTATCGTGCGAATCAAAGCCATGAAGGACAATTTCCCGACTGTCAGCGTGGTCGTCGCCATTGGTGTCCCGTAGCAGTAACAAATTGGGCTGCTCGGCCACATAGACGCCTTCCGGGGCGAATTCGAAGCCGATGGGCAAGTGCAGTTTGTCCGCGAAAACGATCTGCTTATCGGCGCGGCCGTCTCCGTCGGTGTCCTCTAGAATCAGCAGCTTGTCGTTCGGCAGCGGATCGCCCGGCTTGTAGTGCGGATAGGATGGCATCACCGCGACCCATAAACGTCCCTTGTTATCGAAGGACATTTGCACGGGATTTGCGAGATCGGGGAACTGTTTTTCCGAGGCAAAGAGCTCAATCTTGAATCCGTCCATCAGCTTGAACTTCGAGAGTGCTTCTTTTTCCTCCAGATAGTTGATCGGCTGCTGGAAATTCGTCGCCACCTCAGGCAGCGGGGCGATCACCGCATCGGCTGCGGCGAGGTCCATCTTTTTTCCTTGGGCAGCGAGCCATACCGCTTGGTCGCGGTTAGCGGTGAGCTTGCGGATTTTTTCGATTTCCAACGGATAGTTTACATCGCCGTAGGGGGCGTAGCGGCGGCCGTAGGCATGCACGCCGTTGAGCATGCGGTGGTCCATCTGCCAGAACCAGGCCTTGTCGTTGACGAGGGCGCGAACGGTCCCGGGATCGCCGAGAGGCTTGGTGGCGACGGGTTGATAGAGTGCTTGGCTCAGGAGTTCCGCCAGCTTCTTCTCGCCGAGATCATTGAGTGAAAAACCATTGATGGTGAGGTGCTCCGACTCCTTTTCATAAAGCGCCAGGGTGGGGGAGAATAGATCGATGAAGCCGACCTTATTTTTCTCCGCCACGTCTTTCATCGCGGCGGTGTAGAGCGCGAGGTTCGCGTTTTCGGATTTTCCATCAGGCAGGTTGAGCACGCTGGATAGATTTTCAAAAGCGATGGGGGATACGAGCACCAGCCTCGGCGCGGATTTGCCGTTGTATTGCTGCGCCAGTGTGTGAGTGACGAAGGCTTCTAACTCGGACCGGTAGCGGGCGACCTGATCCGGTCCGTCGAACGATTCATTGAAGCCGAAAAACGCCAGTAGGGTGTCCGTCTGGCAGAGTTTCAGCCACTCGTCATCTGGTGGGTAATGGCCCTCGCCGCGATGCTTATCGAGGTCCGGCCGGATTTTTTCCGCACCGGGAAACGCCCATGGATCGTTGCGGCCGGCACGCGGGCGGAAGACCGGGGTATCGGCCGGGTAGCAGAGGTTACGCACGCTGAGCTTTGCTTCCGGATAGGCCAAGTGCAAGCGGCTCTCGAAGTAGCCGAAGTACTGCATGCGCTCGCCCAGTCCGTTGCCGATCAGGGAGATGTGTTCACCCGCTTCCGGTGCGGTGAAAAGCGGTGCCGCGCGCAGTGCGGGGGCGATGAGCAGGAGTTGGCAGAAAATGGCAAGTGGGCGCATAAGCACGGTGGTCAGGGACTGAATACAGGGCGCTTTCTACCGTCACTTGGTGGGCAATCTTTCCTTTCGTTGAAATCATCCGTTGAAATTTTCCCTGCACGAGTTTCCCTGTCGCAATGAAATTTCTCTCGTTTCTGCTCCCGGGTATTCTCGCCTCATGCGCCGCCCAGAACGTCGTTCCTCCAGTGCCGCCGTCCTACGTTTCCGAGGCACCACTTCCGGAAGGCTGGCCGCAACCGGGGCCCTATGACCAGGTTTCCGAAAAGTCCTATCCGAAATACCGCGCTGCCTTCACCACCCGCAAGGGCAGGAGCCTTGCGTTTTTCAAGCTCTTCGGGCACATCAAAAAGAACGACATCCCGATGACCGCCCCTGTGGAAATGGAAATGGATAGCGGTGAGCAAGGCTTGGAAATGTCCACGATGGCCTTCCTTTACCAGAGCGGAAAGGTCGGTGTCATCGGACCGGCAGGTAATCAACTCGAAGTTCGCGATGTCCCGGCAGCGAAGGTTCTCACTTACACGTGGCAGGGCGAGGACTCGAAAGCGAACATCGCAAAAGCAAAGGAAGCCCTCGAAACGGCGCTCGGCGAAAAGAAGTCAGGCGAAAAAACCTTCCGACTCCTCGGCTACAACGGCCCGGGAACCCCAAGCGCCAAAAGGACTTGGGAACTCCAGGCGCTGTTGAAATAAATTTCTCAATGCCCGGCCCCCGCCTTCTTCGCGAGGGCGGCCTTGATCCCCTCGACAAATTCGCGGTCCTGCCCGCTCAGCCGGTCCAACGCGACCTCCACCGGTTTCTTATCCACCAGCAGCCTCACCTTGTCGCCACGGGTGACAGTGGGATTCGCGGGCGGGGCAGGCACCACCGGTTCGCTGCCTTTCTCTCCCTCAGCTATCAGATCTTCGAAAGCGATGAGCTTTGCCTCCAGCGGCTTGCCCTCGGTGCTGGTCCAGAAGCGAGATTCGGCAAGCACGATGTGGGTGACATAGCGGACTTTTCCTTCCGCCGGTTTCGCGGGCTCCACGACGGCTCCCGGATTCGAGCTGCCACCGATCGGCCGGGTGGTGAATTTTTTAGGCGTGACCATCGGATTTCCCGGGAAATCCACCTGACCGAAAACGTGCGGGGCGCAGATCAACCCGACGAGCGCCATCATGATGCGAATTTTCATGAATACCAACATGACTCGGAATCCGGAATCGGCAATCTCCAAACTGCTTGGACCATTTTCCCTGCGTGCCATATGCGAGAAAACGAATTGCCATTTACGGACCGGTCCTTAGCGTCTTATTCATGACACAAAAGGCCCGCGAAGCGCTGATCGAGTTGTTGTTCCTCTCACTCTATCTGGATGACCATCTCTCACTCGCCGAGGACGATGTGCTGACGACCGCTCTCGACTCATTGGGGTGGGAATCGACGGAATCGCGTGAGAAGCATGTTTTCAAATCCTTCGCCGTCGCCCGTGCGACCTATGATGATGCGATCAAGTGTGATGAGTTTCTCAAATCCAAGGCCGCCATTATCAAGGGCGATGGCGAGGAAGCTGCGGCGATCACCTGGCTGTCGAAAGTGCTGGGGTCTGACGGTCTAACCTACATGGAAAAGCGTTTTCTCGACCAGCTCGAAGCCCTGCTCTTTCCCCAAGCCTAAGCCGGATGAAACGAATCCGCCCGATGCCACAGCAATGAGCCGCAGCCGTCCATGGCAGGTGCTGGCGGTGGCCGGGGTGATCGCGCTCGGTCTGGCATCGCGCCGCTTTGGGATATTTTCTGGAATGTTAGGAAAGTATCCCGGCGATGTGTTATGGACGCTGATGGTCTATCTGGGCTGGGGTTTTGTCTTCCCGAAGTGGCCGATCGTCAGGATCACGCTGCTGGCTCTGGTGACCTCCTATGGGGTGGAGTTCGCGAAATTCCATCATGCGCCGTGGTTGGAAAATTTCCGCAACACGACCTTCGGCCATCTGGTGCTGGGATACACGTTCAGTTGGGGAAATCTGGTGGCCTACACGGTCGGCACGGCTGCCGGGGCCGCGGGTGAGTGGTTTCTTTCCGGGCGTGGGATTTATCCTCCGTGCCGTGTTTCTTCCAAGTGAAGGTTTCCGGTGTGGTTCGCTTTACCCGCAGTTGTTTAAGGCATGCAAAATGCTGTTGCGCACCTGAAGTGAGTTTCCTAGCTTTCGTGCCACTCTCCTCACCGCAGCCGTATGAAATCCCGATACCTCATCCTCCCCGCCTTAGCCGTCCTTGCCAGTGCCCTTGTCGGGTGCAAGTCCAGAGGCGGAGACACCATTAAGATCGGCGAATTCGCATCACTTACAGGCAAGGAAGCAAACTTCGGCGTTTCGTCGCACGAGGGGACGCTTCTGGCGATCGAGGAACTGAACGCGAAAGGTGGAGTGCTCGGGAAAAAGCTCGAATTGCTCACGGAAGACGATCAGACGAAAGCAGGCGAGCCAGCGAACGCCGTGAACAAACTGATTTCCAAGGACGGCGTCATTGCAATCCTTGGCGAGGTTGCCTCCAGCCGCTCATTGGAAGCCGCGCCGATCTGCCAGCAGAGCAAGATTCCGATGATTTCGCCGTCCTCCACGAACCCGGCGGTGACGCAGGTGGGCGACTACATTTTCCGCGTCTGCTTCACGGATACCTTCCAAGGAGCTGCTCTGGCGAACTTCGCGAGCAGCAATCTCAAGGCGACCAAGGTGGCTATCCTCACCGACGTGAAGAGCGACTACAGCAAGGGCCTCGCCAAGAACTTCAAAGAGAAGTTCGCCAGCAACGGCGGCAAGCTAACAATTGAACTCGACTACAACGGTGGTGAGAAGGATTTCAAAAACCAACTCACCTCTATCAAGTCGTCCGCTCCAGACGCGATCTTCCTTCCCGGTTATTACAGCGATGTCGCGCTCATCTGCATCCAAGCCAAGCAGCTCGGCATTGAAATCCCGATCTTCGGTGGCGACGGCTGGGAGGGGGAAAGCCTGCTCACCATCGGCAAGGAAGCAGTGGAAGGAACCTACTTCTCCACCCATTGCTCGCCAGAACAAGGCACGCCGGAAATGCTCGCCTTTGTGGAATCCTACAAAAAGCGCTTCAAAGGCAAGACCCCGGACGCCATGGCGGTCCTCGGCTACGACTCTGCCATGGTCCTCGCGGATTCGATCAAGCGCGCTGGCACCACCGAATCTTCCGCCCTCCGCACCGCCATCGCCACGACCAAAGACTTCGCTGGTGCGGGTGGAAAATTTTCCATCAACGCCAGCCGCGATGCGGATAAACCGCTCGTTTTCATCCAGATCAAGGGCGGCAAGTTCACCTACAAGGCGACGGTGATGCCTTGAGGATGTTGAGAGTGGGTGGTTGAGAGTTGAGAGTTAGAAAATCGAAATTCTGACACGACTCATTTTCTGCCCTTACTGCTCTCAACTCTCACCAACAACTTTCAACTGACTGTGGATTTCCTCCAGCAAACTATCAACGGGCTCGGGCTGGGAGCTATCTACGCGCTGATCGCCCTCGGTTACACGATGGTCTATGGGGTGCTGCGTTTCATCAATTTCGCACACAGCGACGTGCTGATGCTGGGGGCCTTCACGTCTTTCTACATCGCGCCGAGGATCGAGAAAATGTTCGGCAACCAATCGGTAATTGGCTGCATCATGGTCTTCGTCATCGCCGCTGCCGTCTGCGCATGCATCGGAATGACCATCGAGCGCCTCGCCTATCGGCCGCTTCGCAATCGGCCGAAACTCACAGTGCTGATCACGGCCATCGGCGTTTCGCTGCTCATCGAATACACCGCACAGAACGAAAAAGTCATCGGTGCCTCGCCGCAGCCGTTTCCCCAACTGCTGCCGGAAAAGTCCTTCCATTTTGGTGAACTCATCGTTTCTAGCAACGACATTCTGACCGTCACCGTCACCATCTTCCTGCTCGCCGTGATGTGGTTCATCGTCCAGAAAACCCGCGTCGGCACGGCGATGCGCGCGGTTTCCTTCAACCAGCAGGCCGCTCTGCTGATGGGCGTGCCGGTCAACCGCATCATCTCTTTCACCTTCGGACTCGGATCGGCGCTCGCCGCCATCGCTGGCATCCTTTACTCGATGAAATCCCCGAGCATCGAACCGCTGATGGGTGTGCAACCCGGCCTCAAAGCCTTCATTGCTGCGGTGTTAGGCGGTATTGGAAATCTTCCTGGCGCGGTGCTCGGCGGTGTCCTGTTGGGCATGCTCGATGCCTTCGCCGGCGGCATTCCCGGGCTTTCGAGTTATCGCGATGCCATCGCCTTCGCGATCCTCATCCTGATTCTCCTTTTCAAACCTGCCGGTCTGTTGGGCCGCTCTACCGTTGAAAAAGTCTGATGCAGTTACCCGGAGCAAAACGCTGGCTGTTGTTGGGAATCGCGCTCGCGGTCCTGGTTTCCTACTTCTCCCCGCAGTTCAATCGCTACTACCTCGGCGTCGCCATCGATGTGGGCATCGCCATCATTCTCGCCACCAGCTTGAACCTGATCAACGGCCACACCGGCCAGTTCAGCCTCGGCCACGCCGGCTTCATGGCGGTCGGTGGATATTTCTCGGCGTGGATCTCGCTGAGCTATCCGCACCTGGCGGAGGCGTTCTGGTATTTTCCACTGTCGCTCGTCGCCGGTGGTTTGCTGGCTGCGATTGTCGGATTGTTAGTCGGGATTCCGTCCTTGCGACTGCGGGGCGACTACCTCGCGATCGTCACTCTGGGATTCGGTGAAATCATCCGGGTGGTGGCGCAAAACACCGAAGCCATCGGAGCCGCCAGCGGACTCAAGGGCATTCCGAAACTCACCAACCTTGGATGGACCTTCGGATTCGCCGCCATCACCATTTACGCCATTTCCGCGCTGGTGAATTCCACCTACGGCCGGGCCTTCATCGCCGTGCATGACGACGAGATCGCCGCTGAATCCAATGGCATCGACACCACCCGCACCAAGGTCATCGCCTTCGTCACGGGGGCCTTCTTCTCCGGGATTGCGGGCGGGCTTTATGCCCATCACAAGCAGTTTCTATCACCCACCGGCTTTGATTGGGTGAAATCTATCGACATCGTCGTCATGGTCATCCTCGGCGGCATGGGCCGCACCGTTGGCGTCATCGCTGCTGCCATCCTGCTCACGCTGATGCCCGAGTTCCTGCGCGATTTCTCGGAATACCGGATGATCCTCTACTCCATCCTCATCATCCTGCTGATGCTGCTGCGTCCAGCCGGACTCTTTTCCCTCATTCCCACCCGCAAGAAATCGTCATGAGCACGCCCTTGCTAGAACTTGAAAAAGCCACCATCAAATTCGGCGGACTCACCGCCGTGTCGGAATTTTCCCTGACCGTCGGGGAAGGGGAGCTCATCGGACTGATCGGCCCTAACGGTGCGGGAAAAACCACGGCGTTCAACATGATCACCGGCGTCTATCGGCCGACCAGCGGCCAGATCCGCTTCGCTGGAAAAGACACGCTCGGCATCAAGCCGAATCGCCTCGCCGGACACGGCATCGCCCGCACGTTCCAGAACATCCGGCTCTTCGCCAGCCTCAGCGTGCTCGATAACATCCGCGTCGCCGCTCGCCTGCACAATGGCGAGGGCTATTTCAGTGCACTCTGGCGCGGCAAAAGCTTTTCCAAAGCCGAAGCCGAAACCGAAAAAAGCGCCCTCGAACTCCTCGAAATTTTCGAACTGTCCCAACAACGCGACGAACTCGCCGTCTCACTTCCGTATGGCGACCAGCGCCGCCTCGAAATCGTCCGCGCCCTCGCCACCCGTCCGAAGCTCCTCCTTCTCGACGAGCCCGCCGCCGGCATGAACCCCTCCGAAAAGGAAGACCTCATGCGCCTCATCCGCTTCGTCAAGGAGCGCTATCAGCTTTCCGTCCTGCTCGTCGAGCATGACATGAAAGTCGTCATGGGCATCTGCGAACGCATCGCCGTCCTCGAATACGGCACCAAAATCGCCGAAGGAACTCCGAAGGAAATCCAATGCCATCCGAAAGTCATCGAAGCGTATCTGGGGGCAGCGGCGGTTTAGTTGAGAATTGAGAAAACCAATAACATGTTCGGATTTGAAAAACTGGAGGTCTGGCAGAAGGCGATTGAATTCGCGGATGTGGTTTACTCAATGACGCGGCAATTCCCTTCGGACGAGCGATTTGGACTCGCGAACCAAATGCACC
>JBBRYQ010000061.1:0-33013 GCA_038237425.1 Verrucomicrobiales bacterium
CCGAGGCGGTAAATATTGTCACTCGCGGCAGCCAAGGTGGCACCATTGAAAGTTCCCGTGGTTTGCGAGCCGAGATACCATCTGCCGGTGCCGCCGCCCGAGTTAGCATTCAGGGTGGAATCCAGCGTGGCCATGCTGGTAAATCCATTGGTGCCGGTGTAGTTGATCCCATAAACACCGCCGAAAGTGCTGGTGCTGTTGGTGAATGCCGGTGTGGTGAATGTCCCGCCCACACCGATACCGCCCAAGGCCGCTGAACTGCTGTTGATCGTCAACGTTTGGCTGCCGCCGATGTTTGCAGCGGCTGCAAGGGTCAAGTTGGCTCCCGCGCTCACCGAGACATTGTTTCCGATGACGTCAGAGCCAAGAGTGCCAGAAGCACCGACAGAAACTCTGCCAGCCGTGATCGTGGTGCCTCCGCTGTAGCTGTTGGACGCGTTAAGATTGAGAACACCTGTCCCGGTTTTTGAAATGATCGCCGCGCCACTCTCGCCAATCGCCCCGCCCATGGTGATCGTGTTACCGGTGTTGAATGTGTAGGTCTGGGGGGAGCCGCTTCCCAAGGTGACAGCGGAGTTGATCACGAGGGCGGAGTTGCCGCTGTTCACGATGCCCGCAGTTCCGGTGATGGTGAGCGTGCCGCCGCCACTAGCGATCGTGGTGGCGGTGCTGTTGGTCGTCTGGGTCAGGGAGTTGGCAGAAACTCCGCCTGCATCGATGGCCACTGCATTAGTCCCTGCGGTTTGGAAGAAGACATCGCTTCCGGGGGTGTAGGCACCGGGAGCTACCAAAAGTGGCGCTGAGGATGTTGCCCAGAAGCTGTCCGTGCCCCAAGTGCCGGCACCGGCAGTGAGGTTGTTTGCGCTCGAGACATCCCAGTAGAGGTTCGCTGCATTTGCAGCGGAGCCGAGGGCGAGCACGGCGGAGAGGATGAGGGAATTGCGTAGGAACGGATTGGAACGGGTTTTCATGGTTTTAGTAGGTTTGGGGAGTTGGTTTTAGAGAGACTGAGGCTGTGGCTGGATTCCGTCTATCCCTCGAACGAGGGATTTTTCGGGAGAAAATGGGAGTCAGCGTTCAGGGAATCTTTACTGCTTGGAGGCGGCCGAAGAGTTTGCCGCCAGGACCTGCGAGGGACTTGGAGATGGTGACGGTGACCGTTTGGAGACCGCCGGACGGGGTGCCGAGGGCGACTTCACTGGCCGTGGGGGCAGTGATATTCAGGCTGGTCCAGCCACTGAGGTCGGTGCCGTATTGGAAGACCTGGGTGGTGTCCGTGGTGGATTCTTCGCGGCGGGTGAAGCTGAAGACGAAGTTGGAGCCCGAGACATTGAGAACCGGTAGGATCAAGGCGGGTGATTCGGAATTCAAGGGATCGCCGTTGAGCACGTATTCCAGGAGGTTCAAAACACCGTTATTGTTAGGATCTTGGGTTACGCCGTTGTTCGAATTGTCGAGGCCCTTGCCGGTGGCCCAGGAGCTATAACCGGAGGGAACTGCGACGGAGAGCGCGAGCACGCCGGTGGTCTCGGTGTAGGTCCAGGTTTTGGAGCCATCCACGGCGGTCCAGACTCCAGCGGCACCGCTGAAGGAAACCGGCAGATCGCTGGTGACGGAGACGAGACTTCCCGAGTGGGTCGCATCGACAAGGGTCCAGGTGCGGCTGGTGGATCCGGCTGCGGCGAGTTCCAGAGCGAAGCTGCCATTCAAGGTGGCTGTGCCGGCACCGGTGATCTTGTTGCTCGCGCCGATGGCGGGTGGAACAAATTTCAGGCTACCGGTGGCGGCGAGGGCGAGCGTGCCGGTGGAGACCGTGGTATTTCCCGTGTAGGTGTTAGCACCGGAGAGGGTGAGTGTGCCGACTCCTGATTTCGTGAGGCCGCCATCGGCGGTTACCGAGGGACTGTCCAACGCAGTGTCGTGGATGAGCGCTTGGGCGATGGTGATGGCGTTTACGCCATTGTCGATGAAGGCACCACCGGCCTGAACTTTGGCATTGTTAGCTCCGGCGAAGAAGGTGGTGGTTGCTGTGCTCGCCTTCAAAGTGCCGCCGTTGAAGTTGGCATTGAAGACCACGGTGCCTACCAATCCTGTGCCTTTGCCGAGGCTTGGAACGGTGAGAGTTCCATTATCGAGCTGCAGTGTGGCAGTGGTGGTGCCGCTGTTGGAGGTGGTGGTGCCGAACAATGCAGCACCCAAAGAGGTCACATTGCCCCCACTCAAGGTCAATCCGGAGCTCACGGCGTTGCCGCTGCCGACTTTGATGTCGGTGACATTAAGGGTTGTGCCGGAGCCGACTTGGATGGTGCCGCGGTTCGCCTGGAGGGTGCCCAAGGTCACCGTGCCACTGTTGGTAAGTGCGAGGGTGCCGGTGCCGTTTTTGTTGATGCTTCTGGAGTTTCCGGTGATCGCTGCGGTGAGGTTGATGTTCCCGGCACCCACGATGACCGTGGGGGTTCCGAGCGAAACCGTACCGGCCCAGGTGGCAGTGGTGGCGGAGGAGTTGTAGAGCGAGCCGACGTCGTTGCCGTTCGCGGTGCTGTTCAATGCGAGAGGAACCACGGCGGTCGGGGTCTGGCCGAAGAGATCGAGGGTTCCGCCAGCGACGGTGAGGCCCGAGGTCTTGACGGTGGCACCGCCCAAGGCACCGGCGCTGCCGAGCTTGAGGACGCCCGCAGATACGGAAGTCGCGCCGGTATAGCTGTTCGCACCGGAAATCTGAATGGTGCTGGCTCCGCCTTTGCTCAACGCTCGGGATCCGCCGATTTCGCTGATGTTTCCGGTGATGTTTGCTCCGCTGCTATTACTGCCAACCGTGAAGTCTCCGGTGCCCGTAATGTCTCCGGCCAGGATGACGGCACCGGCCCAAACCGCACCCGTCTCCAACCTGAGCTGGCCTTGAGACTCGCCGGTATCGCCACCATAGAGGGTCACGGTCGCATTTTTCGTCACACTGGCGTTCACATACAAGGTGCCGTTAGCAAGCACGTTGATGCTGGCGGCTGCATTGTCAGCTCCCGTCATCTGGGCCTTGCCAGCACCGGCGGATGCTCCGGCATTGATGTTGATGGTCCCGGTGAAGCCCGAGTAGTTGCCATTGAGAGCGGCCGTGTTGGTTCCCGTCGGGAGGGTGAGATTCACCGTGCCATTGCCCGACATCGAGGTGGAAAGTCCGGAATAGGTGACGGCTCCGGCGGTGAGGTCGAGGGTGGCGTTGTTGGTCACAGCCCCGGTGCCGAGGGCGTTGGCGACGGTGGCGATGATTTTCCCGGCGCCGCTGATGGTGGTGCCGCCCGAGTAGGTGTTCGGTGTGGAGAGCGTGAGGATGCCGGTATTGCTCTTGGTGAGCGCAGCCGTTCCCGCGATGGCCCCTGTGCCGGTGAGGGAATAATCGTTGCCGGTGGAGTTATCAAAGAGCACGGATGCGGGGAGCACGGGAACCGCGAGTGCTACCGCCTTATTCGATCCGCTGTCGTTGAAGGTGACCGCGTCGCCTTGATAGAATTTCTCGCTGCCGGCGTCCCAGTTTGTGGTGGTCGCTACGTCCCAGTCGGCGGTGCCGCCAGACCAGACGATCGACTTGGTGTCAATGGTCATGTTGACCTGGTTGGGAGTGGCCGTGGAAAAAGAATACCCCCGATAGTTGGTGGCATTCTGGAGCACGAAAGTGGTGCCAGCTCCCGTCAGGGTTCCGGTGTAATCGAGCAGGCGGATGGACGTTCCGATTCCTGGAGTGGAAGGCGCGGCTTCGAGGATGACGTTCGTGTTCGGCCCGAAGGTGAGATTCCCGCCCACGGTCAGCGCGGCAGGCGTGCCTCCATTGGCAGTGAGGGTGGAACCATCCGCGAGGGTGAGGCTGCCGCCGGTGCTGATGGAACCCTCGCCAGCGATGCCGCCAGTAGCGGCAACGGACACGCCACCGACAACAGACCCCGAGAGGCGGAGCGTGCCGGAGTTGACCGCTGTGTTGCCGCTGTAATCGTTGGCAGCATTCGAAAGGTTGACCTCGCTTCCAATGTTGCTGCCGGTGACGGTGAGTCCGCTGCCCCCGGTGATCTTGCCGCTAACGGTCAGAAGCGTGAAGGGCGCGCTGCTGTCGTTATTATTCAGAATGAGCCCTTTATTCAGGGTGATGCCACCCGCTAAATTCGGATTATATGCTGCGAAATTATTGATCGTTGCCGTGCCGGAGCTGCCGGCGCGGACCGTGATCGGATTGTTGAAGGTGGAGGAGGTGCCTAGCGCAATCGCGGCGTTGGCAGTGCCAGTGGTATCGCCAAGGTTGACAAGGCCCGTGCCGGAGCCGCCGAGGGCATTGGCGCTAGTCTGGGCGAGCAAGGTGCCCTGGTTGACGGTGAGGCCGCCGGTGAAGGTGTTGGAGCCGAGGAACTTCAGAGTTCCGGTCCCGCTCTTGATCATGGCGAGGGTGCCGGTGGTTCCGCCGTTGGAAATGGCGGAAATCAGGTCGATGTTGCCGGTGCCGTCGCAGGTCAGTGTGTAGGGCGTAGTATTCCCGGCATTCGTGATCGTACCCCAGATCGAGAGCTGGCTGTTGTCATTATTGGTCCAAGACTGGTTTCCACCGATCTTGAACTTCGGAGTGCTCGCGGTAGTGGTTCCGATACCGACCGCTCCGGTTCCACTGTTCATCTGGAGCCCGACAGCCGAGACGCCGTTGAGGGTGAGCGTGAAGGTGCCGCCAAAGGTGAGTGCTGAGGTGTTTCCTGCATCGAAGAGCAACTGGCCGATGGTCATGTCGGCATTGACGGTGGGGGCGTTCGTGTAGGTCGCGGCGTTCCAACGCGCGGTATCAGCCGCACCGGGAGTCGTTCCGCCCCAGTTGGCTGTGGTGCCGGACATGTTGACGCTGGTCGCGCCGCTCCAGTCGTAGGTGAGCGCGTGTGCAGCTGGGGAGAGGGTTAAGACCAGTGTGGTGGCGAGGAGGCTGCCACGCAGCCAAGGATTATTGCGGGTTTTCATGGATTGGATTGGTTTTGGGAATTTAAAAGGAATCTGTAATCAAATTGTGGCGGCGGCAGGATTCCGTCTATCCCTCGAACGAGTGGTTTTTCGGGAGAAAACGGCAATCAGGGATCAGGGAATCTTCACCGCTTGGAGGCGGCCGAAGAGTTTGCCGCCAGGACCTGCGAGGGACTTGGAGATGGTGACGGTGACGGTTTGGAGACCGCCGGACGGGGTGCCGAGGGCGACTTCACTGGCCGTGGGGGCGGTGATATTCAGGCTGGTCCAGCCACTGAGATCGGTGCCGTATTGGAAGACCTGGGTGGTGTCCGTGGTGGATTGCACGAGGCGGGTGAAGCTGAAGACGAAGTTGGAGCCCGAGGCATTGAGAACCGGCAGGATCAAGGCCGGAGATTCGGAATTCAAGGGATCGCCGTTGAGCACGTATTCCAGGAGGTTGGAAATGCCATTTTTGTTAGGATCCTGGGTTGCGCCGTTGTTGGTGCCATCGAGTCCCTTTGTGGTGGCCCAGGAATCATAGCCTCCAGCGACGGCGACGGTGAGCACGAGGCTGTTGTCCCCCGGATGGCTGACGGTCCAGGTGGTTCCGGCCGGGAGCGTCGGGGTGTTGATGGTGGTGGGCAAGGTAGTGAGACTGCCCGCGCCGAGCAGCGTGTAAACACCGGCGGCTGGAGTGCCGGCGGCGGTGAGGTCCAGCACGCTGGCGGAATCCAAGGTGACGGCACCGCTCACTGATCTGGCAGGTTGTGTGGCGGCCGTATTGGCGACGGCGATGGCGAGATGGGCACCGGCATTCACTGCCAGACTGGAGCCGAGGGTGCCTGCTCCGGTAATCGAGAGGATCGTGTTGGTGTTGTTCACTGTCACGGCGGTGCCGGAAAGCGTGCCAGAGACGGCCAAGGTGCCCGCGCTGACGGTGGTCGCGCCGGTGTAGGTGTTTATACCGTCCAGAATCAGCGTGCCGGAGGTGGTTTTGGTGAGGCCCGCGCCGTTGTTGATCTGGGCGACGTTCTGCAAGGTGCCGGACTGGAAGTTCAGAGTATTGATGCTATTGGTTGCATTGCCAATAGTGTGGCCCGTCAGATCCAATATACCGCCATTGAGTGTGATCGTGCTCGCGGAATTCGTGCCGCCGCCGTCGAGAATATTGACATTTGAAGTGACCTTGCCGGTGGCGGTGATGGCCAAGGTGCCCGAGGATAAACCGTCAGTTGCCTGGGTCGCAAGAGTGAAGGCCGTGTTCACGATCAGTTCTCCTCCGCTGACATTGATGGCTCCTGTTGCGGTGCCGGTGCCGGCGGCGCTCTTGTTGGCCATGCCGATGGTGCCCACCGTGAAAGTGCCGCCGCCGATGTTCAGCGTGCCGGTGACGTTGAATGCACCGGACGCCGCCGCACCCGTCGCGATGTTGACGGTGGTCGCGTTAAAAGTGCCGGCGTCAAAGGAGAGCGTTCCTTGAGGCGAGCCTGCTGCGGTATTGGTACTAGTGCCGATGGTAACCGTTCCGGCCGTGACCATAGTGACATGACCCCTCAGATCGAGGAGCCCCACGGCACTAATACCGGTGTTAGTGCCGTTGTTGCTGCCGATGACAATGTTCGCTCCCCCTGTGCCCGCCTTGTTAGCGATGGTCACGGTGCCGGGGCTACCGGCTGTCTGCGAGGCGAACTGCAGCTTGCCGTTACCCTTGCTCAGGCCGATGTTTATCGTGTCGGCATTGATAACGTTCGTGCCGGTGCCCAGTTGCAGCAAGTTACTGCCGGTGCCATTAAAGCCGTTGGAATGGCCGATTTGCACCGTCGTGGCAGTGATGGTATTGGCCGTGTTAGAAAGTTTCAGCGTGCCGTTGGTAGTCTGGCCGTAGCCCACGCGCAGTTCGTTGATGGCGGTGGTCCCGTCGCCGAGAGTGACACTGGCCAAGCCGGTCAAATCGAGCGTGGCGGTGTTATTGTAGGCGCCGGAACCGCCTTGGGCCAGACCGACCGTCACGTTCGCCGCGGCATTCTTGACCGACAGCGAACCCGCGCCCGTCAGGGTGAGCAAGTTCGTGGAGCTCACTCCGGTGTCGTCGCCGAGCGTGAAGCCACCCGTCCCTGTCACCGAGAGCACCTTCGTTGCTCCCAGCGTGATGGTGGCGTTGTCCGCCAAGAGATTGGTCGCCGTCATCGCGCCGGTGTAGATGGAGCCCGCGTTCTGGAGCGTTCCGGAGTCGTAGTTGAACGTGCCGATGGGGCTAGCGGAGGTCCCTATGTCCCCGCCGGTCATGTCGAGCGTGCCGCCGGACAAAGTTATAAGCGAAGTGGCTCGGGTAATTCCGGTGGTAATATTGCCACCGATCGTCAAGAGGCCGCCGTTGATCGTGAGGGTACCGTTGCGTTGATCATAGAGGCTTTCGTTTGTCAGCACGACATTGTTCGTCACGCCAACGGTGCCACCGTCCAACTGAAACGTGCCATTCACCGGATTGTTTCTGGAAGTAACATTCGATGTCGATTGGGCGAGCGTGAGATTGCCAATTGTCAGGTTGCTCAATGCGCCCGCAGCACCGGCACCGAGCTTAAAGACACCGGTCGTTGTCGCGGGTGCAGTGCCTGAATCATTCGTGGTCTTATAACCGACATAGAGGTTGGTGATGTTGCCCGTCACCGTGCCGTTGGAGAGATCCGCCGTGCCAAGGCGGGTTCCAGCGCTCGCACTTGCCGTATCCGTCTTGTAGCCGACATACATGTTTGTGACGGCGGCGGTGACGCCCGTGCCATTGAGGGTAAGGCTGCCCGCGGTCACGCCCGTATTCCACTTGATCGTGGAACCGGTGCCCACACTGCCAGTCTCGCCCACGGTGATGGTGGTCGCATGGATGGCCGTCGTGCCACTGCCGAGATACAACGTGTTGTTGAACTGACCGGCATTGGTGCCGACCTTTTTGCCAACACTGAAGGCCGTCGAGTAAAGGGTGCTGGTGGGCGCGAGGTAAGCCGTATTGATGCCGCCGTCGTTGTAGTTGGTGGCGGTCGCCTGAACGTAGTTGCCTACCACGAAGTTCGTCAGGGCCGTGCCGCTGGTACCGGCGTTGAAAACGGCGAGATTGCGCATGTCCAAGGTGTTGGTGCGCGTGGTTGATCCTGTGGTGGAATCCTGCCCGAAGATGAACGACGAGGCCCCGGTGATCGCAAACGTGGAATTCGCGGTGCTGGCGGCGGAGTTGAACGTGACGCTGGTGCCGAGCGTCGTCGCCGCGGAATTGAAAATATTGACATTGCCAGTCGCCGTGAACGTCTTGTTCGCCGCGACGTTGATCTGATTGGCGCTGGCGCTGAGGACGGAAACTGTCAAGGCCCCGATCGTTTCGCTACTGCCATTGAGATCAAAGGCGCCGCTGCTCCAACTGACCGCCGCCGTGTCGGCGATCTGGTTGTCGCCGGTGCCGGAGAGTTGCAGCGTGCCGCCGGTCAGAAAGACATCCCCGGGAAGCGCGACGGCCGCCGTTTTGTTGAGGATCATCGTGCCGGCCTGGATGTAGGTGTCGAAGCCGACGCCTGTCCCCCCGCCCTGCGTGTTGGCGACCGATCCGCTCAGCGTCTGGGTGCCGATGCCGAGTTTCGTCAGCACCAGCGCCCGGTTGCCTGACTGCGTGATAACGCCCGAGAAGTCAGCCGTGGCATCGCTGTTGCCGAGCGTGAGGTTGCGCTGGAAGCCGCCGCTGTTGGCGGTCGTCACTGTCCCCGCGCCGGACAGCCCGTTGGTGTTGATGGTGTAAGCGGCATTTTGCGCCCCGAACTGGAAGGTCTTGGCGCTGGCTACGCTCAAGTTGCCGAACGTCATGCTGTTCTCGGTAAACAGGGTGCCAACGTTCACCGCCACATCGCCCATCGTGTTCGCTCCGTTCAGGCGCAGCGTACCGGCCCCGGTCTTGGTGAGGCTGCCGCTCCCGGAAATCGTGCCGCCCAGTGTTCCGTCCGTGGTGGCGGTGACTGCAAGATTGTTGGTCAGCAGGAGGTTGTTATTGATGGTGATCGTCGGCTTGACGGTGCCGGTGGTGTTGAAGAGCAGGGACGGGGCGATGGCACCGCTGTTGGTGATGCACTCAAGCTGGCTGCCCTGGAGCGTCACAGTCGGCGCGGTTCCCGAGGCAGGGCCGACGTTGGTGAAGCTCAATTGATTGAGCTGGAAGGGCGGAGTTGCCACATCGTTGTTCGAAACGATGACGACGCCAGCGTCCAAGGTGCTGGTGTAATTAAGGATCGTGTCAATGCCTCTGACGGGGGTGGCGTCCCAGTTCGTGCCAGCGGCCCAATTGTCAGTCGCGCTGGCGGTGCCGCTGTAAGTGTAAGTGGCGGCGTGTGCGGATGCACCGAGGGCTAACAAAGCGACGATGAGAGAATTGCGAAAGAATGGGTTGGAACGGGCTTTCATGGGTTTGGTGGAATTGGGTTATGTCGAGGGTGTGGCTGCGGCGAGATTCCGTCTATCCCTCGAACGAGTGGTTTTCAAGGGGATGACGGTACTTAGCGTTCAGGGAATCTTTACCACTTGGAGGCGGCCGAAGAGTTTTCCGCCAGGACCTACGAGAGACTTGGGGATGGTGACGGTGACCATTTGGAGACCGCCGGACGGGGTGCCGAGGGCGACTTCACTGGCCGTGGGGGCGATGATGATTATCACGCTGGATCAGCCTGGAGAAAAAAATAGGAACCACTGATTTCACTGATGACACTGATTTTGAAGAGGTTGAAAAGAAGCGATGACTCACCCAAAAGGTGAATGAAATTCCTATCAATTCTTTCAGTAAAATCAGGGTAATCAGTGGTAAAAATGGTCAGCATCACTTTCGCCATTGTCCTTTCTAGGATCAGGCACTGAGGCGACCGAATGAGCCTGATAGATTGGGCACCATCATCCCTCGAACGAGTGAAGCTTGAGGAACACTTTCCTGCCGCCTCGCGCCTAACAGCGGCGCGTGCGGCGGCGCGATCACGGCGAGACCGCCTTGAGTTTCACGATGCGGATGCTCTCCGCAGGTTGTGAGTGGATGGTGATCGCACCGTCTTGCAAAACCCCGGGTCCGCTGCCTGCCACGGTGACTGCGGCGGGAACGCGGAGGTCCGCGAGACGCACGGAGACGTCGCCTGCTTCGGTGGACCAATTGTAGAGTGCCACGGCGTAGTCCCCTGCCCCATAGGCCACCGCCAGCGCGGCGGGCAGGCCGTCGGCGGTGAGGCGGAGACGAGTCATGGCGGGCACTCGCGGGCCCTGGGCATTCCAATAGGTTTTCACGACGTCCGCCGCTGCGGGGGTCCATTGGTCGGCAAAGTCGGAGGTGAGGAATGCGGTTCCTAGCAGCCCTTGCGTTTCTGTAAGGAGGCGGGATTGCTCGAAGTTCAAGGACGACCTTTCCTGGCGCATGTAGAAGACGTCGGGATCGACCTGGAACCAGACGCCGTTGGCAGGTGAGCGGAGCATCATCTCGGCGAGGTTGCGGCGCAGGCTCTTGATATTGCCACCGATGTCGCCGCCGGCACGCGAGATGTCCACCTGGCCGATGGAGTAGCGCCAGATGCCGCCGTTGCAGGAATTGATGAGCGCGTCGCCGCCGAGGGCTTCGCGGAAGAGCTTCCATTGGTCGTGGAGAGACTCGTAGGTCGTCTTGCGGGGATCGTATTTCGCGCGGTCGCTGCTGACGGTGTAGGCGAAGTCGATCTTGAAGTAATCCCAG
Source organism: Verrucomicrobiales bacterium (assembly GCA_038237425.1). GTDB lineage: Bacteria > Verrucomicrobiota > Verrucomicrobiia > Verrucomicrobiales > Akkermansiaceae > Luteolibacter. The sequence goes on from JBBRYQ010000061.1 coordinate 10,697, forward strand.
CCCATGGCGCGGAGTTTCTGGAGCTCGCTGCGGATGAATTCCCGGGCACCGGGGTGGTCCGGCTCGAGGAAATAGGTATCCGCGCCGGTCATGCCGTTGAAGGATTTCCAGTTGTGAAAACGAATGCAGAAATCCCCCTTCGCATCGCGCTGGAGCCATTCGGGATGTTCTTTGACGATCGGATGGCTGGCATGGATGGCAGTGGGCGCGACCCAGATGCCGGGGACGAATCCCTTGGCCTTGATTTCTACGGCCATGCCTTTCAGGGCGTCCTTCCACTCATTGCGCCCGGACCAATCGCCGGGGGAGACTTGATAGCCATCGTCGATCTGAATCGTCCGGCCGCCGGGTGGTGCCGGGTAGGACTCGAAGGTGCGGAGCGCGCGCCGGATGTCGTCTGGCTGCACGCGCTGGCCCATTTGATACCACGAACAATAGCCGACGAGCGGTGGGCGCACTCTCGCCGGGCCGAGCGTGTCACGGCATGCGACGAGCCAATGGCGGAGTTCGTCCTGCGGATCGCCGAAGGAGACGACTGCCTGCTCAAGCACGCGGGATTTTCCGGGATCCAGAGTGATCGCATCGAGCAGGACCGCGAGAAAGAATGAGGTTGCCGCGTTTGCGGTGCGGATGCCGCCCTCGCCGAATGCCGATCCCGGTCCGGTGAAGCCGAAGAAGAGGCCGGGGCTGTTCCAGTCCGGCGCGAGCATTCCGGAGTCTCCCGAGATTGCCGTGTTAGGACGGGCGTGGATGGGATCCACGAGGCGCTGCCAGCCCCAGCCTTTCTTGATGGGTGCCGGCAAGGTTTCCCCCGGTTTGAATATGCGGCCCGGCAGTTCGTATTGGCGCATCGAGAGCAGATTGAGCGATGGTTGGGCCACGCTGCCATCGAGGAAATGAAAGCGGGCGATTTCTAACGCGGTGGTCGCCGTCGAGCGAAGATTTCCTGAAATGGTTAGTCGGCCTGAGGCATCGGGCTGGATCGTCACAGCGGCTTGGGCTTGCTCGAAACTCGCCGTTAGGGTTAGCCGTCCATTTTCCTCGGATACCAGTTTGTAGGGGGAAAACTCCTCATGCCACTCCCCTCCCCCGGCTGGCCGGCTGGCGAGATAGGCGCGGCAGCCGGTCAGCAGCGGACCGGCAGCGGTCGCCAGTTCCAGCGTGCCCGTCGCGCTGGCATGAACGGCGATCGGGGTGGGCGCAGTGACCTCCAACAACGCGGGAGAGGCCTGGAGGAAAGTCGTGAGAACGAGAGCGGATAGGCAGATGCGGCGGATCATGGGATGAGTGAGCTGTCTGAGAGGCGGTCTGAAAAATCGAAAGGGGCGCGTTCATTCTGAACGCTATTTGCTGCGGACATCCTGTCCGCAGACAAAGATCCGAAGCGCCCGACAGAATGTCGGGAAGAAACAGTCGATAGAATATCGACGCCCCCTATTTTTCAGACAGCCTCTGAAGAATTGCATTTTAGGGCTTTTCCTTTACCGGCTCTTCGCGAAAGTCTGGGAAGCCCATGATTCGTGGGATCCGGCTCTCCGGCATGGGCAGCACAAAAACGATGTATTTGATTTTGGGATCGTGGAGCCAGATGGTTTCACAAATCGGCTCCGCGCGTTGGGTTCCGGCGGGGACATAGCCGATCTTCACGTTATAGTCGCCGCTGCTGGTGGACGGGGCGTTGAGAATGGCTTTGGCGTTGGGCGGGAGATCGAGTGTCTCGGAGCCGATCTTTCCACCGATGCGGTGGGGGCTGAGATTGAACCAGAGCTGTTGGCCGTTCCGGAATCCATCGGCGTTTGCATTGATCACTTGAAAGCGGACCGGTGCAGTCTTGTTATTGGGATCGGAGGCGACGAGCAGATAGATATCCCGGACGGATTCTGCCACGGTTGCGCTCGGCGCGCCGACTGGCAGCGGCACCTTGGGCTGGGGCATGCCCGGGAGCATCGTCAGGGTGATGTCGCCATTAGCCAGCGGGTAAACTTTTGAAAGGTTCATGCTGGGCAGTTCGACCTGTTGAGCGGAGATGCCGTCTGATAGAAAAAGCGTTTTCGGCGCGCCAGTGGGAGCGGCGAGAAAGAGAATCCTGCAGGTCCGCTTCGACTTTTCTTGAGCGGATGCCGGGGCCAATTGACAGATGCAGGCGATAAAAATAAGAATGGGAAGACGCATGGAGCAGAGGTTTCAGATTTCGGATGGAGAAAGCCAGCGAAACGAAACGGTTTCGAAACGTCGGCCGAAGACCTTGTTGACAGGCTGGACGGGTGGAGTGGCGAGATCGGCCGCCTCGGAGGGATCACAGTAACCGCGGCTGCGCCGGACGACCACCTCGCAGACCGCGCGGGCCACGACCTTGTCGTTGGCATTCCGTGACTCGCCAAAGGCGCGGATCACAAAGGTATCATCACGTGCGGAGAGGATGGGAGCGAGCGGACGGAGTACATCCGCCTGGCGGGTCCAGCCCGGAATGCCGTAAACGCAGATCCCTTCTGCGGCTTTGGGGAATTTATACTCGGCCGCCAGGGCCTGGGAAAATGTGCTGGCAGTGGCGAATTTTTTATCCGGGGGTGCATCGATCGCAGCGATGAGGCCGGAGTAAAAATTGGTGGAGGAGTTATCCGCCAATTTGTTTAGAGCAGATTGGATGGTGCCAGCCAAGGCGAGGTCGCCGCTGGAAAGCTGGCGGTTGACGAACTCCGAGAGTGAGAGGAAGGGACCACGCAGGCGAATCTGATCGACAATTTTCTGAGCAAAGGCATCAAGCAATGCCGGTTCGAGTTCCCGATATCCCGCGCACTCCGTGGCACCGGAGAAGCTGCCGGAGCTGCCAAAGGAACCGGCTTTAGAATCGCCGGCGATGGTAGAGCGGCTGACTGCATAATCTCCTTCAGCTCCGAGTGAGACGGTGCCGGTGCTGTTCGTATAGGGAACCTTGCCGTTTCGGGCATGGCCTAGGAGAGCGCGCCAGGCAGTCACCGAAGTTGAGTTCACATTGAACATGCCCTCGACTTCGAGCCGTGATGCAATGTTCTTCCAACTGTTGGACTGATCCGCATACTTGGTGAAAAGGCCGTTTGCGTCAGCAGTGGAGTTTTTGGCAAGCGCAACGTCCTCCGGCAATGGCTTATAGGCCCGGTTGATCAAGGGAGTGGTTCCGGTCAGGAAATCGGTGTAAGGCTTTTGGAGCGATGTTGAGCTGGCCTTGCCAAAACCGGTGGGATTGCCGGCCGCGATGGACGAGAAGAACCAGTCATCGAAAAGCAGGTGGTTTGCACAATAGGAATCATCATGCTGGAGATTGGTGGTGAGGCCGGCGTCTGCCGCATTCAATACCGCGTTTGCCGGGATCAGTGGCGTGGCATCACTGTTTCCGATGATGTTGAAAGAGTACGGTGGTATGGGATTTTCATAGCGGAGATCCCAGTGCTGGAGTTCGGCGAGGGACGCGAGTGGACGCGTGGGAACCTCCGCCGCGATGCAGCGGGACAGTCCGTTTCCGGAGGTGAAACCACTTACGATATAACCGCTGTCACCGGACAAGCTCGGGAAATAGCTATCCAGTCCCGCGTGGGCCACGAAGCTGTAGTCAAACGGTGAGTTCACGGGATGGTTGGTGCCGCCATAATGGCGGCCGATGGTTCTTTCTACGAGATCCTTGCCGCCCATGGCGGTATAGTTCACTAAGGGGCTGGTCTGGAGGAATCCCTTCGCGGGAATGTGAGTGTTGCTGGCCAGGCGCGCTCCGAACATGGTGGAGAGAAATGGAATAGGGGTGGTCTGCACGCTGTTCAGCGGTAACGCCTCCGAGAGGCCGGTGAGTTCGGGATAAGTCTTGGTGGCAACCGCAGGCGCGTAAACCATTCGATAAGCTAGGTGCCGATTGTTGCTGTCGGCAATGGAGAGCATGTCGAGGTAAATTCCAACGCCCTGTGCCTCATCGTTGTAGGCGTTGTCAAATTTCGCATCGGCCTTGATCGAGGAGGACCCGGGAACCACGACCGGCTTATCATTGTCATCCAGCACCTTGAAATAGTGGCCGCCTGTACGGCGAAAACCGGGGGTCATCAGCAGCTCCGCATTGGTGGCAGGGACCGCCGCAGCGGGGGGACCGTAAACCCGGGTCTGCCCCGGATTGAGCGACACGGCGCCAGTGATGGTGTAATTCAACGCTGAGGCATCAGAAAGGGCCTTGGAAGTGTAGTTGTAACTGCCGCTGGTGAGACTCCTGAACTTGGTATAGGTCACTCCGTTGACGGTGTATTTCAGTGCGCAGGGCAGCGGTCTTTGGATGGTGAACTTGTATCCGGCTGCGCTGGTGAGCTTCACATTGTAAGGATTCCAGAGGGTGATCAAGGGCGTGACTAACAGTCGCGGGGTGAGACTGCCGGGTGGATTGGCCTCACTGCCGGTGGGAGGGGTGTCCGCAGGCCCGGCGGAGTGCGAGAAGATCCACTGGACGCGGGCAATCACCGGAAGAAGTCTCACCTTGTGGAGGAAATTGTAACATCCCGAAGCACTTGTGTCCGAAGTCATGGGGGAGGACCTGGTGGCTAAGTTGAACGGCAACGCGCTCTGATAGAAGAGCGCGTAGTCCTTGAGGTTTTCCCAACTGGCGACGGCTCCTTGCTGATAGATCGGCGGGTCGCCCGCGGTGCCGCGATAGTCACTCCATGGGTAAAGGATGGACTTTGCGGCGCGGAAGTTAGAGGCCACGCCCTTGGGGATTGCACAGCTCGTATCAGAATTGGGCGTCAATCGGAACAAGGGCAAACCAGAACTTGCGAGGGATGAATATTTTTCCGTAAACAGCGAGAGGTCCTTGCGCCATCCCCCGGTGGCGGTGTTGGTGAGAAGTCCCGTAGAGACGGTGCTGAGATCGTGGAAATATTTGACCGAAGTTTTTAGCGAACTCCCGGAGGATGCGTTGATCAGGTCGGCTTGTTTGAGATTGATGGCTCTTGCGGCGAGGGAGGGGTCGGCAAGGACCTTTTCGAGATCGAAAGGTTTGGGGTCCGCAGTCGAATCGCTTTTCAGAGTGGCTGCCCACTGCGCATCGTTTGCCGGGGCAGTGTTAGGCTTGGGCAGGCGAGCTTTTTGATTTTCACCACCCACCCACCAGGCATAGCTGCCCTTTTTGCCATTCGCGGTGACGAGAACCGGAGGCAGATGGATCTGCAGGATTGCATTTGTGGGATCGACTGTGTTAGAGCCGACCAGTGAAACGGAAGTGGCGGATTTTGCAGTGCTTGGCGGTTTCGCGCTGTCTTTCAGCTTTGCCGGGTCACCAGAAACGAGCCAGCTAAGAAACCGGCTTTCCTTCTGGGATTTGTAGTCGCCCGGTGAGATGGGGCGGCCGGCAAAGCTGCCGGTGGTTTCATGATCCGTGCCCTCCCAGCTTTTCCAAACGCCCAGGATGGGAGGGTTCTTCGCGTTGTTCTGATCGTCGAGGATGTCGGCGCGGGCGGTGATCCGGGTGTCCGGCCCGGCTTGAAGCTGCAACTCGCCAATGGCCAGCATGAGAGCCATGCGGGCATTGCTTCTGGCGGTCGCAAGGTCCGAACTTTGGGACGAGGCCCGCAGGCTGATACTGGAAAGCGACAACAATCCCACGGCGATGACCGTGAGCAGAATCATCAAGGAAAGGGTCACGACGAGTGCAAATCCGCGGGATCGTTTCGGCATCAGTCGTTTGCTGGACAAGCGGCTGTTTGAAGAGGAAGAATGAAGCATATCGGCGGTGCTGGGATTTAGGAAAGAATCGATGAGTCCCAAGCTACAAGCTTGGCGGGACACACCAAAGGTTTCGGTGGTTGGAGATGGTAAAAATAATCGAGATACAGAAGCCTGTCTACCCCCCCAAACGAGGGATAAAAAACAGCAGGAATTCTCAGGGTTTGACCACATACAGGCGGCCGAAGAACTTTCCATCGGCGGCGGCGGACTTCGGAAGGGTGACTGTGACGGATTGCAAACCGCCGGACGGGGTGCCAAGGCTGACTTCGGGGCCGGGGCTGCCACCGGTGAGGTTCACGTTGGTCCAGGCCGAGAGATTGGAGCCATATTGAAAAATCTGGGTGGTGTCGTTGGCGGATTCCACACGCCGGGTGAAGGTGAAAACGAAGTTCGCTCCCGACGAAGCAATGGCAGGAAGGATTCCGGGATCGGACTGGCCGGGGTTTCCGTTGAGCACGTATTCGAGCAGATTGGCGATGCCGTCTTTGTCGGGATCGCCGCCGGGAGTGGTATCGGACAGGCTGGGGAAACCGGCGAGCCAAGAACCATAGCCGCTGGTGGAAACCAGCGCGATGCGGGTGCCGGACTGATAGGCGTAGTTGATGGCATATCCCGGCGGCAGAGTGACCGACTGGAACGCACTGCCGGTTAGGGAAGTATATTCGGCGAGGATGTAAACCGGATCGTCGAGTGGTGCGGTGATCTGGAAGGAGACCACCCCTTGGGTCACATTGAGTCCGGCGGCGCGGAGACGGCCGCTGTTGCCGGAGCCGGTGCCATCCAGCGAAATGACGAGCGGCTGGCTGGTGGTCAGAGCGAAAGATGGCTTGGCCGAAACATCGAGCAGCGCCCCTGCGGCGATGGCGACTGATGAGCTGTTAGCGATGGATCCGGTGGAGTTAAGTGCCAGGGTTCCGCCGAGGATCGAGGTGGGGCCGGTGAAGGTATTGGAAGCGCTCAGGGTGAGGGTTCCAAAGCCGGATTTCGCCAACCCTCCGTCGCCCGCTGCGTCACCGAGGATGGTGCTATGGAGCAAGGCTTGGGCGATAGTGATGGCAAAGTTGTTAGTATCGATGGCTGCGCCGCCGTTGCGGATATTGGCCAGGGTGATGCCTTGGAAAAACGCGGTGCTGTCGGCGGTCGGCTTGAGTAGGCCGCCGTTGAAGTTGAAGGTGCCGAAGGTGTCGGTGCCTGCGTCCTGGAGGACCTGATTCACGTTGAGCGTGCCGCCGTTGAGGTGGTATTCACCACGACGGGCGGCGCTGTTGGAGGCAGTGGTCAGGGCCAGGTTCAGACCGCCGGCCACGGTGACCGTGCCGCTGTTGTGGATCATGCGACCGGCGGCATTGCGGCCCGTTCCGGGTGCGCCGGTGAGTTTCAATCCTCCACCCACGGTCAAGCTGGCGTTTCCACTGACGGTCATGGTGCTCCAGATGTTGTCTCCCGCGACTTGATTAGAAAGCGTCACCGCAGTGGACACGGCGAGCAGGCCGCCGCTGAGGTTGTAATCCCCTGCTCCTAGGCCGGTGAAGCCGTTGTTCAGAGTGAGGGCGGTGGCATTGATCGTGCCGGCACTTTGATTGAAGGTGCTGTTGCCCGCGCCGTCGTTGCCATTTCCGACCACGATGGAGCCAAAGCGGCTCGCGGCACTGCTGGCGTAATTCATGGTGCCGATGGCCGAGCCGCCGAGAGTCAGCGCAGCTCCGGTCACGGGGGCGATGGTGCCTGTGCCGGAAATCTCCAGTGCGGCGCCCTTCACCGTGATCGCCCCGCTGCTGGTCCCGAAGCCGGTGACGCGCAGGGTGCCGGCGTTCACATTGAGCGCGCCGCCGAGCTGGTGACTGCCGGTGATTTCAAGGATTCCCGTCGAGTTTTTGGTGAGCGATCCACTGCCGGAGAGCCCGCCGCTGAGGCGGGTGGTGGCGGTGGGTGATCCTTGGACGATGGTGGGCGCGGTGAGTTCCACCGGGGTGCCGATGTCGTAGGTGATGCCGCCATTTCCAATGTCCAGGATTCCACCGGTGGCGAAGCTGATAGCGCCGCCTGTCACGGTGGTGGTGCCAGTGCCGGTGCCATTGAGAGTGAGGCGTTGGAGGGTGAAGGATGCGCCGAGATCGTGCTGCGAGGCGACGTTTCCAGCGGGTATGATGGCAGTTAGGAATTCGAGCTTGGTTAGCGGATTGGAAGCCGGAGCAACGCCGAGGTTCCAGTTTAAGGCATTGCTCCAGACGCCGGTGGTTGGTTGGGTCCAGATGAAGGACGGGACGGAACTGTTACTCTTCGGATCGGTGCCGGCGAGAAACTCGGCGGCGTTGGTCGCGCCATCGCCATCGGGATCGGCATTCGGTCCGATGATCAAGGGATCCGTCACGCCGGGCCAGTTAGTTTGCTGCCAAGCGGCAAAACCGGTTGGCAAGGTGGCCACGGTGACGGGTAGCTCGCGCCACGCTTGGCCGATAGAGTTCGATGCGGTGAGGCGCAGGATATAACTGCCCGGCTGGCTGAAAAGCACTTGGCTAGCAGGACTTCCCGAGCTGGCAAAACTCACCGGGCCGGGGCCCGAGACGAGAGTCCAGAGGCTGCTGGTGGCATCAGAAACGCTTCCTGCCAGCGTCGCCACAAAGCCTGCCGCCGCATCCGGCGCGGCTCCGGGATCCATGGCGGGCAGCAGGTTTGCCGGAGGATCCTCAACCGAGGGCGGGCCGACATCGACCGTTAGATCGGCACTGCGGCTGACCGCTTCATTGGCAGCGGTGCAACGGAGGATATATTGTCCGGGCAGGGAAAAGGCAGCGGTGGTGTCCGCTGCTGCTGGGTTTCCAAAACTAACCGTGCCCTCGCCACCCGCCTCCGTGAAGACGGTGCTCCATGCGTAAGTGATCGTGCCGCCGCCCGCTGCGGTGGCCGCGATGCGCAGGGTGGATTCCACATTCGGCAGCGCGACAGGATTGGCCAGCGGCTGGGTGAAGGTGACGAGCGGTTCATCGATGACCGGGAAACCGGGGATGGGTGTCCAGACGAGGTTCACTCCGGTGGCGGTGTGTTGGAGTGCGAAACTTCCATAGGTGGCGACCGGCTGCCCGGCGGAGTCCGCGGTCACCGTGCCGAGCTGGAAAGATCCTGTTAGCGAGGGTCCGCTCATCACGTTCCACGTGCGGCTGGTGCGCCAGAAGCTCAGGCGGAAATTCGTGGTGCTGCCGGGGCTGTTGAAGACCATGTCTAGTTTTGCACCGTTGACGATGCTGATCGCGCCGGTGGCAAGCACGCGGTCGGCGGTGAGCGAGTTGCTGCCGATTTCCCACTGCAAGCGGCCCGCGGAACCAAAGGCGAGCGTGTTGCCGAAATTCATCGTGCCGACGCCATCGCCCGGAGCGAGGGTGCCGCTGATAGAAGCGGCGGCGGTGAACGAGCCGCGGCCCGCGAGGGTGGCACCGGAAGAGACGGAGACGTTGCCGGAAGCGTGGCTGCCGTTGATGACGAGACGGCCCGCGCTCACCGAGGTGCCACTGGTGATCGCATTGTTGCCGTTGAGCGTCCAGGTGCCGGTCTCGTTTTTGGAAAGACTGGTCAAGAAGTTGGTGGGGGAACCGTCGCTGACGCTGCCGTTGATCACGCCGTCGCCCGCGCCTCGCAGGTCGAGACCGCGGCCGGTGGTGCTGGGCGAGATGCCTCCGGTAATGGTGAGCGTGCCGGCCAAGGAAGTCAGCCGGGTGCTGCCTGCGCCACCGATGAGCGAGATGTTTCCACCGATGCGGTTGTCGCCCGCTTCGTTGATGATCGCGCCATTCGGGTTGCTGGTGGCAAATGCGAATGTGGCGGGAAAATCAATTGCCGCTGCGGAGCCATCGAGCCGGAGCACGGCGGCGGCACCGGAAATGGAAACGGCCTTGGTGCCCTCGCCAAGCTGCGAGGCATCGGTGACGCGAAGGGATCCGGCATTCACCGTGACCGGGCCGGTGAACGAGTTGATTCCACTCAGGGTCACGACGTCGGTCATCGCGACGCCGCTCACCAGAAGCGTGCCCGCGCCGCTGATGTCGTTGGCAACGTCGAGCGAGCCGGTCCGGTCAATGCGCAGGGTCGCACCGGTGCCGATGGAGACAGCGCCGCTGCCGAGCGTGCCGGTCGCGACATCGTTGCCGATCTGGAGAGTGCCCGCGTTGATGGTGGTCGGGCCGGTGTAACTGTTATTTCCTGATAGAATGAGAGTGCCGGTGCTTCCGTTGCGGGTGAGGCCGCCCGCGCCGCTGATGTTTCCGGAGAATTCAAAGGTGCCGCTGCCGGATGTGGAAAACGTGGTCGACGCGCCCAAGACCAAGGGAGTGGAAACCTGATAGCGGAATCCGCTGGTCACGCCGGTGAGGGAGATGTCCGGCTGGATCACGCCGTTGCTGACAAAGTTCAGGGGATTTCCGGCGATGTTGACCACCGTTGTGGCGGCACCGGTCCCGGCGAGGGTGAGCCGGTTGAGGTTGGTGCTGCCGGGCAAGTCGTTGGTCGCGGTGATGGTGGAGGCGGAGAGCGTCTGGCCGGAGAAGAAACGAATGTCAGCACCAGGGCTGCTGGCAGGCGGAATCGCGGCTTGCCAGTTCGCCGCCGTGCTCCAGCTGCCGGAAGCCGTGTTTGTCCAGGTGGCGATGGCAGGGGGCACCGAGAAGGTGATGGTCCCCGCGTTGCTGGTGGCACCATCGGCGTCGGTCGCGGTGAACGAAAAGGATTTGAGTCCGTTGAACCCGGAAGTGGGAGTGAAACGCGCGGTCACACCGTCCGGCAACAAGCTGACCGCGCCGCCGACGGGAGCGCTCACCGTGTAGGTCATCTGGGTGGAGGGAGTCCAGTCGTCGGTGACATAGAAGGGCAGCGAGACGTCCACGGGATTATCGCCGGAAGAATTGGCGTTGCCGTTGGAAACGACGGGGGCCTCGTTCTGCGAGCCAGTGAGGTTCCAAGTGTTGAGAGCCGTGATCGCTGGCAGTGTCGTAGGCTCCGCTTCGCCGGGCGCGAGCGGCACGAACCACACTGCGAGCGTTGTATTCGTCACGCCCGTGAGTTGGATAGCGAGCTTGCGATAGCTGCTGTTGTTCGCGTTCTCCGTAGGCGCTGGCGAGGTAGGCAACGGCAAGGCCGAACGCACCGTCCAAGCGCTGCCGCCAGACACGATTTTGCCCCACAGTCGCTCCGTGCCGTTTTGTAGCGTCACCGTCGTCGGATCAGCGCCGATGGTCGCCGTGTAGCTATTTAGAAAGTGCGCAAACCACCAGCACGTCGTCGCTGTCGGATTCACGATTTCATCTTGGACGAGCACCTGTTTGCGCTGCCCCAGAAGCTGGATGCCACGCTGCACTTTGGTCACGCCCGTGATGTTCGCCGACAAGTCCCAGATGGCAAAACTGCGCTGCCCATTCTGCGCCGATTGATACGCGGTCATGGGTGCGGGTGGCGCGTTCCAGATGCGATCCGGCTGCGAGGTGGGATTCACGATGAGGCAATTGTGCCCTTCCGCGCGGTTGCGATAGTAGTCCCAACGATCCGCGCCGGAGACTGGTGTGGTGCCATTATGATTCGGCACGTCATAGCTCTCGCTCTTTAGATCGACGAACCAGTTCACGCCCCGGGCGCTGAGCTGAAACGTGCCGCTCTGCAACATGCCATGACTCATGTAAGTGCCACCCATTCCCCCGACGAAGGTGGCTTTGGAATCGGTCCAGTTCTGGCGCATCGTGGCGACGTGCTGGAAGCCTTTTTCCACAGAATCCGCCGGCCCATGGAAGCAGGTGTCGGGGTTCATGCCGGTCTGGGCTGGTGAGATGGTCGACTCTGGCAGCAGCAAGGCATTCCAGGTGCTGTTGCCGGATTGTCGGCTGTAATCGTAAACCTCCGGCGCATCGAAGCGCCGTCCCCACCAGTTCCCCCAGCCCATTCCCGCATTGCTGCCCGTGCCAACGTCGCTGAAGGTAAAACGCTGGCGTGTGTTGCTGGCGATGGTCAGCGGTTCCCGGCGAGCGGTGAAGTACCCCGGAACACGTCCCACGCCAAAGGAGGAACCCAGCGCCGCATCGATCGCCAGCATCCCATCCGAGAGTCCCAGCTTTGCGAGGATTCCGTAGTCCGTGCCTTCCAGCCAGGCGCCTGCGTTCGGCTCCCATTGATCAATCTTTTGCACGAGCTGATTCATGGCCTGGGACAGGTTTTTCTCTCCCTTCGCTTCATTGCCCATGCCTACCGCGAGTGAGGCCTGGATGAATCCGCTGTCGTTTAGGATGCCGATGTTATTGCTATATGAATTTGTCTGCGAGTTGAGGCCGCTGTTGATGAGGAAATTCAGCAACGTCGTGCGCCGCGAGGCATCCCAGTAAGGGTAAAGCCAGTCGTATGCGAAGGCGATCTGTCGCAAGGTAAAGCCCTTCCATTTGGAGGTGTAGTCGCCTGTCGTCATCGTCTCGTTAATATTCGTCCATACCTTCTCCGCATAGACGCTATTACCCGTGAGCCACCACGCGCAGGCCAGACGAGGGATCTCATTTCCATAGTGTCGCGTGTTCGCCGAGACATCGGTATTGGCCACGCTCACAATGGCCTGCGCGCGGGTCTTCGCATTGCTCGCCGTGGGACTGAGGTATTGCTGTTTCAGCCAAGTGAAACGCTCGCGCGTGCAGCCCAGTCGCGGCTGTTCGGTGGCGAGAGTATCGAAAAGATTTCCTGAGCTCGGCGTGGGCAGATCAGTGCCAGGCATCATCAAGACCGTGCCTGGAATGATGCTGAACGCCGCATCCCCCGGCTGCTTCCACCCGACGCTCCAATGATCCGCGCCCGTGCTCTCTTTGTGCAAAAGTTCCACATAGTATTCCTGCCCCGCCACCAGCGTGCGCGGCGTGGATTGCTGCGAAGCATTCGCCGCGAAGTCACGAAACGCTGTCGCCGTCGCGCTGCTCGCGATGAGCGCCTTGTTGGTCGAAGTTGCATCCGTGCTCAGGTAAAGCTGCACCACTTCATCCCCACTTACCGCAAAGGTGTAGCTCCCCGACACCGGTGCCCGAATAAATCCCGTGACCCGCGTGCCAAAGTTATCCTCCCAGTTCTGCGCAATGCACTCGAACGACGTGATGAACTCCCGCGACGCCGGCTTGTTCGGATAGTTCGCGTTCGACGTCATCGTGCTGATGCTCGTCCCCGGCAGCCCCGTCCACACCTCGCGCATCACAGCCCCGCCATTGGGAATCGCCGTCGTCGGATACAGCCGATTCGACGGCACCACCTGCTTTGGCAATGATGCCGAGGCCCACTCCAGCTTCACCGAGGCATTGCCAGTGTTCTCGATAAATTCGACGCGAATATTTACCCTGTGCCCCCCCTTCAGTCGGATCTGCCCGCGCATCTCGCCCGTGCCTTGATAGAAAGTGCGTTGCACGATCAACTGGTCGTCCACCCACAGCCGCGCGCCATCGTCCGCCGTGACATAGAACGTATAGAGTTCCGAAAACTGCGGTTCGAGCTGCCCGCTCCAAGCCACGGAAAACGAATCCGCATTCGTGATCGCCGTGCCGGTGGGAATCGCGCTCGCAAAGTTAAAATTCACCGTCGCATCCGTCCGCGTCGTGACCAGCGTGGTGAAGTTCGAGTTATCATAATATTTCCCCGTCAGACCCGTGCCGGTTTGAGCGATGGCTGAGGTGGCGAGGGCAAGGAAAAGTGCGAAGCAGACTGAGTGGATCGAGTAATTTCGCATGTTGTGGATAAAATTTTTCACGGACTTGTTACTTTGAGATGGATGAATCGCCTCGTTACTCCCGGACCCGCCGGCACGGTGACTTTGATCTGCTGCGTGTGTGTGATGCCGTTGTCGCTGAGGACGGTTGGGTCGCTGTTGCCAGCGTTGGTCCAGTCGTTGAGCAGGGTGTCGCTCCATTCGACGGTCATGGTCACATCAGTCGCCGCATTGTTTTTCGTGTAGATAAAATCGATCACGTTGCCGTTCTTCGTCATGCTGATGGGCACAGTGTCGCTCGCATTGGGGTTCATCTTCGTCGCGTATTCGAGTAGGTTTACAATGCCGTCACCGTCGCTGTCGGCGGTATCGAGGGCGGTGCCGGTGTTGAAGATGCTGCCGAAGTGGGTGAAGCGCCATTGCTCAATGGCGGTGGTGATGAGGGTGAGCACAATGTCGTTGCCGTCGCCTCCGGTGTAGTTCATGCGGAAGGTGTAGCCGCCAGACGTGAACGTGCTGTTTTCAGCGAGGCCGGGGAAGATGCCGCTCACGGCTCCGGCGCTGGTTTTATTGAGGATGGTGAAGGTGCTGCCGGGGGCGAGGTTCGGGCCTGCGATGACAGTGAGTGCGCTGCCGAGGGTGACGGTCCCGTTGGTGGAGAGTTGGTCGTAGCCGGTGCCGGCGGTGCTGCCGTTGAGGCGGACTTGATAGGTGCCGCCGCTGCCTATGGTCACGCTGCCCGTGGTGCTGGCGAGACCTTGCGGGGCAAGGATGCCTGCGCTGTTGCTGATGCTGCTGGTGAAGGTGCCGGTGAGGTTGAGCTTGCCTGCGCTGAGGGTGGTGGGGCCGATATAAGTATTCGTGCCTTCAAGCGCCAGCGTGCCGGTGCCGGTCTTGGTGAGGCCTGCGGTGCCGTTGATGCTGGCGACATTGCGCAAGGTGCCGCTGGCGAAGGTGAGGGTGCCGATGGTGTTCGTCGCGTCGCCAATCGCGCCGTTGGTCATGTCGAGCGTGCCGCCGTTTAAGTTGAGTGTCTCGGTGCCACCGAGACTGGTGAGGTTGCTCCCGATGGTCAGTGTGCCGCCGAGGACATTCAGCGTGGCGATGCCGCCTGCGGTGTGGGTCATCTCGAGGTTGTTCGTCACACTCACGCTGCCGCCGCTGAGTTCAAAGGTGCCAGTAGTCAGGTATGTGGCGCTGTTGGTGCTTTGATAGCCGAGGTAGAGATTGGCGATGGTCAAGGCGCTCGCGCTGCCAGTGCCGCCGCCGATGCGGAAGGTGCCGAAGGTCTGCGGGTTGGAGCTGCCGCCGTTCGCTGTTTGATAGCCGACATAGAGATTGGTGATGCTGCCGGTGACAGTGCCGTTCGTAAAGTCGGCGGTGCCGCTGTGGTGGTAGGTGCTGCCGGTGTCGGTCTTGGCTCCGACATACATATTGGTGACGGCGGCGGTGCTGCCTGTGCCGGCAAAGAGGAGCGACCCGGAGGTGACACCGCTGTTCCATTTCATCGTGCCTGCGCCGTTGCTGTTGATGTCCTGTGCCTCACCGATGGTGATGGTGGTGGCGCGGATCTGATTCGCGCCGCTGCCGAGATACAGCGTGGACTGGGTTTGTCCGCCGACGCCACCGTTCATGTCGCCGACGCCGAAGGCGGTTGCGTAGATGGTGCTGGCGGGCGCGAGGTAAGTCGTGTTGATGCCGTAGTCCTCGTAGTTCGCCACTTGGGCGGTGTAGTAGCCGGTCTGGAAGGCTGCGAGCGCCGTGGTGCTGGTGCCTGCGGTAAAGGTCGCCACATTCCGCATGTCGAGCACGGTGGTGCGGGTGAGCGATTGCACGGTATTGTTTTTTCCGACGATGAAGTTACCTGAGCCAGTGACGCGGAAGGTCGAGTTGGCGACTGGGCCGCTTGGGTTGAAGGTGAGCAGTGCGCCCTCGCTGGCGGTGTTCGTGGTGGTCGAGATGTCGGCGGCTCCGTTGATGGTGAAGGTCTTGCCGGTGGCGATGCCGATGGCGTTGGCCGTCGCATCGCTGGTGCGGACGGTGAGCGCATTGGCGGTGAAATTGCCCGCACTGAGCGTGCTGACATTCGCGCTGCCGATGCTCGCGCCGAAGGTGAGAGAGGCGAGCGCCGTCGTCTGGTCCGGCGTGTAGAGCAAGGCACCACCATCGAGCACGAGGCCGCCGTTCATGGTGTTGTTGGCCCCGAAGCTCGTGGTGAATGCGCCGCTCTTCGTGAGTGTGCCATTGCCGCTGACGATGCCGTTGATTTGCAATGGATCACTGCTGCTGCCGCCGAGCGTGGTCGCAGCGGTGAGCGCGATGGGCGCTGCGATGGTGTAGCCGATGCCAGTGCCATTCACATTCAACGCACCGCCACTAGCGAAGGTCAGCGTGCCGCCAGTGATGCTCGTGCTACCGCTGCCAGTGCCGTTCAGCGTGAGGCTTTGCAACGTAAAGCTGCTGCCGATGTCGTTGTTCGCCGCGATGCTGCCGCTCGGCGTGAGGTCAGTGAAGAACTCGATTTTCGTCACCGCATTGCTCGCGGGTGCTGCGCCGAGATTCCAACTTCCCGCGCTGCTCCATGCGCCGCTGCTCATGCGGTTCCAGATGAAGCTCGGCACACTCGCCGCGCTGGTCGGATTGGTGCCTGCTTGGAACTCGATGGCATTGCTCACGCCATCGCCATCGGGGTCGGCACTGGGGCCGATGATGGCGACATTGGTCACGCCGGGCCAGATCGCGGCCTGCCATGCGGCAAAGGTGGAAGGCACGCTGGCGACGGTCACTGCGAGGTCGCGCGCGGCTTCACCGATGGCATTCGTCGCGGTCAGGCGCAGTACGTAACTGCCAACAGCGCTAAAGGTGACGCTCGTGCTCGGACTCGCCGCGTTGGCAAAAGTCGCGGTGCCGGGGCCGCTGATGAGGCTCCACGCACTGCTCGCGGCGGAGGTGACGACGCCATTTAACACCAGCGGGAAACTGGTGCCCGCATCGGTATTCGTGCCGGGATCAATGAAGGGCAAGGCATTCGCTCCCACGACATCGGGCGCGACATCCACAATGAGATCACGACTGCGACTCACGGCTTCATTCGTCGCGGTGCAGCGCAGTGTGTAAGTGCCGGGATCGCTGAAGGTCACGGTCGTATTGGCCGCGCTCGCATTTACGAATGTGACCGTGCCCGGGACGGATCCCTCGACGTCCGGCACGACGCTCCACGCATAACTCAACGTGCCGCCACCTGCCGCAGTCGCAGCGATGCGGAGCCGCGATTCGACATTCGGCAACGTCGCTGGATTGGCCGTCGGCTGGGTGAAGGTAACGACCGGCTCGTCAATGATCGGGAAGCCGGAGATCGGCGTCCAAACGAGGTTCACGCCGGTGGCGGTGTGTTGCAGCGAGAAGCTGCCGTAAGTCGCAGTGGCATGACCTGCGGCGTCCCCGCTGACGGTGCCGAGCGTGAAGCTGCCCGTGAGCGCACTGCAAGCGACGACTGGCCAAGTGCGGGCGCTGCGCCAAAAGCTCAGCACATAAGTCGTGTCGCTGCCGGGGCCATTGAGCACGACATCAAGCTTCGCCCCCGCGGTGACGCTGACGCTGCTGGCGCTGACGACCTTGTCGCTGACGAGCGCATTGGTGCTGAGTTCGCATTGCAATTTTGAAGCACTGCCAAAGGACAGCGTGTTGCTAAGATTCATCGTGCCCATGCCATCGCCGGGCGCGAGTGTGCCGGTGATGGTGGTGGCTGCGGTGAGCGATCCATTTCCAGCCAGCGTCGCGCCTGCTGCCACGGTGACGGAACCGCTGCTGTGCGGGCCATTGATGACAAGCTTGCCCGCGCTCACCGTTGTTGCGCCGGTGAAGGCGTTGCTGCCATTGAGCGTCCAGGTGCCAGCTTCATTCTTGGACACCGTGCCAAGCGTGTTCGGCGACGTGCCATCGAGCACGTCACCATTGATGATGCCATTGCCCGCGCCGCGCAGGTCGAGCGAGCGGCCGGTGACGTTGGGCGCAACGTTGCCGTCGATGGTGAGCGTGCCAGCGAGTGAAGTGAACCGCGAGCTTCCGGCCCCGGAAGTCGGCGTTACGCTGCCGCGGATAGTGTTGTTGCCCGCTTCGTTGAAAATGGCGCCGTTCGGATTGCTGGTGGCGATGCTGAATGACGCGGGTAAATCAATCGCCGCAGCCGAGCCGTCGAGCCGCAGCGCGGCGGTCGCGCTGGTGGCGGTGACGCTCTTCGGTCCGGTGCCGAGTTGCGCGGCATCGGTGATGCGCAGTGAGCCGCTGCTGATCGAGACAGTGCCCGTGAAACTGTTGTCGCCAGTGAGATTCACCACGTCCGTCAAGGCCACGCCACTGATGAAAAGTGCGCCCGCACCGCTGATGTCGGTAGGCACATCGAGCGTGCCTGTGTGGTCAAAGCGCAGTGTCGCACCGCTGGCGATGCTGACCGGCCCGCTGCCGAGCGTGCCCGTCGCGCCATCGTTGCCGATTTGCAGCGTGCCCGCGCTGATCGTTGTCGTGCCTGCATAGCTGTTGTTGCCCGCGAGGATCAGCGTGCCGGTGGATGAAGTGCGCGTGATGCCACCGCTGCCATCCATGCTACCATTGAAAACAAAGGTGCCGCTGCCGCTGGCGTTGATCGTCACATCATCATCGAGGGTGATGGCATTGGCGATGTTGTAACGATACCCAGCGGTGCTGCCCGTGAGCTGCATGTTTGGCGCGGTGCTGCCATTGGTGACGAGCTTCAAGGCGCTGCCATCCACATTGACCACCGTCGTCGCCGTGCCCGTGCCAGCGAGCGTGAGGCGATTCATGAGCGTGGGACTTGTCAGATTGTTGGTCGCGTTAATGGTCGTCGCGGCGAGTGTCTGGCCATTGAAGAACTGCACGTCCGCGCCGCGACCGCTCACCGGTGCGGTGTTGCCTTGCCAGTTCGATGCCGTGCCCCAGGTGCCGCTCGTGGCGCTCGCCCAGTTCGTGACGACAGGCGTCAAACCGATGGTGATGGTCGCGGCGCTGCTTGTCGTGCCGTCGGAGTCAGTCGCGGTGAAGGTGAAAAGCTGATCGCCGTTGAAGCCATTTGTGGGCGTGAAGTGCGCGGTGTGGCCATCGGGCAGCAACGCCACTGTGCCGCCGACAGCTCCGCTCACAGCGAAGGTCAGCTGCGTGATCGGCGTCCAGTCATCCGTCGTGAGCGTGCGCAGTTCCACATCCACGGGCGCGCCACCCACGCTGTTCGCGCCGCTGCTTTGCGCAACGGGCGCTTCGTTTTGCGCCACGAGATTCCAAGTGTTCAGAGGCGTGATGGTGGGCAACGTCACGGGCGGATTTTCACCCGGCGCGAGCGGCACGAACCACACGGCCAGCGTCGTGTTCGTGACGCCGGTGAGATTGATCGCGAGCTTGCTCTTGCCTGTGTTCGGCGTGTCGGCAACGGCGGGGCTGTTCGTCTGAATCAATGCTGATGCGGGCCGCACGGTCCACACACCGCCGCCGCTCACGATCTTGCCCCACAGTCGCTCCGTGCCCGAGGTGAGCATCACACTGCTGCCATCGCCGCTGATCGCGGTCGTGGTGCTGCTGCTGACGAAATGCGCATACCACCACGCGGTGCTCGCGCTGGGCGTGACGATTTCATCCTGCACCAGCACTTCCTTGCGATGATTGAGCAGTTGAATGCCGCGCTGCACTTTGGTGACGCCCGTGATGTTCGCGCTCATGTCCCAAATGGCAAAACTGCGCTGCCCATTCTGCGCGGACTGATAATGCAGCAGCGGCGCATACGGTGCATTCCAGATGCGGTCCGGTCCGGCGGTCGGATTGATGACGAGGCAATTATGCCCCTCGGCGCGCCAGCGGTAATAATCCCAGCGATCCGGCCCGTTCGGATTCGGCGAGGTGCCGTTGTGATTTGCCACGCCGTAGTCCTCGCTCGAAAGATCCACGAACCAGTTCACGCCACGCGCACTGAGCTGAAAGGAGCCGCTCTGCAAATGACCATGGCTTCCGTAGGTCCCTCCCAACCCGCCCACGAAGGTCGCCTTCGAGTCCGTCCAATTTTGCCGCATCGTCACCGCTTCGCAAAAGAGCGTGCTGCTTCCGCTGTCGGCCGGCCCGCGGTATGCCGTGTCTGGATTCATGCCGGTGATCGCCGGCGAGAGCGTCGTCTCGGGCAAGTTCAGTGCGTTGAGCGGGCTGTTGCCGATCTGGCGGCTGTAATCAAAAGCCTCCAGCGCGTTGTAGCGGCGAGCGAACCAGTTCGCCCAGCCAATCGCCCCCTCGCTGGCCGTGCCGATATCCGAGAAAGTGAATCGCTGCCGCGTATTGCTCGCGATGGTCAGCGGCTCCTTCGCCGTCGTGGAGACGCCGACAATTTTGCTCAAGCCAAAGGTGCTGCCCAGCGACATCTCCATCGCCGGCATTGCCTGCCCGAAATCCCACTTCGTGAGGATGCCGTAGCCCGTGCCTTCATGCCATGCACCGGCGTTGGCATTCCATTTGTCCACCTTCGTATTCAGCCGTGCGATGGCTGAAGCTATTTTGGGCTCGGCAGCCGATTCATTCACCAAGCCGACGGCCAGTGTTGCCATGAGATGTCCGGCATTAATGATGATGCCGATGTTGTTCCCGTTGTCATCCGACCACCCGGGGCCGAAGCCCTTGTTGATCATGCAGTTCGTCATCGCGTCCTTCCGCGCCTGCGACCAATACGGATAGAGCCAGTCATAACCAATCGCGACCACGCCATCCTCCACGCCCTTCCAGGGGTTCGTCCAGTCGCCGTTGTTGATCGAGTTATTGATCTGCAGCCACGCGGCCTCCGCGTATTTGCTGTCACCCGTCATCCACCACGCAAAGGCCAGCCGCTGGATGATGTCCTGCGCCTGCCGCTGGATCTGCAGCGCCGCCGTGAGGTCACCGTTCGCCGATGAAATCACCGCCGTCGCCCGCGTCTTCGCATTGCTCGGGGTCGCGCTGAGATACTGCTGCTTCATCCACATAAACCGCTCGCGGGAGACGCCGAGCCGCGGCTGCTCAGTTGCCAGCGTGTTGAAAAAGTTCGCCGTCGAAGGCTGCGCCGTATCCACGCCCGGCTGCATCAACACCGTGCCCGGAATGATGCTGAACGTTGCGTCTCCCGGCTGCTTCCACCCGACGCTCCAATGATCCGCGCCCGTACTCTCTTTGTGCAGAAGCTCCACATAATAAACCTGCCCCGCCACCAGCGTGCGGGCCGTGGATAGCTGCGAAGCATTTGCCGTAAAATCCCGGAACGCCGTCGCCGCAGGGACACTCGCGATCAGCGACTTGTTCGCTGAAGTCGCATCGGTGCTGAGATAAAGCTCCACGACTTCATCGCCACTCACCGCAAATGTATAACTCCCCGATACCGGAGCGCGGACGAAACCCGTGACGCGCGTCCCAAAACTATCTTCCCAACTCTGCGCGATGCACTCAAACGAGGTGATGAACTCGCGGGATGCCGGCTTGTTCGGATAGTTCGCATTGGACGTGAGTGAGGAGATGTTCGCCCCCGGGATGCCGGTCCAAACCTCGCGCATCAGGCCGCCGCCGTTGGGGATCTCGGTGGTCGGATAGAGCCGCAGCGTTGGCACCACCTGCCGGGTCTGCGAAGCCGAGGCCCATTCGAGTTTCACTGAGGCGTTGCCGCTGATTTGTAAATATTCCAAGCGGAGATTCACCCGATGCCCGCCCTTCAGTTTGATTTGCCCGCGCATCTCGCCGGTGCCTTGGAAAAATGTCCGCTGGACGATCAATTGGTCGTCCACCCAAAGGCGGGCCCCGTCGTCCGCCGTGACGGTGAAGGTATAGAGCTCGGAAAACTGCGGTTCGATCTGGCCGGACCAGGCGACGGAGTAGGTCGTGGCCGCCGTGATCGCGGTGCCCGCCGGGATGGACGTGCCGAAATTGAAGTTCACCGTGGCATCCGTGCGCGTCGTCACGAGCGTGCCAAAAGCCTCGGTGTCGTAGTATTTTCCGGTAAGGCCGGTACCGGATTGGGCGGTGGCGACGGCTCCGCCCAGCAACCATGGGCAGGCGATGAGGGCGGGTGATCATGCTTGGGTTTTCATCTGAAAGGTAAGGTGGAAAAGGTTCCACTCAAGGAAGAGCCCCCCTTCCCCGGCACGAGGCTCGCAGGAAAGAGGACGGAACAGTTGCTGCGGGCGATCAAGGCTTGGCCAGGGTGGCCCAGGCCCCAGCGGTGGTGCCGTTCCAAGTGGCTGAGTCAGCGTGCGCGAGATGGGTGGATGCCAGGCTCAAGGCACTGATTTTCAGGGGTTTTGCGGAGCGAGCTTTCATGATGGCGGGATTTTTTCGTTCAATTGGGGTTTGGAAGTCCGGCAGGTGGTGACGACTGACCGACGGTAGTACATTTGAGTAGGATCGGGCTTCTGTCTATCCCTCGAACGAGGGAAATTTATGACCGCTGAAACGGATTCAACCCTTTGGGACGACTCTGTTTGCAGCCCAGCGGATGGCTTCGAGAATGTGCCGCCGCACAAAGGGTGAGCTGAGTGAGCGAAAATCGTGGCCGAACTCGGTGTAAAAAAATCGGCCGCCCGTCGCTGGCTCGTAAGTCCAAGCGATGGGGATTGTCAAATCCTATCAAGGTTTTTCCGCCGCTCGAAGCCGGCCGAAGAGCGCGGGGCGGGAGTTCCGGGGCACGCGGATGGTGATATCATCGGGAGCGGTCCCGTTCTCGCTCACCTCCACGATCACCCCGGATGCGGCATCGGTGCCACCCGCCGCACCAATCGTGAGGTTGCTCCAGTTGCCCAGAGTCTCACCATACTGGAATGTCAGCGTGGTGTCCGTTTCCGAAGTATCGTTGCGGCGGAACGCGAAGGAGA
>JBBRYQ010000062.1:0-32685 GCA_038237425.1 Verrucomicrobiales bacterium
GCCGCCCGCCATGGTTCGGTAATCGTGCTGACAAAAGGTGACGCCTACGAATCCAACACCGCCTGGGCGCAGGGCGGCATCGCCTCCGTCCTGCCGGAAACACTGCGCGATCCTGGCGACTCAGTGGAATCCCACGTGGCCGATACGCTCGATGCCGGAGCCGGACTCTGCAAGGAAGCCGCCGTCCGTACGATCGTGGGTGAGGGGACCGCCGCCATCGATGATCTCGTGGACTATGGCGTTTCCTTCGATAAGGAGGGCGACCATTTTCTCCTAGGAAAAGAAGGCGGCCACTCACACCGGCGCATCCTTCATGCCCGCGATACCACTGGCCGTGAAGTCGCCCGCGCGCTCATCGAGTCCGCCCGCGCGAATCCTAACATCACTTTACTAGAGCACCACTTCGTCATCGACCTCATCACCACCGCCAAGCTCGGTGCCGCCGTGGACGACCGCGTGGTTGGGGCCTATGTTCTGCAAACAAAAACGAACGAGGTGAAAGTCTTCCGCTCGGATCGCGTGATCCTTGCCGCCGGTGGTTGCGGAAAAGTCTATCTCTACACCACCAATCCAGACTCCGCCACAGGCGATGGTGTGGCGCTCGGCTGGCGCGCTGGTGCGACCATCGCAAACATGGAGTTCATCCAGTTCCACCCCACTTGTTTTTACAACCCCGGTGCCACCGGGCCCGAAGCGCGGTCCTTCCTCGTGAGCGAGGCGGTCCGTGGAGAAGGCGGCATTTTGATCAATGGGAAGGGTGAGGATTTTACGAAAAAAATCGACCCACGCGGCTCGCTCGCACCCCGGGACATCGTCGCCCGCGCCATCGACCGTGAAATCAAACGCACCGGCGTCACCTGCGTCTATCTGGACGTTACCCACAAACCAAAGGGCTTCATGAAGGAGCGTTTTCCCTACATTCACGAGACGCTTCTGAAATTCGGCCTCGATTGTGAAACCCAGCCGATCCCCGTCGTTCCCGCCGCCCATTACCAGTGCGGCGGCGTGCTAACGGATGTGAACGGTAAAACCTCCATCCGTGGGCTTTATGCAGTGGGCGAGGTCGGCTGCACCGGACTCCACGGGGCAAATCGTCTCGCTTCTAACTCGTTGCTGGAAGGTAACGTCATCGCCCGCCGCGCGCTCGATGAAATGCTCAAACTTCATCCGCCCGGCAAAATCGTCATGGAGCCGCCGCCGATCCCCGAGTGGGAATACGGCGACACTGCGGAACCTGATGAGCTCGTTGTTATCTATCACAACTGGGATGAGATCCGCCGTCTGATGTGGGACTATGTTTCCATCGTCCGCACCGACAACCGCCTGCGCCGCGCTACCGCCCGCTTGCGGAATCTGAAGAAGGAAGTCCGCGAGTTCTATTGGGGCCACCGCGTAAATGCGGACATTTTGGAGCTTCGCAACCTCGTCGCCGTCGCCGGTCTCATCGTCGAGTGTGCGTCACGCCGCAAAGAATCCCGCGGGCTGCACTACACACTCGATCACCCGAACACCGATGACCGCCTCTGCCACGACACCGTGCTCCGCAAGTTCTAACGTGATACAGGCATTCCCGCCTGTTCTTCAAATTTCGCCTTCTCTCCCACATCTCTCACATGTTCGAACAAGTCTTCAAAAACATCGATGACGTCCTCTGGAAGGACGCCGGTTGCACCAGCGAGCTCGATTACTCCGAGTAATCCTCCTGGCTGCTCTTCCCGAAATACCTCGACAGCCTGGAGCACGAGAAAGCCGCCGTCGCCGCGCTGGAGGGGAAAAAATACAGTCACATTCTGGAACCCGCCTACCGCTGGTCCACCTGGGCCGCGCCGAAAGACCCATCGACAAGCTCAGGGCAGGCGGGTAAGATCGACCACAACCAGGCGCTCACTGGTGACGACCTGCGTGATTTTGTGAACGGGAAACTCTTCCCTTACCTCCACGGCTTCAAGCAGCGGGCCACCGGGCCGGACACCATCGAATACAAGATTGGGGAGATTTTTGGGGAGATTAAAAACCGGATTCAGAGCGGGTATAATCTTAGGGACATTATTGACCAGGTTGACAAGTTGAAATTTGGTTCTCAGAAGGAGAAACACGAACTCTCCCACCTCTACGAAGCCAAGATCAAGAACATGGGAAATGCCGGGCGCAACGGCGGCGAATACTACACCCCGCGCCCGCTCATCCGCGCCATCATTCAGGTGGTGAATCCGAAGATCGGCGAAACCATCTACGACGGCGCCTGCGGGTCCGCCGGGTTCCATTGCGAGTCGTTCGACTACCTGACCCATAAATCCCATGCTTCCCATTCCTCCCATGGGAGCAAACTTACCACCAAAGATCTAACAATCCTCCAAACCAAAACCTTCTACGGCAAGGAAAAGAAGTCGCTCGCCTACGTCATCGGCGTGATGAACATGATCCTCCACGGCATCGAGGCGCCGAACATCATCCACACGAATACGCTCGCGGAAAACATCGCCGATGTGCAGCAGAAGGACCGTTATGACATCGTCATGGCGAATCCGCCCTTCGGCGGCAAGGAGCGCAAGGAGGTCCAACAAAACTTCCCGATCCGCACCGGCGAGACTGCGTTTCTCTTCCTCCAGCATTTTATCAAAATGCTCAAAGCCGGCGGGCGCGGCGGGATTGTGATCAAGAACACATTTCTTTCTAACACGGACAACGCTTCGGTGGCGCTGCGCAAGTTGTTGTTGGAAAGCTGCAATCTCCACAGCGTGCTCGACTGCCCCGGCGGGACCTTCATCGGGGCGGGGGTGAAGACGGTGGTGTTGTTTTTTGAAAAAGGCAGCAAGACCCGGAAAGTCTGGTTCTATCAGCTCGATCCGGGGCGGAACATGGGGAAGACGAATCCTCTGAATGATGCGGACCTTGCTGAGTTCGTGAAGTTGCAGAAGACCTTTGCAGACTCGGCGAAAAGCTGGAGTGTGGAGGTGAAGGAGATTGATCCGAAGACTTGGGATCTCTCCGTGAAAAACCCGGACGGCGGCGAGGAAATCACCCACCGCAGCCCGCAGCAGATCATGGCGGAGATTGCAGCGTTGGATGAGGAGAGCAAGAAGGTGCTGAAGAGGATTGGGGGGCTGTTGTGAAGAAGGGGTGGGAGAGGAAAACGCTGGGGGATGAATTCCAAACCGCCACTGGCAATACTCCGCCAAAAGGCAACGCCAAGTTTTATGGAGATTTCATGCCGCTGGTTAAACCTCCAGAACTGACAGACTCATTTATTGAATCTTCTGAGGACGGCTTATCCAAACTGGGATCAACTGTGGCTCGAACTCTGCCTCCCAACTCGATCTTGGTTTCTTGTATCGGGAATTTAGGGAAAATAGCACTCAATACGGTGGCAGTGGCATTCAATCAGCAAATCAACGCCATCCTCCCTGATCCACGAAAGGCTGTTCCAGAATTCATGTTCTATCAGGTTCTTTCGGATGGCTTCCGCGATCAGTTAGAAGCTCTGGCATCGGGTACAACTGTTCCCATTGTCAATAAATCGAAATTCAACAGTGTTGGGATAGTCATCCCACCCCTCGCCGAGCAGCAGCGGATCGTCGGCATCCTCGACGAAGCGTTTGCCGGCCTCGCCACCGCCAAAGCCACCGCCGAAAAGAACCTCCAAAACGCCCGTTCCCTCTTTGAAAGCCACCTCCAATCCGTCTTCTCCCAGCGCGGGAAGGGGTGGGTGGAGAAGCCGTTGGGTGAATGCTTCCGGCTCAAAAGCGGCGATGGTTTGACCAGCAAGTCGATGAAAGTTGGTGCATATCCCGTGTTTGGAGGCAATGGCATCGCAGGAATGCACAACGTGTTTAATCTTTCAGGCGACAACGTGATTGTCGGGAGAGTTGGAGCCTTATGCGGTAATGCACGGCACATCACTGAAAAGATCTGGTTAACGGATAATGCCTTCAGAATTGTTGATCCCGGATTTGAATTTGACGGTTCGTTTCTCACATACCTTTTGAACCACAAGAATCTGCGCAGCTTAGCGAGACAGGCAGCACAGCCGGTTATTTCAAATTCGTCACTCAAAGACCTTGTGTTGAATTTTCCCGTACTGGTGGAACAGCGACGTATCGCGGGTCAGCTAGACGCCCTCTCCACCGAAACCCAACTCCTCGCCGCGATCTACCAGCAAAAGCTGTTGGCGCTGGAGGCGTTGAAGAAGTCGCTGCTGCATCAGGCGTTTTCCGGAGAACTGTGAAACGAACTTGCCAGTAGGTGCCATCATGACAGGATTGACGAAGATGACGGAGTTGACCTTGGTGGCGACCATGACGTCATTGATGTCAATCTCGTCAATCAAGTCCCCAACTCCGTCAACCCAGTCAGCCATCCCAAAACTCCCGCGCCATGACCGAGCTTTTTGACAAACACGGCGGGTTCCGCAAGCTGCACTCGTTCACTCTGGCCACCATCGTGCAGCTCGAAACCCTGCACTTTTGCCGGCGTTTCCTGACCTTTGACCACCGCGAGACCGGCACGAAATTCTACGACCCCAAAGGCCGCCAATACGACCAAATGACCCAGGCGGCACGCAGCGGACGCCAGAACATCATCGAGGGCTCGGAACGCTCGTCCACCTCCAAGGACACGGAAATGAAACTCACCGACGTCGCCCGCGCCAGCCTCAGCGAACTGCGCGGTGACTACGAAATTTTCATCATCGACCGCGGCGAGCTACCGTGGTCCGCCCACGACCCGGAGGCCCGCGCGGTGAACGCGATTTCCATCGACCCCGCGCCGTTCACGGAAGACGTGGTGCATGAGTCCGCGAAACACGCGCTCACCCAACGTCGGAAGTATGCCCGCTGGCTGGATTCGGAAGACCCCGTGGTCTTCGCCAACGCCATGCTGCTCATCATCGGGCGTTCGCTCAACATGCTCAAATCCCAGATCGCCGCCCAAGGCAAAGCTTTTGAGGAAACCGGCGGCTTCAGCGAGCGCCTCCACACCCGCCGCATGGAAGTCCGCGAGGGAAAGAGCGCCGGAGAACCCGCACCGGAATGCCCGAAATGCCAGCAACCCATGCGCCGCAGAAGATCCGCGAAAGGGGACTTCTGGGGATGCACCGCGTATCCAGACTGCCGGGGGACGAAGGAGATATGAGGGAAGAGAATTGGACTTTATTGACGGGGGTGACGGGATTGACCTTATTGTCAACCCGGTCATTCCCGTCATTCCCGTCAACACCGTCAACACCGTCACTGACGCCATGAACGAAGCCGAAACCCGCGCCGAGCACATCGATCCCGCCCTTAAAGCTGCGGGCTGGGGAGTCGTGGAAGGCAGCCGCATCCTGCGGGAATACCACATCAGCCCCGGCCGCATCGAGGGACGCGGCAGACGTGGCACCCCGGAGATCGCGGACTACGTGTTGGTTTACCGAAACCTCAAGCTCGCGGTGAACGAGGCCAAGGCATGGGACAAGGCCGTGACGGAAGGCGTGGCCCAGGCGAAAGCATACGCGAAGAAGATGGAGATCCGCTTCACCTTCGCCACCAACGGCCAGGGCATCTACGGCATCGATATGGAGACCGGCAAGGAAGGTGAGATTTCCAAATACCCCACGCCGGACGAACTCTGGAACATGACCTTTCCTTCGACAGGCTCAGGAACCCCGGCCCATCGACAAACTCAGGGAACGGCCAGTGAGCGTGCCGAACTGTGGCGGGACTACTTTTCGGCCATCCCCTTCGAGGATCGCGGCGGCTATTTCCAAGCGCGTTACTATCAGGAAATCTCGGTGGAGCGGGTGTTGGAAGCCATCGCCGCTGGAAACTTGCGCATCCTGCTCACCCTGGCCACCGGCACTGGCAAGACATTCATTGCGTTCCAGATCGCATGGAAACTTTTCCATAGCCGCTGGAATCTCACCGGTGAGCCGACTCGCCGCCCACGCATCCTGTTTCTAGCAGACCGAAACATCCTCGCCAACCAATCCTTCAATGCCTTCTCCGCATTTCCGGAGGATGCGCTGGTCAGGATCGAGCCGAGCGAGATCAGCAAAAAAGGCCGGGTGCCGAAGAATGGCAGCCTGTTTTTCACGATCTTCCAGACCTTCATGGCTTCGGCAGGCTCAGCCACCGGGGCAGGCTCAGCCACCGGGGCGCGTTCAGCGACTGAAGCAGCAAAATTAGTGACCTATGTGAAAAAGGGAACTGAAGATTTCCCAGAGCTGAGTGAGATCAGGGAAAGCTATGGCTACATGTATATTCTTCATTGTGCGGACGGGAGCTTTTATACAGGCAGCACCAAGAATTTGCGTTCGCGTCTCGAACAGCACAAGACAAAAGACGGGGCCAAGCACACTGGTGCCCGCGGCCCGGTCAAATTGATCTACTACGAAACATTCAACCGTATCGACGAGGCGTTTGCCCGTGAAAAGCAGGTCCAAGGGTGGAGTCGGGCGAAGAAGTTGGCGCTCATTAAGGGGGACATTGCCAGTCTTAAACAACTGGCGAGGAACAGTTCGCTTTCGCTACCGGCACAGAAATCGGTCCCTGAGCCTGTCGAAGGGTACTTTGGTGAATACCCGCCGGACTTTTTCGACTTCATCGTGATCGATGAGTGTCACCGTGGCGGCGCGAACGACGAAGGGAACTGGCGCGGCATTCTCGAATACTTTTCTCCCGCCGTGCAACTCGGTCTAACTGCAACCCCGAAGCGCAAGGACAACGTGGACACCTATGCCTATTTCGGCGAGCCGGTGTTCACCTACTCGCTCAAAGACGGCATCAACGATGGTTTCCTAACACCGTTCCGGGTGAAGCAGATCCAGACGACCATGGATTATTACACCTTCACTTCCGACGATACGGTGGTGGAAGGCGAGATCGAAGTCGGCAAGGTCTATGAGGAAGCGGATTTCAACAAGAACATCGAGATCCAAGAGCGGGAAAGGAAGCGGGTGGAGATCTTCATGGGCATGATCGACCAGAGCGAAAAGACGCTCGTTTTCTGCGCTACGCAGAGTCACGCGTTGTTCGTCCGCGACTGCATCAATCAAATGAAGACGAGCAAAGACCCGAGCTATTGCCAGCGAGTCACGGCGGACGACGGTGCGCTTGGCGAACTGCATTTGCGGGATTTCCAAGACAACGAAAAGACCATCCCGACGATCCTCACCACCTCGCAAAAGCTCTCCACCGGAGTGGATGCCCGGAATGTCCGCAACATCGTGTTGATGCGCCCGGTGAAGTCGATGATCGAGTTCAAACAGATCATCGGCCGCGGCACTCGGCTCTATGATGGCAAGGACTACTTCACCGTCTATGACTTCGTGATGGCGCACAAACATTTCGCCGATCCCGAGTGGGACGGTGAACCGCTGGAGCCAGAGGATTGTAAAAAGTGCGGCCAGTATCCTTGCGTGTGCGATACGCCTCCGCCGCAGCCTTGCGAGTTGTGTGGGAATGGCCCCTGCACGTGCCCGAAGGAAAAGTGCGAGATCTGCGGCAAGCAGCCGTGCACCTGCCAGAAGCGCAACAAGGTGAAAGTAAAGCTCGCCGATGGGAAAGCCCGCACGATCCAGCACATGAGCGTCACCAGTTTCTGGCATCCGGACGGCACCCCGATGTCTGCCCAGCAGTTCATGGAATCTCTGTTCGGCAAGCTACCCAAGTTTTTCAAAGATGAGGACGAATTGCGGGCAATCTGGAGCAACCCCCAGACACGTAGAAGTCTGCTCGATGGACTCACCGAACAAGGTTTTGGTGACGAACAACTCGCGGAAATGCAGAAGATCATCGATGCGGAGAAATCTGACATCTTCGACGTGCTGTCCTACGTCGCCTAAGCCTCGCCACCCGTCACGCGGGAAGTTAGAGCGGAACTTGCGAAGGATTCCATCCACGGTCTTTTTAATCCGAGGCAGCAGGCATTTCTGGATTTCGTTCTATCACACTATATCAGCATCGGCGTGGAGGAACTGGATATGACGAAACTCGCGCCGTTGCTCCGGCTAAAATATCACGATTCCATTCCCGATGCGGTGGCGGATCTGGGAGATCCCGCGAGCATCTCGGAGGTCTTCAGCGGGTTTCAGAAGTTTCTCTACGTGCCAGCTGCGTAAGGGGCGGACTGCTAATCAGTCCGAATCACAACACGGAAACCGGCTTGGTAATTTAATTGGCGGATCGCAGCGGATGGGTTTTTGTCTGCACGCCGGAGCATTTCCTCCGGCTCATTTGAGCGGAGTGAGAGTGACATTCCGCAGCTCGAACGGCGCGCCTTCCAACTGGAATCCGACCTTTCCCGCTGCGGGCGCGCACTTGGTCACGCGATTTTGTGAAACTCCGTTGATGGTCATCTCGATGGAGCCGTCTTTGCAAACGACCTCTCCAGTGTTCCAATCGCCAGCGGGTTTCTCACTCGTTGCTTCCTTCTTTTCGAGCACCGGCGTCTTCGCATCCGGCGCGGTGGTAAGTTTTTCGGCGAAGGCCGCGCCCGCCATCGGCAGCAGGTCTCCGGCGTGATCCATCTTGAGCTGCGCTTGGAAACAAACCGGCCATGGAGTGCTGTCGGCAGGTCCCGATGAAATATTCAAAAGGACGCCTCCATTGCCGTTTTTCGCTGCGTTCACCGGCCACCGCCACTCGAAGTGAAGCTGATAGTTTTCGTGTTCGGTCTTGGTAACAAGATAGCCAACGGGCTTTCCTGTAATCGCCAAGACCCCGTCTTCACCAGCGGTGCAGACCGTGCCGATCGCCGCCGGGGTGGCGGCGACGAACTCCCAATTTAAAAGCGTTTGCTTCGAGAGCAGTTCCTCAGCGTGGACGAACGGGCTGAGGAATACCGTGATGGCGAAGAGGACGGTGTGGAGGCGGCGCATGGGATTTAAGTGAGATTGGGCCCATGCGGGGCAGGAGTAAATTGGATAGTTCTCGGATGGGAAGACAGACAGGAATGTCTGGATCACGCCTCGATTTGTTCGAGAAGCAGCTTGAGGATCTTCCGCGCGGAGTCAGGGATGACAGTGCCGGGGCCGAAAATGGCGGCAGCTCCATTTTGATAGAGAAAATCGTAGTCCTGTGCAGGAATGACGCCGCCGCAGACGATCATGATATCCTCGCGGCCGAGCTTTTTCAGTTCGGCGACGAGTTGCGGAAGAAGTGTCTTGTGACCTGCCGCCAGCGAACTCATGGCGACGATATGCACGTCGTTCTCCACTGCTTGCTTCGCCGTTTCCTCAGGCGTTTGAAATAGCGGGCCGATGTCCACATCGAATCCCATATCGGCGTAGGCAGTGGAAACGACTTTCGCTCCACGGTCGTGGCCATCTTGGCCCATCTTGGCTACCATGATGCGCGGGCGTCGGCCTTCTGCGGCTTCGAATTTCGCGATGAGGTCAGGGATGTCTTTCATGTCGCCTTGATTGTTGAATTCCTTGCCATAGACGCCGGAAATCGAACGAATCACCGCTTTGTAGCGACCGAAGTGGACTTCCATCGCATCTGATATTTCTCCTAACGAGGCACGGGCCTGGGCGCATTCGATGGCGATGGCGAGAAGGTTGCCTTCACCTCCACCGGCGCAATCGGTGAGAGCCTTGAGCGTGGCTTGGCATTTCGCTTCGTCGCGTTCGGCGCGGAGTTTCTTGAGTCGCTCGATCTGTGAGAGCCGGACGGCAGTGTTGTCTACGTCTAGAATGTCGATCGGATCCTCCTTTGACATCCGATATTTGTTCACGCCGACGATGGTTTCCTCGCCGGAGTCGATGCGTGCCTGACGGCGGGCGGATGCTTCCTCGATGCGCATCTTCGGAATGCCGGCTTCGACGGCTTTCGACATGCCACCGTATTCCGCGGCTTCCATGATGTGAGCCCAAGCGCGGTGGATCAGCTCATGAGTTAGGGATTCCAGATAGTAAGAACCTCCCCAAGGATCGATGACGCGGCAGATTGAAGTTTCGTCCTGAAGGAAAATCTGTGTGTTGCGTGCGATGCGGGCTGAGAAATCCGTGGGAAGCGCGATGGCCTCGTCGAGCGCATTCGTATGCAGCGACTGCGTGTGACCGAGCGTGGCAGCCATGGCTTCGATGCAGGTGCGGGAAATATTGTTGAACGGATCTTGTTCTGTCAGCGACCACCCTGAGGTCTGCGAGTGGGTGCGAAGTGCGAGCGACTTCGGGTTCTTGGGATTGAAGGTTTTGACGATCTTCGCCCACAGCACACGGGCAGCGCGCATTTTCGCGACTTCCATAAAGTGGTTTTTCCCCTGCGCCCAGAAGAACGAAAGGCGCGGCGCAAAGGCGTCGATATCAATGCCCGCAGCGATGCCGGTGCGGAGGTATTCCCAACCGTCTGCGAGCGTGTAGGCCATTTCGAGGTCTGCGGTGGCACCGGCTTCCTGCATGTGATAGCCCGAGATGGAAATGGAATTGAACTTCGGCATCTTCTGCGAGGTGAACTCGAAAATGTCCGCGATGATCTTCATCGAGGGTCCGGGCGGATAGATATAGGTGTTCCGCACCATGTACTCTTTCAGGATGTCATTTTGGATGGTGCCAGCGAGTTGCTCAAGTGTCGCACCCTGTTCGAGCGCGGTGACGATGTAAAAGGCAAGGATGGGAAGGACCGCGCCGTTCATGGTCATGGAGACGGAGACTTTATCGAGTGGGATGCTGTCGAAGAGCACCTTCATATCGAGAATCGAGTCAATCGCGACGCCGGCCTTGCCGACATCACCGACGACTCGTGGGTGGTCTGAGTCGTAACCGCGGTGGGTAGCAAGGTCGAAGGCGACGGAAAGTCCTTTCTGACCGGCGGCGAGATTCCTTCGATAGAATGCATTGGATTCCTCTGCGGTGGAGAAACCGGCATACTGGCGGATGGTCCATGGCTGGAAACAATACATCGTGGCGTAGGGGCCGCGGAGAAAGGGTGCAATACCTGCCTGATATTTCAGATGCTCCATGCCCGCGATATCGTCTTCGGTGTAGAGCGGTTTCACCGGGATTTTCTCCATGGTGTCCCACACGATGGAACCGATGGGCTTGCCCTGATCCTTCTCGAGCGCTTTGCACCATTGTTCATATCCGGTTTTAGACGGTACGGCGGTATAGGGAATGTCTGCGAATGTTGGACGGCTCATGATACTCCGGCTCCCTTCAAAAGTTGTTGGTTGAGTTCGTAATTGTTGCTGCGGACGTTGACAAAATCGTCAACCCCGGCGGCGCGCCAGGCGACTTCGTTTTCGCCGGGCGCTCCGGCGACTAACAAGGTGGTGTCCGGTTTCGCCGCCTTGATGGCTTTGGCGAGGGATTCTACAGTCGTCAGATAGGTGGCATCGTCCGAAGTAATCACAGCGATGGTGGTTTTGCTGGTTGAGAGGGCTTTGACTGCTTCTTCGGCATTCGGGAAATCCCGCACGCCATCGACAGCGAACCCTGCGGCTTCGAAGAATGAGGCGGTCCAGTCCGCGCGGAGGCGGTAGCGACCTGACGGGCCGATGTTGAGTTGGAGGATGGATGGTGCAGCCCCAGTTTTCGCAGCGAAGGCGCTGGATGCGTCGCGGAGTGCTTCGTATTCCTCCGCAGCGCGATGGGCTGGCAGCGGTGTGATAGCGAGGGTATCCACTGATTTTGTTAGTGCGGCAGCAGTGATTTGTGATGCGGACGCACCATCCAGAGCAGCAGCGATTGACTGCTCGACGAGTGTGGAGTTTGTAAATGGCGCGAGGGGCACCGAAGGTGATGCGCCATTCGATTGGCAGCAACCGCCACATTTTGCGTCGAGTTTTGCTCCCTTGAGATTGGGATACATGTTGGAACCGACGATTTTGTCCTTGCGGCGGCGGATGTTTTGGAACTTCGCGTCGCGCACCGCATCGACGGCTTGTTGGATCTCGCCACTTACGAGGTTGGCGAGCATGCCGCCGTTCTTTTCGATTTCCTGGAAAATTCCCCAGCTTTTCGCTGCGATTTTATCGGTCAGCCATTCGATGTAGGTCGAGCCCCCAGCGGGATCGATCACTCGGTCCAGGCCGCATTCCTCACGAAGGATGGTGTGGATGTTGCGGGCGACGCGACGTGAGAAATCATCGGTGTGACCGGCAACTTCATCGAACGGCCCGATGTGCAGGCTGTCCACGCCACCGACGACGGCAACGAAGGACTCAGCGGTGACGCGCAGCATGTTGGTGTGGGCGTCGTAGGTGGTTTTATTCCACTTAGAGGTACTGGCGTGGATATGGACCGGCGCGTTTTCCACTCCGTATGCCGCAGCAACCTTGCTCCACAGCCAGCGGGCGGCGCGGATTTTTGAAATCTCCATGAAGTAATCGGATCCTACCGCTAGGCGGATGCGGATATGAGGAAAAACGGAAGCAGGCGAAAGCCCGCGCGTTTTCATTTCCTCGATGTAACAAACAAGGGTGGCTACGATATAACCGAGTTCCTGCGTGGCGGTGGCACCGGCATTGTGATAGACATCGCCCTGCACAGTGATGGTCCGCACGTCTGGGGCGTTTTCTGCGGCATATCTGGTGAGCGCGGCGATGTGATCGAAGCGGGTTTTGAGATCGACGGTTAGTTTTCCTTTGGCGACGAGGTCGGCGAGAGGATCGTTGTCGAAAGCCGCGCGGAGTGACTTGGCATCGAGACCGCTTTTCTGTGCTGCTGCAAAAAAGATCGCTGCAATGGCGAGGCTATCCGCCCCTGACCGGAAATTGGTGGAAATTGCGTCCACCGTCACGCCGCTGAGAGCGGTGTGCATATCGGCTAGATTTCCAACGCCGGCGCAGTTCGTGATGTTCAGTTCGCTTTGCCCGCCGCTGAGACCTTCGTGGATCAGTGAGTTGAGTTTCTCCGGCTTGCAGGCCTTGAGTTCCTGAGAGACTTCCCAACCGGCTTTGAGAAATCCCTGCGCATGACTGCCTCGGACGAGCGATGCGGATCCTGGGAAGTGCTTTCGCTCTTCGAGATTCGCAATGTCCTCCCGGCGGTAGATTGGCTGGATGGTGATTTCCTCGTAAGTCTTGCTGACGAGGAGTTTCTCGAACGAGGCGCCTTTCAGCAGGGCTTCGGCTGCGGCATGCCACTGTTCATAGGTATGCTCCGGGAATTCCGAGAGCAGGCTTTGCGCTTGATCAATCATGGTGATTGTGTGTTAGAATTTCGCGTTCCTCATATCTCCGGTTTCGAGGAAACATTCGTGGAAGGCGAAGGCCGACCGGAACGACTGTGGTGTGTGGCCGTTCTCGGTGAGCTTGAAGTAGTTCCAAAGTAGATCCTGATAGGACGGATCTACGCAGTTGCGGATGATGGTTTCCGCACGTTCGCGTGGATCTTTACCGCGCAGGTCTGCCACGCCGTGCTCAGTGACGAGCACTTGCACCGAGTGCTCGCTGTGGTCCATGTGCGAGCACATCGGAACGATGGCGGAGATGTTTCCGTCCTTGGCGGTGGAAGGGCAGGTGAAGATGGAGATGTAAGCGTTACGCGTGAAATCGCCGGAGCCGCCGATGCCGTTCATCATTTTCTGACCAAGCACGTGCGTGCTGTTGATATTACCAAAGATGTCCGCTTCGAGCGCGGTGTTGATAGAGATAATGCCGATTCTGCGGACGATCTCCGGATTGTTGGCAATTTCCTGCGGACGAAGCAGCAAGCGACCACGGTAGCTTTCGAGATTGTCATAAACCCCTTGCAGTACGCGGTCAGTTAGGGTGAGAGAAACGCCGCTGACGAAGCTGCAACGGTCTTGATTGATGAGATCGATCACTGCGTCCTGAATGACTTCGGTATACATCTGGAAACGCGGAATTTCTTGATGGTCGCCCATGGCACCTAACACGGCATTGGCGATGTTTCCCACGCCTGACTGGATGGGCAGGAAATCCTTTGGGATGTGGCCGTTCTTGAGTTCAGCGGCAAGAAAGCCAGCGACATTCTGGCCGATGCGGGTGGTGATTTCCGTGACAGGTGTAAAATCTTTCACTTCGTCTGCGCGGTTTGACTCGACGATGCCGACGATTTTCTTTGGATCGACCCACACGCGCTGGGTGCCGATGCGATCGTCCGCGGCGCAGATCGGGATGGGGCTACGGTGCGGTGGCGATTTTGGTTCGTAAATATCGTGGAAACCGAGTAGTTCTTTCGGATGGCGGCTATTGAGCTCGATGAGGATTTTTTTCGCCTGGGTGAGGAAGGTGGGGGCGGCACCGACGCTGGTGGTGAGAAGAATTTTTCCGTCAGGAGAAACGTCAGCCGCCTCGACAATGGCCCAATCGACTCCGCCAAGAAATCCGTAGCGCACGTATTGGGGTAGCAGGGAAAGGTGCATGTCGAAAAAATGCGTCTTGCCTGCGTTGATGCTCGCACGCAGGTCCTTATCAGACTGATAGGGCGTGCGAAATTTGATCGCATCCGCGCGGGCGAGCTCGCCGTCGAGCGATGGACCGGTGGAGGCCCCGGTGATGACGCCGACTTTAAATGCACGCTCCGCGGCATGTTCAGCGCGGGCTTTCTGGGCGATGGCGGTGGGAATGACCTTTGCTGCTCCGGCGGGTGTGAAGCCACTGAATCCGATCACTTCATCATGGTTGATAAATGCTGCTGCTTCTTCGGCAGTGAGGATGGTGAATGGGCTATTCATGATTTTCAGATTCGTTTCCGGAATGATAGATGAAAACTAACCGATTGTGTAAAGCACTTGGCCTTCGTCAACCGCATCGCCGA
This sequence comes from Verrucomicrobiales bacterium, assembly GCA_038237425.1. Lineage (GTDB taxonomy): Bacteria > Verrucomicrobiota > Verrucomicrobiia > Verrucomicrobiales > Akkermansiaceae > Luteolibacter. The sequence goes on from JBBRYQ010000062.1 coordinate 14,702, forward strand.
CTTTCACGTGGATCGCCTGGATCGTCCCGCTGGAGTTGGCATTGATAGCGGTGTACATTTTCATCGCCTCAAGGGTAATGACGAGGTCGCCCTCGTTGACCTGTGCGCCGACTTGCACGTCGATCGCTTGGACAAGACCGGCGAGCGGGCTGGCGGCATCGCCTGCCCCAGCAGCAGCCTTTGGCACAGGGGCGGGTGCGGATGCGGATGCGGCAACTTCTACGGGAGCGGCAGCGGGGACTGAGTTGCGCACGACGGGAGCTTGGGTGACAGGGACGTCTGGTTCGTCGCTCTCGATTTTTTCAACGACGACGTCGTAAACCTTGCCTGCGACGGTGATGCGGAGATGTTTCATGGAATTTGTAGGTTAGCGGATTCGGTGTGAGGACAGGACTGATTGGCGTCCGGCTTTTTCCCAGGACGTGCTCTGGCGTTTGATGGAGACGATACGGTGCGGTTGACTTGTGAAACAGGAAACAGCAGCGGCGATGAGGGCGATGATCTCCGGGCTGATTTCATCCGAAACCTGAGGTTTTACTGTGGATTTAGCTGGAGATGAGACGACCGGAACTGCTGCTGATTTATTGGCGAGTGACCGAATGCCTTTGAACACCACGCTGATGATCGCGGCGATGCCGAAGAGGCGTAGCATGTCGTCGAAAGCGGAGCTTCCGATATGTTCCAACAGGGCGATGATGGGCGTGAGCTGCATGGGTGCTGCTTAGAGTGGGATGTTTCCGTGCTTTTTCGGTGGGCGGGTCTCGTGTTTTCCCATGATGCCGCGGAAGGCGAGGGCGAGGGTAGTGCGTGATACTGCGGGATCAATGACGTCGGTGACCATGCCGTTGCTGGCTGCCTGATAGGGTGAGGCGAATTTTTCTGTGTAGGCGGCGCGCAGCTCCTTTTCCATCGCTTCAGGGTCCTTGGCTTCGTCGAGTTCCTTTTTGTAGAGAACTTTGATAGCTCCCTGCGCACCCATCACGGCGATCTCTGCGGTGGGCCAGGCGAAGACAAAATCCGCGCCCATATCGCTGGAGCACATGGCCAGATAGGCACCACCATAGGCCTTGCGGCAAATGAGGGTGATCTTCGGCACCGTGCCGGAGGCCCATGCGAAGAGCATTTTCGCACCGTGACGGATGATGCCGCCGCGCTCTTGGGCTAGGCCGGGCATGAAGCCGGGAACGTCCACTAACGAGAGCACCGGTATGGAGTAGATATTGCAGACGCGGATGAATCGCGCGGCTTTGTCAGAAGAATCGATGTCGATGCAGCCAGCCTTTACCATCGGTTGGTTGGCAATAATGCCGAGCACCATCCCTTCGAGTTTGGCAAAACCGACGAGCATGTTAGGCGCGAAGTCCGGCATGATTTCGAACCAGCTTCCAGGGTCCATCAGACGCGCGATGACCTTCTGCATGTCGAGGGGTGCCTTGGCATCGGCGGGGATGAGTTCGATCATCCCTTGATCCTCGGTGATCTGGATTTCCTCGTTCATTTTGTGCGGCGGATCGCTCAGGTTGTTCGATGGAAGGTAATCCAAGAGCTTTTTGGCGAGCTCGATGGCGTGCACGTCATCGTCCGCGATGAGGTGAATGTTTCCGCTGATCTTGGCGTGGGCTTCCGCACTTGCAAACTGATCGAGCGAAGCGGTCTGCCCGGTGGCGGAGCGGATGACGTCGGGACCGCAGATGAACATGTTTGAGTTCTTCCGCGTCATGATGATGAAGTCGGTGAGGGCAGGCGAATAGGCCGCGCCGCCGGCGCATGGCCCGGCAATGATAGAGATCTGCGGGACAACGCCTGATAGGAGCACGTTGCGGAAAAAGATTTGACCATAGCCGGAGAGCGCGTCGATGCCTTCTTGAATGCGGGCTCCACCTGAGTCGTTGATGCCTACGACAGGCATACCAGCCTTGACGGCGAAGTCTAATAGATCACAGATTTTCTTGGCATGGATACGGCCGACTGCGCCACCGCCGACGGTGAAGTCCTGGGCGAAGGCAGCGACTTGGCGCCCATCGACGACGCCAGTGGCACAGACCACGCCGTCACCGGGCATCTTGCGTTTTTCGAGGCCGAAATTAACGCAGGAATGGTGGGCATGCATTCCGAACTCGATGAAGGCGCCACCGTCGTAGAATGCGGCGAGGCGTTCGCGGGCGCTGAGTAGGCCTTTTTCGTGGAGCTTTTCGATGCGGTCGATGCCGCCTCCGACGAGTGCTTCCTCCCTGCGGAGTTTGAGTTCCTCCATGAATGATGGGTCAATGGGCATGGCTTTGGTATTTCGGAGTTAGAGGGTGGCGTGAATGGGTTGGCAGAACTCGGTGAGAACTCCAAAGGTGGATTTCGGGTGGAGGAAGGCGACGAGCTTTTCGCCGGCACCTTCGAAGGGTACTTCGTGAATGAGGCGGGCACCTTTTTCTTTGGCCCGCGAGAGTTGGCCGGTAATGTCATCGGTCGCGAAGGCGATGTGGTGGATGCCGGGGCCGTTTTTTTCCAGAAACTTGGCGATCGGGCTTTCCTCGGACGTGGGTTCGAGCAGCTCGATATGGACGTCACCTGCTGCGAAAAACGCGGTGCGGACCTTTTGGGATTCGACCTCCTCGCGGCCTTCGCAGATGAGCCCGAGGACATTCTCGTAATAGGTGATGGATTCGTCGAGCGATCTAACTGCGATGCCTAGGTGGTCGATTTTTGTGATCATCTTCTTTCGTGTGGCGGGTTCTTGAAGAGATGATCGCAGGAATTGCCCGCCTGACACCGCAGGAAGGCTCTAATTCTGCGCATATTTCGCCGCATTTCGCCGAATGTGCGCGGTTCGTTTGTGAAACGAATCTTGAAGTATGCGGTATCGGCCGGATCAGGCGGTTACCTTGCCGATGCTGACAGCGCAGGCCTTGTAGTTTGGCTGGCGCGAGTGGGGATCGAAGCTCGGATGCGTGAGGCGGTTGACACCGGGGTAATGCATCGGCAGGAAGAGCTGACCCTGTTGGACGGTGGGAGCAATATAAACTGCGGCTTCCATCGCACCACGGCGCGAGCGGATGGTGACGCGGGTGCCTGTCTTGAGCTGGAATTTCGCGGCGTCCTTTGGATGGATCTCCACGTAGGCAGTGGCTGGATAGAGTTTTTTTAGGACGTCCGATTTGCCCGTGCGGCTCTGGGTGTGCCATTGGCTGCTGGTGCCACGTCCGGTTAGAAGGGTGAACGGGTATTCGAAATTGACAGGCTCGGGCAGATCGGCAGGCGGGGAGAATAGAATATTCGCCTTGCCGCTGGGCGTGTGATAGACGCCGTCTTCGAAGAGTCGTCGTGAAATGAGATTGGTGATCTGCGGATTCGGGCTTTGTGATCCGGCCGGATAGGGCCACTGCACGCCGCCCATCTGATCGATCATTTCGTAGCTTTCGATGCCGGTGATGTCACAGGGACGGTCTTGGGTGATGTCACGTAGAATTTTGAATACAGACTCGGGATCAGTCCATTTTCCAAACATCGCGCCGCAGCCCCAAGCATCGGCGATGAGGCGAAGGATACGAAAATCGGACAGAGCTTGGCCGGGTGCCTTTCTCACTGCCTTGATCGTTCCTATGCGCCGCTCAGAGTTGATAAAGCAACCGCTTTTCTCGCCCCAACCCGCCGCGGGCAAAACAAGATCCGCCACTTGAGCGCTCTCGGTGGTGGAATACATGTCTTGAACGACGAGAAATTCTAATTTCTCTCGCAGGGTGGCCATTCTGCCAGAGTCAATCCACGAGTGAAATGGATTGGTGGCGACGATCCAAAGGCCTTTGATTTCTCCTGATTCGGCGGCTGCTAGGATCTGATCATAGGCCAGTGATGGCTCGCTCGGGATGTTTTCGAGCGGGATGCCGAGGGCGGTGGCGACCTTTTCGCGATGCTCTGGAATATAGAATTCATGGCCGCCGACGAGCGACGTGGTGTTGGAAAAAAGGCGAGAACCCATCGCGTTGCACTGGCCGGTGATCGAGCTGGGTCCTGTGCCGGGCTTGCCGATGTTGCCGGTGATCAGGCAGAGATTGATGATGGCCTGGGCAGTTCTAACTCCTTCGTGGGATTGATTCACTCCCATGGTCCACCACCACGAGACGCGCTTCGTCGGATCGGAAACGGCAAGTGCGAGTGCTTCTATGGTTTCAACGGACTGGCCCGTTCTATCAGCCGTGGCGGCGGGTGAGTAGTCTCTGACGAATTCAGTGAACTCACCGATGCCTTCCGTTCTCTCGATGGAGGCGGCGTCCACACGGCCATCGCGAAGGATGCAATGGGCAAGCGCGTAGAGCAGGGCGAGATCGCCCTTCGGTTTGAGCGCGATGTGTTGGCTGGCGGCTTGAGCGGTCTCAGTAGCGCGTGGATCGATGACGATGATTTGGGGGTTGCGTGGGTTGCGCATGACGCGCTGCCACAGAATGGGGTGGGCGATGCAAAGATTCGCACCTATCAGGACGATTACGTCGGACTCTTCGAAATCCGAATAACAAGCAGGCGGCGAGTCGAAGCCGAAAGACTGTTTGTAGGCGGTGGCGGCGGTGGCCATGCATTGGCGCGTGTTTGCATCACAGTGTAAAAAACCCATGCCGAATTTGAAGAGGCAGCCGAGAAATGCCATTTCCTCGAATGGAATTTGGCCCGTTGATAGAAACGCGACCGACTCGCGGCCGTGCTTCGCCTGAATCGCCTTCAGCCGCGAAGTGAAGCTGTCGAGTGCGGTGGGCCAATCGGTGGGGACGAGCTTTCCCGAAGCATCGCGCAGGAGCGGGACGGTCGCACGGTCTGGCGAGTCCAACGGATCGAGCGCTTGCCAGCCTTTTGGGCAGGCCATGCCGAGATTTACCGGATAGCCCGCTTGGGGGCTGAGATTGATGGCTTCGCCGTTTTCATCGAGGTGGAGCTTGAGTTGGCAGCCCGTGGCGCAGTAGCCGCAGATGGAGGTGGTGGTGGAACTCGGTGCCAGGCGCGACGGAATTTTGCCCAAACCGAAATGCCCCGGTTCCTGCACCAGATCGCGGGTGAGGGGACCGGTGTGTTGCTTGAGAAAGCGGGTGAACATGGTGAGGAGTCGGTGAAAAGGGCGCGGCCGATGGGTAGCACTTCCCATGCGAGAGGCCGAGGTCCATTTCTCCGGTAGGTTGGAGATTTCTCATGAACGACATGAAATCGCCTAATCACGCTTTCCTTAGCGTCAAATGGACAATCTCGGCGGGCGCATAGGTCCTCAGCGGAAACCAGTTTCCGACGCCATTGCTCACGACCAGCGAGAGCGGGCCTTTTTGATAGAGCCCCGACCAGTATTTGAACATCACCGGCCCCACTCCCAACTCGTGGCCGATCATCAATTGCCCGCCATGAGTGTGGCCGGCAAGGGTGAGTGGGAGTCCATATTTCAAAGCCGCGTCGAAGGCGTGCGGGTGATGAGCCAGCAGCAAGGGAAATGCAGCAGGATCACGCAGTTTCGCAACTTTCCCAACATTTTTAACCATATCAGCGACGTGGTGATCCCAAGTGATGCCCATGATTTGGACGGCGTGGCCGCGCACTTGGACTGTCTCTACTTCGTTGCGCAGCAGGGTGATGTCGCTTTCCCGGACGCGCCTGACGAACTCCTTGGGATCGTCGAAAAGATCGTGATTGCCCTCGATCATGAATAACCCGGAGCGTGGGTTCATGCCTTTGACCATCTCCAGCGCGGAGGATAAATCGTCGAGTGAATTGTCGATTAGATCGCCGGTGAGGAGCACTAGATCGGCTTCGAGGCGGTTGGTTGCGTCGGTAATATCGCGCAGCATCCGACCCCGCGTAAACTTACCCACATGCGTATCGGAAACTTGTGCGATGCGGATGCCATCGAGCGCTTCTGGTAGATCTGGCAGGGAAACTGTTAATTCCCGGATGCGGAATCTTCGCATTCGAGGCAGGCAGATGGCGGTCGCGCCGAAGGTGACCAGCACCGGCAGGGCGAGCACCGCAGTGCCCAGCAAGTTGCGGCGCGTGACGTTGATCTCGGCGGGCTTCTGTTTGGAAACGGGCTTCTTTCCACTGGATGTCAGCCAGCATTTCTTAGCGAGCGACCAGAACGCCCAACCGGTCATCATCGGCAGGCCCATCATTGGCAGGAAAATAATTCCCCACAGCAGAACCAGCGCGTAAAGGCTGGGCGGGATCGGCACAGAAAATCCATTGTTTCTAGCAATCAGGATCCAGCTAAATCCACCTAGCAGCACGATCATCAGCGCTCCAAAAATCAGCCGCAAGGAACCATGCACCTTCATGGCCTTGAGCCGTCGGTCAGCCCAAATCCACCACGTTAGAGAGAAGAACGGGATCGCAAAAACGATGAATTTGAAGAGCCACATGAATTCGAACTTTCGCGATCCTAGTCTCGAACGGCTGCTTGTCCACTGGCAGAAGTTTCAACCAGCGACAGGCCTGCAGAGCACGAATGGTGAAACCACGAGAGCCTCAAATAGAATTTTCGCCGGCTTCTCCCACTGCGCGGTGTGGAGCTCGCTAATTTTCACCAGATCGCCGATTTTCAGCCATGTATCCACCCTCGCTGAGTCGTTTTCCGAGATGGCGGCGCCGACTTCCTCCAGCTTTAATTGAGGATCGACGAAAAACAATCCGCCCCGCTCAAAATGCGGCCGCAGGTAGTCCCAAGTGACCGTTCCGGTGTAGTTAGCCAGTTTTTCCGGCGTGCTGAAATCGGGAAGAATCATGAATCAAAACCAGGCAAATCAATGCGCCATCGGACTCTCGCCAGAAGCGTCTCCGAGGTGGGTGAGATTTTCTGGGAGGAAACGTTTGAAGCGAGTCTTGTCGATTGACTTCATGTAAGCTTCTTCTGGTGAAATCATTCCTTCGCGGAGTTTTGACCAAATTGATTCGTCCATGAACTGCATGCCGTCGTTCTTACCACCGGTAATGACGTCATATAGCTTCTGAGTGGCACCTTCTCGAATGATAGCGGCGACGGCGGGGGTGGCGAACATGATTTCGTGCACGGCGGTCCGGCCGGGTTTGTCCACGCGTTTGCAAAGAAGCTGTGCGACCACACCGCGGAGCGAAGCGGCGAGCATGGTGCGGACTTGGGACTGCTGGTCGGCGGGGAAAACATCGATGATCCGGTCAACGGTCTTCCGGGCATTGTTAGTATGCAGGGTGCCAAAGACGAGGAGGCCGGTTTCCGCAGCGGTTAGTGCGAGGGAGATAGTTTCTAGGTCGCGCATTTCTCCGACGAGAACGATGTCCGAATCCTCACGGAGGGCGGCCCGCAGTCCGTCGGCGAACGAGGGTGTCTGAATGGGAACTTCACGCTGGGTGATGATCGAGCGCTTGTTGCGGTGAACGAACTCGATTGGCTCCTCAACCGTGATGATATGGCGATTGAAGTTGATGTTGATGTAGTCCAGCAGCGCGGCGAGCGTGGTGGATTTGCCAGATCCGGTTGGGCCGGTGACGAGCACAAGACCGGAGCGCATGTGACCGAATTCCTTGACCACGTCAGGCACGCCGAGGCTTTCCAGTGAGGCGATCTCAGTGGGGATCAGCCGGAAAACCGCGCCGAGACCGTTCTGCTGTTTGAGATAGTTGCAACGGAAGCGCGAGTCCTCATCCATCTCGTAGGCGAAGTCGAGATCGCCGGTATCGAGGTAGCGCTGGAAGGCGGCGGGATCACAGATTTCCGAGAGAAGCGCCTTGAAGGCTTCTCCCTCAAGGCGTTCTTGGTCAGGAATTTCTCGAACCGCACCGTGGACGCGGATTTTCGGGTGCTGGCCTTCGGATAGATGGAGGTCGGAGCCCTTGGTGGAGATCAGGTAGCGAAAAAGTTCGTCAATCTTGGCCATGCGGAAAGGAGAATGAGATTTTTGATAGGGTTTGCGAAATTCAGGACGGTTGCCTAATTCAAGATTCGAGGAAGGCCCTCATCTGGTTTTTGTCATCCGCGCGATAGAGGAGGTCGTCGCGGGAGATAATGCCTTGGACATAGAGCCTGCGGAGCGACTCATCCATGGTGATCATGCCTACGTTTTTACCGGTCTGCATGACGCCTGGAAGCATGAAGGTTTTGCCTTCACGGATACAGTTAGAGACGGCGGGTGTGTTGACGAGGAGTTCGAGTGCGAGCACCCGTCCGTTGCCATCAGCACGGGGGACGAGCTGTTGGGAAAGGATGCCGCGGAGCGATTCAGAAACCATGATGCGGATCTGGTCGCGCTGGTCGGTCGGGAAGACGTCGAGCACCCGGTCCAGCGTCCGCGGGGCGTTGCCGGTGTGGAGCGTGCCAAGCACCAAGTGCCCCGTCTCTGCTGCTGTGAGTGCGAGCTGAATAGTTTCAAGGTCGCGCATTTCACCGACCATGATGACGTCCGGGTCCTCCCGCAGGGCGCCGCGAAGTGCTTTTGCGAAAGACTCGGTGTGGGTGTGCACTTCGCGTTGGTTGACGTGGCAGCCTTTTGACTCAAAGACGTATTCGATGGGATCTTCCAGCGTGAGAATGTGGTCCTCGCGATCGCGGTTGATGAAATCGACGAGGGCTGCGAGGGTGGTGGACTTGCCGGAACCGACGGACCCGGTGACGAGCACGAGGCCGTTCTGATAGCGGGTGAGGGGAAGGATGTGTTCGAGTGGCAAACCGATATCCTCTAGGGACTTGATCTTGCTGTTGATGATCCGGAAAACCATGTCGTAGCCGAGACGTTGCTTGACGACGGAGGCGCGGTAACGGCCGTTGCTTGTGGAGTAGGCGAAGTCGATATCACCTTGCTTTTGAAGGCGGTCCCATTCGGCATCACCGAGGAACGAGCGCGCCAGACGGGCAGTGTCTTCAGGAGTCAGAGGCTGATGGTCAGGCCAGATCGGAGCAAGAGTGCCAAAGCGTCTCCACGCAGGCGGATAGGCGGTCGGCAGGTGAAGATCGGAGCAATCGTATTCACGGCCGAGCTGCAGATATTGATCGACGTGATCCAGTACAACATGCGCTTCAGACATAAGGTGGGTTTTAGATGGAATTGGGTGATTGTGAGTGTAATTCCGCCGGTGGATTCGGGGAGTGGGGGGCGAATCTGCCGATGAAATGGTGTTTCACTTGATTGGTGAGCCAGACTTTTGCCAATGGTCGGACGGCGGTCAAGGTGAGACCGAGCAAGACGGCGGGCAATCCGCGACGTGTTTCCGATTTGGCGGGTTTTCCTCTGCGGAAAAGCAGGCTGGCGGCGAGTCCGGATGCCAATGATCCTATCAGCCAACCTGTCGGATGCTCTTTAAGAGAACCGCGTAGCCGGGCAGGCACGTCAAAGCGCTGTCTCACCTCAAGTACCTCATTTCCCAAGCTCCTGCGGGCGGCCTCGCTGAGGCGGATCAATCGTTGGATTTCTGGTTCTGTTTGAAGTTTTCGATCCATTCTCGGTCTTTTTGAAATTCGGCACGGGTGATAGGAAAGGCAGGTGCCCCTGATGGTTTTGCTAGTTTGACCAGAATGAAACCGGCCAACAAGTGAAGAATGGCAAAACCGATAGCCACCCATGACCAAGGTTTTTCGATAGCCTCTGATAGAATAGCGACTAGGCCTGCAATCAGCAGCGCCCATGCGAAAAACACCGCGCAAATCGCGGCGATCAGATAGATTCCCCGCTGCGCGCCGGCGGTAGCGGCTTCCTTGGATTCCAACTGGATGAGAGTGACGCGCGAGGCGATCAACGCCATCAGGGCCTCCCGCCAGTTCGACGGGATACCTTGGGATTGGTTTTCAACGGCGCTCCGGGATTCACCGGATGGCGTAGGATCAGCGTCAGATGACGGATTCATGAAATGCTTGGAAACTCACCTGACAGGGCTGGCAGGATGTATCAGCGGCGGACGATGAGGCCAATCAGGAAACCGACGCCGAGTGCGCTGAGAACGCATTTGGTGGGGTTTTCGCGGATGTAATCCTCAGCGGTGACGTGGATCTCTTTCGCCTTCACGCGGGTGTCCTGCCACTGTTCGGTGGCGGATTCGCGGAGATGCTGGGCCCGGTCGGTGGCGGCTGCCTTGAACTGCGTGGCTTTCTCGGTAGCGGTTGATTTGAACTGGCTTGCTTTCTCGGTGGCGGTCTCGCGGAACTGCTGGGCCGTCTCGACAGCGCGGTCCTTGAGTGCGGAGGCTTTTCCCTCGGCGGTTTGCACGAATTCACGGGCTTTTTCACCAGCGGCGGCGCGAAGATCATTCGCAGCTTGGGCGACGGACGGTGTTTGCGTGAAACCGGCTTCCGGATCGAGGCTGTTAGGTGTAGAGAATGGATTGGACATGACTTTTGGCTTTCGGTTACGGACGGGTCTTCATGACCACATCTTGTAAGGAGATTAGTGGCACTTCTTCCGGCGGGGTGCAAGGCGTGTCTTGAAAAATGGCAAATAGTTCTACTCGGCCACCACCTTCGCCCGTGGCGGTGCTAGAAGAAGTTGGTTCTGGTCCGCCGGCGGCGTGGTGAACCTCACGTTTTCCCATTTCGTGTCCTTCAGAGGACCGGTTCCACGGAATTGGAAAAGGCCGTAAAATGGGCGAAGGGGCAGGGTGAGTAGGCCTAGCAATCCCCGCGCGTTCATGCGCATGGTCATATCCACGGTGCGATCGTTGAGGTTCACCATGCCGTCACCGGCAAAATTTAGCGATTTAGTGGATGTCTGGAAGTCGTTGCTGCTGAGGATGCCTTTTCTGATATCGAACGTGAAGAACGCGCTTTTCGCTTCTTGGAAGCCCGCCTTGCTGTCGTTCAGGACGCCGCCAACGAGAGGGGAGAGCGGCCCGAACATGGGCACGGAAAATAGCTCCGCCTGATCCACGGCCATCAAGCCCTCGCCCTCCATGGTTTCCACTTTGTTATCGCTCAGGGAAAAATTGATGCGGCCGGTGACTTTACCGCCGCCTTTCATCTGGAAGCCGTATTTGGAGGTGAGATCGGGAAGGGAGAGTTTTGTCCAGTTTAGCTCACCCTCCAACCGACCCTTGCCGACGTAATCAAACCGCGCGGCCACCGGTCCGCCGAAGCTGGACACCTCTAGATCGCTGATGAGCACCCGCTCGCCGCGGATGCCGACCTTTGCCCGCGGGTGGTCGAGCGTGAGGTTTTCCCCGAGAAACACGTAATCAGCGGCGTTTTCCGAGCTGAAGGCAATATCCAGCGAAGTCCTGCCCCTCGGTGTGACGTCCACGACGCCGCTCCCCTTGAGTTCCGGTGGCGTGTGGAAACGATACTGCTCTAGGCCGTCCGCCACTTTCGGGGCGAATAGGCGCACCATCGGCGCGGCCCAGAACTGTCCACTCACGCCTTCCACCTGCACGACTTTCTCCTCTGCATCGTAACGGATTCGGCCGATTTTCACCGGGCCCTGCTTCGGTCCGTTGAAGGCTTCTCGCAGTGAATAATTATCGTAATTGAACAGCACCGAGCCTTCGTAGAAATCCAGTTCGTGGTGGTTGAGTGAAAATTTTGCATCAGCATAGTTCACCGGCACACCGCGGTAGTTGATGTTCTTGGCATTACCGCTGCCGGTGAACGCCCAGGCGGTCTTATCCACGGTATCGAAACTGCCTTCCAGATGGACGTCCACTGCCGCGCCCTTTCGTTCGGAAAAATCCCTCAGCACGGCCGCCATCGGATGCGGATCGAGGAAAAACGGTCGATATACCGAAATCGGCTGCGTCGAGAAAAGCTCGAACCGGACCTGCGGCAGTTGGATCATCGCCTTTCCGTGGGCCTCACCGTCCGGTCGCTCGAGGTGCAGATCCCTAAGAAACAACTGCTGGTCCTTCCACGAAAACGAACTTTCCACCACATCGAAGGGCATGCCGCGCAGCTTGATCGCCTCGCACCGGGCGTGTCCCGTCATGCGGATCTGCGGAACATTGGACTCATCGATCTGAAAATCTCCCTCGGCTTCCAAAATTTGTTTTCCCCTGATCTCGATTTCTTTCACGGCCGGCAGACCCGCCCACGCCTTGAGTAACTCCGGCACTTCCAAGGAGGACGCCACATCGAAGCGGCCTTCTTTCGCGTCGATGTTGTAATCAATGTGGCCATCGAAGGTTCCTCGAGAGTCGGTGGCGCGCAGTGAGGAAATCGTCAGCAGGTCGCCCGCTAGGTCCGCTTCGATGGCGACATCGTCGAGGACATGGTAGTTTTTTTCCACCCCGCGCGCGTTCAGCGAGAGCTTCGCGATGATCGATGAGCGCTGGTTGGCGTCGCCTTCGATGTGGATATCGATGCTAGGCGGATGTTTTTTATCAAACCGCCAGAGCTTCAACTCATTGATAATCTTAGCGATGAGAGCGCGGCGCTTGCCGACGTTCGATTCGTCCTGCGGCTTCGGTCCTTCCTGTTGGTAGCCTATCAACTGGGCGTCCACGTTCACCTCGATCCCCGCGATTTTTCCCTTTGCTCCGCGAATTTCGAGCCGGCGGTACCCCGGCATCAAGATAGTGCCATTCACATCAGTGATCTCCAGCGTCTCAGAGCGCGGATTTTTCGGGTCCACCGGCATGCTTAGGCGGGCGTCCACGAGGTCGATTTTCGTCAGGTGGAAAACTCCCTTGGCCAGTCGGGTCTTGTCGAAATCCAAGGTCACACGCTCCAGCCGCGAAAGCTCGTGTAGCTGCTCCTGATCTGAAAAAAATCGGACGTCCGATGCCACCACCCCACGCAGCGGGATGTAACTCAGCCCACCGATCTTGATATAAGCACCCTGCTTGCTGATTTCCCGCTCGATCACCGCCCGCCATGTCTCCGGCAGGCCCGTGCGGTTCGCCCACCACAGCAGCCCGCACGCTCCCAGCACCGCTGAAACGATGAGCAGGAAAAAAAACGAACGGAGGTTTCGGGCGAGGTGGAAGCGATACATGCTTAGCAGTCCGGCGAATTTATCCCGCGTCTTTTTGAAAAGCAACTCAGGGCACCAATCCCGCCTCGCGGAAGGAGAAATAAGGCAGGCGCCCTTCCGCCCCGCGGCCGATGATGAGGTGGTCGAGCATTTCGATTTGCATGAATTTCGCCGCATCCACCACTTTTCGCGTCACTACCTCGTCAGCCCTGCTAGGACTCGGATCGCCGGAAGGATGATTGTGGATCAGGATGAAACTGTAGCCGCCACGCGTAATCACGGGGCGGAAAATCTCGCGAGGATGCGCACTCGCTTCATTCACCGTGCCGATGGAAACGATCTCTGTGCCGATGTGCCGCAGCCGCGTGTCCAACACCGCCACCACCACCTGCTCCTTCGCCAGATGGCTCATCTGCGGCCCGAAAAACTCGTAAATCAACTGCGGACGGTCTAGCGGACGGTTTTGGAGCTGCTCGCGGGCGACCCGCGATCCGAGTTCAAATGCGGCGGCGAGTTTCGACGCCTTCGCCAGCCCCAGGCCCTTTTCCTTTGCCAATTGAGAAACGGACATGCCGCCGAGAGCGCCCATACTACCGTATTTCTGGATCAAATTCCTGCCGATCTGGATCGCACTCAGCCCCTTCATCCCGGTAGAAATGAATAGCGCCATCAGTTCGTCATTTCCCAACGCGCCTGCCCCGAGCAGCGCCAGTTTTTCCCGTGGCCTTTGGTCGTAGGGCATGTCTTGGATGCGCGAGCTGGTCGTTTCTCGATCTGCGTCCGTCAAGGTTGTTTCGCTAATCATTTGAACACTCTAAAGATTTGACCGAGCTTGGCAAGCTTTCGACACAATCCCGCTGGAAATTTTTTCACCGCGCCATACTCTCACTGCATGGGATGGGTGCTTTTCTTCGATGGCGACTGCGGGTTTTGCTCAAAGTCCGTGCGCCAGGTCGCCCAGTTCGACAAGCTCGGGAAAGTCTCCTTCGCCCCGCTGCAAGGCGAACTCTCAAGGCAAATGGGCTTCACAAAATACGCCGCCCAAGACGGTGGCACTATGGTCCTCCTCCGCGAATCGGATGGGAAAATTTTCACCCATAGCGACGGCCCCATCGAGCTCACCCGCATTTTCGGCGGCTGGTGGCGGCTGCTCACCCTCGCCCGCTTCATCCCGAAATCGCTGCGCGACATGGCCTACCGCTGGGTCGCACGGAACCGCTACCGATTCATGGGAAAGTCCGACGCATGCTCGCTACCGGACCCAGAGCTGTTAAAGCGGCTGCGTGAATGAATGGTTTCTGTCCTGAAAACCGCAGGAATAGAACCTTGAAATGCGGGAAACCGCGTGCATCCTCGCCGCCCGCCCATGGCAGGACCTACTTTCCAAGCACTTCCCGGTTTCCGCGACTTCACTCCCCGTGAATGCGCGGTCCGCAATTATTTGTTCGATACGTGGCGATCGGTCGCCCGCCGCTGTGGCTACGTGGAGTATGAAACTCCGATTTTGGAGGACACCGGGCTTTATTTGAAAAAGTCCGGCGGTGAGCTCTCTGCGCAGCTTTTCCGCTTTGAAGACCAAGGCGGGCGTGATGTGACGCTGCGGCCGGAAGTGACCGCTTCGCTGGCACGGATCGTGGCGCAGCATCAGCGGGATTTTCCGAAGCCGCTCAAGTGGTTCGAAATCGGCCAATGTTTTCGCTACGAAAAGCCACAGAAGGGCAGGGGACGCGAGTTCCATCAGTTCAACGTGGACATCCTCGGCGAGGGTGGCCCGGCTGCCGATGCCGAGCTGATTGCGCTCGCGATCGAGACGATGCTGGCGTTTGGCTTCGTCTCCGGCGATTTCGTCGTCCGCATTTCCGATCGTAAGGCGTGGATCGATTTTGCGGAGGCGAACGGCATTTCTGAAGATCGCATCCCAGATTTCCTTGGCATCATCGATAAGATCGAGCGCGAAAAACCCGAAGTGCTGGAGCAAAAGCTCGCTGCCTTTTCTCTAACGCCCGATGGCGTCCGCGCCTTTATCGCGGATCCGGCAAACGCCTCCGCCGCCTATCTTGCTATCCGCGAGGATCTCGCCGCGCGGGGTTTTGCGGAGTTCGTCGAGCTCGATCTCTCCATCGTCCGCGGCCTCGCTTATTATACCGGCGTGGTATTCGAAGTGTTCGATGCGAAGAAATCCATGCGTGCTGTCGCTGGTGGTGGCCGCTATGATACACTGATTTCCACCATTTCCGACGGCGCGACCGACATGCCTGCCACTGGATTTGCGATGGGCGATTACGTCATTCGCAACCTCATCGAGGAGACAACGCACACTGCCATGCAGTTGGAAGTCTGGCTCCAGCGCAACGCCGCCGCCTGTGATATCTACGTCGTCGTCGCCGATGAAACGAAGCGCGCCGAGTCACTCCGCCTCGTCACCAATCTTCGCCGTGCAGGCATTTCCGCCGATCTCCCGCTTGGCTCGCCCAAGGTGGCCAAGCAATTTCAAAGCGCCGAAAAATGTGGTGCCCGCTTTGCCCTCGTCGTTGGCACTGAATATCCTGAACTCAAACTCAAGATCCTCGCCAGCCGCACCGAGGAATCCGGCAACGCCGAAACCGCCATCGACTGGCTCACCGACCGCCTGCTCCAACCGGATGGACCGCTGCTGGCTTGAAGAAATTTAACCACAGCTCCGCCTCTCAATTCTTAATCCCATCTCTTCCATCTGCGTTCATCCTCTCCATCTGTGGTTGAACAAATCTTAAAATTTTTTCCCATGCGCACTCATCATTGCAACGAACTCCGCGAATCCCACATCGGCCAAACCGTCCAGCTCATCGGTTGGGTCAATTCCGCCCGTGACCAAGGCGGCGTGATCTTCATCGACCTCCGGGACCGCGAGGGGGTGACGCAGTGTGTGTTCCGTGGCGAGAGCTCCCAAGAAGCCAGCGATCTTTCTCACAAACTCCGCGTCGAGGACGTGGTCCAGATCACCGGCACCGTCGAGGCCCGCTTGAAAACAGACGAGGTCGATACCACGAACGACAAGCTCGAAACCGGCAGCATTGAAATCGTCGCCACGATGCTCACCATCGTCAACAAGGCGGACGTGCTGCCATTCCAACTCGACAAGGAACTCTCTAACGAAGACCTGCGGATGAAATACCGCTATCTCGATCTGCGTCGCCCACGCATGAGCAAGAACATCCGCCAGCGCAGCGTGATCACTTCTGCCGCCCGCCGCTATCTCGATGAGTCCGGATTTTTTGAAATCGAAACGCCGATCTTGTCTAACCCGACTCCTGAAGGCGCACGCGATTTCCTCGTCCCATCACGCCTCAATCCCGGCCGTTTCTATGCTCTCCCGCAGGCACCGCAGCAATATAAGCAGCTCCTCATGGTGGCTGGACTGGAAAAGTATTTCCAAATCGCCCGTTGTTTCCGTGATGAAGATCTCCGTGCTGATAGGCAGCCGGAGTTTACGCAAATCGACATCGAGGCCAGCTTCGTCACGCAGGAAGACATCATCAAGCTCGTCGAGGGTTTGTTAGCCAGCATGTTCAAGTCCGGCCTCGGCATCGATGTGCCTTCGCCGTTTCCGCGCATGACCTACCGCGATGCGGAAGACATCTACGGCTCTGACAAGCCGGACACCCGTTTCGACATGAAAATCACCGATCTCGGCGGCGTCTTCGCGGCCACCGAATTCAAGATCTTCCGCGGCACCCTCGATAGCGGCGGCGTAGTTAGAGCAATCAATGCGAAGGGCTTCGCAGGCATCACCACCGGCCAGATGAACCGCCTCAACGAGATCGCCGTGCAGGCCGGTCTTCCCGTGAAGAACCTCGCTTTCATCAAACTCGAAAACGGCGAATACAAGAGCCCGCTCTGGAAAATTTTCACCGAAACCGAAAAGGCCGCTGTCGCCTCCAAGCTCGATCTAGCGGAAGGAGACATCGTCTTCTTTGCCGCCGGTTCTCGCGAATCCGTTAGCACCATCCTCGGCCGCGTCCGCTCCGAGTGCGCGGTGATGATGGAACTCAATAACGACCCGACAAAATTCAATTTTCTTTGGGTGGTCGATTTCCCACTGCTCGCCCACGACGAGGAGACCGGCCACTGGGCTGCGGTTCACCATCCGTTCACTCGTCCTCACCCAGAAGACCTCGAGAAACTCGATGCTGGCGATTACGCGAACGTGAGAGCCGTCGCCTACGACGTCGTCCTCAACGGCTACGAACTTGGCGGTGGCTCCATCCGGATTCACGAAAAGGATCTGCAAGCCAAGATGTTCAGCGTGCTCGGCGTCGGCCCGGAAGAGCAGCAAATCAAATTTGGCCACTTGTTGGACGCCTTCCGCTTCGGCGCACCGCCGCACGGTGGCCTCGCCCTTGGCCTCGACCGCATCGCCATGTTAGTCGCCGGTGAGGAGAGCATCCGTGAAGTGATCGCCTTCCCGAAAAACAATAAAGGAGCCGACCTCATGGCCAGCAGCCCCTGCCAGATCGGCCACAAGGAACTTCGCGAAGTTTACATCCAGTCCACCTATAAGGACCCGAAACTTGCCGGAGAAGCCAAGGCCGAAGTGAAAGCCTGATTTATTGCTAGGAATTTGCTTTTGGCGGGTGGCCTCTGAAATAGCCATTGGATCGGACCGGAGAGAAGGGAAATGGGGGTTGACTTGCTACTCCGGGCACCCTCGATCCTAACCTCTTGCGACCTCCTTCCCAAGTCCCTCCAGATCGAACCCTAAGTCCATCCGGATCCGGGTCCAAGTGAGAGTCTTTTAATAGAAAACCTGCGTCATTTCTACCACAACACGGCTATTACCTACTCGAAATAAGCCAGTTACGAAATAATTCATTTTGTGCCTCATTTCATTTTCTAACCAACTTTTTCTGCGAGAGTGGCAGAGTTCGGAAAGAATCACTGCCGAATCCAGCCACCTACCAACCCTCCCCAAACACACACCGCCAGGGACGATCGTAACATCCGCCGCTTCCAGCGCGCCACCCGTATCCAAATCTTCGGCACCGAGAACGCCGCCGACTTCACCGCCGGCTCCAAGGCGCTCACGCTCTTCGCCGCCCTTCATCCCATCGTCCTCAATCTCGAAAA
>JBBRYQ010000063.1:0-32623 GCA_038237425.1 Verrucomicrobiales bacterium
CCAGGGCAGCGAAAAACTCGCCACTGCCGTCGCTCCATCAGTTGGAAGCTTCGGCACCTGGCTGGCAGGGTTTCCCTCGATCACCGTTCCCGCGCTCAAATTTCCGAACGCCGATGCCGATTCCGACGGGCGCTCGAATTTCCTCGAATACGCGACCGGCGGCAATCCCGCAGCGCCAAACGATACTCCGCCCTGCTGGATCTCGAACGATCCTTCGGGTAACCTGTGGGTCCGTTTTTCCCGGGTGCCGGGACTTGGAGCGATCGACTACCGGCTGGAATCCTCCGGTGATCTCCTGACGCCGTGGCAGCAAACTACCGGAACCGTGGAGCCCGATCCGGAAAATGCGGGGACCATGCGCATGCGGATTTCCGCGCCGGTTCCAGCTTCGGGTTTTTACCGGTTGAATGTGAAATCCGCTCCGTGAGACTCAGATCCCGAGGAAATTTCTCATCAGTCTGAGTCCGGCTTCTTGGCTTTTTTCCGGGTGGAACTGGCAGGCGAACATATTTCCGCGTTCGACGGCTCCGGCGAACGACTGGGTGCCGTAGGTGGTTTCCGCGACGACGTCTGATGGATCGGAAGGTTCAGGAAAGAATGAGTGAATGTAGTAAAAGTATGGCTCCTCGCCGAGGCCTTGCCAGACGCGGGTCTCGCCGCGGGTGGCGGTGGCGGAGTTCCACCCCATGTGCGGGATTTTCAAGCCGGGCTCGTCTTTGAAACGACGGACCATGCCGGGAACGATGCCGAGTCCGGCAGTTTCCGGCGCTTCTTCGCTGCCATCAAACAGAATCTGATAGCCGACGCAGATGCCGAAGTAAGGTTTGTCCGCCAAGATCCAGTTTTTGAGAAACGATGCGAGGCCGCGTTGTTCCAGGCGCTGCATGGTATCGCCGAATTCACCCTGACCGGGAAGCAGGAGATGGGTTGTTTCACCGACGTCGTCAGGGCTGGCGATGATGACGGGATCCTCGCCGAGCGAGCGCAATGCGTTAGCGACGCTGCGCAAATTACCGCCGCCGTAGTCGATGATGCCGGTCTTCACAGCGCGTCCTTGGTGCTGGGAATGCCGATCACGCGCGCATCTTTCTCACACGCATCGCGAAGGGCGCGGGCGAGTCCTTTGAAAATAGCTTCGGCGATGTGATGTCCATCGCGGCCGTACAGCACCTCGACGTGGATGTTTGCCCGAAGGTTCGAGGCGAGGGCGCGGCAGAATTCCTCGACGAGAGTGAACGGCATGTTAGGCGCGGACGGAGTCCCGGCAGGAGCACGGAATTCCAAGTGCGGACGGTTTGATAGATCCACCACGACGCGAGCGAGCGTTTCATCCATCGGTAAATAACAGCAACCGTAGCGGCGGATGCCCTCCTTGGTGCCCAGCGCTTCACGCAGGCAGTCGCCGATGACGATGCCGGTGTCCTCGATGGTGTGGTGATAGTCCACCTCGATATCGCCCACGGTTTTGACCTTGAGATCAAAAAGGCCGTGTTTCGAAAACAGCGTGAGCATGTGATCGAAGAACGGAACGCCGGTTTCGATAGTGGAGACACCAGAGCCGTCGATTGACAACGAGAGCTCAATTTGTGTCTCCGCTGTCTTCCGGCTGCGGGTCGCGGTGCGGGGCTTGGACATGAATCTGTTTGAGAAAAAATCGATTACTTTTTGCCGGATGCCTTCACGATGGCGTCGAGCGGCTCGATGTAGCGGGGAGCGACGAGGGCCGTTTTCGCAGCCGTGATGGCGGCAGTCACCGTGGCGGTATTGGCTCCACTTTTCACGGCGCTGTAGAGCTCGCGATAGGCTTTCCCGCCATCCACGCCGAGGGCGGTCTTCACCGCATCGAGGCGGGTGATTTCCTGCTCGCCGAAACGGATGGAATCCTCTAACGAGGCTTTGTGATAGGGAGTGATGGTCGGCCAGTTCTGTTTGGCAGTCTTCTCTGCCTGATACTGCGCCTCGATGGCGGCATTCTCCTCCTTGATGGCGGCCTCGGTGCCAAAGCGGTCGGCAGGTGCCATCCGTTGGAGACCCTGCTCGCGCTCCTTCACGCGGGCATCCAGCCCGAGAAGCGATTGTTTCAGCTCCGCCACGTAGCCCTTGATCACCTGACTCATGAGCGGACTCAGCGATCCGTAGGAGAGTGTGGTGCGGTAGTCCTTGTCGAAATCTGAAAACGCACGCAACGCGTGGAGCATGTTAGTGTTAGCCACCATTGAGCGAATCTTCGCCTCCTGAATGCGGGCATCGATGTCGAATTGGTTTGCCTGATATTCGGCAGAGGTGACGACCTTGCCGTTCATCTTCAGTCCGCCCGCGGCGACGGCGGCGGCCTCGGCTTTGAGGGTTTCGAGGATCGCCTTGGCGTCCTTGCTTTTCGAGCTTCCGCGGTTGGCTTCGAGAAACTTGTTCACGGCCGAAATTTTCACGGCATAATCCTCAGCGGAGAGAAAATCCGGAGTCGGGAGGAGTTTGGAGATCGGCTCGAAAGCAATGAGATCCGGCTTCACGACATCCACCTTTTGGACATCCGCTTTTGCGATTTTCCGCTCATCCTTGATGCTCTTGGTCACTTGGACTTCGAGCGTGTAAGAATCCGCGTCTTCTTTGAGAACGGATGCTTCCAGCACTGTTCCATCCTTGAGGGTGAATGTGTCCGCCATGCAGGGCATGGCGACCGTCAAGAGGCTGAGAGTGGCGATGAATGGGGCTTTTTTCATGTATCGTAAAGCGGGTGGAGTGGTGAAGGAGGTTTTATGATTTTTTCAGCGAGGGCAAGAGCGCTTCTTGCAACCCTTCGGGAGTCGAAAAGGTTTGGCTTTCTCCGTTGGCGAAGATGATTTTCACTGATCCTGCTGGAATTTGGTCATCAGGCTTCGCTGGACGGCGCTGAATCATCCGCATGGGGAGCATTTCGGTGGTGAGTTTCAATTCGGATGACAGCCCGCTTCCGGCGACGATGGTGACTTTAAAATGACGGGCAAGGGTGGCTTGCAATAGATCAGTGTGAAGAACGGGTCTGTCAACCGAGTAGGTCGGGAGTGGGGTGGCGAGTTCGCTAAAAGTGCGCACCAGCGGCCTCCCCTGCTCCGCCAAGCGGCACTCTGCGAAGGAAATCAGGCCGGCTGTGGAGTCGTCGAACAGCATGATCAGATCGGTGATTGGGAGATCGATGATTTTCGCATCGTCTGGGCATTCCTTGAGAAACTCGGCATCGGTAAATTGCTCCGCAGCCGTGGTGGCAAGGTCTTCGGACCAGATGAGCAGACCCTCGTCCGACGTGATGACCGATACATCCAGCGCCGCTTGGAGGGCCAATCCGTAGAGAAATGCGCGGCCCTCTCCGAGGGATTTCGGCACATCTTCGGCGAACAATCGCAATCTCGGCCCCACGCTGAACGCTTCACGGGCTTTCTTGAGCAGTGCGACCGCTTTATCGCGGTAAACGGAGTCGCCAGTGGCCCCGAACGCCGCTGCATAGGATGAAACCATGCGGAATGTCGCAACCGCGTGCGGCGAAAGATCGCTCGGTATTTCGCCGAGGCGGAGATTGCGGGCTTTCAAGAGCTTTTTCCGCACGATCTCATACTTCGGGGTAAACGCCTCGACCGTTTGCCCTTGCTCGGCCGCCAATTCGGCCACGGATTTGGAAATCCCCATGCTGTTCGCGCGAAAAAACTCGCGTCGTGGATCCACTTCGGACGGCAGGTTGCCGAGTCCCTTCATATTAGTCGCCCTGATCCACCAGGCCGCCTCCTCAGGCGTGAGTTCTTTTTCCACCTCCTCCACACTCCAGAGCCACTGCGCCTGATCCGTTTCCTGGGTCATTCCCACGGAGAACAGGCCTTCCGGCGTCTTGAATTTCTTTTCGGCGAAAGCAATCAAACCGAGCGCCTTTTCCAGCGCTTTCTTCTCCCCCGTCGCCCGGTAGGCATTCAGCAGGGCGACCGCCGCACGGGCCTCAATGCCGCAATCGCGATTGAAAACTGGCAGCGCCCACGACGTCCCGCGGCGGGAAGCGAATACCCCGCCTTCCAGCGGATCGAACATCGCGCTGGGCAGCAGATCCACGAGCAAGTTGCGGGTGGTGTCCATGCAGCGGGTCCGCAGCTCGGGCGAGATTCCGGGATGAATGGCGGCGGTGGAAAGAAGATCGATCGCCCCCGCCGGGAAAAGCCCGCCCGCCTCATCGAAGCTGCGCGTATAGGGATCATAAAGCGAGGCAAGCTGCCGCAGAGCGCGGACGGTGTCATCGCCGGGGTGCTCACTCATCACTTTGATATTCTTGCGGGCAGCGATACGGATGCGGCGGTTGGCGTTATCGAGTGCGCTGTTTTTCATCACGTATTCCGAGTCTTCCGCCCACATCCGGGTGACCATCGAATGCGACTGATTGAATAGCTCGGAAAGGTTCGCGTTCTGGCCGGTGCTCACTGGGATCCAAGCAACCGGATTGCCTTCCGGCGACATCCAGACGAAAAGCGGGAGTTGCAGCCCACGCTTGATTTCCGAGCAGAGATCTCCTGTCAAAAGTCCCATCTCGCGCGAAGCGTCGGCATCGATGAGCAAGGGTACGTAGTTATCATTGATCGCCGAAACTAGCGCCGGATCCGCTGCCAGAGAGTCCAGCACGCTTTGAAACGACGGTTGCTGCGGCATCACGATCACCCCGAATACCAGCCGATTCGCCGCCTTCGCGCGGTCGAGAGTCTCTTTCGTCCACGGCTGCCAGTGGATCGGCGATTTTGCCTGACTCCGGTAAACCGCGCTCGGCAGCATGCCCAAGGTATTGCTGAGGAGCTCGGGAGCCATGACCACCGGCTTTTTCTGAACCTCCTCAGTGACGGGTTTCTCTCTCCGGCAGGCATTGGACGCCAGCAATAGACCGCAGAGTGCCACCGCAGGGATTGCCGAACTGAGGGGAAATTTGGAGTTCATAAAAAAATGCGCGGACAGGGCAAATGGAACTTCATGCCCCGCTTGGTGACCGCATCTTGAAGAAAAGACTTCCGATGTGGCAAGCCGAAGCTAACCTCGCGTCACAATTCCCCAAGCAGAGTGATCAGTATTGCCGTTTCCAGCCAAAAAGGAGGGGTGGGTAAAACCACCGTTTCAATCAATCTCGCCCATGCTTTTGCCCGCGCGGGAGTGAAGACCCTGCTCGTGGATGCCGATCCCCAAGGCTCCGTGGGACTTTCCCTCACCCGCCAGTCGCGATTGCTTACCGGCTTTTACGACTACCTAGCCGACCCCGGCATCCCGCTGGAGCGCTTGATTGTGCCGACCCGCTTAGAAACATTTTCTCTCGTCGCCAGCGGCCAAGCCAGTGACTACGAGGCCGGCGGCGCAGGCATGGGTGCGCACCTTGCGCGAGTGCGGGCATTTCTCAGAAGCGTCTCAGCCCGGGGATTCGACCTTTGCCTGATCGACACCGCAGCGGGACTTTTCGGGGTGACCGGCGATGTGATCGCCTCCAGCGACGCAATCATGATTCCCCAACAGGCTGAACCGTTAGGCATCCGCTCGGTGCCGAAATTATTGGAAGGCCTCAATCGCCTGCGGGTGATGAATCCGCGCCTCAGCGTGCTCGGCGTCTGCCTAACCATGGTGCAGAACGATCTGGCCGAAAGCACTGAAGCTGCCGCTGCGCTGCGCCAGCTACTGCCGCCGGAAATGGTATTTCAAACACAGATTCCGCGCGACGGCCTTTTCGTCCGCGCCAGCGCCCGCGGTCTGCCGATCGGCGTGCTGGAAGACGGAGCCGGAGCGCAGGCGGTTTTCGATGCCCTTCGTTCCGAAATCGAAATGAAACTCGAACCTAACGGCGCACGGGGATGACCGATCCGATCTATCCCTGGTTGGACCCCGTTGAAGTCCGGCGGCTCGCCGAGAGCCTGATGAGGCCCCAGCGCGAACCGGCGATGACCGTCGAGGACGCCGGATTCGATCAAGGCTTCGTCGGCTACGCCACAGAACGCCCGGCACTGCCGATGATTGCTCCGCCGCCCCTGCCTCCGCAACAACATCAGCAAATCAGCTCAGCTCCCCCACCCGCGCCCGCTCCCGTGATGAGCCAGCCGGAGGAAATGACCTTTGGCCCGACGATCGCCCGAGGGCCATTTCTCGACCGCATCACCCGCTTCCGCGATTGGATGCGCAGCCAGTTCTCCGCCACCGGCATCTTCATTCTCGACCGCGAGGGCGCTGTTATTTTCGACGAAAGCAACCACGGTCGCCTGCATTTCCTCGCCCGCAGCTTGGCTCTCGCTTCGCGCCGCCAAGGAGCTTCCGGCGGCAACGTACACGTAAAAATCGGCGCGGGCGCAACGCTGGAAGTGATTCCTGTGGATACCGCTTACGGCTGCCTCGTCCTCGGTGCAGTGGTCCCGGATTCCCTCCCCCCCGCCTCGGTGGCGGCGGTGATGGACGCGCTGGCGCTGGTTTCATCGCCACCGCGGGAGAGTTGAGAGTTGAGAGGCACCTCTTCTTCTTTCCCTCAACCATCAATTTTTTCCTAACGCGTCCGCCGGTTCTGGCGAGAGATGATCGTCGTGGAAATCACGCCGCAGGCGAGGACGATGGCGACGAGGATGAATCCGCAGTATTTGTGGGTCTCGAGTTCGTCGTCGCGATCGACATACTTTTCGGAGAGCGCCTGGGGTTTCTGTGAGAAAAACGGCAAAGGTTTCCTCAGCGCGTAAAAAACGTTGCGCGGCTCTTTGTTGCGGTAGTCATTGCGGAAAGTTTCAGCCTCGCGGACTAGCAGGTCGATCCGCTCGTTGACGAAAAATTCCGAAGCTGAACGCGCCTTTGGATCGTTGTCCGGCCAGACCTTCATTGTCTCCACCTCGATGCGCGTGCCGTAAGTGGATATCTGCCGGATGCGATTGATGATGTTAGCCGCTTCGTCCGGCGTGGACGCGCCAGATGCCAGCAGACGCCGGAGCCCTTCTTTGACCAGATCGAAGCGCTCGGACTGCTCGGCATTCATCGGTATTTTTAACGCCCGCACGCGGTCGATCTTGCGCTGGAGCCGGAGACGCTCGGCCTCGAAGGGATTCTGTGTGGCTTGCGAAACGATCATCGCTTCGTAGGCATAGCGCAGCGGCATGATCACTGCGGGGACCGGAGCTCCGCCTTTTTCACGGACTTCCGAGGCGTTTACAAACAGCCCGCGGTTCATTTCCTTGTAGGGCACCAGCGCGCCGGCCAGAAGCATCTGCGGGACTAACAAAAGCGGCACAGCGGTGAGCGCCGCCCGTTCAGTCTGCACCAAGGAAGAAACCACCAGTGCCATCCCGGTGCCGGTCCACGCGGTGAGCGTCATCCACAGCCATAGGAACGGCAGCATTCCGCGAATTTCGAGAAAGTAGTTTCCGACGACCAGATAGACGAAACACTGCATCGCGGCGACGACTCCCAGCGCCACAAACTTCGCCGTGACATAGGAGCCCGCGCCGGGCTGGCAGTTCCGCTCGCGGCGGAGGATAGGCCGGTCGCGCAGGACCTCGGTGGCGGAGTTGGTGAGACCGAGAAACATCGCCACCGTGACGCTCAGGAACAGATAGGCAGGAATGTGCAGCGCCGTGGAAAACTGATAGCCCCCCTCGGCCGACGAGCGCAGCGTGATGGCAATGAGCGCGGCGAGCAACGGCGCTTCCAGGCAGGTGCTGTAAATCGTGCCGCGGTTGCGCACTTTCGATAGAAACGAACGCAGGAAATGGGTGGCAAAGACAGCGATCACCGCATGCAAGCGGCGCGACGGTTTGGGCGGCACCGGTGAGCGCTCGCCTTCCTTGAACTCGCCGAGCTTGGAGGCAGGTCCGCCGCCAAGCTGGAGCGACTGCATCAGATCCACGCTCTCGAAACGCTCTTGCCAGAACGATGGCGGGAACCGGCGAGCGGCCCCGGTGTTCGATCCACCGCCGATCGCGCTGAGCGGAGTTTCCAACACATCGAACACGAAGTCCGCGCCTAGCGGAGACATCGCGGTGACGGACGGATGGGAGA
Source organism: Verrucomicrobiales bacterium (assembly GCA_038237425.1). Lineage (GTDB taxonomy): Bacteria > Verrucomicrobiota > Verrucomicrobiia > Verrucomicrobiales > Akkermansiaceae > Luteolibacter. The sequence goes on from JBBRYQ010000063.1 coordinate 8,011, forward strand.
TGGCGAGTTCCTCGCAGGCGTCGCGGAAATAGCCGACCATGCTGGCAGGAGTGCCGAAGTAAGCGAGACGTCCGCCGCTATCCAGCAAGAGAACTTTGTCAAAAAGCCGCAGCACAGGTGCGCCCGGCCGGTGCAGCGAGGCGATGACGATTTTCTCACGGGCCAGCGAGCGCAACGTTTCGGCGACGTGCTCGGAGTCTTTGGACGAGAGCCCTGAAATCGGTTCGTCAAACAGAAATACCTCCGCGCGGCTGCCGAGATCGACGCCGAGATTGAGACGGCTGCGTTCGCCGCCGGAAATCGTTTTTTCCCCCGGCGCCCCCACCCTGCGGCGGGCGATCGACTGCAATCCGAGCTCGGCAAGCATGCTATCCACGCGCCGTTCGTGCTCCGCAAGCGAAAGCGCCGGGCGGCGGATGGTGACCGCATGACGCAGGTGTTCGCGAACCGTTAGCTGCGGGTTAAGCGCCTCCTCCTGCGGCATGTGCGCGATGAACGGGACGAGTTGCTCACGGCGTTCATAAAGGGATATTCCGTTGAGTTTCACCTTGCCGCGGGTGGGCTCGCGCTGACCGGAGAGCACGGCTAACAACGTGCTTTTTCCGCTGCCGCTGGGGCCGATGATGCAAAGCATTTCGCCGCGTTTGACCTCGAAGTTGATATGATCGAGCGCCCGCGCGTCCGGCCCGAAATCGTGGATGAGATCCTCCACTTGGAGTGCCTCAATCAGCGTGCGCTCCTCGTCGAGAAAACCCTCGCTGAAGCGGCAGCGCACGGCTTGACTTCCTGATAGACGAATGAGCGATCCATCATGCAGCGTGGCGTTTCCCTTGACGGGAACGCCATCGACGAGAATCGGACCGTTGCTCTCGCGGATTTCCATTTCACCTTCAGCCCGCTGCGCGTCGTAGCGGATGAACAGAACGGCTTTTGGCGAAAGCTTCGGACCTAGCAACAAATCCCCCGCCGATAGCGCGGCAGCATCGTTAGAGACGAGGTATTCCTGGCGGTCGCCCGCGAGGCGGAAACGCCGGCCCTTCTGCGTGGCCTTGCGGCGGAGCTCATTGATCGAGAGGCTGAAGCCGGATGCGTCGCCGAGGCGCTCGTGGTTCCGACAGATGACGATATCGCCTTTTTTTAAAGGACCTCGGCTGCCAGCGTGGAGGTCCGTGTCGCGCAAGGCTTCGACCTCCGCATCCAGCCCGAAGCGAACACGCAGAGCGCTTTGCCGGCCACGCGTGCGCTCGGCGGTGAGGCCGCTTTCGCCGGGTTCCAGATAGATCGACGGCGCGTTGCCTGTGCGCTTCACGTCGAGGAAAAACATCAGATCCTCATGGCTCAAAGTCCAACCGGGCACCACCAGCGGTTGGCGCTCACGCATGCGGAGGAACGAGCCGGTTTCCACCGACCTACCGCGGATCCAAAGCGGCGAGATGCCGGTATTTCTAACGAGGATCAGATCACCCGCCCGATAGACGCGGAATTCGTGCTCGCTCGCGGCGGGAGGCAGAAGAACGTCCGCACCCTCACGGCCAAAAATGAGGCGCTCGAATGGAAGATCCTCGTCGGCAGGTTCGCCAGCATCGCCACGCATTTCCCGCAGGATCGCCACGCCGTAATCCGGCCGGCCGAGGCGGCGCATGAAAATTTCAAAGCTCGTCCGGTTCCGCTCCGAGCGCCCGGCGGCATCGACAAGCGTGAAAAGTTGAAGGCCGAGCGCGAGTTTTCCCGCATCGTCGAAGCTGTCCTTCAGCTCGACCGCGAGCCCCTGGAGCGGACGCGGATTTCTGACGGCCCTCTGCAAGCGCCGCCCGAGCCAGCCGTGGTCCACTTCCGGAAACGCGCTGCGCAGCATGTCGAGAATGAGATCCGCCTCCAGCGTGCTCAGTTCGTCGTCCAAGGTGGCGAACGCGGCGAACGAATCGACCAGCACACCGACGTGGGCATCGGCTCCCGGGCGCAGCGCACGCAGGCGCCCGACTCCGGGAATCGCCTGCAACCACCTCAGAATCCGCAGCCTCCGCAGGAGCGAGATCGATGAGTCTTTTTGAGGCAGGGGCTGTTCCACAGAGGCTTTCTAGGCAGACCCTGCGCCCGCCCGCAAGACTCGTGCAAAAAAGGGGTTTGCTTTTCAGCCCCATACGGTATCCTCACTTACTCCCGAACGGCATCCGGCGCACACCCCGCCGCCGCTCGGGTTTCTTCACGCCTATCATGTCTGACTCACCGAATTCCACTCCGCCTCCCAGCAATCCGAATCGCCCCAACGGCGACGCAAGCGGTTTCAACTGGCGTCTGCTCGGACTCCTTACGCTGGCGATGGTCGTCCTGAGCGTCGCCTACTTCGCTCCTGGCATGACCAAAACGGTGAAGTCTTTGAGCTATCCAGAATTTCGCCAAGCGTGGGATCAGGGCCGTGTGATCGTAAATAACCCCACTAAACAGCCGTTTAAAGTGGTTACTTCGGACACCGCCTATGATGCGAAAATCACCGGCTGGATCGAACCAGAGCCAGTGGAACCGAAAGACCCTCAGAAAAAGATCACCGACTTCCGCGTCGCGGTGAATCTCACCCTGCAAGGCGACGAAATCCGCGAGATTCTTGGAAAGGACGTTCAGTTGAAACAAATCGGCAATGCGTCCGAGTCCCCACTTGAGGGTGACAACATCGAGATACTTTCTCTCTCCGATTTCCGCAAAGCCTTCGCGCTCAAACAGATCAAACCCGCCGACCTAGTGAATCCGCTGCGGATTCTCACGACGGCCGGTTCCACAGACGCAGTGATCGTGGGTCGCCGCGAGATAATCACCAACCTGCTCGCGCAGAAGGATGCGACTGGCAAAGTCATCGAGGCAGCTCCCTTTAGTGTCGTCGTTTCGGTCCCGATTCTCGGCGATGATTTGAAAAAGCTACTGCAAACGACTGCGAACTACGATCCCACGACGGACTATCTGAAAAGCGCACTATTCACCTTCCTGCCGTTCCTGCTGATCATCGGCATCCTGTTCTTCCTTTTCCGCCAGCAGATGAAATCGGCCGGCCGCGGTGCGATGTCCTTCGGTAAGTCCAAGGCCCGCCTGCTGACGATGGATCGCAACAAGGTCACCTTCAAAGACGTCGCGGGCATTCAGGAAGCAAAAGAAGAGCTTTATGAAATCGTCGATTTCCTCCGCGATCCTCGCAAATTCCAGAAGCTCGGCGGATCGATTCCAAAGGGCGTGCTGATGGTCGGATCCCCGGGCACTGGCAAGACCCTGCTCGCCCGCGCCATCGCCGGTGAGGCGGATGTGCCGTTTTTCTCGATCTCCGGTTCGGACTTTGTGGAAATGTTCGTCGGTGTCGGTGCATCCCGCGTCCGTGACATGTTCGAACAAGGCCGCAAACACGCGCCATGTCTCATTTTCATCGACGAAATTGACGCCGTCGGTCGTCACCGCGGTCACGGCATGGGTGGCGGGCACGACGAGCGCGAGCAAACGCTCAACCAACTCCTCGTCGAGATGGATGGCTTCGATACACAGGAAGGCGTGATCATCATCGCCGCCACCAACCGCCCGGACGTGCTCGACCCCGCGTTGCTCCGTCCCGGCCGTTTCGACCGCCAGGTCACCATTTCCCTGCCTGACGTGAATGGCCGCGAGGAAATCCTGCGCGTCCACGTGAAGAAAATCAAACTCGCTGCCGGTGTCGATCTCTCACGGATCGCACGTGGCACACCCGGTTTCTCCGGTGCCGAACTAGCGAACCTCATCAACGAATCCGCCTTGCTGGCCGCCCGCCGTGGACTTTCCGCCGTCACTCTCGACGAGATGGAAGAAGCCCGCGACAAGGTGCGTTGGGGTCGCGAGCGCCGCAGTCTTGCGATGTCAGACAAGGAAAAAACCGGCACTGCTTGGCACGAAGCTGGCCACGCCTATCTCAACATGGTCCTGCCGGATACCAGCCCACTCCACAAGGTGACCATCATCCCGCGCGGTCCATATCTCGGTGCGACGATGTATCTGCCGGACGGCGACAAGTATTCTACGCAGAAAAAAGAAGCACTCGCCAATCTCATCGTCACTATGGGTGGCCGGATTGCAGAAGGTTTCCACAGCGATGACGTTTCTAACGGAGCATCGGGCGATATCCGCCAAGCCACCGGACTCGCCCGCCACATGGTTTGCGAGTGGGGCATGAGTGATAAGCTCGGCATGGTGGAATACGGCGAAGGAGACGGCCCTGTCTTCCTCGGACGTGGCGATATGGGAGGCCGCCGCACCAATTATAGCGAAAGCACCGCCAAGATCATCGACGAAGAAATCAAGCGTTTTATCGACGACGCCTACGCCATTGCCACCCGCGTCCTCAACGAAGGCCGCGATAAAGTTGAACTCATCGCCAAGGCACTCCTCGAATTCGAAACACTGGATGCAAGCCATCTTCGCGACATCATCGAGTTTGGCGAAATGAAGAACCCGCCATCCGCACCGAAACCACCACCGGTGCCTGACGAGTTCACTAAAAAGCCAGCCCCTAAGAGCGCGAACGAAGGTCGCACGGACGATGATGGCCCGATCCCGGGAGCTGTTGGAGCGCCAGCTTGAAGCAAATTTAAAAAGATGAACGGTGGACCTCCGCCGTTCCGTAAAAGGGGAGCACATCGCTCCCCTTTTTTGTTTTTGCAGATCCGAGAAATGAACCTGCCCAGTGTCTTTCGCAGCGCCCTATTGCAGATGCTGTGGGTATTTCCCGTCATCGCAGCCCCGCCACACCCGTGGCAGGAAAAGGCAATTCGTTTTCACGATCCCTCCACTCCGATCAAACAGGGTAAGACATGGTGGATTTTTTCCACCGGCAACGGCATCGTCATCCGCTCGAATCCCGATGATCCCTACAACGCCATCGATCCCCAACTCTTCGCCGACTGGGGACTCTGCTGCCGCGGCGTCAATAGCACCTACGAATTGCGGATCGGCCGCAGCCGGAAAATCACTGGTCCCTATCTCGATGCCAGTGACAACGACATGGCGACCGGCGGCGGCACGCTTTTCCTCAAGTCCGAAGGCGACCGGATCAGCCCGGGCCATCCGTCCTTCATTGAGGAAAACGGCAACACCCGGATGTTTTTCCACTACTACGACGGGAAACGCTTCGGCTTCGCCACCCTCGGCGACCTGTCCATCCGCTGGAACAAAGTCGGTTGGCCGGAGTAATGACTCGTTTCTTGATTTGACACTCTCATCACCATAACCACCATCAAAGCCATGTTTAAAAACTCCATCCTGTTCGCAGCCCTCGGCCTGTCACTCGTCCCATCGCTCGAAGCGGCGACCCAACACAAGCTGCTATTTTTCACCAAATCCAGCGGATTTGAGCACGACGTGATTTCCTGGAAAAAAGGCCAGCCAAGCTATGCGGAAAAAATCTTCCTCGATCTGGGCAAAAAGGAATCGTGGGAATTTGAGTTCTCCAAGGACGGATCGAAATTTTCACCCGAGTATCTTGCCGGATTCGATGCTGTGATTTTCTACACCACAGGCGACCTAACCTTGGAAGGCACCGACAAGAACCCGCCGATGTCGCCTGCTGGAAAGCAAGCTCTCTTCGACTATGTGAAAGGCGGTAAGGGCTTCGTCGGCCTGCATTCTGCCAGCGACACTTTCCACACAGCGAACGAGGCGAAAAAAGGTCCAGACCGCTATGCAAACCACGGCAATGATGCAGACTCATACATTTGTTTCCTCGGCGGCGAGTTTATCATCCACGGCGCACAACAAGTCGCGACTAACAAGGTGATCGATAAAAAATTCCCTGGTTTCGAAAACTTGGGCGATAGCTTCGCATTCAACGAAGAGTGGTATTCGCTCAAGGATTTCAATCCTGACATCCACGTGCTCACGGTGATCGACTCCCCAGCGATGCAGGGCCCCATGTATCAACGCCCCGCCTACCCGAACGCTTGGGCGCGAGAGGAAGGCAAAGGCCGTGTTTTCTACACCGCCATGGGCCACCGCGAGGACGTCTGGACCAATCCGACCTTCCAAAGTATCCTCATCGGCGCGATCCATTGGGCCACCCGCGACGTGGATGCCGCCGTGCCGCCGAACCTCATGGAGGCCGCTCCCGGAGCGATGACGAATCCAGCCTTCGTCGAGCCGAAGAAATGAATTAGGGGTGAAGCTCCGGTTTGATTGAATGATCCTCGTTTGACATCGTCCGATCGGGCAGCAATGTGAACGAAGCCAAACTTTCAATCACCGGAGCCCATGCCAATCCAAGATCTTTTCAAAGCAGCAAAATTCGCAGGCCTTCTGGTTTTTAGTGCTCCTTGTGCTTTCGCCGGGACCTATTATCCGAAACCGGGGCTGTTTGACACGTCCACAGGTTATCTTGAAACCGAGTTGCCGGATGGCTGGTTTCGCGGCAGTGCGGTGATCGCGCGTGATCCGAAGCTGATCTATTCGTGCGGACACATGCTCTACGAAAACGGGATGTGGGCGACGGACTACTTGTTTTACCGCGCCTACAATGGCCGCTATTCTCCTCATCCGAGTAATGCGGCATCTCCTCGTGGCTACCGGTATTTTACGAGTTACACAAACAACGTGGATGCTTACGGGCAGGACTCCGGACGCGCCTTTGCCTACGATTTCACGGTCTTCTATGGCACGAGTTCGTTCGGTCCGGCAGTCGGCTGGTGGTCAGACGGTGGTGCGGTCATGCGATCGAGTAAATCGAAACGGATTGTCGGCTACCCCAGCAGGCTCGATTACAACAATGCCCGTGGGTACTATTACCAACACGGCACCGATTGGTTCACCAACCAAGCAATCCAAGCGAGGGGATTCTATCACTATTTCAAGAAAGTGACGACCGGCGGTGGAAACAGCGGCGGACCGGTTTTTGCGAAAGACACCGATGGTAAATATTATCTCGGCGGCATTCTCGTTTCCGGCAGTGATAACACCGCGGGAATTTACGCACTCAACAGTTCCTCAAACAGCATGGCGTCGGCAGCACTTGCAACGAAAAGCGTGAGAGCAGACTCCGGCAACACGGACACCGCGCCGTTGCCGGATGGGAGCAGCACCTATCTGGTCCGCACGGCAGCCACTTCCGGATTTGCGGAAAACATCACTGATCTCAAATTCAGCGCATCCATCAGCACCCCGCGCCGCGGGGATCTTGACGTCTATCTGCAATCGCCGTCAGGGCGCATCCGCTGGGTCCACAAGCAGGCCAAGGAAACCACAGCAGATCTGCAGATCGACAACGCGGACTACTCGGCGAAATTTCGTGGCCAAGCGGCGAACGGTGTTTGGAAACTGAAAATGCGCGATGCAGTGAGCGGCAACCGAGCGACGTTCAACAACTTCAGCATTTTCGTTAGCACCTCCGGGGACTGACTCCCATGGTCTTTCCCCGGAAATCATCGCGGGCGCTGCTTCTGGCGGGAATCATAATATTACTCACCGGACTCGCGGTTTTTCTGCTTCAAAAACCGACTAACGAAAAACGTCGGAGTGGAAAACTCGACACCCGCTCGACCAATGAGGACGTTCCGCGTCAATCCACCCGTCCCCGCGAAACGAAGGCCACCTCCGAGCCCGCCACCGCTACATCGCCAGACACTGCCGTCACCAGCTTGATCCGAGATTCACTCGAAAAATTCCGAGCTAACAATGAACCTGCAGCCACCCTGGAAATCCTGCGCCTCCTGCGCGAGGGCATCCGCCAGCGACCGGAGGATGCAACCGCCGCGGCGATCCTTGATTTCCTAAAAACCGGTGAGGACGCACCGACCGAACTTCCTTTTATCGTCGGCCCGGACGGTATGATGGAAACCGTTCCCTCGCTGCGCACCGCGTTGCTGGACCTGCTGCCATCGCTCGATCCCATCTCCGCGCTTCGCCTTGGACGCGAACTGATGGACAAGCGCACTTCGCCGGATGAATACGCGCTTGCCCTCCGCAATCTCGCCTGGAACGACCTCGACGGCGATCTGCGCACCGAGCTAACGGGCCGCTTCATGGACCTGCTCGACACGCCATGGATGAACCAGCCAGCAGCAGGCTTGCTAGAATCGTTCGATATCGCCGTGGAGGTCGGCGGCACTGGGGTTTTCGACAAACTCGTTTCGCTAACCCGCGGCTCCAACGCCGCCTTGAACCAAGCCGCCTTCATTTCCCTCGACCGCATGATCCTGCGCGATCCCGGCCTGCTCGCCGCAGCGGCCGATCCCGCGTGGATGGATTTTGCGCCGAAACAGCGTGCGTCTTTACTTTCCCGCCTGGACATCACGCACCCGGAGCAACTTGTGCTTTTCAGCCGCTACCTCGCGTCCACCCACGCGGAAGGTGAGTTAGACTATTTTGCGAAAGTTTTCCCAAACGGAAACTACCTCTACGGCCATCGCCTCGTCACCACCGATGACCTCACACCGACCATCGATGAAGTCATTGCGAAGGACACCGCAGTGCTTAGTGAATTGGACACTCTGGAGGCATCCGCAACGGAGCAGGGAAAAGCCACGATTCGGAAAATCCGCCAACGCTTGGAAAAATCCGCTGCGGTCAATCCCGGACCATAAAATCCGCGTCAGTCGTTGATTTTTGGTGCTTTGCCCATTGCACAGACGCGCTGGCGTGGCAAAGTCGCAGCGAACTCGATGACTACGGAAAACCTGCAAGAGAAAATCAAGGAAACCAGCGGCTGGATTCAGGCGGTGAAGGATGAAATGGGGCAGGTGCTCGTCGGCCAAGAGCGACTGGTGGACCGCTTGCTCATCGGGCTGCTTTGCAACGGCCACATTCTGCTCGAAGGCGTGCCCGGACTGGCGAAAACACTGGCGGTGAAGGCCCTGTCCGGCTCGCTCGATGCCAGTTTCGCACGCTTTCAGTTCACACCTGACCTGCTGCCAGCCGACCTCGTCGGGACCATGGTCTATCACCCACAGGACACGAAATTCGAACCGAAGTTAGGGCCCATTTTCAACAACTTGATCCTCGCAGACGAAATCAACCGCGCGCCAGCCAAAGTGCAGTCCGCGCTGCTGGAAGCGATGCAGGAACGCCAAGTCACCCTCGGCGACCGCTCCTATCCTCTGCCCAAGCCTTTCCTTGTGTTGGCCACACAGAATCCGATCGACCAAGAAGGCACCTATCAGCTCCCCGAGGCTCAGCTCGACCGCTTCCTGCTCAAGGTCACCGTCGGCTATCCGACGAAGGATGAGGAACTGATGATCCTCGACCGGATGGCCACCTCCACCCCGCCCTATCAGACCAAAACGGTCGCCACGCCCGAACAGGTATCGGCCTCACGAGAGCTGGTGAACGAGGTTTACATCGATCCTGCCATCCGGAAATACATCGTGCAGATTATCCACACCACGCGTTTTCCCACTCTAGTAGATGCACCGTTGAAAAACCTCGTCCGCGCCGGTGCCTCACCGCGGGGCACGATCAACCTCGCACTCACCGCCCGTGCCCGCGCCTTCATGCAGGGCCGCGCGTTTGTGACGCCACAGGATGTGAAGGACATGGCACTTGACGTCCTGCGCCACCGGATCCTGCTAACCTACGAAGCGGAGGCCGAGGAAATGACTACCGACTCAGTGATCGAACGCATCATGAGCAAGGTTCCCGTCCCCTAACCAAGCACGATGCTGACTGACGAACAGATCGAGGAAATGATGGCGCGCGTACGCAAGCTGGAGCTCAAGGCCCGGCGGCTGGTGCGCGAGTCATTTTCCGGTGAATACCTCTCTTCATTCCGCGGGCAGGGTCTGGACTTCGACGACTTCCGCGAATACCAACACGGCGACGAGGTCCGCTTCATTGACTGGAACGTCACCGCGCGAATGAACGCACCGTTCGTTAGGAAATTCCGTGAGGAGCGCGAGCTTTCAGTCGTGATCGCCGTGGATGTCTCCGGCTCGGCGGACTACGGCAGTGTTTCGCTCAGCAAGCGCGAGATCGCGGCGGAAACAGCAGCGGTGTTAGGATTCAGCGCGCTGCACAATGGCGACAAGGTGGGCTTGCTGATTTTCGCCAACGAACCGATTCTTTTCATCCCTCCGGAAAAAGGCAACCGCCACCTGCTGCGCATGATCCGCGAGATTCTGGTCGCGAAACCGGAGAAGCCCGGCACCTCCATCGCCGACGCCTGTGATTTCCTCGTCCGCACATTGCGCAGGAAATCGCTTGTGTTTATGATCTCAGACTTTTTCTCGGAACCACTGGAAAAGCCCATCGGCAAGCTCTCGCGAAAGCACGAGACCATCGCACTGCGCGTGCTCGATCCGCTAGAAGCCAAGCTGCCCAAGGCAGGCAAGGTCGTAATGATCGATCCCGAGACGGGATTTCAAACGCTGGTAAACACCGGCAATCCGAATCTCCGCATGGGCTACGCGAAACTCATGAGCCGCCAAATGGAGGGCGTTTCAGCCATTTTCAAAAAACACGGCATCGACTCCGCCGATCTCAAGACCAATGGCGACACGTTGCTCGCCCTCCATCAGCTTCTCAAAAAGCGCAGCCGCAAACGCTCCGGATGAAAGAGAAGTCCTCCAGTTTCCAATTATTGGAGCCGACCCGGCCCGAAGCGCTGGTGCCCCAGCCGTGGTTAGAGCCATGGATGTGGGTGATCGCGGCCCTCGTCATTTCGGCGATTTTCGCCGTTTGGTGGTATTATCGCAGTGAGAAAAAATTCGCCATTACCAATCCGCTCTTGGCCCGGAATAAATTCCATCAGGATGCGGTTGCCGCTTTGGAAAAAATGAATCCGCTGCACGCCCGCGACGCCGCAGTGCAGGCATCTCTCATCCTGCGGAAATACCTGGCACTCGCTGCGAAAGATCCCGCGTTGTTCGAAACGAATGAGGAATTCATTTCCCGCCATGATGCATTGCAAGCGCTCACTGAAACAGCGCGCGAGGCCAGTGGAATTGGTTTCACCCGCCTCGCCTCGCTGAAGTATGCTGCTGAAGTTCCGGATTTAAATCCGGCGGAAGTGGTGAACGAATCACGCACGCTGTTGGAAACCCTGCATCACGGATTCGCAACATGAGCGCCTTTTACGAACACTTCCGTTTTGCCCAACCGGGTTGGTTGCTCCTGCTCCTACCGGCAGCGCTTCTGCTCATACTGCGGCGCGGGCGTGGATCCGAAGCGGCGGTGCTTTTTCCAAATCTATCAGTGCTGGTGAGTCTCGGAAAACGTGTGCGCCGGACGGTGTGGAGCCTCGGTCTGCCGCTTGCATTTGCAGCGCTCGTGATAGCGATCGTTTCCATGGCCCGCCCGGTCTGGCGGAATGAATATCAGAGCCGCACGGCCAGCGGCATCGACATCATGATCGCCCTCGATCTCTCGCTCTCGATGAAGATCGATGATTTCATCGACCGAGGGCAAAATGTGCCGCGCATTGAGGTGGCGAAAAAAGTGGTTGATGATTTCATCAGTCGCCGCCCGGAAGACCGCATGGGGATCATCGCGTTTGCCGGTCGCCCGCGTGATGTTAGCCCGATCACGCTGGATCACGAATGGCTCAGAAACGCCTTGAACGATGTGCGATTGAACGAAGCCGATCGTGGAACCGTGAAGGAACAGGGCACAGCGATCGGCTCCGCGCTGGCGGCGGCAGCAACCCGGTTAGAAGCACGCGATGCGAAGAGCAAGGTCATCGTCCTCATCACCGACGGCGCGAGCAATTCCGGGAAAATTTCTCCGCTAGAGGCTGCCGAACATGCGAAGACGCTCGGCATCAAGATTTACACGGTGGCCATCGGAACCATCGAGGGCCGCGTGGATCCGAGCATCCAGCGCTTTCCCTATCAGGAGTTCGACCTGCCCACATTGCGGAAAATCGCTACACTGACGGGGGCCGAGCACTACTGGGCGCAAAACCTTGCTGCGCTGGAGACCACTTTTAAAACGATCGACCGGCTCGAAAAAACGGATGCAAAAAGCCTGACGGTCATTGAGGATACCGAGTTGTTTCCTTGGTTTGTGGCAGCCACGCTGCTGGTGGCGTTTGCCTCGGCACTGATTCTTGCACTTAATCCCCCCCCCACTTCCTGATGAGTTTCGCACAACCTGGCTGGCTTGTTCTGTTGATCCTGATCCCGCTTCTGGGGATCGGTGCGCTGCTGGCGTCACGTCTGCGCAAACGGCAGTGGGAGGAGTTCGTCGCGCCCCGGTTACGCGGAGCCCTGCTGAAGCGCGGCAGTTCCCTGCCCCGCTGGCTCGCCTTGTTTTTCCTGCTCAACGCTTGCGGTGCGATGATCCTCGCCCTCGCCCGTCCGCAAGGTGACGCCGGTGTGCGGACGGAAAAAACGATGGGCCGCAATGTGCTCATCGCGCTGGACCTGTCCCGCAGCATGCGCGTGGCCGATGTAAAACCAGACCGCCTCGCGCAAGCCAAGATCGTGATTTACGAGCTGCTGGAGTCGATGCCTAACGAACGCATCGGCCTGATTGGCTTCGCCGGAAATCCCTACCTCTACGCGCCGCTCACCATCGACCACAGCGCGGTGCGAGAGACCGTCGAGCAGGTCGATGAAACGTGGGCACCGAAAGGTGGATCCGATCTCGCCGCTGCCGTCCATCTCGCTACTGAAACACTCAAAAAGACCGGCCAGAAAAACAACGCGCTCGTCATCCTCAGCGATGGAGAGAAACATGAGGGAGATCTCGACGCAATGATCGCCGAGGCTGAGAAATCCGGAGTTTACATCCTCGCAGTAGGAGTCGGCACCGAAGACGGAGGGTTTGTCCCTAACGAAGATTTCCCCAACAAACAAATGGTCGATCGGAGCGGGCGCCCAGTCGTCAGCCGACTCCAAGCGGATGTCATGCGCAAGCTGGCCGCAGAGACAAAGGGCCGTTTCGCCCTAGCAGGTTCAGGCCTGGACATCGCGGCAATGGTGAATTCCGTGGTGAAGGATCTGGACGCTTTTGAACTGAAGGGCCGCGATCGGCGGGTTTCTATCGAGTTCTATCAGTGGCTGATGTTGCCCGCGATCCTTTTCCTCATCGTCTCGGTCACCACTGGTACTCGATGGAAAGGCGTCGGCGTCTCGCTTCTCATCAGCGGAATGTTTTTCACTCCCACTGGCGCAAAGGCCAGCGATGCCAGCAACGCCATGGAGGCATTGAACGGGAAGCAATACGACGAGGCGCGTAAAACCTATCAACACCTTGCAGAGACCTCGAAGTTCCAGGGCCAGGCTGCCCGCTACCGCCTAGGCGAGGCCACTGCCGCCTATCGCGGTGGGGATTTGCGGGGCGCACGCACCGCCTACAGCAAATCTCTTCTATCAGCCGAATCCGAGGTTCAAGCCAGCGCCCATCTTGGCCTCGGCAACACGCTCTTTCAGCTCGGCTGGGAGGGACTTTCCGGTGAAGCCTATCCGAGCGACCCTGCCCAACTCCCCGATCTCAACCAATTCGATACGATGGTGAAGGAGCTGCTGGCAAAACTCCGCGAGACGGACGCACCGGAAGAAGGTGAAACGAATGGCTACGTCCGCGTCGAGTCCCTCATCACCAACTGGACCGACGCCGTCCGGCATTTCGATTCGGCAGCCGCTTCGCCCGCACCGGATAAAGCCGCCCAACAGAACCATGACCTGACCATGATCTATCTAAAACGCTTGAAGGAACTACTCAAGCAGGAGGAACAGGAAACCGAACAGTCGATGCCTCAACAAGGACAAGGTCAGGGCGAACCTCAACCAGGCGAGGGTGGCGAGGGAGATCCCAAAGAAGGCGAAGGTGGCAAGGGCGACGAGAAAAAACCCGGCGGCGGCGAGAAGGACAAAGACCCGAAGAGCAAGTCCGGCGACAAAGGCGAGAAACCCGACCAAGGGAAAGGCGGCAAGGGAGACAAGCCAAAGGATTCGGATTCCAAAAATGGCGACAAGAATCCCAGCGAAGGCCCTGAGGACCGCGCCCGTCGGCTACTGAAAGAAAACTCCGACGTCGAAAAAGGCCCGCTCGCTCCCGGGCGTTACGAATTCATGCCCCCTCAGGAAGATTGGTAAACCATGATCTCATTCACCCACTCACGCGCGTTTCTATCTATCGCCACCGCCTGGCTGCTGCTCACCCTTTGCGGCAGTGGCCAGACTACAAGCCGCATGTCCACCTGCTTCCTCGCTCGCGGTGAACGCGCCTTGTTGGAAGTTTCCATCACTGGCGGCGAGCCCGAAACAATGCCCATCATCAACCAACTTACCAACGTGGTGATCCAGCCGGCAGGCAGGGGTGCGGAAACGAAGATGCTTCCAGGGAGGAAACTCGAATACATTTTTCAATACATCGTCACCAGCTACGAGGTGGGCGACTACGTGATTCCACCCATCGAGGTAAAAGTCGGCGGAATTCCGACGCGGACTGAGCCATTAGAATTTCAAGTCTTCAATCCCGACGAACTCCAATGGGCCGAAGCCGAGGTCGAAGGCGTGCCAATCCGTTATGCCAGTTCGTTCCGAACCATGAAGGTGAATCCCTATGAAGGCGAAACCATCTATGCGGAGATCAAGGTATTCGTTCCCGGCAGCCTCAGCGTCGCAGACTGGGGCATTCCGGAAATCCAGAAGGATGGCCTCGCCGGATGGAGATTCCAGCCTTCCGAGATGCAGAGCCAAGTCAATCTGCTAGGCCAACCTTATGTCTCCGTTGCCTACCCCAGCTCGATCACGCCGACACGCAGCGGAAAAATCACCATCGGCCCGGCCAAGGTCCGCTTGAAGACAATCCAGCTCATCTCCAATCCCTATCCGGTCCGCGAATACAAGGATCTCTATCTGGCCGTTCCGAAACTCGATCTCGATGCGAAACCCCTGCCCGACGGCGCCCCCGAGGGCTTCGAGAATGCGGTTGGGAGTTTCCGCCTTAGCACCACTACCACCACTACCGACGTAAAGGAGGGCGATCCGATCGCCGTGGATCTCATGGTCAGCGGCAGCGGAAATCTCGACACCATGCGCCCGCCAAAGCTGCTAGACTCAGCCGGTTGGAAAGTTTACGAACCCACCTCGGACCAGCGCGGTGACGAACGCCGCCAGCTTTCCGGCAATTCGGTTTTCCATCAGTTCATGCGTCCTCTCGAACTGAAGCCACTGATCCCACCCTTCCGCCTCGTTTATTTCGATCCCAAGGAAGAGATCTACAAAACAGCCATCAGCGAAGCGATTCCCCTCAACATGATTCCCAGCACCGGTGGCAAAACGGGCTCGGACGGCCCTATCCAATCGTTGCCCATCCCCATCGAACGCATGACCGACATCCTCGCGATTCTCAAGCCCGCGCAGCTCACCCTCCCTGCTGCTCCCGCGTTTCCGCTGTGGGCGGGAAATTTGTTAGCGGGTCTGGTGGCGCTCGGTCTGATTGCCAAGGCGCTTTGGATGCGTTTTGCTCCACGTTTCACCAAGAACCCCGCCCGCGAGAAACGGCTGATCGCACTGCGAGAGATCGAAAAAAACAAGTCCGCTGCCGATGTCGATTTCCTCAAGTCCGTCGGCAGCTATGTCGAGTCGTGGCTCGGTGAAAATCAGGATCCAGAAATCCTCGCCATTCTCGCAGAACGCGATGCTGTCTGCTTCCGCGCTGAGAAACCCCAATCCGTGCTCGACCCGCGACACCGTGACTCAATCCTGCGCACCCTGCGCAAGGCTGCGATGGCCTGCCTCGCCATCAGTTTGTTAGTTTTTAGCACCGCCCCGGCCCACGCCTCGGACATTGCGACCGAAGCACCGGAAGCCTACGAATCCGCAAAATTTGACGAAGCGATCAAACTCTGGTTGAGCGCCGGAAAATACGAAGATCTCACGGCCGCCACGCTCTATAACATTGGCAACGCCTGCTACCGCTCGGGCTCCCCCGGATACGCCGCGCTCTACTACCGCCGGGCGCTTGTCCGCGATGCAGCGCACGAGGAATCCCGCCAGAACCTGCGTTTCATCGAGCGGAAATACGGTGCCATCACCGTCCAGCGTCCGGAGTTCCAATACGCTATTGCCAAGCTGCCGCTCACCACGTGGAAGGCCATTCTCTGGGGCGGCGTCTGGCTTTGCGCACTCGCCCTGCTCGTTTTCCCTGCCACCCGCAGCGGCGCGAGCATCCGTATCGTTGCCATTGTGGCTTTGGTGTTAGGACCGTTGATCGCCTCGGTTGGCGTGCTCGGGTGGCGCTATTTCCCGAACGATGCGGAGTTTGCCCCCATTTCCAGTCAGGCCGTCATCATCTCGGAAAAAGCCGTGCTCCGCGCCGACGCTGCACGCACCTCGCCCGAAGTGATCGACGCCCCGCCCGGCTCACTCTGCCAGATCATCCAAGAATCCGGCCGCTGGGTTTACGTCGCCTTCGCCACCAAGACCCGCGGCTGGGTGCCTGTCGAATCTATCGAAAAAGTGCTACCGCCCGAAGCTCCCACGCCACCGAAATTCCGCAAGCCGAAGGCGGATGGGAAAACCGCGTGAGATGACTCCAATTTGCTCCCCGCACGTTTTTTGTGTGTCGCAACAAACGGCAGTCTGAGCATCTATTCCCAACTATTACTTCCACCCCGGCACCCCTTTTCTAACATTCTTCCAATCCCCCATGCAGATCACAAATATTCTGATCCGAGTGGCCCAGCCACATGGTCAGCTGCCACACGGATTTGAAACCATCCAATCTGAGCTCGGGCTGTCTGTGATGGAATTACCGTGTGATAGAAAGTGGGAGGCGGCATTTTGGAATGCGATTCCTCTTTTGAATCTTGAGTGAGGAAGCAACAAAAAAGCCGCACCCAGATGGACCGGGCACGGCTTTCTGATAGAGGGAAGTCGGAACAGGAATGTGCCAGCTCCTTATTGGCCTTGGCGCGCTGTGGCCTTGAGGCGGAGAGCGTTGAGGGCGATGAAGCCGGTGGCGTCGTCTTGATTGTAGGCTTCTTCCTGGCCACCTTCCATGGTGGCGACGGCTTCGGAATACATGCTGAACGGGCTGCGGCGGCCAGCTTGCATGACGTTGCCTTTGTAGAGCTTCATGCGGACCTCGCCGGTCACCGTTTTCTGGGTTTCTGTGACGAGGGCTTGGATGGCGAGGCGCTCGGGGGCGAACCAGAATCCGTTATAGACGAGCTGCGCGTATTTCGGGATGAGGCTGTCGCGGATGTGCATGGACTCGCGATCGACGACGAGGGTCTCCAAGTCGCGGTGGGCTGCTAGCAGAATGGTGCCGCCAGGAGTTTCGTAGATGCCGCGGGATTTCATGCCGACGAAGCGGTTCTCCACGATGTCCACGCGGCCAATGCCGTTGCGACCGCCTAGCAGGTTGAGCACACGCATGATGCCATACGGAGTGAAGAGCGAGTAGCCGTCTTGTTGGCCGGTGGATTTCACGTCGCCGAGTTCACCGAGGATGGTGCAAAGGGTTTCGTGCTTGAGGCCGATGGCGTTGCCTTTTTCGAAAAGAATCTCGATGTATTCGGCCTTGTCGGGCGCGTCTTCCGGGGAAACGGAGAGTACATACATGTCGGTATCGGCCGGGGTGGTGGCGTCATACCAGGGGTCTTCCATGGCACCGGCTTCGAAGGAAATGTGGAGGAGGTTCCGGTCCATCGAGTAGGGCTTTTTCATGGACGCCTTGATCGGGATGTTGTTGGCATCGGCGTAGGCGATCATTTCCGAACGGCCGGGAAACTGCGCGCGGAACGAGGCGTCGCGCCATGGGGCGATGCACTTGATCTGCGGCGCGAGGGCGGCGGCGGAGAGTTCGAAGCGGACTTGGTCGTTGCCTTTTCCAGTGGCTCCGTGGGCGATGGCGTCCGCCCCTTCGGCGATGGCGACCTTGACCATGTCGTGGGTGATGCAGGGACGGGCGATGGAGGTGCCGAGCAGGTAGCGGCCTTCGTAGATCGCACCGGCCTGGATCATCGGGAAAATGTAGTTCGCCGCGAAGTCTTCCTTGAGATCACCGATGAAGCACTTGGAAGCGCCGGTGGAAAGCGCCTTGGCTTCGAGGCCGTCGAGCTCGTCGCCTTGGCCGACATCCGCACAATACGCGATGATTTCAGCATTGTACTTTTCCTTGAGCCAGAGAAGGAGGACGGAGGTATCAAGCCCCCCTGAGTAAGCGACGAGAATTTTCATGAGGGGCGGAGGCAATCATGAAGGAGCCAGAAGGTAAAAGCCGAAATGCGAAGAACATGCGAGATGGCCGATTTCCGACCCATTCGATAGCCTCCGAAGTCTGTGGGCGATTCCGGTTTTCCAGAATCCGGGCTTCCTTGCAATTGCGGTGGCATTCATCTAGCCATTCTTCCGCCGTGGCCTTGCGGTTGTTTTCCGGAAACATGGTATGATGTTTAAGGGGGTTTGCCAGGCTCGCGAGTGGCCAAGTTGAGGCTTCATGGGTGTCTGGAAAATCAGGGGCGTCGATATGTTATCGACTGTTTGAGCCTGACATTTTGTCTGGCGATTTTGGGATGCGACGGCGGACAGGATGTCCGCTGCAAATAGCGTTCAAGATGAACGCGCTCCTTACACCGTGGAAGCAGGAAAGCTGACGATGCACGGATTGTGAGCGGTAAGGCTTGGCGGTGGGGCAGGTTCGGGGCGAGCTTTGCGGCGGATGGCAAGTTGCGAACATTGCGGGACGGAGTATGCGCCGAAGACGGCGGCGGAGCGGTATTGCTGCCGGGGCTGTGAGTTTGTGGCGGAGTTGATTTCGGAAAATGGATTCGAGCAGTTTTATGATTTGAAGCAGGGCATCGCGGTGGCTCCGGTGCGGAGCAGGCCGTTTGAGGAGCACGATTTTTCATGGCTGGGCCAGAAGGTGCTGGAGGCGGAGACTGAAGCCGAAAAACGCGGCGACGCGGCGCGGCTGGATCTGGCGTTGGAGGGAATTTCCTGCGTGGGCTGTGTGTGGCTGGTGGAGAAATTGTTCGCCCGGCATGCGGGGAGTGTGCGGGCGGCGGCGAATCCATCGAGTGGGCGGCTGCATCTGGAATGGATGCCGGGACGGTGTGAACTGGAGCCGTTTTTGCGGGAGCTGTGTCAGTTCGGCTACGTGGCGGCTCCGGCGGGAGCGGTGCGCGGTGATTACGAACGGCGGCGGCTGATGGCGCGGATGGGGTTGTGCGGGGCGTTCGCACTGAACACGATGGCCTTCTCGCTGCCGGTCTATCTAGGGATGCCGAAGGATTTCGAGTTTGCGGAGCTGTTCAAACTGATCGCTTTTCTATCAGCCACGCTGTCGATGCTGGTGGGCGGCGGGTATTTCATGGACCGGGCGTGGAGGGCGGTTAGAGCGAGGTCACTGCACATTGACCTACCGATCGCGCTGGGGCTGATCTCGGCTTATGCAGGATCGATCGTCGGTTGGTCGTTAGGAAAAGAGCGGCTGATGTATTTCGATTTCGTCTCGATCTTCGTCTTCCTAATGCTGTCCGGCCGCTATCTTCAAACAACGGCAGTGGAGCGAAACCGGCGGCGGCTGGTGCGCGCACAACCGGTGCCGGAAGCTGTTCCACGGGCAGATGGCGAAGGCGATGCGGTGGGGCGGGAGGAAATTCTGCCAGGGTTGAAATTTTTGTTAGCCCCGGGTCAGGCGCTGCCAGTGAGCGGGGTGCTGGCGGCGGGCGAGGCGGATTTTTCGCTGGAGTGGATTCACGGCGAGGCGGATCCGGTGAGGTTTTCTGCGGGATCGAGGCTGCCAGCAGGAGCGATTTTACTCAGCCGGAAACCTGCATCGGTGGAGGCGGGCGAACGTTGGCAAGACTCGCTTTTGGCGAAGTTGACAGCACCCGTTAGTGGGGACCGGGCATCGCCGGGATTGGATAAACTGTTGCGCGTCTATCTGACCATCGTGCTGGTGATGGGGCTTTCCGCGCTGGCATTCTGGGTGTGGCGGGGCGACTGGCTAACAGGCGCGCAGGCGATGATTTCCGTGTTCGTGGTATCCTGCCCGTGTGCGCTCGGCGTGGCGATCCCGCTGGCGGACGATATTGCGGCATCGGCGGTGGAACGGCTGGGAGTTTTCGTGAGGACGGCGACGCTCTGGCCGCGGCTGGTGCGGGTGCGACGGGTGATTTTCGACAAAACCGGCACACTGACGCTGGAGCGCCCGGTTTTGGAAAATCCGGATGCCGTCGCGGCCTTGGACGACGAATCCGCCCGGGCGCTGGCCCAGCTTACTCAGGGTTCGCTGCACCCGGTGGCGCGCTCGCTGCTGGAAGCATTGGGCTCACGCGGGCAAAAACTTCTCGCAGAGGCAGAGGGCGGAAAAATCGCAGAATTTCCCGGACTCGGCGTTTCCCTAAAATCTCCTCACGCGCTCTGGACTCTCGGAAAAGCCGGCTGGACGGGCGAAACCACCCTCTCCGCCGAGACCGCCGGCAGCGAACTCCGCCGCGACGGCGAGCGGATCGCTGCGTTTCATTTCAGCGAATCTCTGCGCCCCGGTGCGACGGCCATGCTCCGCTCGCTGGAAAAGCGCGGGCTTTCCCTGCACATCCTTTCTGGCGATCACCCGGACAAGGTCGCAAAAATGGCGGCGGCTCTCGGCTTGGCGGGAAATCAAGCGCTTGGCGGACTATCACCCGAGGAAAAAGCCCGAGAAGTCCGAGCATTGGATCGGCAGGACACGCTTTATCTCGGAGATGGCGCGAACGATTCACTGGCATTCGACGCTTCGCTGGTGACCGGCACGCCGGTGGTGGACCGCAGTTTGCTCGAATCGAAGGCGGATTTTTACACGCTCGGCTCCGGTCTGGCATTTTTCACCGGGCTTTTGGACGCGGCGATGGCGAGGAAGCATGCCGTGCGGGGAGCTTTTGCCTTCGCGCTGGTCTATAATCTCACGACGGTGGCATTTTCCATGGCTGGAAAGATGAGCCCGCTACTCGCTGCGATTCTTATGCCGCTAAGCTCAATCGTCTCCATTCTGATCGTTGCATCGATTTCGATGCGCCGTTCAACGATCAAAGGTTGAATTCGCTGGAGATACTTTCTAGCATAGCGCAGTTTCTCTCTAGGAAAACGATGCAAGCAAACACTCACGCTCACCAGGAGTTCGAAGAAGCGCTTCTCCAACGAATCGCAAACTCCGACCGGTTCAAGATGTATCAGGAGGCGTTCCGCATCGCCACTGGCCTGCCACTGCGCCTCGTATCCGCCGATCCCGACGGCTGGTGCCTCGACGATCAGAAAGTCAACCGCAGTCCGTTTTGCGAGGAACTCAATCTCTGCAAAAGCGCCTGCAGTGCCTGTCTCGATACCAACCGCCGTTTGATGCAGGAGGCCGAAGTCAACGGACCCACCACCTGCCATTGTTTCGCCGGACTCTGCGCCACCGCTGTGCCGATCAAACTCGGAGCTGCGGTGATCGGCTACATGAAGACCGGCCAGGTTTTCAGCCAGACGCCGAACGAAGAACAATTCGAGCAGATCCTCGGCTTGATCGGCCGCAAGACCCTGAACAAGGAGTCACGGGAAAATCTCAAAACTGCCTACATGCACACGCGCTTTGTCGAGCCGCTGCGCTATCAGAGCATGGTCACCCTTCTGCAGAGTTTCGCCGAACAACTCAGCGAGCACGCCGATTCCCTTGCCATCATCGAGGAAGGCAGCGAACCCGCCGCCATCGCGAAAGCGCGGAAATACATTCACGAAAATCTCGATCAACCTCTGCCGCTCGGCCAAGTCGCCCGCCAGGCAGGCCTCAGCGAGTCCCATTTCTGCCGGCTTTTCAAAGACTCTGCCGGGCTCA
Source organism: Verrucomicrobiales bacterium (assembly GCA_038237425.1). Lineage (GTDB taxonomy): Bacteria > Verrucomicrobiota > Verrucomicrobiia > Verrucomicrobiales > Akkermansiaceae > Luteolibacter. The sequence continues at coordinate 29,749 of JBBRYQ010000063.1, forward strand.
CTCTCACCGATTATGTGAACCGCTGCCGCATCGACTGGGCGAAGCGCGAACTCCTTCGTCCCGAGGCCCGCATTTCAGAAATCGCCTTCCTCGTCGGCTATCAGTCACTCTCCCAGTTCAACCGCAGTTTCGCCCGCATCACGGGCCAATCTCCCACTCTCTATCGTCGAGAACGCTTAGAACGTGCGGCCTCATGAACACGCTTTTTCGTGATTGCCGCCGGGAGTTCTTTTCAACACTCTGAGGCACGCCGAAATCATGGAAGAACGTTACGAAATCCGCGGAAAAATTGGACAGGGTGGTCTTGGGGCCGTTTACCGCGGATATGACACGCGGATGAGCCGCGAAGTGGCGATTAAACGAATCACCACCAACACCGAGGAGGACCCCGCGCTTCAGGAGGAGTCCACTCGCCAGCTCATCAAGGAGGCCGGTGCGCTTGCCTCCCTCCAGCATCCTCACATCGTCACCATTTACGATGTCGGCTCAGACGAAGACGGCCCTTACGTCGTGATGGAGTTGATCAGTGGAAAAACCCTCGACGAACTCATCGAGCGTGCGCCGCTCACTTGGCCGGATTTCCGCGAACTCGCGATGCAAACCCAGGAAGGACTCATCGCCGCCCAAGAACTCGATCTCATCCACAGCGACATTAAGCCGTCGAACCTGATGCTAACCTGGTTACCTTCGGGAAAATTTCAGGTGAAAATCGTCGATTTCGGCCTCGCCACCCTTACCCACAGCCAGTCGAAGGAAGATATTGAGGAACTCGAAGCCGTCTTCGGTTCAATTTTTTTCATGGCTCCCGAGCAGTTTGAGCGCGTCCCGCTGGATGCACGGACGGACATCTACGCCATGGGCTGTGTTTACTATCAGGCACTGACCGGGATCTATCCGTTCGACGGCACCACCGGCAACGAGGTGATGAACGCCCATTTGAACCATCAGGTCACGCCTCTCCAAGACGTGCGGTCCGACATTCCTATCTGGGTTTGCGACTGGATCATGTGGTTGATCAACCGCCAAGCAGCGGACCGGCCTGCATCATCACGCGAGGCTCTCCAAGTTTTCGTGCAAAACGACAAGGCCCCCAATCCAAAGATGAGCTTGGGCACTCCCGCCCCGACTCAAGCGCTGCGGACGCAGGTTCGCAGCGGAGGACCACAGACCATCCGGATTCCCCGTCCCAGCACACCTGCCACACGGGTTCAACTCGGCCAGCAACCGGTCCCGCAATTACCGCTCGAAATGGAGATACCCGTTCCATCCGTCGCGCCGCCTACCGTAATTCTCAATCAACCTGCCAAGACCAAAACCGCACCGCAGCCTCTGCTGCCGCCGGAGGGTTCGAAGCCGAGCGTTCACACCGCCCCCCAGGCATTGCCCAGACCGGAGCCGCCGCTGACTGGAGCGCTTCCCGCAGGCCAGCCCACCCATACCGGTCCGATCTACGTGGCTGCCACGAATGAAATCCCGGCCGAGTTTTTTCAGCACAAGAAAAAGAAGCTCAGCAAGGGTAGCAAAACCACCATCGGCGTCATCGGCGGAATCGCTGTGCTCGCCATCGGCCTTATGGCCTTCGCCCTCAGCTCCAAGGACAAGGGTTCCGTCGAATATGCGGCCATGATCGACATCGCCAGAAAGAACGACGCCACCGAGCTCAGCGTGGACAAGGTGAAACTCGACATCCTGCTGAAGGCCGCCACCGCCGAGGACACCGCGCAAGACCCCACCCTCTACAAGGCACTCGCCAAGGCCAAAGCCAAAGACGCCACAGACGTCGATAGTATCATCACCGATTTCGCCCTCAAGGGACAAGGACTCACCTCCGATGCTCGGATCCGCCTGATCCGCGATGTCGTGGGAAAACGCAAGAACCCTGCCGCTGTGCCCGCCCTGCTTGAATACGTGCGCTCTACCAATGATCCCGCCCTCGCCGCTGCCGCCGTCCAAGCGGTCCGCTTCACCGCGAACGAGGACCAATTGCCGGTGCTCATTGATCTCGTCCAAACCACCGCCAACGATGACATCCGCAAGGCTGCGGAAGAGGCACTCGCCGTGATCATTGGAAAAAGCGCGCGCCGCAGCATCCTCGCCAGCCAGTTCGGCACCGCCTACATCAACGCTGCCAACGCCAAAATCCGGGAATCCCTCCTCCGCCTCGTCGCTCGATGCGGCGGCGAGCAGGCGGCGATGCTGGTGAAAAGTTCACTCAGCAGCCCAGAACGGGACAGCAAGAGCGCCGCCATCGCCGCTCTAGGCGTCTGGGCAGACGAATCCACCTACCCGATGCTCATCGACGTCCTCGCCACCACTCAGGACGCCGTCCTCCGCGGCAAGGCCTTCGATGCCGCCATCACCTTCGTTTCCGATCCCGAACGCAACCGCAAGACTGACATCGCCCAAGGAATTTGGACGAAACTCGCGCCGCTGGCGAAATCCGCAGACGAACAGAAAAAGTTCATCACTGCCATCACCGACTACGGCTCCGAGGCTTGGGCCTATCAGCTTATCACCGGCTTCGCGAAAAACAGCAAGAATGACGCCACCGTCATCCAACTCGCCGAGCAAACACTCAACCGTCTCCGCGCGAAAAACTAACAGAGTCCGTTCTTAACTCCGCCCCTTGACCGTCCCGCATCGCCACCCATCTTGCGGCATGTCACGCACCTATCTGTTGATCGGCGGAAATTCAGGAATCGGCCTCGCTACCGCTCGACTCCTGAAATCTCGCGGGGATTCGCTCGTCGCCGCCGCACGCAGCCCGCAACCGCTGGCAGAACTCGGGATTTCCGTGCAACCGTTCGACGCACTTTCGCCGGGCCCGCTGGAACTGCCACCCGTGCTCGACGGACTCGTTTATTTCCCCGGCAGC
>JBBRYQ010000064.1:0-32489 GCA_038237425.1 Verrucomicrobiales bacterium
ATACAGGCCGGGATGCAGGAGTTTCCCATGAATGAACTCAAGCACCGTATGTCCGCCGCCCATGCATGGCCACCTACCGGCCCGGATCTAACGCTGACCTATGGCGCGCTGCTCCAAAAATATCCACCCGCGCCCTGATTTCGCCAAGCCCCGGCGCGTCCCCTTACTGCTTCTCCGCTTGGACTTTCGCGCCGGATTTTTGGGTGATCGCCGCTTGAAAACCGCCTACAGCACTCCGAGGATTCCCGCGCTTTCAAAAGCTGGGAAATTTGTAAATCGCTATTTTAGAGAGTTGTATCAGTCCTCAAGCGGTGCCTTTGGCAGCTTGTCCACTTCTTCTAGCAAATTCACGATGCTCACGCCGCGGACAGCGGATGCGTCGTGGAGGAAGCGCAGGACGGGCGTGGATTTAAGAACAACGCGCTTCATGACCTTCGATTGGATCGATCCGTGCTCTTTGTTGAGTTTGGAAATGACCGGGCCGGCATCGCCACCGAGCACGCTGGTCCAGACTTTGCCTTCCTTGAGGTCCTGGGTCACTTCGACTTCTGCCACCGTCACGAGTTTGCCGTGCCATTCGTAATCCTTCTGAATGATGGCACCGATCTCCCGGCGGAGCAGTTCATTTACACGGTCAAGACGGCGGGACATGGGAAGTTGAGAGTTGTTGGTTGAGAGTTGAGAGTTTGGAAAAAGAGAAATGGGAAAGCCGGTTTCTGACTCTCAACTCTCAACCTAAAACTCTCAACTTCTTCAAAGCGTTTGCGGGACCTTGTCGAGTTTGTAGCACTCGATGATGTCGCCTTCCACGTATTCGTTGAATTCGCCGAGGCGGATGCCGCATTCGAAGTTGGTGCGGACTTCCTCGACCTCGTCCTTGAAGCGGCGGAGCGTGGACATGCGGCCGTCGAAAACGGGGATGCCGCCACGGATGACCCGGGCGTGGGCCTTGCGGTGGATGCGGCCGTCCATAACGAACGATCCAGCGACACGGCTGCGGTTGAGTTTGAAGATCTGGCGGACTTCGGCGTGGCCGATGACGGTCTCGCGAGTGAGTGGTTCGAGCAAACCGAGCATGGCCTCGCGGACCTGATCGATGAGTTCGTAAACGACCGAGTAGAGTTTCACTTCCACGCTGGCAGCCTTGGCGGATTTGACGGCCTTAGCCTCCACTTTGACGTTGAAGCCGAGGATGATCGCGTCGGTCGATGCCGCGTAAGCGATGTCGGACTCGGTGATCGGACCGGCGGCGGCAGTGATGAAGGAGGATTCGACTTTTTCCGACTCGATGGCGAGCACGGCTTTTTTGATCGCTTCGACAGAGCCCTGCACATCGCACTTGAGGATGAGCTTGAGCTGGGCCTTGCCACCGCCGTCGCGGACCATCGAGTAGAGGTCCTCCATGCGGTTGCGGTGCTGCGGCTTGAGGCGGATGAGGCGTTGGGCTTCCTGGCGTTCTCCGGCGAGTGACTTGGCCTCACGCTCGGTTTTCATCTCGGTGAGGTGGTCGCCGACGTTTGGTAGTTCCTCAAATCCAATCACTTCGACCGGCATGCCAGGGTGGGCTGACTTGACTGCCACACCGCGGTCATTGATGAGAGAGCGAACTTTTCCGGCGTAGGGGCCGCAAATGAAGGGGGTGCCGACCTTGAGGGTGCCAGACTCGATGATGACCGTAGCGGTGGTGCCGCGACCGGGGACCACGCGGGCCTCGATGACAGCGGCGCGGGCGGTGGATTTCGGGTTGGCCTTGAGTTCGAGAACTTCGGCTTGGAGTGCCATCAGGTCGAGAAGATCGTCCATGCCCTTGCCGGTGAGGGCGGAAACTTCGGCAAATTCCGTATCGCCACCGAAGTCGGTGGTTTGCAGGCCGTTTTCAGCGAGCTGGGATTTCACACGGTCCACGTTGGCGGACGGGAGATCGCATTTGTTGATGGCGACGATGATGGTCTTCTTCGCTTTTTTGGCGTGTTTGATCGCCTCAATCGTCTGCGGCATGATGCCGTCGTTGGCGGCGACGACCAGCACGACGATGTCGGTGATGTCGGCACCACGGGCGCGCATATCGGAGAAGATGGCGTGGCCGGGAGTATCGAGGAAGGTGATTTCCTGGTCATGGTGCATGACCTGATAGGCTCCGATGTGTTGGGTGATGCCACCCGCTTCGCCGGCGGTGATTTTCGTCTTGCGGAGGTAGTCGAGCAGCGAGGTTTTACCGTGATCGACGTGGCCCATGATCGTGATGATCGGCGGGCGATATTTGAGCAGGTCCTCCGGCTCTTTGACGGGCGCTTCTGGTTCCTTGATGACTTCGACTTCCTTGTGAAAGCCCTTGTCCTTGTCGCGTTTTTCGCGCTCGAAGACGAAACCGTGGATTTCACAAACCTTCGCAGCGATGTCCGGTTCTAGCGGTTGGTTAGGAGCGGGGAAGACGCCGATTTTGATCAGGTCCGCCATGATGTTGAACGGCTTCAACCCGAGACGGGCGGCCAGATCAGGAATCAGGATCGGTGGCTTGATGATGATCAGCTTCGGATCATCGGGAATTTCCTCTTCTGCGGCTTCTGTGACGACGGCTTCCGGTTTAGCGGCAGCGACTGGAGCAGGTGCCGGAGCGGCTTCCTTGGCCACGGCCGCATCTTCCTTGTCGAGAATTTTGGAAATGGTTCCCAGCACGGCCTTGCCGGTGCGGGCGGTCGTCTTGCGGACCTTTGCTTTTTTCTCGTCCGCAAAGAGATCGAGGGCGTTGGCCTTTTTCTCGTCGAGGACGCTGGGTGCGGGCGGTACCACTTCCGCATCCTTTCGTTGGCGCTCGCGGCGCGAAGGCTTCTTGGTCGTGTCGAGAAGATCGAGGACCTTGGTTTTTTTGGGAGAGCTATCGCTATTTTCGGGCATCCGGGCTGTCTGCAGAGTTGGGGAAATCGATGGAGTGAGAATAAGAGTAGAAAATGTTAGTCGTTGGTGACCACGGCACCGCTGACGATGCCATGAGCGCGGACGAGGATGGCCTCGGCGGCTTCTTCGGTGATTTCGAGAGCGGCGGCGATGTAGTCGGCTGGCATGTCGATGACCAGTTCGGGGTTGAAGCCACCGGCGAGAGTGAGTTTGTTAGCAAGCTCGTCGGTGATACCAAGTTGGTCAGCAAGGGTGTGCGCTGCGCCGCCGATCTTTTCCTTGAACTGTTCTTCCTTGGACTCGTCGCGGCGGACCTGAACGTCCCAGCCCATGAGGCGGGAAGAAAGGCGGGCGTTCTGGCCTTTGCGGCCGATTGCTTTGCTAAGGTCGGCCTCGTCAACGGTGACGTGGACGGTGCGGTTTTCCTGATCGACGGTGATCGAGCGGAGTTCGGCAGGCTTGAGAGCTTCGCGGACGAGCTCGGCGGGATCTTCGCTCCAGCGGATGATATCGACTTTTTCGTTGTTGAGCTCGCGGACGATGTTTTTGACGCGGGCTCCGCGCATGCCGACGCAGGCGCCGACGGGATCGACCTTTGGGTCGGTGCTCCAGACTGCGACCTTGGTGCGGAATCCGGCTTCGCGAGCGATGGCGCGGATCTCGACGGTGCGGTCGGAAATTTCGTTCACTTCGGCCTCGAATAAGCGGCGGACGAAGTTCGGGTGGCTGCGGGAAAGGATGATTTCCGGTCCGCGGCCTTCGTTTTCTACAGCGAGAACGTAAGCACGGATGCGGTCACCGATGTTGTAATCCTCGCCTTGGACGCGCTCGCGGTTCGGCATGATGCCCTCGAATTTCCCGAGGTCGATCATCACGTCGTTGCGCTCGAAGCGGCGGACGGTGCCGGAGACGACGTCGCCCGCGCGGTCCTTAAATTCTTCGTAAATCATTTCCTTCTCCGCTTGGCGGAGGCGCTGCATCATCGTCTGCTTGGCGGTCTGCACGGCAATGCGGCCGAAGTCCTTGGGGGTGACGTTGAATTCCTGAATGTCACCGGGTTGCGCTTCGGCGTTCTTTTTCACCGCCGTGGCCATCGGGACCTCGTTGAATTTGTCCGAATATTCTTCGTCGGCAACGACCGTCAGCGAGGCATAAATTTTGGTTTCACCTTTCTTCGTATCGACTGCGGCGCGCAGCGTTTCGATGGCATCGGCACCGGGAACCATCTTGCGATAGGCGGAAATAAAAGCGAACTCGAGCGCGGCCACGACCTTGTCTCGGTCGATGCCTTTTTCTTTTTCGTAATACTCGATGAGGGCGACGATATCGTTGGTCATGGCGGGCGGTGGTGCAATCGCTGCTGATGTCTGGAGACGCAAAAGAGTGGGTGCGAGACCCACTCCTTTCTTTCGTCAGAAGCTGTGCGGGCAGCTTTTAGAGCGGCAGGATTTCACTTGCAAGCCGAAACTGGACGCGACAAGGGAGCTGCTTCAGGCGTCGCAACGCCGGAAATGTCGTCTTACTTCGAAGGTGGAATGGGTTTCCAAGATTTCCGATTCCGGGAAATCACTTCCAAACTCCGGAAAACGCGTGTCGCCCTCGTGCGCCTCGAAAACGTGACTCACCAGCAGATCATCCAGCGCAGGCATGAACGCAGCATAGATCTCCGCTCCGCCGATGATGAAGACCCGGCCGTCCAGACCCGATAGTTTTTCCAAATCGTCCACGCTGTGGATCACCTCCACGCCGTCCGCCGACCATTCGCGGTCGCGGGTGAGCACGATGTTCCGGCGCTTCGGCAGCGGCCGGCCGATTGATTCGTAGGTTTTCCGGCCCATCACGATCGGGTGGCCCGAGGTGGTCCGCTTGAAAAACGCCAGGTCCTCCGGCAAATGCCACGGCAGCGTGCCCGCCCGGCCGATGACCCGCTCAGATGTCATGGCGACCACCGCCGTCAGTTGCAGGCTCATGGTTTTTTCTCCTCCTCGTCTGCATCGTAGTGGAAACTGTGCAAAATTCGGTGCGCGATCGGTCCGAACAGGAATCCCGCCATCACCAGAAACGCCAGCCCGGAAAACAGCGCGTAAGTCCCCGCGAATATCTTCCCGCCTTCCGTCTTCATCGCATCCACCGGCCCCATCCCGCCAAGGATCATCGACGCATTCAAAAACGAATCCACCCACGACATCCCCTCCAGCTCACGGTATCCCAGCATCCCCGCAACCAGCGCCACCCCGATGAACAAGATGACCACAAAAATGGAATGCAGCAGCCTACCAATGAACACCGCCTTGGTGATCAGCTCCTCCCCACGATTTTCATAACGGAACATACCCTTAGATCGCCACCGGTGCCTTGATGTGTGGATGCGCCTCGTAATTTTCCAAACGGATGTCATCGAACGTGAATGAATCGATGTTCTTCACCGCCGGATTCAGCCACAGCGTCGGCAGCGGCAGCGGCTCGCGGCTGAGCTGGAGGTTCGTCTGTTCGATGTGGTTTGAGTAAAGGTGCAGATCGCCGAATGTGTGGACGAAATCCCGCGCCTCGTAGCCGCAGACGTGGGCCACCATTTGCGTCAGCAGGGCGTAGGACGCGATGTTGAACGGCACGCCGAGAAACAGATCCGCGCTCCGCTGGTAGAGCTGGCAGGACAATCCTGGCTTCCCTCCGGTGATCGGTTCGTGCACGTAAAATTGAAACAACAAATGACACGGCGGCAGCGCCATCTGATGGATCTGCCCCACATTCCAAGCGGACACAATGTGCCGCCGCGAATGGGGATTTCCCAGCAGCCCATCGATGAGCAGATGGATCTGGTCCACCGTCCGTCCCTCCGGCGTCGGCCACGAGCGCCATTGTTTGCCATACACCGGCCCCAACTCGCCCTCGGCATCCGCCCACTCGTCCCAGATCGTCACGCCGTTTTCCTTCAGATAGCGCGTGTTTGTCTCACCTTTCAGAAACCACAGCAGTTCGTGGATGATCGAGCGCAGGTGCAGCTTCTTCGTCGTCACACTGGGAAATCCATCTCGCAGATCATAGCGTGCCTGCCGGCCAAACACTGAAATCGTCCCCGTCCCAGTCCGGTCGGAGCGCTCTTCGCCGTGTTCCAACACATCGCGCATCAAATCGAGGTAAGCCTTCACGCCCCCGATCAAGCCACGGCCCCGCCCCGTCCCGCAACTCCGAAAGAAGTCTTTCTGAGATCTTGACGCATCAAAATCGGTGGCGCAGAGTCATAGAACTTTAAAAAGGAGAAACTCATGGAAATACACGGAACTGTTTATGACATCATGCACAACAAAAGCGGCCAAATCTGGACCACCACCACCAGCGAGACCGTTTACGAGGCCATCCACCTAATGGGTGAGAAAAACATCGGCGCACTCGTCGCCGTCGAGGATGGCCAGATCATCGGAGTTTTGTCGGAGCGGGACTACAGCCGCAAGGTCGTGCTTCAAGGCCGCACCTCCCGCGATACGCTGGTCGGGGAAATCATTAGCCGCCCCGCCATCACCGTGCACAGCAAGGACAGCATTGAAACGTGCATGCAGCTCATGACGGGTAACCGCATCCGCCACTTGCCTGTCGTCGATGATGGCCAACTCATCGGGCTTGTCAGTATCGGCGATCTTGTTAGCTGGGTCATGCAATCCCAGCGCCACACCATCCAACAGCTCCAAGGCTACATCTCCGGCGACTATCCGGGGTGATCCCGCCGTCATGGTGGAAAATGCGGGCAATTGAAGAATTGCCCGCTCACCATGTATCGTCATAGCGTCCTGACGATGAAAGCACTTTGGCTTGGAATTCTGCTCACCGGATTCACCAGCGTCGCCCGCGCGACCGATCCCACGCTCCGCCTCGACCTCGGGGCAGGCACTAGCATCGATCTGTTACTCGTCCCTGCCGGAGAGTTCACCCAAGGCTCGCCCGCCGACGAACCGGGGCGGGGGAATGATGAAACCCAACGGAATGTCCGCCACACAATCGATCTGTATTTCTCCCGCACCGCCATCACCCGCGGCCAGTGGGAGCGCTTCGTTGCAGAGACTCACTACCGCACCGAGGCCGAAGTCGGCACTAGCGGCGGCTACGGTTGGGACGGAAATGCGCTGGTGCAGCGCAAGGAATTCACTTGGAAAAACCCCGGCTTCCCGCAGGACGCCACCCACCCGGTCTGCATCGTCACCCACGACGATGCCAAGGCCTTCTGCAAGTGGCTAGAAAAGAAGACTCACCGGAAGACCACACTGCCCACTGAGGCCCAGTGGGAATACGCCTGCCGCTCTGGCACCACCACCCCCTGGCATTCCGGTGTTCTATCTGATACCTGGCACAAGGAAAACTCGGGAAATGCCACGCATCCCGCAGATTCGAACACGCCTAACGCATGGGGCCTCATCATGGGCGGCAACGTTTCAGAATGGTGCCTCGATTGGTATGGCCCCTACGAAACAACACTTCAGATAGATCCCCGACAAGGAAACCCTAACCTCAGTGATAAATCCCGACGCGTCCTCCGTGGTGGCTCGTGGAACCGCGATCCGAAAAACACCCGCAGCGCCGCCCGCTTCCGCGCCGATCCCCACAGCCGCAATGCCGATATCGGTTTCCGCATTGTTTGTGAAACGGAAATCATTGCCCCCGCCGTAGTGACGCCAAAGCCCGCCTTCGCGCCTTCTATCAGGGTAGAGCCGCCGTCGGGAAATACACAAGCACCAGCAATCGGATCGCCATTCGATGACTCCCACGAAAGCAGCCCGGCGCCGATGATGTTTGAAAGGCCGTCCTCGTCTTTTGGCTTTCGCGGGCTGCTTTGTTTCATCATTCCCGTCGCCCTCCTTGCCATTCTCATCCGCTTCGTCTCACGCCGTAGTTCATCGCAGTCCTACCCCACCATGCCATCACGCCCCACGCCGCCGACGCTGAACCCGCAGCGCGGCGTCCGCATGGTGGATAACGGATTTTGGATCCAGTCGGACTGGCCGGTCGGCACACCCATCCATCTGAGCTATTTGGTCAACGGCATCATGGAACAACAAACTCTTGTCTATCAACCGAGCAATCAGGGCCAGTTCATATTCACCGGTGCGCGCCCGGAAAAAGTCACCATCTCCGGCACCGGCACCCAACCGCCGCCGCTGCGTTCCCAACCACCGCCGTTCAGCGCCATGCACGGGGCGATGTATTCGCAAACCCACCGTCCGTCGAGCAGGCCGTCCGCTTACTGAACCATGCGGGCCCATGTCTTCCTTGCGGACCCGCGCCGACCATGGCTGGCGGCACGCAGCATCCGCAGCCTGAAAGCCGCTGGATTCGATGAAATTCTAACCAGCAATCAAATCGAAGGTGACGCACCCTGCCTGATCCTGCGCGCCGGCATAGTCCTTCACGATCCCATCCGCTTCCGTCCGCCGCCCGCCACGGGATGTTTAATGGGCATCGGTCTATCCACTCGATGGAACGAGAAATCCGCATGGTCGCGTTTCCAATCTCTCCACGGCGGTCATTTCCCAACAAACGATCTTCCGCCGCCACTGTGCGAATGGCACTCGTCCGGCTCCAATGCGATGGCTCGGCTGCTAGAAAGCTCATTCGTAGAAACTCCGCTCGTCGTCCACTGGGCGCGGCTCGATCATGCGCCGGACGATCTGCGCCTTTTCGTGATGCAGGTCGTCACCAGCATCCAGCACGGCGGGGCGGAGCGCATCGCCTGCGATCTAGCAGAGAATCTCCCGCGCCACGGCGTCCGCTCGCGCCTCGTTAGTTTGGGGAAATCCCACCGCACGCCGTTGCCCGCGCCGCCGGGCCTGCTCGATCTCTCGCACCTTTCCCGCCACGAGCGCCCGGAGTTTCTAGCAAATGCCGCCATCGCCGCCGGCGCGGACGTGTTCCACCTCCACCTTACCAATGCGGCACTCACCCGCGCCATTGCCGCGTCCGGAATTCCGGTGATCGCCACCGTCCACAATTCACGCCAAGGCTGGCCGCAGGATTGGGAGACTTTGGAAAGCGGTGACGTCCGCCTGCTCCTTGCCTGTTCCCAAGCTGCGGAAAATGAACTGCGTGAAACCCTGCCGCACATCCCCGTGCGCACTGTCTGGAACGGCATCGATCCTAACCAATTTCCCGAAACCCATCGACCACCTGCTACCTGCGAGTTCACACTCGCCTGCGTCGCCAATCCACGCCCGCAGAAACGCATGGAGCGCCTGCCGGAAATCCTATCTGCCACCCGCGCCGAACTTGCCGCTCGTGGCATCGTCGCTCCCATCGTCCGCCTCGTCATCGCCGGTGAAGTCTGCGATTTTCTCACCGACGCCGTAGCATGCCGCGCCGCCGTTGATCGGGAAGCGGTGAAACACGGCGTCTCGGACTCCATCACCTGGACAGAAGGGAAAACCCCGGTCCGCGAAGTTTTGGAAAACGCCCAGTCCCTCGTCTCATGCAGCGCCCACGAAGGCCTCAGCCTCGCCCATTTGGAAGCTCTATCATCCGGCCTCCCCGTCATCGCCTGCGATACCGGCGGCACCTGCGAACTCGCTTGGGAAAATCCCGCCGTCACCCTGTTAGCTGCCGATGCGACTGCCTCCGATTTCGCGAGCGCCATCGCGGACAGCTTGCTTTCACCACCGCCGTCTGGCCATCAGATGATCTGGCGGGATTTCACCACCGATCGCATGACCTCCCGCGTGGCGATCCTCGCCCGCCAGACTGCGTGCCGCCCCGCAGATCCCGGCGATACTCTCTGGTTCGTCACTAACAATCTATCCACCGGTGGCGCCCAATCTTCTCTCCGCCGCCTGGTCAAGGAATTCCATGCGGCCGGGAGAAAAGTCCGCGTCGCCCTCTTGCAGGAATACCCGGAGCACCCCACGCCCGGCCGCTTAGATCTGCTAGGTTGCGACATTGACGTCTTCGTCCCTCCTCCCGCCGGATTGATCGGGCCTGAGGAAGCCGTCGCGCTCATTCTATCTGAAATGGCCGCCGCGCCACCTGCTGCCGTAGTGTTCTGGAATGCGATCATGACGCACAAGCTCCTGCTCGCCGATGCGCTGCCATTCACTCCGGTGCATGACATCTCGCCCGGGGAAATGTGGTTCACCTCGCTAGACCGTTATTTGGAAAATCCGCTCCCCGGCATTCCCTGCCGCACCACTGTGGATTACGGGAAACTGTTGGAAACCATCGTCGTCAAGTATCAGGCGGAGGCCCTTCGCGCCGCCGCACTCGGCGCACCGGTGAAAGTCATTCCTAACGGCATCGCCCTGCCGCCTGCCCGCTTGCAGCGTCCGGCGGGCTCTCCCTTTGTCTTCGGCACCGCCGCGCGGATCAGCCCGCAGAAGCGGCTGGATGAACTGATCGACGCCTTCCGCCTCGCGTTGCCTTTGCTGCCGGACGCCGTCCTCCGCATCGCCGGCGGCGTCGAGACCGGTGCTGAGGAATGCGCCGTGGATTTGAAACAGCGCGCTGAGGGATTGCCCGTCGAGTGGCTCGGAGAAATCCACGGCCTCGCGGATTTTCATCTGGCCTGCGATGTCTTCGTCATGATCTCGGATCCGGCGGGCTGTCCTAACGCATCGCTAGAAGCTCTCGCCGCCGCACTGCCGGTGATCGCCACCGACATCGGCGGAGCATCCGAGCAGGTCATCGACGGCGTCACCGGCTTGCTCGTGCCCTCGCGTGATGTTCAGGCGTTCGCCGAAGCGATGATCCGGATATCAAACGATCCCCGGCGTGAAGCGATGGGCGTGGCGGGCCGCGATCACATCCGGTGGAATTTTTCTCTCGAACGGATGACTGCGGATTACCTGAAAGTATTCACCGGCTAGCAACATGATTTGTAGATTTCGCGGAGCGAAATGGAGCGCTAACTTCAGTCGGCCTCGCCAGTGAATCGTGCGCTTAGAATGGGAATCTGGCCGGCTAAAGCCAGCGCTCCGTTAGGAAGCCATCTCTCACATTTCCCCAAATCGTCATGCATGGCAGTATATTCACCGGCAGTGTGTGAAAAGTTCGGAGTCCGCCTCAAACAACAGAAATCCAATCGCTGATAGAGGTGGCTTTCGGCGATCCGCGGTAAGGAATCCGGCGGTCACTTCGCTTTTTGGCGAAGCTGCTCTAGCCGGGAAAGTGGTTTCACTGGTTCTGCTTTGGCTTGGGCGTCGGCGGGTTTTTCGGGGGTGGGTTTCGTTTCCGTTTTGGCGACTGCCGCGGGTGAGGGGGCGTCGATGCGGAGGGTGCTGTTGAGGGCGGTCTGATGGAGGATGGTGCTGCCATTTTCCGGAACGGACACGCGGCAGAAGACGGCGTTGTGTTTTCCGACGGTGGCGTCCGCGGCGAGGGTGAGGGGGAAGGTAATTTCCTTCTGATCCTGAGTGAGGGGCTGCGGCGGGCAAGTGACGCCGTGGGGGAGGCCGGTGAGCTCGGCGGTGGCGGGGCTGGCGAATGGGTGTTTATTTTCGATTTTCCCTAACATGGCGGCAGGGCGTCCCTGCTCGGCGGCGGCGAGATCGAGCGTCATGGTGAGGTAAGGCTCGGCGACTTTGAGCGGGGTGAGGGCGGAGGAAACGAGGATGGGGCCTTGCGGGGTATTCGCCTCGGCGAGCACGCAGACCTGCCAATCGGCGGGGGCGGCGTCGGCGCTGGCGTTGAGCTCGTAGGTGGCTTCTGATTGATCGCCGGGGATGTCGATGCTGACGGGGCCGGTGACGCCCGGGGGATTCCACAGGAAGCGGACGCTGACTTTTTCGGCGTAGCCCGGGCTGCGCGTGAGGCGGACTTTCAAGGCGAGCGTGCCGTTCTGGACGAGCGGGACTGCGGGCTTTTCCAGATCGATACGGAAGGGGGCCTCGTTGATGACGGCGGCGGCGATGCGGTCCGAACTGGCAGAGTGATAGACGCCCTCGTTGTTCACTTCGACGTGGTTGATGGTGTCGATGAGTTTCCCGGTAAGAGCGGGCTCGCCAACGGATTTCAGGAAAAACGGATAGAGGCTACCAGCGATGGGGGCGTCTGGCGCTGCCTCGAAGACGATGGGGAAATTATTGATCGAGCGGGGGACGGGCGGCGCATGCAGGGTGACTCCGGCGGGCAGGGAGCCAGCCTCGAAGGTGGCATCGCAGGCGATGTTTTCTCGGGTGACATTGACGACGGCGGTGTAGCGGTTCCCGCGCGGAACGGGGAAGGTTTTCCACTTCTGGCTATTCACCCGCTCGACGACGGGCAGGGTGGCGGCGTGGGCGGGGGACTTGGTGGTGATCTCGATGCGATAGGTGAAGTCCGGCCCGGTGCGGTCGAGTTGGTCGCGGATTTTTAGGCCGTATTCGCCATCGGCGGGGCAGGTCCAGGAGATGACGCTGTCGGGCGCGCCTTGGTCGTCGTTAGAAGCGATGGGTTTGCCATCGGAGCTGTGGATGGAGAGCACGGAATCGAGTGGAGATCGCAGGCTCCGGGCAATGACGCGGAGGACGAGGTTCTGGTCCTTCTTGGCGGTGAATTTAAACCAATCGGCCTTCGCATCGCCATCGAGAATGCCGTGTGCGGCGGAAGGAAGTGGCGGCATGGGCGTGGCGGATTTGAAATCAGAGCTGGGAGAAATTTCTCTAACCACCTCTAGCGGGGAGACGGTGATCCAGTGGGGTGAGGGGGCGGATCGATTTTCCTGGATGGGGAAAATGGGGACGCGGTCGCGTGCGTCGGGGGGGAGGGTGATGGACTGTTTGATCGGGCCGGAGGGATCGCCGATGAAGGTGAACTCGATGGTTTCGCCGGGCTTGCCGCCGGTGGGGAAAACCGCTTTGGGCCGGGGAAATGTGCCGATGTGGAGGCGGTATTGGCATTGGTCGTTGCCCTCGTAGGCGGCCTCGTGGACGAGGATGCGGTAGTCGCCATCTTCCGGGGCGATGATGGAGGCGAAGGAATCGGTGCGGAGCAGCGGGGTATCGTCGCAGGAGGCGAGTTCGAATTTTTTCGGGTCGAGAATGGCGACGTAGGAATCGAACATGACGCGCCCTAACCGCATGGCCTCGACCTCGACGGAGAGGCGCTGGCCTTTTTTCAACGAGCAGACATAGTAATCATCGTCCTCGGTGCCAGCGGTGCCGATGATGGTGCTGTTTAGCTCGATTTTCTGTGCGGTATCGAAAGTGGCATTGGGCTCAGTTTCCGGGACGTTAGGAAACTGGCTGATCCAAAATGAGCGGAGTTCGGTGAGTCCGCCGGGGCTGCGGAGGCGGAGCGAGTGCTCGCCGAGGGTGGCGTCCGGGCCGATCTTGATTTTCGCGATGGCGTGCTTTGCATCCTTGATCTGGATGTCTGATAGAGAGAGGCCTGGCTCGTAGAAGATGGCCTCTGCGGTTTCATCGAGGCGCTCGCCATAGAAGTGGACTTCCATTTCCGTGCCGCGCTGGCCACCGCGCGGGTCCACGAGATTGAGGATCGGGGAGAATGCGGCGAGCGGGGTGATGAGGGCGAGGACGATGGAGAGGGTGGATTTCAATGCGGATGGAGTTCAGATTTTTTTACCGCAGATGGACAGTTGGACGCGGGGTGGTCCTGGAGCGTTTTTCAGTTAGCGACGGTCGCAGACGGGCGTTACAAGGCTCATGCGCGTTTCGCTAACAAGGAATCGAGGACTTCGCCGCCGGCGCAGATTTCGATAGGGCGGTTGCCGGGAGACATGAGTTCCTTGTCGGCGTTGATGCCGATCTGGTTGTAAATGGTGGTGGCGAAATCGGCGACGGTGACGCCATCGGTATCGACTTCGCCGCCGAGGCTATCAGACGCGCCGTGGACGTAGCCCTGTTTCACTCCGCCGCCAGCGAGCATCGTGGAAAAGACGCGCGGCCAGTGATCGCGGCCACCGGTTGCGTTGATTTTCGGGCTGCGGCCGAACTCGGTGGTGACCATGACGAGCGTGGAGTCCAACATGCCACGGCGTTCGAGGTCGCGGATGAGGGTGGCGATGGCCTTATCGGTTTGCGGGAGTTCTTTCTGAATCTGGCCCTTGATATTGTCGTGGTGATCCCAGCCGCCGGCGGTTAGGGAAACGAAGCGGACGCCGCCCTCGATCAGGCGGCGGGCGAGCAGCATGCGCTGGCCAGCAGGAGTGCGGCCGTATTCGTCCTTGAGGGCGTCTGGCTCGGCTTTCAGGTCGAACGCCTCACGGGCTTTCTGCGAGGAGATGAGCTTGTAGGCGTGTTGATAGAACGCATCCATGGAGGCGATGGAGTCGGATTCCTCAAGCGTGCGGAAGTGGTGATCGACCGTTTCCAAGAGCGACCGGCGGCGGGCGAAGCGGGCATCGTCCACGCCTTTTGGTAGATTGAGATCGCGGACTTGGAAGTCTTTTTGCTCGGGATTCGAGCCGAGGGCAAAAGGGCCGAACGCGGAGGAGAGGTAGCCGGAATTTGCATACTCATTCGGCACGGACGGCACGCAGACATAAGGTGGCAGGTCATTTCTCGGGCCAAGCTCGTGGGAAATGACCGAACCGATGGACGGATATTCGAGCGCGGGCGATGGCTTGTAGCCGGTGAACATATTGTGCGTGCCGCGTTCGTGGGCGGCCTCACCGTGAGACATCGAACGGATGATGGTGACCTTATCGGCGATCTGCGCCGTTTCCTTCATGAACTCGCCGAACTGGATGCCGGGGAGTTTCGTGTCGATGGCCCCGAACGGGCCGCGGTATTCGGCGGGGGCGAGTGGCTTGGGGTCGAAGGATTCCTGATGGGCGATGCCACCGGGGAGGAAAATATGGATGATGCCTTGGGCGACGGCTTCGTGGGTGGCGTAGGTTTTTGTATCGCCGTATGCTTGATTTCGCAGGAACTGCGGGAGCGTGAGGCCGAGTCCGCCGAGCAGTCCGACGTAGAAGAACTCGCGGCGTGACGAGTAGCGTTCGAGGGGATTGCCAGGGCAGGTAGGTTTCATGGGTGAAATGGTTGGTAAGGCATCGCGCCTCAACCGGTCGAATACGATAGGGCCAAATCGTTCATTTCAAAAAAGAATCTCTGCGCACCTTCAGGGTTGGCGGGAAGGGATTTGTGATCTAGAGAGTGTGCCGATGGAAGCGCCACAAGTGGATGGAATACAAGCAGGTAAGCTGATCGGCAGTGGCGGCTGCGGGCGAGTTTACCAGGCGACGGATGAAAACGGCGTGGCGCGGGCGGTGAAGATTTTCGAGCCGACGGGGATTTCACGGGGGATTTTGGAGTCCATGACGGAGCGTCTGGAGGTGGGCGGTTGGCCGGAGGGCGTGCTGCCGGTGCTTTCCGCGACGTTCAGGGAAGGTCGCTCGTTCTGGGTGATGACGCTGCTGGCGGACGTGACGGAGGAGCAAGCGGTGCCGAGGAGCTTGCAAATGACGATCGCCGCGCATCCAGGCGAGGGATCGTGGAAACTGGTGAGATCGCTGGCGAAGGCGCTTTCCGCGATGCACGAACGGCGGGTGGCGCACGGCAATCTGAAACCGGGCAATGTGTTTTTCAGCGACGAAGGAGAAATGTTAGTGGCCGACTGGGCGATGGGAAATATGCCGGGCGTGAAGCATTTCAATTTCACCGATGCCGTGCTCTATCAGCCGCCGGAGCAGCTTCGGAATTCAAGCGGCTATCTGGAGGAGGCGGGATACCGCTGGGATGTTTTTACGTTCGGAGTGCTGGCCTATCGGATTTTAACCGGCAAGTTTCCGCGATGCCATGAGACGTTCAGTTTCGTCGCACCCGCCGCGGGTGAGACCCGCAAGGAGGGGATCCAGGCGGATCTCGGGAAAGTGGCGCGCAATCTGGAGACGCAGCCGGACGTGAGTTGGCCGGACGAGGCGAGCAACGCGCTGGAAGCCGGTCTGCGCGAGTGCATCGGCCGCTGCCTGCATCTTGATCCGCTGCAACGGCCACTCAGCATGATGGACGTGCGGGCTGGCTTCGAGGCGGTGGAGAAAAAGCTAACGGACGATGCCGAGCGCGAGGCGCTGCTGGACCAGCGGCGCAGGGCGGAGCGGCGGGCATGGCGGACTTTGTTCTTCGCGGGAGTGGCTGTGGCTGCGGCGGTGGTGTTAGGCGGGCTGTGGCATTTGTCGAGCACGCTCCATCTCAAGGAACGCGGTGAGAATAACGAAAACCTGCAGGTGTTGAAATCAGTGAGCGAGAAGGCAATCGAGGCGCGAGCTCTCGCAGAGACAAAGACCAAGGAGGCGCAGCAGGCGCTGACTTATGAGAGGGAACTATCACTGGCGCGGCTGGAGGCCTCGCGGCAGATCGGCGACCGCTTGTTTTCCTGGGCGATGGAAAAAGGCCACCGCAAACTGCCGCCGCTGGACGGGCGGGACCTGCGGCTGAAGCGGCTAGAGCGCTACTTCGAAGATTTCCTAACACGCACTGCGGACATTTCTGATCTGGCGGACGAGCGGGCGATGATCCGTTTGCAGTTGGCAGAAATTTCCCTAGCGGCAGGTGATGCGCCAGCCGCCACGAAGCGCATCGCGGAGGCGCTCAATGCGTGGTCCTTGCTGCCGATGGATGCAGAGCTGAAGTTCCGGATGGCGACGGATTCACTGCTGCTCGCATTGCTGCGGCAGTCGATTTCCGATCCGGAAACCGCACCGGCTTTCATCGCGGCGCGCAGGGCACTCGAGGCGGTGCCGCAGACGGAGGTGGATGGGGATCGGCTGAACCAGCTTCTTTCAATTCTGGATTTTCATGAGGCGAAATTGTTAGCCGCACGTGGGGATGACACGAAGGCACTGGAGCAACTGCTGCGGGCTACCCAGACGCTCAACCGCATCGCCGACCAGCGGCCGGACGCGGCGATTCTGCGGTCGGAACTGGCGGCTTGCTATCTTTCGTCAGCGACGATTCTCGAAGGCATGGGCAGCCTTGGCGATGCGCGAGAGGTGCGCTCGCTGGCGACGATGGAGTTGGTAAAGCTGCTGAAGGAAAATCCGGACGACGCAGCACTGCAGCTTGATCTTGCGGGCTGCTACGGGGCGATGGCGGAGTCCGCTGTTCTATCAGGTGATATTCCGGCGGCTGAGACGCTTTCCGGGCAATCGACGAAGCTGTTGGATCAACTGCTGGCAACGCAACCTGACAACGCCGAGGCGGTGGCGCGGAAGGCGGCGCAGCTCGGCCTGATGGGCGGGATTCATCGTGACAAAGGTATGGCGGCGGATTCGGTGAAGGAATTTGACGAAGGCATCCGAATGCTGGAGGCGATCCGGGCATCGGCACCTAACAACGCAATGGTTTCCTACCGATTGGCACTGCTCTGGTGGCAGAAGGGACGCATGAGCGGGATGTCCGGAAATCGCAGCGAGGAAATCGCGCTGATCCGCCGGTCGCGTGATTTGCTGGGAAAACTGGAGACAGGGGATTCCACGAGTGGACCGCGGCCGGAGCAGTTGCAGAGCTCAGTCGCTTATTTGTTAGGTGATCTCGGTCACGCGTTGCAACTGGCGAATCAAAATGAGGAGGCAAAGAAGGCTTTCAACGATGCGGTCACGCTGTGGGAGGGGCTGCTTTCCTCACGGCCGCAGAGTGAGGAGTATAGCGAGGGGCTGTCGTGGTGTAGGCAGCGGTTACAAGATTTGAAGTGATTGGTGGGTGTCTGAAAAATGAGGATGAGTCGAAGGCTTGGCTTTGAGACACGTGGCAATTTCCCGAAGTCCTTCGCCCTCGGTCAGGCGCGGGAGGGAGCGAAGTTGCCACGGCAAGAATCACATGATTTCATGAGTCCACTATTTGTTGGCATGTAGCCGCTGTCTAGACCGTTTGCTAAGTGTTAGCGCACCACGCGTGCTCCGCCACCGCCGATTTGTTTTTCCACTTCCTTGCGGGTGGCCATCGAGGTGTCGCCGGGGGTGGTGGAGGCGAGGGCGCCGTGAGCGGCTCCATATTCCACGGCTTTTTGGGCGTCGTTGAACTCCATGAATCCGAACTGAACGCCGGACGCGAACGAGTCACCGCCGCCGACGCGGTCGAGGATTTCGAGGTCGGGGTATTTGCGGGATTCGTGGAATTTTCCGTCGTGCCAGAGGATGGCGGACCAGTCGTTGACTGTGGCGGTTTTCACGCCGCGAAGGGTGGTGGCGGCGACCTTGAAGTTAGGGAACTCCGCCACGGCGGTTTCGATCATCGCCTTGAAGGCATCGAGCTCGATGGAGGAAATGTTGTGGTCCACGCCTTTCACCTCGAAGCCGAGCGACGCGGTGAAGTCCTCTTCGTTGCCGATCATGACATCGACGTATTTTGCGATTTCGCGGTTCACTTCTTGGGCTTTGGCGAGGCCGCCGATGGTTTTCCAGAGCGACGGACGGTAGTTGAGATCGTAGGAAACGACAGTGCCGTATTTGTTAGCGGCTTTCACAGCTTCCACGGTGAGGGCGGCGGTGGTTTCTGAGAGGGCTGCGTAGATGCCACCGGTGTGGAACCAGCGGACGCCGAGTGTGCCGAAGATGTGCTCCCAATCCACATCGCCGGGCTTGAGTTGCGAGGCAGCCGTATTTCCGCGGTCGGGGTTTCCAACAGCACCCCGCACGCCGAAGCCGCGCTCGGTGAAGTTCAGGCCGTTGCGCACGTTGCGGCCGATGCCGTCGTCCTCACGCCATTGGATGAAATCCGTGGCGACGCCGCCCTGCATGATGAAATCCTCCACGAGATGGCCGACCTCGTTATCCACGAAGGCGGTGACGACCGCTGTTTTATAACCGAAACATTTGCGCAGGCCGCGCGAGGTGTTGTATTCGCCGCCGCCTTCCCAGACAGCGAAGTTGCGGGCAGTGCGGATGCGGCCTTCACCGGGATCGAGGCGGAGCATGACTTCGCCGAGCGAGATTTGATCGAAGGCGCATTCGGATTTTGGTTTGATGGTCAGTGACATGGTTTTGTGGTTCGATTTAGTTTTTTAAACGCAGATGGGCGTTAATCAAGGCAGGCAAGATTGGATAGATGAATTCGTGAAATTTCTGCATTCACGGCTATCTGTGTTCATCTGCGGTTAGGATTTCTTCTATTGAATTATTCGGCTTGTTTAAAATCGGAGACTTTCCATTTGGCTTTGCCTGCTTCGGCGGCCAGTTCATTGAAGGCGAGAATTTCGGCTTCGGAGAAAAGTAATCCGCCGTTTTTTGCGGCGCGAGCTGCGGCTTGTGCTTCGAGTTGGCCGGGGAGCATGCAGTTTTCGTTGCCGTGGCCGAGAATGTCATCGATGACAGCCTTGACGTTTTGCGACTGGCTGCGGCCTTTGGCAAAGTCGCCAGCGTTCATCGCGTCGGGATGCCAGACTTGGAAGAAGAAACAGCAGGTGCCTTTGTCGTCGCCGACTTTGTCCCAACGATTGCGGATGGTGGGAAGCGAACCACCGATGAATCCACCGATGATTTCATTCATCAGCGCGAGGCCGTAGCCTTTGTGGGCACCAAATGGAACGAGGAATTTCGCTGTGTTAGGATCAGTGGTTGGCTGGCCGTTTTCATCGACAGCAGCGCCGGGAGGAAGTTGTTTGCCCTCACGGGCGAGCTGTTGGACGCGTCCCATGGCGACGACGGAAGTGGCCCAATCGAGAACGATGGGGTAGCCGACAGAATCCATGGTGGGAAATCCCCATGAGTGGGGGTTCGTGCCCAGAGTGGGGAACTTGCCACCGAAGGGAACCACTTCCGCGAGCGCGGCGGTGCAGTTGGTGTAGGCGATATAGCCGCGGCGCGCGGCCTCCATCACGTAGCCACCGCCCCAGAGGTAGTGAAATGCATTGTCCACGGAAACCATCCCGACGCCGTATTTATCGGCGAGCTTGATGGCTGCCTCGATGGCGGCGTAGCCGGTCGCCTGTCCGAGCTTTTTGTTAGCATTCCAGACTTCGGAGCCACGGAAGCGGGTCTTGATTTTCTCTATCTTCGCTTTCGGGACACAACCACCGGATGCGGAGCCGAACAAGTGATCGAGGTGAAGCGCCTTGAGAGCGTTGTGCGTGCGGATGCCGTGGCGGGTAGCATCGGCGCAGAATCGGGCACCGTCGGCGGCCTCGGCGGCGGTATAGCCACGCTTGCGGTAAACGGCGGCGACCAAGGCGTTGTGCTTTTCTTCGGGAACGACGTAGAAGATTTCTGACATGGTGACGGTAGTGGTTGAGTTTGGTAGCGGTGAAGAGTTTGCTGGAAGTGAAATCCTACACGTGTAGGTTTTTGTCAATAGCGTTTGAGCGATGTGGCTGAAAATGTGAAGGTGCGGAGGCGGAAGGTCAATACACGGAAAGGGGCAATACTTTTCGAAATAGCATTCTCGTTGGCGGTCATGTTCGCGGCTTCAAATGGCTATTCCCTGCATTTGCCCGTCGATTTCCGAATGATCAGCTTGGGTTGCACGGACATTTCGCGGGGTGGAAGAGTGATTTTATCCGGGTCGAGTCGTTCGAGCAGGCCGCGGACGGCGAGATCCATGAGACGGTCGGTCTGGTGATCCACGGTGGTGAGTGTGGGGAAAAAGTGTTCGCCGACGGCGATGTTGTCATAGCCGACGACCGACACATCCTCGGGCACTCGGATACTGTCCTCACGGAGGCGGTTAATCGCACCGATCGCAATCCGGTCATTGAGGGCGATGATGGCGGTGGGCAGTTGACCGGCGGATTTCTCGATCAATTCGCCGGCCAATTCATAGCCGTAATCGAAGGTGTGGCTGGTTTCTCCCGAATGAAACACGAACTGGAAATCCTGCTCAAAATCGAGGCCTACCTCCGGGGCGTATCGCTTGAGGCCGGGGATTCGCAGGGCTCCGAACGGGTTTTGCGGATCGATTCCGAGCAGTGAGATCTTTTGGTGCCCGAGGCCTGCTAAGTGCTCTAGGATCAGCTTCATCGAGCGGCCGCGATCGAGTGCGACCTTGTCCCCGGGCACCTCGTTTTCGGGGTCGATCCAAAAGCAGGGCACCTTTTCGCGCTGCAAAAGGTTGATCGCCGGATCATCCGCAGCGAGGTGGGAGAAAATCAGTACAATGCCATCCACGCGGTGCCCCACAAACCGGCGGATAGCATTTCGCTCCAGCTCCACACTTGAGCCGGAGAGTTCGATTACGGTGTCGTATCCTTCCTCCCGGAGGCGTTGCTGGAGCGCTGCTGCCCGCATCGCCATCACCGGCGAATCGAGGTCTTGGAAGCAGACTCCGACGGTCGCGGTTTGCCCGCCGCGAAGGCTGCGTGCGAGAGAGCTTGGTTGGAAATCGAGGTCTTGGATGGCCTGTTTCACTTTCCGGACCGTTTCCTCTTTCACGCCGCTGTGCCCATTGAGGACCCGAGAAATGGTCCATCGGGAAATGCCGAGGTGTTTGGCAAGTGCGGCTGTGGTATTGGGTGGTGCGGAGGCCATGAGAGGGTGCGGGGGATGAGTTCTACGGATTTATTGCCACAAGTGAAGCTGATTTGCCAACACGTGCGTGAAATTTTCCAAGTTTGCCTGTTTTTGCCAAGCCGTATTCGTCAGTGGTTAGCCAAGCGAGTGACGTTTCACGGGTTTGCGGAAATTTCTGGCAGATTCGAGATTCAAATTGGCATGGCATCGAAATGGGCGTTTGATTCCTTGGAAAGGGCGCACTTTGAAATCCGCCGCATCCACCATGTCACAAGCCATCATCGATCCCGAAGAAGTCCGTCGATTCGCGGCGGAGTTGAAGCGTTTCAACGGCGACCTGCGAGAGCGCACCGGCTCACTGATGGCGCGATACACCGCTTTGGGCGATTCCTGGCAGGATCAGGAGCAAGAAAAGTTCTCGGCGGAGTTCATCCAATTGATGAAGACTCTGAAATCTTTCCTCGAACTGTCTGAGCGCCACACTCCCTACCTGCTGCGCAAGGCGGAGCGCATCCAGCAGTATCTCGACCAGCGCTGACCCCTGGCCATGTCCGACCAAGTCAAAATCTCCTCCATCGATGCGCTCGAAGCCTTCCGCGCGGACCTCATCCAATACATCGCCAAGGCCCGCGTCGCGCTGGAGGACATGGAGGGTGATGTCCGCCGCACCCAGACGTGGCTGGATAGCGACCGCGTCCAATATTGGGGAAATCAGGTGAAACTCTGGACCAAGAACCTCGATCAGGCTGAGCAGGAACTCTACAGTGCGAACCTAACCAATCCGCGGGCAAGCAACGCATTTCAGAAAATGGCCGTGCTCAAGGCCCAGCGGAAACTAACGGAAGCTGAGGAAAAAATGCGCGTCGTCAAAAAGTGGCGGCAGACTTTCGAGAACCGTGCCACACCTCTTTTGCGCCAGCTCGATCCGATGTTTTTCATCGTCGGGCAGCAGCTACCGAAAGGAGTTTTCACTCTTGGTGAGCACATTAAGGCGCTGCAAGCCTACGCCGAAAAAGCACCTGCTGCCCCATCGCCGCCCGTGGAACCCACCGATCCGGGAGGTGCTCCGTGAGCATGACCGGCAGCAAGGGACTGCTCACCCTAGCAACCCGCAACCTCCAAGCCCGGTGGGGCGAGACGCGCTATTCTTGGCGCGACCGCAAAGCACAGGAATTCGAGGAAACGTATCTATCTGAACTGATGAACGGTGTGAACGCCGCCCTGCGCGTCATCGAAGAGCTCGACCACTTGCTAGAAAAAATCCATGCAGACTGCGATTGAATCCACCGACCTCCGCACAGTGCTGGGAGAGCTCGGCCATTTAAAATCTTCCATCGCCTCGGTGATGGCGGACGAGGCGGCGCTTTTTAAAAAACAGGCACAGGCACTCGTCGCCGTTCGCCATGAAATGACGCGGCGCGAGGAGATCGATACGGAAAAACTCAACCGCCGCCTGCATGAAATCGCCGCGATCCAGAAGGACTCAGTCGTCCGCGCCGAAGCGGAAACAGAAGCCCGGCATGCGCGGGTCCACGAAGCCTATCATGTCAGCCGCACGGCACTTGCCCACCGCCAGCAGGAAATGAAGGACCGCCGGATCGGCCAGGTCCAAGGTTCTATCATGCGCAATCGCCAAGCGCGCCAGCAGGAACTTGATGTGGCGAAGACTGCCCATCAGGCATTTCAATTGCAGCTCAGCGCCGACCGCGGCGTCCGGCGCGAACTGCGCAAGTCCGTGCTGGCTGCCTTTCGCTCGTTCCGGCCGCTGGTGGTAGAGAAATTCGAAGGCACGCGCTTCAAGGTACCTGCCGTTGATGTTCCTGCGACGGCGGAAGCGACGCGTGCGGAACTTTTGAAAACGCTCGATGAGGCGCGGGCCGCGAATGTTTCAGCCCAAGCGTTGCCACTCGCCCGGTTCTTCCGATTCCTGCCGCTCACTGCCCTCGCTGCAGTCATTGGCGGCATGCACCTCTGGTATGCGCTGCGCCCCGGCGGCGGTGGATTGAATGCTGTGATGCCTTCTTTCCTCATTGCGGAGGGGCTGCTGATAGGAATTTGGAGCGCTGCGCTGATTCTCTCTCAGGCCACTATCCGCCGCGCCGCTACCTCGCTCGCCACCGCGCGGCTGTTGGAAAACGAGGCAGAGAAAAAGTCTGCGGCCGATCTCGCTGCGATGGAGGCGGAAATCCAAAGCGAGCACGATCAGGAAGGGCGTGGCCTCAGCGATACATTCCGCGAGTCCGATGCGGATTGGAAAACTCGCCTCAGCGATGGCCAGCGCAAGCTTGATCGTCAGCTCGCCCGAATTCCCGTGCGTCTGGAAACACTCCATCAACGCAAGCTCGCAAAGATCTCCGCAGACTATGATCGCGCGCTCTTAATCGCCCAGCAGGAAGCAGCGAAACTCTCAGAGGAAACTAACCTCGCCCGCGCCAAAGCGAACTCCGAAATCGAAAATCAGACGGATGCCGCCATCGGCGAACTCTCCGCACCTTGGGAAAACGGGGTGTTGCCGCTGCTGGAGAAACTTCATTCGCTCAACTGGACATCGCATTCCCGCTTTCCCGAGTGGACGCCGGATTTCTGTGAGAACTGGACGCCGCCCGAAGAATCGTCGAGCGCCGTGCGCATCGGCTCAATCGCCGTCGATACGGCGAAACTCACGGGCGCTCTGCCGCACGATCCGCGTTTCGCACTGGCAGATTCCGGCAAGTTCCGCGTTCCGTTCTCGCTCGGCTTTCCCGATCAGGCTTCGCTGATGATCGAAAGCGACGGCAAAAGCGGCGATGCGGCGACGCAGGCGCTGAGCGCCATTTCGTTGCGGTTGTTAGCTACGCAGCCGCCGGGCCGCGCGTCGTTTGTTTTCATCGATCCTATCGGCCTCGGTAAGGATTTCGCCGGACTGATGCACCTCGCGGATTACGAAGAATCCCTGATTGCTCATCGCATTTGGACGCAGTCCACACAGATCGAGGAACGTCTAGCAGAACTCAACGAGCACATCGAAAAGGTGATTCAGATGTATCTTCGCAACGAGTATGCGACCATCGCGGAATACAACAAACAGGCTGGCACGATTGCCGAAAAGTATCGTTTCCTCGTCGTCGCGGGATTTCCCGCCAGCTTCAGTGACACGTCGATGAAGCGGCTTCTATCAATCGCCTCCAGCGGCGCGCGCTGCGGCGTCTATCTGCTCATCCATCGCGACACACGCCAGCCACTTCCAGACGTATCGCTCAATGATGAACTTCTGCGCGCCTGCACTCGGCTCGTCCTCAAAGACGGAGTTTTTCATCTGGCAGGAGCGCCCTTCGGGGCTGATGTCGTCACCATTGATGCCGCGCCGTCGGATGAAAATTCTACGACTTTGATTCACCGGATCGGCCGTTCTAGCATTGATTCGAACCGCGTGCAGGTTCCGTTCTCACACATCGCTCCGGCGGTTGAGGATTTTTGGAAATCCGAGACGAGCGAGGAACTGCGCGTGCCGGTGGGCAGGACGGGCGCGAAAAAACTCCAGATGCTTGCGATTGGAAAAGGCACACGCCAGCACGTCCTGGTCGCGGGAAAAACGGGTTCGGGAAAATCCACGTTATTCCACGTGATCATCACCAACCTCGCGCTCCATTGCAGTCCGGAGGAGGTCGAGTTCTATCTGGTCGATTTCAAAAAAGGCGTGGAGTTCAAATGTTACGCAGCGAAGCATCTGCCGCACGCGCGGGTGATCGCCATAGAAAGTGATAGAGAATTCGCGCTCAGCGTACTTCAGCGCGTGGACGCCGAATTGAAGCGGCGGGGCGAACTTTTCCGCAAGGCGGGCTCTCAGGATCTGGCGGGATACAAGCGAACGCCGGGCCATCAGCCGCTACCGCGGAGTTTGTTACTGATCGATGAGTTTCAGGAATTTTTCACCGAAGACGATGCGGTGGCGCAGGAGGCCTCGCTGCTGTTGGATCGGATCGTGCGGCAGGGCCGGGCATTCGGGATACATGTGATTCTCGGTTCGCAAACGCTTGGCGGAGCTTACACTCTGGCACGCGCGACCTTGGGGCAAATGGTCATCCGTATCGCTTTGCAATGCAACGAGAGCGACGCGCATTTGATCATGGATGACGACAATCCTGCGCCGCGCCTGCTGACCCGGCCGGGTGAGGGGATTTATAACGATCAGGCCGGAGCGCTCGCTGCTAACAGTCCTTTCCAGATCGTCTGGTTGCCGGAAGACGAGCGCGATGCATTGCTAGACCAAGTCAACGCACTGGCAACGAAAGGCGGGAAAATCCCACAGGTGCCGATCATTTTCGAAGGCAACGCCCCGGCCGACATCCGTGATCACGCGGAACTCCACGCCCTGCTGCGTAGCCATCCCACGACGGGTCCAGCCAAAGCCCGCGCATGGCTGGGTGCTCCGAATTCGATCAAAGGTCCCACCGAAGCGTTGTTCCAGCGTCAGAGCGGTAGTCACTTGTTAGCAGTCGGACAATCGGCGGAGCGGACGATGACCTTGCTCGCGGTGAGTCTTATTTCACTGGCTGCGCAATACCCTCCGAATCAGGTAGAGTTTGTGGTGCTCGATCCCCACGCGAACGACGCCGGTGATGACGGCGTTTTTCAACGACTTGCTAACATCCTGCCGCATCGCATTCGCGTCGGCGGACCGGACGTGGTCGCACCGCTGATGGCCGAACTCTCTGCGGAACTCACCACCCGCGGTCCGAAGTTGGGCAAGGACGCGCCGGAGGTCTTCCTCATTGTCCAGGATCTCCAGCGCTTCAAATCTTTGCGGCCGGATGATGATTTCCGCTTCTCGATGGATGACGATGCGTCAGCCGGAGCAAGTCCGTCCCAAGCATTTGCCAATCTGCTGGACGAAGGCGGCCCGGTGGGCATGCATGTCATAGCGGCGACCGATACATGGAACAACGTCAGCCGCTGGATCCCGCGCAAGCTGATGGCGGAATTCGAAATGCGCGTTCTCTTTCAGATGAGCGCCAACGATTCCTCGAATCTCATCGATTCACCCGCCGCCACCTCGCTCGGCCTGCACCGCGCGCTGTTCCACAACGAGCATTTCTCCACGCTGGAAACCTTCCGACCGTATGCGATGCCGGATGACGCATGGTTCGAAGAGATCGCCGAATCGGCCGCACCTCAATTTTTACTTTAATCCGATTCACAAATCCATCGCCGCCCCGTTCTTTCGTAGCCACTCTTTCCGTGCCGCGTGCAATGAAATAGTCACGGAATGCCGTCTTAGCTGCTGGAATCTCACCCTGATCTACGAGATCGCGCAGCAACTGGAAACGCCCGCTCTTGAGAAGCAACGACTCTGTTTGATCGGCTACCCAAACAACCGCCCGAGTCCACCGCGCACGACGCCGGGCGCGGGGGGAATGCAACATGTTTTTTTTGGCGACCGTGCAATCAGCTATTGCGCGGAAGGCCTCAATCAATCGACTTTCCCCGGATTCCAGAACTACTTCAGAGAACTTCGCCGTGAGTTCAAAGAAAAAATCCGCGCAACACTCTGTGCTATAAAACGCGTTAAAACCCGCATTTACATGCATTTCGGCGGAGTTCGTGTTTTCTCTGATTTTGAAAATCAGATCGCGACGTGCTGATTTTCAATAAGTTGGATGGAGCCGGCTGCCAGGGTTGAACTGGCGACCTACTGATTACAAATCAGTTGCTCTACCACTGAGCTAAGCCGGCCGGACGCCTTTCGGGTCGCGGCGGAGTATTCCCATTCCTGCCTTGGCGAAAAGCGCAAATTTAGCAAATTTTCACCGATCTGTTGCTTTTGATCTTCCGGGCGCGCGCGACCCACTGGCCCGCACTCCTACCCACTACCCCTTTCGGGTGAGCGACAAATGGCTTTGTTTCGACGAATCTTTTGTCCATGTCGCTGCGTCTTTTAGGGATTACCTGTGCTGTGTTTTTGGCGGTGATGGCTACGTCGTGGGCAAAACCCTCGCTGTTCATCATCGGCGACTCCACCGTACGCAATAGCACCGACGGTCAGATGGGGTGGGGGGATCCGCTGGTGAACGAGTTTGATCCGGGGAAAATCACGGTCGTCAACCGCGCGATTGGCGGGCGCAGCAGTCGCACGTTTCTCACTCAAGGCCGTTGGGATGCAGTGATGGCGCACCTGAATTCAGGTGATTTTCTACTCATGCAGTTCGGCCACAACGATGGTGGAAAAACTAACGACGAACGTTGCCGCGCCACGCTCAATGGCATCGGCGATGAAACCGAGGAGATTGTCCGCGTCACCGACCAACAACCGGAGACCGTCCATACGCATGGCTGGTACCTGCGCAAATTCATCAGTGAGGCAAAGGCGAAGGGAGTGACCCCCATCGTAGTTTCACTGATTCCGCGAAATATCTGGCAGAACGGGAAGATCGTTAGGTCCGATACGGATTACTCTCTCTGGTCCAAACAGGCAGCGGATCAGGAGCACGCGTTGTTTATCGACTTCAATCACCTCTTGGCTGACAAATACGAAAGCCTGGGAGAACAAAAAACCGCAGCGCTTTTCGCTGGCGCAGATCATACCCACACTTGCGCCGCAGGGGCGGCATTTAACGCCTCCACGATGGCAGCCGCGATCCGTGATCTGGCAGGTTGTGAGCTCGGCAAGGCACTTTTTCCTGCTGATCTCTGGCTGCCGTCTGTTTTCTCCGACCACATGGTCCTCCAGCGCGATATGACGATACCGATCTGGGGAACGACCACTGCTGGCAAAGAAGTGACGGTGACGCTTGCTGGAAAATCAGCCACTGCGACTGCGGATGAAAATGGAAAATGGCGGATCGACTTTCCTTCTCTAACTGCCGGTGGCCCATTCACGCTGGAGGTTTCGTCGGGAGTCACCCGCAGCTATTCGGACGTGATGGTCGGGGAGGTGTGGCTTTGCTCTGGCCAGTCGAATATGGATTTCAGTCTAGCGAAGACGGCGAAGCGAGCATACGCGGGCGCTGAGGATTGGGAAAGGGAAGTGGCTGCCGCGGATTCCCCTAAGCTGCGGATGTTCACTGCGGAATGGACGATGAGTGAGTTTCCGCGGCGCGATGTCGAGGGAGCATGGGCGGTTTGCTCGCCGCAGAGCGTGGGTGATTTTTCCGCAGTTGCCTACTATTTCGGTCGGGATCTCCAGCAGAAACTGGACGTGCCCGTGGGGCTAGTCACTTGCGCCTATGGGGCCAGCACGATCGAATCATGGATCAGTGAACAGGGATTGGCCGCGCATCCGCAGTTCAGGGAGTTGTTGGACGCATTCGGAAAAAAGCGCCTAACGTTTCGCGATGATCCGAAAACTTATCAACAATACGGTGAGGCTCTCGCCAAATCAACCGGTGGCAAGGCTCCAAAAAATCCCGATCCGCTTCAGGATCAACACAATCCGTTTGTCCTCCACAACGGCATGATCGCCCCGGTCGTGCCTTACGCCATCCGTGGTGCAATCTGGTATCAGGGTGAGTCAAACATGAACACCCGGAAGCTCTATCCAGAACTCCAACAGACGCTCATCGGCGAATGGCGCTCGCTCTGGAAAAATCCAGGACTGCCGTTCTATTTTGTCCAGCTTGCCCCTAACAAATCACCGCAAGCCGAGCCGTCCGGCGGTGAGCTTCCCGAAATGCGCGAAGCCCAGGCAAAGTCGCTTGGCATCTCCCGCACCGGCATGGCGATCACGCAGGACATCGGTGATGAGAAGAACGTGCATCCGAGAAACAAACTCGATGTTGGTAGGCGTCTCGCCCGACTAGCCCTCACGGGGACCTACGGAAAAGCGGGAGCTGCCAGTGGACCGCTGTTTCATGATGCCACCGTCGAGGGTGGGGGAATCCGTATCCGATTTGACAGCGTCGGCGGTGGTTTAGTCGCTAAGGATGGGGCTCTGAAACAATTTGCAATTGCCGCTGCCGATAAGAAGTTTATTTGGGCGGATGCGGTGATCGATGGCGATACTGTGGTCGTTTCAAGCCTATCGATCCCGCAGCCTGCCTACGTCCGCTATGGCTGGGCTGCCAACCCAGCAGGAGCCAACCTTTTCAACGCCGATGGACTTCCTGCGGCCCCATTCCGCACCGACCCATGATCAAACCCTCTCTGCTGTTGCTTGCTGCTAGATTTCTAGCCATCGCTGCCCAGATTCCTGCCTTCCCGGGGTGCCGGTCAGCTCACGATTTCGTGGCCCGGCGTTGCTGGGAAAAACTATCAAATTCAGTCTAGCGCGACGCTATTCGGGATCTGTATCGCGCTTTCCAGCGTCCCGGCAGCGGCTTCTCCGGCAACTAAAGCGGAGTTTCTTGTAACTGGAGGTGCCCAGGCGATGTTCTATCGAGTGGCTCTCGTTCCCTGATTTCATCTTGTTGTCGGGATGATCATTTTCCGAATTCAATGATTTCCTCGTTGTCGAAATCAAATCCCCGGAACGTTCGCGATGCAAATATTCTCGAATTGGGCGGGTCTGGCATCCGTTCGTTGGTAGGACAGGCGGATTTGGTATTGCTGGATAGGGTGCGCAAATAGAAGCTGAAGTGTTGGTATGAACGGATTTTTCAAATGGTTGGTCGGAATCGTCACGCTGTTCTGCGCGACTGGCGCTCTCAGCGCACACAACGGTTTCGAGAGTTCGACGGAAGTCCGCGTTTTTTCCAATCGGATGCAGGTCGTCGTCAGGACTTCCTACGCTCTTGCCTGGAGGATCCTCGGCGATCAAGCACCGGCTGGCTATGGCGAAGCTGCACAGACTTTAGCAAAGCCGTTGCTAGAGGCCGCCGCTCCGGACCTGTTGGAAATTACCACAGCCGGGACGGTGATGAAACCGGGTGCGGCCAGATGTCAGTTTGAACTGAACAAGGACGTTGCCTTGGTCCTCACCTATGAGCGCCCACCGCAATGGCCGATGGTGGTGAAGGTGCGCTTCTTGACTTTATTGGGATCGCTCGATAGCGGCACAATCTCCGTTTTCGATCAATCTGATGGGAATCTTTCCGGTGATGTGGAGCCCGCTGCCGGAAAGGTACTGTTTGCCAGCGATTCCTCGCTGTCCGTCGATCTCGGGTTAAAAGCAGCTATCGATTCTGCTCCAAGTAAGGAGGATAAAGCCGATGCTGCTCCTGCTGCACCGCCGGTGATGAAGCCGCTGGGTTTCTGGAAATTCTTCCCGCTCGGAATTAAGCATATTCTAACCGGATACGACCACCTGCTTTTCCTCCTCGCACTGCTGATAGGCTGCCAGCGGCTGCGGCCGATGCTGCTGATCATCACCGCCTTCACGCTGGCGCACTCGATCACGCTGGCGCTCGCCACTTTTGACATCGTGAATCTGCCCTCGCGTTGGGTTGAGTCGTTCATCGCCCTGTCTATCATTTGCGTGGGACTCGAGAATTTTAGGCGAAATCTATCCGTCATGAGGCGCGTGGGTCTTACCTTTGGCTTTGGCCTCGTACACGGGCTCGGCTTCGCGGGATTGCTTAAAAGCATCGGCCTCGGGGCTAACGGGCAGACAGTCGTAGCGCCCTTGCTGGCATTCAATCTCGGCGTGGAGGCAGGCCAACTCGCCGTTTTGGTGTTGGTCCTGCCTGTGCTTTTTTATGCTCGCCGGCAGCCGGCATTTGTCCGCTCGGGCATTCCGGTGCTTTCCTCCATCGTGATCCTTCTGGGGCTCTACTGGTTCGCACAGCGCGCGTTTTTTTTCAGTTGATTCCAAATCGATCATCATGCGCTAAATCACAAAAGAGTTAGTTACCTGACGGTTTTATGGAATCCCATCCGTGATCTCTTTCTAGTCACCAGCCGCCCGCGTTAGAGTGGGGTAGTCTTTTCCGCGGCTGAGAATGGCCGTGCCTCTTTTGGCGATTCTGGTAGAAACTGATATTCAGGGCCCATGCTGGGTCCTACCACGATTCCGCCTTGTTCGGCCTGGATAGGCTCGGTGGGTAGGAATTCGCCATGTCAGGCAAACTGTGGTTCGTACGACAAAAAAGCGGGCGCGGACCGATGAAACGATCCGCGCCCGAGATAGCACATTTTCCCCCCAAAGATCCTGCTTGGCTCTGCTGGCTTTGTCATCGTCTTCCCCCCGGAGTTCGATGGCGCTTGAAGCAGAATTGCGCAGGACAGGATATGTTGGAAAGGTTTTCAGTTCACCGTAGTGGGCTGTCGCCTTTCGTTGGATGTAAGATGATCCGGAAAGTTCGGTTTTGGAAGGTAATTGAAGTCCCAGAATCGGCCAGATGGTCCCGTTTTCGGCCATAATGGGCATCTACGGAAATGAAGGGGCGGTATCCGGGAGGTAATAGGAGGGGCAGCAAGGCTTCAAGATCGCCGCCTTTCAGTCCCGTGTTAGTGGAGTGGAGTTTTCGTCAGGAGAGCTTGCAGCGCTGCATGCTCTCCTTTTCGGGACGATGATCCATGCGAGGAATTCCTGATTTCCATCCATGCCGGTGATGGGTGAGGGGATGAATCCACGCCACTCGCAGCCGTGTTCTTCGGTGACAAATTTGCGGATTTTCTCGACGGCTTGTTCGTGCAGCGCTGGATCGCGAACGATGCCGCCTTTGGTGATGTCCTCGCGCTGGAGTTCGAATTGCGGCTTGATGAGGCAGACGACGGCTCCCTGATCGTCGAGAACGGAGAAGATCGCTGGCAGGACTTTGGTGAGTGAAATGAAGGAGAGGTCCGTTACGGCAAGACGGCAGAGTTCACCGATGTCCTCGGGGACCATGTGGCGGGCGTTGAACTGCTCTTTGACGATGACTCGCGGGTCGTTGCGGAGTTTCCAAACGAGCTGGTTGGTGCCGACGTCCACGGCGTGGACTCGGGTGGCGCCGCGCTGGAGAAGGCAGTCGGTGAAGCCGCCGGTGGAGGAGCCGACGTCGATGCAGGTCCAGCCGGTGGGATCGATGCCAAAGGCATCGAGGGCGCCCTCCAGCTTGAGCCCGCCGCGGCCGACGTAGCGGAGTTTTTCTTTGATCTCCAGCGGGGCGTCGGAGGCGATTTTCGTGCTCGGCTTGTCGATGACATGATCGCCGCTGCGCACTTCTCCGGCGAGGACGAGTCGCTTTGCCTGTTCGCGGGAATCACAGAGGCCGCGGGTGACTAGCAGTGCGTCGATGCGGTCTTTTTTGATGCTCATTTTTAAGAACAGACAGGAATGTCTGTGTTACCTTTGCGGTGAATAACAGGCAGTCATTCCTGTGTCACTTTTCAGTGTTCCTGTTGGATG
>JBBRYQ010000065.1:0-32469 GCA_038237425.1 Verrucomicrobiales bacterium
ATGAAAAGGAATGAGCAATAAAGCGTTTACAATGTACAGACTGTTAGTTTTTTCGTGCGCTTATTCTATTCGCAACACGTTTACAGTTAATTGATTACAAATAGAAAATATTTTCATTCAATGGGTGCGGAATGCGTGTCATAAGGCAAATCCAAGTCCACCCGCCAAATGACCAAGCACCTTCTCCTTTTCGCCGCCGTCGGAATCACCCTCGTCGGCAATGCCCATGGCTATGGCAACGCTGGCCACCAAGTCATCGGCACCATCGCCCAGCATTACCTCTTGGGCACTCGCGCCGAAAAGGAAATCCTCGCACTGCTCAGAAAAGGCGAGGGCCTCGACCGCGCCGCCACCTGGGCGGACCGCGCCAAACTCCCGGAAAAATACCTCTCCGACGAGATGAAGGATTTCGTCACCAACAATCCCGAGCACCACAGCTATCATTATTGCGATGTCCCGTTTCAGGAAAAAGCCTACCGCGAAGGGATCACCGGGACGAACAAGAACGACATCGTCCACACCTTGAAAGCCTGCATCGAGGTCCTGCAAAAGCCTGAAGACGACGCCGCAAACCCGCTGAAAATCAACAAACGCGTCGCACTCATGTTAGTTTCCCATTTCATCGGGGATCTCCACCAGCCGCTTCACGTCGGATGCAGCTACATCGATGAAAAGGACCAGTATGTGAATCCGGAGACCGGAGCCAAGGGCCAGCCCGATGCCGGGGCGAACTATCTCCACATCAAGACCCGCAGCGGCAGCCCGCTCCACGGCTACTGGGACACCCTGACCGTCAAGGCCTCGCGCGAGCAGTGCGGAAACGAGGACTACTCCGTTTTCATCACCCGGCTCTCGCCGCCACAACCGGACTGGGACGCCACCGGCCCCGCCACCACTTGGCCGGAGCAATGGGCCAGCGACACTCTCAGTCTCTCCAAACTGTGCTTCCAAGGCCTCGTCCCGCGCGACCGCTTCCTTGTTCCCAAGGATGAAAAACACGAAGAGTACTTCGAATGGCTCGTCACACTACCGGAAGACTACACCATCCGCTCCCGTGACATCGTCAACGTGGAACTCTCCAAGGCCGGCTATCGCCTCGCCATCCTCCTCAAGGCCATCTGGCCGGACCAGCCCGTGGAAAAATAACAGGGCGTCTCCAATGAACGGGCGAACGCAAGCGGCAAGACATTGCTGCGGCCGTCTTCCGTTGGACTACGCGTGGTGGAGTAGGATGGAGTTTGCGGCGAAGTGGTCGGATAGAATGTCGGAAACGATGACCAGCGGGGTGCCGGGGCGGACGAGACCTTCCTTGAGGAGGAGATCGCTCACGCGTTTGATGGTTTCTTCGATGTTAGATGCAAACGAGAGCTTGAAGGCGCGGATGCCCCGCGTGAGCGAGAGCTGGCGGCAGACGCTTTCCTTCGGAGTGAAGGCATAGAAGCCTGAGGTGCGTGGGCGCAGCATGGCGACGTGGTTGGCGAGCACACCGCGGCGCGTGAGAACGACGAGACGGGCGTCCGGCAGCGAGTCTGCTAGGGTAACGGCGGCGCGGGCGGTTTTCTGACGCTCGTCGCGCAGCAGCGCGCTCTGGCCGAAGCCGTGGCCGCCGGAACGCTCGATGCGGGAAGAAATTCTAACGAGTGCCTCGACGCAGCGCTCGGGATAACGCCCGACGGAAGTTTCACCAGAGAGCATCAGGCAGTCCGCCTCCTCGTAGGCGGCGTTCATGACGTCGGTGACCTCGGCGCGGGTGGGCGTCGGGTTGGTGATCATGGATTCCAACAACTGGGTGGCGACGATGACGCGGGTGCCGAGTTCGTGGCAGCGCTTGACGATGCGGCGCTGGAGGATGGGGAGTTCCTCAAACTCGACTTCGGTGCCGAGGTCGCCGCGAGCGACCATGATCACGTCAGCCTCGTTGATGATGGCGTCGATGTTTCTAATCGCTTCCTGGTCCTCGACCTTCGCGACGATCTGCGCCTCACCTTCGAGGGCGTGCATCGCCTCACGCAGCTCCCGCACGTGGGCGGAATCCCGGACGAAAGAGCCGGCGATGTAATCCGCACCGCATTCGACGGCGAGTGAGAGGTCCTTGTGGTCCTTTTCGGTTAGTGCGGGAAGGTTGAGACGCACGCCGGGGAGGTTGATGTGGCGGCGCGAGCCCATCGTGCCGGGAGTTTTCACATAACAGAGAATGCGATCCGCCTCGACCACGTCGATGCGCATGAGCAGCGCGCCGTTGTCCACGACGAGCGTATTACCAGCGGTGACATCGCCCATCAGGCCATCATAGTTCACGGTGGTGGAGAGCGGGACGGTGGCATCCGCGCCGACCTTGCGGAACTCGACGGTGTCGCCCTCTGCCAGTGTGTAGGGCTTTTCCAAATCTCCGGTGCGAATGGACGGGCCGGTGAGGTCAAAAAGCACGGCGATATGGCCGTCTCGTTTGTCGGACTGGCGGCGGACACGCTTGGTCATTTCCGCAGCCCATTCGTGTTTCGCATGGCTCATGTTGAGGCGGAACACGTTGGTGCCGGCATCGATTAGCGTGCCGATCATTTCCTCGGATTCGGTGGCGGGTCCGAGGGTGATGATGATTTTCGTTTTGCGGGACATGATGGGAAAATGAGGTTGGAGGACGGAGTAAGAGCAGAAATCTTGCCGATCTCCGCTCCCTGTTCTTCGAGCCTTTGGATTGATCAGCCTTGGTCGATAGTTTTCTCAGTAGTCGCGTCGATGATGGCGAAACGCTCGCGGTTGAGCGTCGGATCCGAACGGAAAATAAGGCGGCCCGAGTGCGAGCGCTCAAGCTCGACGAGCAGCTTGGCGTCCTCGCTCTTGAAGCGATTGAGAACGTCGCTGTTGACGATGACGATGATGTCGCCGACGGCGTCGCGGTGCTTCTGGATGACGGTGTTGAGGCGACGCTGGATTTCCACCGACATCGTCATCGGCGTCTTCACACGAGCACGACCCTGGCAATACGGGCACGGCTCATACATCGAATCTCGCAGCGATTCGTTGAGGCGTTGGCGGGTCATTTCCATCAATCCGATAGGGGAAATCTGGAGCACCTGGGTCTTCGCCTTGTCCTTTTTCAGGCGGTCCTTGATCGCTTTGTAAACCGTCTGCTGGTCCTTGCGATGGCGCATGTCGATCAAGTCGATGACGACGAGCCCGCCGATGTTGCGGAGGCGGAGCTGGCGGGCGACCTCGACGGCGGCCTCGACGTTGGTTTCGAGAATCATCTTATCTACGTCCTTCGATCCGCGATTGCGGCCCGTGTTGACGTCGATGGCGATGAGCGCCTCGGTCTCATCGATGACGATGTAGCCGCCGCAAGGCAGCCAGACCTGGCGGGAAAATGCCTCGTCGATCTGCTTTTGGATGTGGATGCGCTCGAAGATCGGTTGGCCACCGGCGGAGGGCATGTAGTGGACGCGGCGCTTGGCGCGGCGGGAGATTTTTCCGGCGATGTTGCGGATCATCTCTGTGGTCTCGGCGTCGTCGCACATGACCTGGTCGATCTCGTCGGTGAGGAAATCGCGGGCGGTGCGCTCGATTAGGCCGGGCTCTTGGAAAATACAAACGGGTGCCGGATTGTTAGCACGGCGGGCTTCGATTTCGTCCCACTGCTCCAATAGCATGTGAAGGTCGCGCACAAAGTGACGGGCGCGGGTGCCTTGCGCGATGGTGCGCATGATGATGCCCATGCCTTCCGGGACGGCGAGCTTTTGGACGATCTTGCGCAGGCGTGCGCGTTCCTTGGGGTCCTCGATCTTGCGAGAAATACCGAACTGCTCGGTGTAGGGCATGAGGACAAGGTAGCGTCCGGCCATTGAGATGTTAGTGGTGACTCGCGGACCTTTCGTTCCGATAGGGCCTTTGGAAACCTGGATGACGATCTCCGATCCGATCGGATAGATATCTGGGATGTCCTTGGAGGTGATTTTCTTCTGCTGCTTCTTTTTGCCCTCGCGCTGGATTTCCTCCAGTCCGCCGTCAAGCGCGGCGGGGATGGCGTCCCAGAAGTGGAGGAACGCGTTTTTGTCGAGGCCGATGTCAACGAACATCGCCTTGAGTCCGCCCTCGATGTTTTTCACTCGTCCTTTGAAAATGCCGCCGACGATGTTCTGATCGCCTTCGCGCTCGACGGTGTATTCCTCGAGCACACCGTCCTCAAGGAGGGCGACGCGGCGTTCGAGTTTTTCAACGTTGACGACGATGCTGTTGCCGCGTGAGGGATCGGGCTTGCCGATGCCGAGGAGTCTTTTGATGTGCTGGATCATATGATTGAGTGGTTTGATAAAAATGGTGGTTTTTGGTTAGGGGAGGCTTGTTGGTAAGATCAATTTTCGGGAACAGGGACGGCCTTGGGGATGACGGAGCCTTCGGCATCCACTTCTGGCGTAATGGTGGGAGTGGGCATCACCGTGGTGCTGTCCGGCGGTGGAGTGACGGGGATTTCGTCGCCGACCTCGGCACCAGTCTCGCCGACGTCCACTTCCTCGATCGTGGCCGGAGTGGCGGCGACTTGGGCGGCTGCTGCGGCGATGGCTTCTGGGGCCGGGTTGGTGTCTCCGGCTTCGACTGCTGCGATGGCTTCTGGAGTGATATCGATGGCTTTGATATTTTCTCCCATGAAACCCGGCACTTTGGCGAGGGGCTTGAGCGGGAGATGGATGCCCTTCATGTCACGGGCGAACAGGCCGCGATAGACGAGATTCACGAGCGGTCCGCAAACAGCTCCGCCGGACTGGCCGTTCTGCACCATGATGCAAATCGCGTATTTTGGATTATCGTAGGGGGCGAAGCTCATCACCCATGAGTTGTTGGAAACTTTCCCGAAGTCCGAGCATTGAGCGGTTCCGCTCTTGGAGGCGACGGAAATGTTAGCCAGCTTGACCTTGCCCGAGGTGCCGCCGGGCAGGTTGGTGGACATCCACATGCCCTTGCGGATCATTTCGAAGTCGGCGGGTTTAATGCCAGACTTGATGAGGTCCACCTGGAGCTTTGGCGTGTCCGCGACGACGACCTTGCCATCCTCAGAAACAGCTTTCTTAACCACGCGGGGCTGATAGTATTTTCCACCGTTAGCGACGCAGGCGGCGACGGCGCATATCTGGAGCGGCGTGGCCATCGAGGTGCCCTGGCCGATGGAAAGCATCGCAATCTCATGCCCGGTGAGCGCG
This sequence comes from Verrucomicrobiales bacterium, assembly GCA_038237425.1. Classification (GTDB taxonomy): domain Bacteria; phylum Verrucomicrobiota; class Verrucomicrobiia; order Verrucomicrobiales; family Akkermansiaceae; genus Luteolibacter. The sequence continues at coordinate 5,193 of JBBRYQ010000065.1, forward strand.
GCATTCGGATAGGTGGAACGCCAGACGCGGCTGCCGGGGAGCATGCCGGGGTTTTCCGATGGAAGCTCGACACCGGTGCGCCTGCCGATGTTCACCATCGAGCATCCTTCGACGAGGGCGTCCTTGCCGATGGTGTTGGCGAGGATGTTGAAATATGGATTACAGGAATGCTGGATTGCTTCAGATAGATTCTGGTTGCCATGGGTGCCTCCGTGTTGGCGGAAGATCCAGCATTTTACTTGGGCATTGCCATAGGTCACGTAGCCGTTGCAGGTGGCACGGAGGTTGGCTCTACCAGCCAGTGCGGCGGAGAGTGCCGTGGGGATCTTCATCGTGGATCCTGGGGCGAACTGCGAGATGGCTCGGTTAGTGAGTGGGGAAAGTTTGTTGTGATTGTAGGCATCCAGATTCGCCCGCGAGATGCTGGGGAAGAAGTCGTTTGGATCGCAATCAGGCACGGACGCCATTGCTAAAACCTCACCGGTGTTCACATCCATCACCACTCCCGCGGCACGGCCAGCGTAGCGCAGGGTATTTTCCAACAGATACTGGACCGGCGCGTCGATGGTGAGCCGCAGCTTCGCGCCGCTGCCGGGCTTGGTGTAGTCGGACATCTGCAGCGTGCGGCCCTTTTCGTCCTTCACGATCGCCTTCTGTCCCTCGGGGCCGAGCAGGAATTCATCCATCGATGCCTCGACGCCGGCAATGCCCTTGTCGTCGCCGACGTAGTGGTCGAACTTGCGCATGGCGCTCTCCGGCACGTCGCCCTTCTCCCACTTTTTCATGTAGCCGAGCACATGGCCGGCCAGCGCGCCAAAGGGATACTGCCGCTGCGGCCGGAGTGTCAGATAGACGCCAGGAAGATCGAGATTGTGCTCCGCAAAACGGGCGAAATCCTCGTAGCTGAGGTCTGTCCGATAGCTGAAGGGGATCAGTCCGCCGTGGGTGAGGTAATGGGTGCGGAGGTCGCCGGCTTTGTAGTTTTTCGCGAGGCCAAGCTTGCGCAGGCGTGCGATGGTGCCCTCGTTGACGATGGTGACGATGTCCTTTTCCGACCGCTTGCGGGTGAGTCCATCTTCCTTGGTGAGGCGCTGAATCGTCGGATCCTCGACGTGCTGGGAGAGGTAGGCTTGGCGAATTTCGTCGAGGTTGAACGAGACTTCGTAGTTGCGGAGGTTTCTCGCAAGAGTGATGCCATTGCGGTCGGTGATCTCGCCGCGGATGCCGGGTTCGCGCACGGTGACCGTGCGGTTGCCGGGCACCTGTTGGAGAAATTTTTCGCGGCGCACGATCTGGAATTCATGTAGCCGGGTCAGCAACGCGCCAAAGCCGACCACCACAAGGGCGGTCAGCAGATAGAGGCGGAGGCGGTAGCTGGGTTCCATGTCAGGCGAGGCGGCGGCGCTGGCGTCCGGCTTCCGGGTTAATCGAGTGGTCGCAGGCTTTCGCGATGCGGAAGAGAAGCCAGAAGATGAGGGGGGAGAAAAGCATCGTCAGCAGCGAAGTGAAGATCATCTGCATGAGAGTGGCTTCCGATAGAACGAACTCACCGCGGACGAAGTTGATGATGGCATACTCGGCGGACAGATAGAGGAAAATAGCAATACCTGATAGAAATGCGGAGAATTGCCATTTCCCCTGCTTGAAAAGCGGCTGGATGCCCTGCATGAGGAATCCCATCGCAGCGAAGAGCAGGATCGAGTAACCGAAACGCAGCGATTCAACCTGCTGCGAGTAAACCTCGGTGTCGCCGCCGTGCGGGCCGAGCGCGCAGTGGGCGTCCCAGAAGAAGCCGCCGACGAAGGCCAGCAGCAGCATCGTCGGCTGACCGACCGTGACCGCAGAGCAAAGGAAAACGAGCTGCACCAGAAGGATCCGCGAATCATGCAGGCCCGTGAGCGCGGGCAGAAACTGCTGGACCACGAAGGAGGCCAGCAGCAGCAGGATGGTGATGAACGAATAACGGATCACGGACGGGAGGGGTCGGCGGAGAGCACGACGAAAACCGTTCCCAAATCCGCGAAGTTCACCGATGGTCGGACGAGAGCTTCGGAATCCAGAGCGCCTTTTTCGACAGACTCGATGGTTCCAAGTAAAATGTTAGGCTGGAAGATGCCCCCCCGGCCAGTGGTAAAGACACGCTGCCCTTGATGGAGCGCGGCTTCGGTTGATAGAAACTTAAGACGCAGTAGTGGATTGCCGACGAAGTGCCCGCGTTGGCCGCTGAGGATGCCGACTTCCGGTGAGCCCTCGACCCGTGCGGAGACCTGACATTTTTCGTCAGTTAGTAAAATGACGGACGAGCGCCCTTTGTCCGGGCGGTCGATTTTACCGACGAGACCATCGTTAGAAAGCACGGCGAGCTGGGTGCCGATGCCCTTTTCCTCGCCGGCGTCGATGTCCACCGTCTGCCACCAAGTCGTCGGATGGCGGCGGATCACTTGGGCGGGCACGACGACAAAATGAGTGGCTTTTTTGAAATCCAGCGCGTGGCGGAGCGTTTCGTTCTCGGCCTCGAGTCCGCGAAATCGCGACTCGACGATCTGCAGTTTCCCTAGCTCCTTGCGGGTGGTGTCCAGCTCGACTTCGAGTTCTTTCGAGTGGCGCGTTTCATCGAGAAATTTGCGGGCCTTCGTCTCCATCGTTGATCCTGATTTTAGGAACGGCGACATCGCGGAGAAATAGTAGCCTTGAATTTCCCGCACCGCGCGGTCGCTCCGCGTGAAGGCCCAGACAGCACCTCCGAGGAAGAGCAGCAGGGCGATGAGATTGAGCGGCTTCATGGCCGGGGTGGGTCTTGGAAGGTCCGCTTAACGGTCCGAATTGGCGACCCGCTTCAGGAGTGAGAGCTCTTGAAGTGCCTTGCCAGTGCCTTCGGCCACGGCGCTGAGGGGATCCTCGGCGATGTGGACCGGCAGCCCGGTTTCTTCACGCAGGAGGCGGTCCAGCCCTTTGAGCAAGGCACCTCCGCCCGCCAGCACGATGCCGCGATCGACAAGATCGGAGGCAAGTTCCGGTGGGCAGCGTTCGAGAGTGGTGCGGACCGCATCAACGATGGTGCTGAGGGGATCCGCCATGGCCTCGCGGATTTCCTGCGAGGTGATGGTGATGGTTTTGGGCAGACCGGCGACGAGGTCGCGGCCCTTGACCTCCATGGTCATTTCCTTAGGTAGAGGGGCGGCGGAACCGAGACGAATCTTAATCTCCTCCGAAGTGCGCTCGCCGATCATCAGATTGTAGGCGCGCTTCATGTATTGGATGATCGCCTCGTCCAGCTCGTCACCCGCGGTGCGGACCGAGCGGGCGTAAACGATGCCGGAGAGGGAAATCAGGGCGACCTCGGTGGTGCCGCCGCCGATATCGACGATCATGTTTCCGGATGCCTCCTGCACCGGAAGTCCCACACCGATCGCGGCAGCCATCGGTTCCTCTATCAGGTAAACCTCTCGCGCCCCGGCTTGCAGCGCGGACTCACGCACGGCGCGGCGTTCGACCTCGGTGATGCCCGATGGAATGGCGATGAGCACCCGTGGATTCGAGCGGCGGCCCTTGTTTACCTTGCGGATGAAATGGCGGAGCATCGCCTCGGTGACCTCGAAATCTGCGATGACGCCGTCTTTCAACGGGCGGATCGCGACGATATTGCCCGGCGTCCGGCCGAGCATGCGTTTGGCATCGTCGCCCACGGCGAGCACCTCGTTCGTGCCTGCCTTGACGGCCACGACCGACGGCTCGCGCAGGACGATGCCATGGTCCTTGACGTTGATCAGCGTGTTCGCAGTGCCTAAATCGATGCCGATATCATTGGAAAAGAAATTTCCGAAAAGCTTTTTGAACATGGATAGTGTTGAAAATGAAAGAGTGGTAGAGAAATCCGGTAGCTCGGAAACGCCTAAACCTCGATTCATCCCGGCTCAAAGGCCTGAGTAAGATGTTGCAAAAGTCCCGCCGCTTCCGAAAGAAGTTGGAAACCGTCACCATTCGCCGCTACAAGGTCAAGCGGGAATCCTTGTTCCTCATTGACAGCGCCAATGTTCCACGCGCTAACGATCAAGGCGTCGCGAGCAACGGGCCACACACCGCGTGGCGGGTCAGAAATTCATCCGCCAAGGCACCGTAAGCTTGAGCGCCGAGGCCGCTCGGATCGTGCTCGAAGATGGTTTTTCCATGGCTAGGTGCCTCGCCGATGCGGATGGTCCGTGGAATCATCGTGCGGTACATTTGATCGGGGAAAAATTTCGAAACTTCGTCCACTACCTGCCGGGAGAGCAGCGTGCGGCCGTCATACATCGTCATCGCGATGCCTTCGAGACGGATGCCCGGATTTGCGTCCGAGCCGCGGATCTGGTCGATGACATGCACGATCTTCGCCAGTCCTTCGAGGCCGAACCACTCGCACTGGAGAGGAATCAGGATTTCATCGGCCGCCGCGAGCGCGGAGGTCATCAACACGCCGAGCGATGGTGGAGTGTCGAGGATACAGTATTCGAAAAGATCGTTCGGTTTCAGGCCCTGAAGGATCACGCGCAGGCGGGTGAGGTGGTCGTCACTGCGGGCGAGCTCGATTTCCACGCCAGCGAGGTCCATTTCGGAGGGAACCATCGAGAGATTTTCGCGGCCGGTGGGGATGATTTTGTCCGCCACCGTCGCCTCGCCCATCAGCACCTGATACATGCTGCAGCCGTCTTCCGGTTCCATGCCGAGGCCGCTGGTGCAGTTCGCCTGCGGATCGAGGTCCACCAGAAGTACGCGCTGGCCACGCAGCGCCAGAGCTGCGGAAAGATTCAGGGCGGTGGTGGTTTTCCCCACGCCGCCTTTTTGATTGGCGATGGCTACGACTTTCATGCTGGGTAAATCTGATACTCGACGCGGAAACTCTTTCGGCTGACCGCGCCGCTGGCAATCAAAACCGCAGGATGAGTGCAAATCAGCGCCGCCGCCGCATGAATCCGATCAGACTCCCGAGCAGGCACAGGCCCACCGTTCCGGGCTCTGGCACTGCCGCGATGCTGGTATTTGAGTAAATCCACGACTGAAACTGCTGCAAGTCCACCGCTCCGCTCAGTCCTCCGTATTTCGAGTTGCTCGTCGCCAGCGAAACGTAGCCAGAGTAGCTGTTGATCCCCATCAGATAGGGCACGCCGCCCACCGTGATGAACACCCCGCCGCCGCTGTCGCCGGGTGCCACGGCACCTTCCAACCGGGTTGCCACCGGGTTCGAGTCTTGGCGGTTGCTTGTTCCGGTGGGATTGTCGAAGTCCGAAACGAACGAAGTGGTGGTCAGTCCATATTGATCGCCATAAAACTCGATGAGGTTCGTGAACGCCCGCAGCTCGATGGGCGTTTCCGCGCCTGTCAGGCCCGTGCCGGAATAACCGAATCCCACGTAGGTCGCCTCCCGCCCGATAATGGACGCAGGCGCATCGAGATGCAGCATGGTCGCCGCGCTGACCCCGGTCACCGCCGATGCCAGATAGAGCAGCCCAATGTCGTTCGAATAGGAGGTCCCGGAAGTCGAGTAGCCGGGATGCAGGATCGTGCTCTCGATGGTGTAGTCCACTCCGCCCACGTTGAACACCCCGCCGGTCTGCTTGCTCTGGGAAATATGTCCTGCCGTCAGGACCCAGCGGTCGGAAAGCATCACGCCGGAGCCGCTGAAGCCCGAGCCGGTCACCTTGCCCACCGACGGATAGAGCAGCGCCTCGTCTCGGTAGGTCTGCGGGTCAGCCGTGTGGAGAATGGTGGACGCCACCGAGCGGTTAGTGGCCAGCGCCGCAACCGCGGAAATGAAAAGAGCCTTGAAAAGCGGAGTCGTCACTAACCACCCCTATCCGAATGACCGGGCCACCACAAATGAATTCAGGTTACAGAATCTGCCCGTCCCGTCCATTCTCCGCCTCATCGACCTCTCCCGCGAGTTTCTGCGGAGTGAGATAGAGCAGATTCCCGAAGCGGGTGGGCGGGGTGATGCGGAGGCAGGCGATGGCACCTTTTTTGAATTCCACACCGCCACCGGTGACGCCGAGGACCCACTCGACGAGCATGGAGAAATCCGGTTCATGGCCGACGATGGCGATGCGTTTGAAATCGCGGAAAGCGGCGAGCTCGGCCATGGCGGTTTCCGGGTGCATGCCGCTGGCAAGCCATCCTTGAATCACCGCACCGGGCATGCCGGCAGTCTGGCAGAATTCATCCGCAGTCTGGCGGGCGCGGATGAGTGGGCTGGTTAGGACGATTTCCGGCAACATCCCGGCAGCTTTCAGAATCCTCGCGGCGCGGCGCGCTTGCTCACGGCCTTTTTCCAACAATGCCCTTTGGAAATCTCCCTCAGGATTGAAGTTTTCGGCTTTGCCATGCCGCATCATTACGAGTTCTATCATGGGGGAGAGAAAGTTACATGGTCATGCCGCCATCCACCGCGAGCACCTGACCGGTGATGTAGCGGGCGGCGGGGCTGGCGAGGAAAACAACGGCGTCCGCGATGTCTTTGGTTTCCCCGAACGAGGCTAACGGGATTTTCCCGATCACTGCGTCTTTGACCGCTTGTGGAAGTTCGTCCGTCATATCCGTAGTAATAAAGCCGGGCGCCACAGCATTGCAAGTGACGCTGCGTCCGGCGAGCTCGCGGGCGACGGCTTTGGTGAAACCAATGAGGCCTGCCTTGCTGGCGGAGTAATTCGTCTGCCCGGCGTTTCCGATCAGGCCGATGACGGAGGCGATGTTGATAATGCGCGGGTCCTCGGCTTTCATCAGCACACGCATGAAGGCTTTCACGGTGTTGAAGGCACCTTTCAAATTGGTGTCGAGCACTGTGTCCCAGTCCTCTTCCTTCATTCGCATGAGCAGGCCATCGCGGGTGACGCCGGCGTTGTTCACGAGGATGTTCACGGTGCCTATTTCCTCGCCGATCTTCTTGGCTAGCTCCTGCACGGCAGCGTGGTCGGCCACATCGACGGCGTAAGCGGTGGCGGATCCGGGATAGAGCGCATTGATTTCCTCAGCGGCTTTTCCACAACTCGCAGCACTGCGGCTGACGACGGCGACCTTGGCTCCCTCGGCAGCAAGCGCGCGGGCGATTTCCTGACCGATCCCGCGGCCACCTCCAGTGACGACGGCGACTTTGTTGGCAAAACGTGACATGCCCGGAGCGTGGCGGGCGGACCGGGCGGGTGTCAATTCCGGGGATGATCGAAGAGTTCACCGCGAAGGCGCAGAGGTCGCAAAGGGACGCTGAGAAGACAGGATTTTGAGGAAAATGAAGCGAAACGCGGAGATGGATAAGTCGCGGAGGGAGGCGCGGAGGAATAGGTGAGCTTTGGCGGGGGATGAAGTGCCGAGTGATCAGTGGTCAGTGGTCAGTGGTCAATGGTCAGTGGTCAGTGGTCAGTGGTCAGTGGTCAGTGGTCAGTCGTCAGTGGTCAATGAGCAGAGAAGAATTTCAAGAAGAGGACAGAACGGCTGGCTCCGTGTTTCAATCCCTCAAAACCCTATACCATCTTCCTTTGCGTCCCTTTGCTCCTCTGCGGTGAATCTTAAATTCCCCTTCACCCGACAATCGCTCGCAGGAACCCGCGGATGATCCGGAAAATGAGAAAAATCACGCCAAGCACGACACCGACAGTCAGCAACAGCGCCACCGCGATGATCCCGAGGAACACCCAAAGCGGCCACCAGCGGGCGTCGAGCTGGCGGACGCGGCCCTGCCATTTTTCCCACGGCTGGCGCGATTGGGATTCTCCGCCGCTCTCTACTTTTGCGGGCGGCGCGGCTCCGTCGATTTCGAGCACTTCGACTTCGATCGCCTGGGGTTCGTCTGTCATGGTCATCATGGTTCAAGAAGGAATCTTGCCCCGATCCGGCGGATGGCAATGCGAATGACCGATTCTGGAAAATCCGGATGATTTTCGAATGAGGCGAAATCGTTTAAAAATGATTCTGGCTGCCGGACAAAACCTTGTTCGTGATGGAACTCAATATCTTTCATCTCCATGCGCCACCCTATCATTGCTCTCCTATCCGCTCCCCTTGTCTTTGCCACCGCGGTGAGTACCGTTTCCTGCGAGCGTCGTGAACCTTCTACAAAAAGCCCCGTTTCCCAGAGTGCTAACCGCTTTGCAAACACGATCCTCGTGGCCAATCGGCCGGAGTTTAAGCCCACCGGGTTTGTGGACCCAAGTCTGGTCAATCCATGGGGCATCGCCCTGCGGCCTCCTGGTGCGGGTGGTCATATTTGGGTAAGTAATGCGGGCAGTGCGAGCACCTCGCTCTACATCGGTGACGTGAATGGCGAGCCGATCCATCAGGACGGGCTCAAGGTCATCGGTATCGAAGGCCCGCTCCTTTCTTACGAGGATGGACTATCGAATGTGACGGGGCAGGTCTATAATGCTGCGAGTGACTTCGCTGGGCAACCGGTTGAGTTCCCCGTCAAGGGAAAGGCCAGCAATTACACGAGCGGTAGCCCTGTGCCGCTGGGTGAGTCATCAGGTCCGGCGAAATTTGTTTTTGTCACCACGGATGGCACCATCAACGCATGGCGCGCTAAAACGGCTGAGAGTATGGACTCTGTGGTCATCGTGAAGGATTTTTCTGACCACGGAAAAGACCAAGACACTCAGCTGCCGCATTTGGCTGCGTTTACAGGTGTGGCCATGTCCACTCTAGCTCATACGGTGGACACCAGTGGTAACTCCATCGCGGATAACCGACTCTACGTGACAGATTTTCAAAACAAAAAGATCCTAACTATGAATAATCGCTGGGAAAATATCAGTGATAAGGTCACCTTCGCACGTCCTGCTGGAATGCGCGATGACTTCAGCCCCTATAATATACAATGGATCGGTGACAAGCTCTACGTCATCTATGCCGTGGTGAATCTCGATGCTGATGATGCGGCTGAGGATACACCAGGAAAAGGCAACGGACATGTGGTAATCTATGACCGTGATGGTCACATCATTCAGGAACTAGCAGATAAAGATTATTTGAACTCGCCATGGGGTGTGGTGATCGCACCTGCGGGTTTCGGTGATTTCGGTGGAGATATACTTCTTGCGAATTTCGGTGATGGTAGCATCGCGGCGTTTCATGCGGGCACGGGAGCCTTCCACGACTATCTGCGTGATGAGGCCGGCCAGCCACTGAACTTGGACGGCATCTGGGGCCTAGTCTTCGGCAATGGTGTAGCACTGGGCGATGCGATGTCTCTCTACTACACCGCAGGCCCTAACAATGAGCAGGATGGAGTATTCGGTAAAGTGGCTCTCGTGAAAGCAGCGAAGTAATCCCTAGCTCAGCCTTCACTTTCCGTCACCAGCAGCGTAATGCTGAAGAATCCGCGCGGTCCGCTGGCATCCACATAGAGATTCACCCGAGGTGTCGGATCCTCCACATTGAATACGGTGTTTCGATACGTCTGTGAGGAGGTCACGCCGCCGGGAGTCAGTGAGAACGGAATCACCTGACCCTCCGCAGCGAGATCTGCCCGATAGAGAACTTGGTATGAGCTGAACGCAGCGGGAAAGAACTCCAGCTTGATCCGCTTATTATCACCATTGCTAGAGATGATGGAAATGTCTGAGGGTGACGTCATCCTGATAGGCTGGCGTTTCTACTGCGAGCAAGGTTTCGGTTTTCCAGACGCCCGCACACCACGAGGCGGCGGTGCCTAGTATGAATTGGCGGATTAAGCGGCGGCGAGTGAGGTGGCATTCCATGAGTTCTTCAAATAGAAAGCTGCCCATGCATTCAACGGATGAAATGCAACAACTCCGTCATCTTAGCCCAGACGCAAAAAGAGGCCCCTACCAGTGGTGGGAGCCTCTTTACTATCGAAGGGTCAATCAGGGGGTGGTGATCCCGCCGAGCACCCGTGGGGTGTAATTGATGGCTGCACGGGTAGGATTGCTAAACTGCAGTGTGACAGTCGCTGATTCGCCCGGGCTGAGCACGTTATCCGCACCCACGTTCACCAGTGCCAGCGGGTTGGCCGTGGAACCTAGCGCTGTGGTAAGCGTGGCATTCGCACTGAGATTTTCGAGTGCCAGTGCGACGCTGCCGGAAACCGGAGTGGCACCTGCATTCGTCAGCGTGATGGATTGCACGAAGTTCCCAGTGCGGCGATCCAGGGCAATGCCGCTGCGAGTGATGGTCACATTGGCAGGCGCAGTGGCCAGAGCATCGATGGCGGAGTCCACTTGGAAACTGAAGACGGTGCGGGCTTGTGGGCCGCTTGCGTATTCAATGCCAGCGTTCTGCGCCGTGGCGTTCATACCCACGCTGCTAACGGTGAGCGTCTTTCCATTCGTGCTCACGTCGAAGACGGTCGCGTTGAATGTGTCTGGGCTGTAGAAGTCAGCAGGTTCGATGGTGGTTTCTAGCACGGGGGTGCCTGTGCCTTTATCACGCATCACGTTACGCAGACCGGGGTAGCTGGCTGCCAGGCCGATCGGATCGACTCCAGCCGCGCTCTGGGCGTTTGCGATGAGATTTGCCGCGCCCTGGACGCTGGAGTAGCCGTGGTTCAGGAAAAGATCCGGACCGGTGGCACCCAATGGGCCGCAGACGATGGAGAAGCAATAAGGCACCTTCATGTAGCTGGACTGCACTTCTGTCTGACCTGTTGGCGAATAATACATTTCGTTGATGCGGTTCTGGTGATCATCGCAGGAAAGGAAGACCACGTTGGTGATGTGGTTATCCGCGATGAATTTCAGCAACGCATTCCGCTCTGCACGATAGCCGCCCTGATGGGTCTTGCCGCCATCCGCATTGACTGGGCCGTAGGCGCTGTTTCCGCTGAATGACTGCATGGTCCCCGCAGTCACGCCTGCAAGAGAACCGCCGATTGGTCCGATCTGATCGATCGCATCTGAGAGCGAAACGAATTTCCACGGTGTGCCAGCGTTTTGCGCGTTGAGCAGCGTCTGCTTTAGCCATGCGAACTGCGTCGCACCGAGCATGGTGCGGGCGGGGTTATTCGCACGGGGGGCGGTGGTATCGTCAGCACCGGCGTTCGCCGTTTTGATGCGGATATCGCGGTAAGTGCGGGAGTCGGTGTTGATGTAGATGGCGTTCTTGCCCCACTGTTGGGCGCTGTAAATCACCGGTGTTCCATGCGAGCGTGGGTCAGAAGGTGCATTCACCACACCACGATCCGCGAACGGGAAGTAAGAGCGGAAAACATTCTCTAGCGTCACGAAGCCGGTCGAGCGGTTCATGAAGTCCGTCGTAGAGGTGTTGACGTCGTTGATGTTACCTGGGTTTCCAGCACCGTTGTTCCGAGCATCTACACCACGCCCCGTGGCCATATCAGTGCCCGCAGCACCACCTACGGAGCCACCTGCGGGTGCACCACCGTCGATGTATTTGCGGTTACCCATTTCATGGTTATCCCATGTTGTGTAGTTCCCTTGCGCGGCGTAGAGGTCTTGGAGGCTATTCTGACCGCCAGTGTTCACTGGGAGGAAATTTTCACGATACTTCTTCTCATAGTCTGCCTTGAGCTGCGCCTGAGTGGCGAAGGGCGTGCCTGCGGGGATGAATGCGCGGGGGACGCCATTGAAACTGAGCGAGTCGTTAGACAGCGTGACTGAGGGTGAGTTCAGCCACGGAGCAGCGTTGTTTCCATTCACGTTACTCGCATTTTCATAAATCACGTCGCCGAGATTGATGTAGAAATCGAGGTTCAGCGATGGGATCACGCTGGCGAGCGCATACGGACGCATAAGACCGTCGTTGTCTCCGCTGAAGGCGAAGTGCAGCGGAGCGGCCGTGGTGGCAGCGGGTGCGGTCTTGAATTTACCCACGATACTCGTTTCACCTGCAGGGCCGATGAAGCGGTAGAAATACTGCGTGCCAGCGGCCAGACCGGGGACGGCGAACTTCAGCGTGAAGTCTGCCGAGGGATAGTTCGGTGCGGTGGCCGTGATCGGGCTGATGAAGCTCGGGCTGGTGGAAATCTGCGCCGTCAGAGTCGTGGCAGCGGCAGGCAATGAGCTATCCACAGCGCGGGTCCAGATGATCGCTTCCGTATCGCTCGCATCGCCGGAGGCTACGCCGGTGAAGATCACGGATTGCAGGGTCACGTTGAAACTGACGCTGCGGGTGCCCGAGCCATCGGTATAGCTGTAGTTCAGCGTTTTTACTCCTGAGCCGAGGCCAGCGGAGTTGAAGACCGATCCAGTCACACCAGGGCCGGTAAGCGTGCCGCCTGCTGGAAGGCCCGTGACCGCAGTGATATCGAGCGTGCCAGAAGTCAGTGATAGACCTGTGGCAGAGTCGTTATCAGCAATGGTGACAGTCGCGGTGGCGGGTGAGCCGACATCGTAACTGCCGGTGTCTCCTAAGGCGAGTGTCACTGTTTCACCGAGTTCAATCAGCGTGTCGTTCACTGGCGTGATCGTGACATCCACGAAGGCCTGACCCGAAGGGATCGTCGCGACGCCCGTAAGAGCAGGGGTGTAGTCAGTCCCGTTAGCCGCCTGACCGCTGCCGGTGGCGATGGTATAATTCACCGTGAGCAATCCGACGGTGCTGCCCGTGCGTGAAATGCGGAACGAGCCAGGATCAGTGCCCGCTTCCGCCGCATTGGCATCTGTGGCGGTGATGCTGATGATCGGGGCCGCTGCTGCGCCGATGGTTCCGGGTGAGCCTTTTTCATTCGCATCGTTCGCCGCAGCAAAAGCGCTGTTCACACCGACGACTGCTAGATTCGAGAGGGTGACGGCTCCATTCAGACCCACCGCATTGTCAAACGTCGGGAACGAGGGGCCGGCCGGGGAAGCGCCGAAGTCCACCCGCGCCTGCACCGCACCTGCGGCGTTGAACAGGTTCACAGCATCCGTCGCCGTGCTAAGACCGACGCCTGCGCCGGAATAGCCGCCGATCTGGAGATTGGCCGGCGGGTTTGCGCCGAACCACAGGCTCCTGAAGGCGGCGCTCTTGGTTGCCAGCGTCGCGGGGTTCGTGTCGGCCGTCTCGAGGAAGATCACCGACTCGCCAGGAGCGATGCTGGTGATGCCAGACAATGGGACCGCAGAACCGAATAAGTTCGAGTTGTCGTCCATCTTCCAGTTGGTCAGGTTCACCGCGGCGGTGCCGATATTCGTGACCTCGAACCAATCGACGCGGAGGGAATTGGCTCCGGACGCCGGGCCGCCACTGCCGCTCGACCATGGGGCGACTTCGGAAATGATGAGCTGCCCGGTACCGCCGGTGGAGGCGGTGATGGTGAGCGTGAAGCTCGTGGTCACATCCGGCGTGCTGCCTACAGAAGAGTCGTCCACGTTCACGGTGACGCTGTAGCTCGCCTTGTTCGTAAAGTTCAGAGCCGTCCCTGCCTTGAGAAATAGCGCGGGGCCGATGACTTGGAATGAACTCGCGTCCGCACCGCTCAAGGTCACGGAGTTCACGCCGAGACCGTCATCCGCGATGACGATATCCGCCACTTTCACGCCGCCGGCTGTGCTGGTGTTCTCGGGGATGGAAGTGACCGAGTTGTTTAGCGCCACTGCCGTGGGGGAGGCGTTCGGTGCGTTCGAGGGCGCATACACCCAGAGCTGCGGGTGATTTGCATCGCCGCCGCCATTTTCGTTAGTGACATAAAGCACGCCATCACGCCCCATGGTCACCCCTTCCATCGTCATGTCGGGAACGGTGAGCGGGCTTCCAGGGTCTGCCACGATCGTCAGAGCGCTCGAGACATTTCCTGAGCGATCCACTTGGACGATCTGGCCGGATTCTTGGCTGATGATCAGCAGGCGGCTGCTCCCAGGCTTGCCAGCAAGTGCAGGCAGATTTGAGAGGGCAAAGACGTCTGAGAAGTCCAAGGTGCCGACGAGCGCGGGGTTGAAGAGATCCGTCGAATTCACCGTCGTGGGTGAGCCATTCGTTGCTGTTAGCGCCGTGAAATCAACATTGGTCTGAAAGATCCCCTGCGGCGTCTTTTCCTTCACGCAGATGAAGCCACCCGTCTTCGCGGCTGAATTGAACATGCCGGATTGTGGATCGTAGGTGACGCCTTCAAGGCCGATGTTGCCAATTGTGGTGCCGAGCTTGACCGTTTTCGTGGCATTCCGTTGTAGAGTCCCGCCACCCACGTAGGTGAACAGGTTTAGCTGCCGGTAGCGCTCCTCCGTGAAGACAAACTGGCCATTACCGACATAAGTGATACCTTCCGTATCATAAAATTCAGTACCCGCTGGACTACTGCCTGGTGGCAATGTCATCGAGTCGATCAACACCCCGGTCTTGGAGACCTGGACGATGGATGTGCCGCCATCGCCAATGACGAAGAGCGTGTCCGTGTCCCAGTTATAGGTGACCGAAGAGGCTTCCTGCGCGAGCAAGCTGTTGGTCGGTGGAGTCGTGCGAGTCGGCTCTGGCAGGTCGTAGCGGCCTACGCGAACGTAGCGGGATAAATTGATGTCAGTTTCGTTATCGGCGATGGTCACCGTGGCGGCGACGGGCGCGCTAAGATCATAACTCACATCGCTGGCGAGCGTCAGTGTGAGTGCTTCGTCCCCTTCGAGGAGGATATCATCTGTCGGAGTTACCACGATATCTACAAATAAACTATTGGCCGGGATGATGGCCACGCCGCTGAGTGCTGGCGTGTAGTCTGCGGCAGTCGCCTGACCGACTCCGGATGTGATGGTGTAGTTCACCGTCAGCGCGCTGGTGGTATCGCCCACGCGTGAGATGCGGAAAGTGCCGGGAATCGTTGCAGCTTCTGCGGCAGAAGGAGTGGTCGCGAGAATCGTGACGGATGGCAGAGTATCAGCATGGGCTGAGACAATGGTGATGGCCATTACAGCAATGCCGATGGATCGCGTCCAAGGATGCGATGGGGGTAGATAGATGGAATTCAGTTTCATAAAATGATGAATCTAGTAGTAAATGGGAGAGTTTAAGGGACGAAAGAGAGCGGGAATAAGTCCGCCTATTGGAAAAAGAGGCCCCCACCCGCAGATGGGAGCCTCTAAGCAATCGAACGTGAATCAAACGAGGGTCACCTTACTTCGTCCGGCGGCGGACGTTGAGGGCGGCAACGCCCAGCGCCAAGAGACCGAACTGAGTGGACGGCTCAGGCACGGCTGAGATCACACCGGCATAATCACCTGTGCCAGCACCTGCGGTGAAGCTAACGCTGGATCCGAGTGTGATTGTGCCGAGCGAGTTACCCAGGCCAGTCGTGCTGATGTTCAGGAGATCCTTGTCCAAGATGCCAAAGATGAATGCATCTGGAGTAGGATTCGGAGTGGGTGTGGTGCTGGCGAATGTCACATTGAAGCTCAGTGTGTTCCCAGGTGTAAATCCTTGGTAGAATTCATTGAAGGTATAGCTGTTCACAGAGCTACTACCCAAAATGATATTGCCAGTGGAAAGATCACCGGCAACGGCACCCCAAGTGCTCGCAACTGGGCTGTTGGTGAATGAACCACCTACACCGTAGTTTAAGTTACTGATGGTAACGGTGTTACCGGTCTCGCCGCCATTGTACTGGAAATCCAGCGCAAAAGGGGTGTAGGCAGTGAGGCTGCTCAGCGCGGAAGTATCGACGCTGATGCCGTAGGTGGTGCTGGCATGAGCATTTGACGCACCAAGAAGTGCGCAAGCTGCGACAAATGCAGCACAGGTGGATAGGATGGATGTTTTGCTTTTCATAATATGAGTTCGTATGGTGTTCGAATAGATAATAATAAATGGGATGCCTCTCGTCCGCGGACCGCCACTCGCTAGAGTGGCGGCCGCGCGGATAAGAGGAGGAGGATCAAGGATTGTTGGTCATTCCGTTCAGCGTCCGTGGCGTGTAGATGATGCCGGAGTTGGCTGGATTGACGAATTGAAGCGTCACCGTGGAGCTCGCACCCGGTGCCAGGCTGCTGCCTGGGACGTTGATGTAGGAGTTACCAAGTGAAGGGTAGTTTGCGGTGACTCCCGAGGCATTCGAGAGATTCACGTTCACCGGGCTGTCCAGCGCGAGGAAGAACGGGCCGCCGACAGCGCCTGCATTGTTGTTTTTCACCGTTAGCTGCTGCGAGTAGAGGCCGGTGCGGCGGTCACGGGCGATGCCGGAACGGGTCACACTCAGGTTATTCGTAGGAGCTACTTGGTGGATCGCGAACAACTGGCCACCTTCTACTTGGGTAGTGGTGATTGTTGAACCGCTGGTGGTGGAGTTATAATGTGCCTGATCGACACTCAGATACCATGCTTCACCGGGGTTCCCCTTGTGGAGCGCACTGCCTGCCATGATGCTGGTGATATCGATGACACCGGAAGTTTCCTCGTCGTTGTTGAATGGCGCAGTAGCGGGTACTGCCACACCACTGACCACGTCACCGAAGCGGGTGGAGTCATGCTTTGCGATCATCGTGAGCGTGCCTGAGTTAGTCGCACCGGTGAAGCTGGCGATATTCAGCTCCCACATCTTGCCATTGTGCGCTGCGCCGCCCACGTCTTCTTGGAGGATCACATTACCGGTGGTCTTGTTTACCGTCATGTTGTCAAACATGTTGACCTTCTGGCCGCTGACGACTTGACCATCGATGAGAAGGTCAATCGTGCCGCCTGCTGCGGGATTGGCAATGTTCGAGAACGTCAGACGCCACAGGCGTGTGAGGCCGATTTGAGAACCAGCCAGCTCGGTATTATCAAGACGGTCTGTGGTGACGAAGTAATACTGGCTAGGGTTGAGCGGATTCCATGCACCATCCTCCGGGCGGGAGAAGGTGGTGGAACTGTTTGCGCTGATCGTGAAAGCGGAACCATTGGCGATGCCAGTGGTCCGTGTGGCGGTGTTATTGATTTCCGCTGTGATAGAACCAACACGGACGAAGCCAAGAGTGCCATTCGTGAGACCCGCCTTGTCCACTTCAGTGCCGGTGCTTTGCTTGGTGCCGATATAGACAGACACCGCATTGTTCATAATGCCCCCGCCGCCGTCATTGTTGCCGATGACGATGGTGGTGTCTTGAGCCACTGGGCAGGCAAGTGCATTTTCCCATGCACCGACGCCAGTAAGGTCGGAGCCATTCGTGGAGAGGTTAAACTTGCCGAGAATGTAGCTTTTACCAGCGTCAGAACCGGTAGCGACAGTGCCAAGCTGATAGCCATTCGAGCCGCCTTCCTCACCGTGCATGAAGATCCGCTCTTGGCTGCCAAAACCGCTGGTAGCATTATAGAAGGCGCTAACTTCAGGGAGATCCGCTGAGCAGAAACGGGAAAAGGCAAAGGTTATAGGTAACCCGACCGACTGAGTGCCGGTATTCCAGTCATAAACGGAGGTCATCAGGTCGGTGCCGCCAGTGATGGCGAGGTTACTTTTGTTGACGATCCACTTAGAAACATAGGCACCTTTTGCGCCGTGCGCACGGACTGCACCAAGAGTGTTGCCGATTTCATGGTTCATCAGAAGGGTGAAGGTGCCATCACCATTGTCGTAGGCACCGAGGCCATCGGGGATGCCAGCCATGCCGTAGGCTGCGCCACCCACGAGATTCGGGACGGTGTCATCTGCATTGGCACCGGTGTTGTCCACGGTGAGCATGGAGATGATCTCCGTGCCGGGCTGAACAGGCAGGAGGTAGGGAGTGGAGCCAGTGCTGGGGCCTTGGAGCAATTGAGCGTTGGCGGCCTGTGCCATGGTCAGGACCACAGCGGTGGATAGTAGTTTTTGAACGTGTTTCATTGGTGGGTAGGATTCGGGTAGCGCGCCGTGAATGCGGTTGAATGGATTTCCCATGTCCTGCATTTCAACGACGATCCTTAGTTAAGGTTCCCATCGACAAACGGCACTGCTTCTTTACTGACGTTTGCGTCACTGATTTTTTCGTCACATTCCATCTCGGTTGAGTAGGACCGATTGTAACAATTGCTGCCTTGCACTTTTAATTGTTGGCAATCAGGGAGGCAAAATATACAGAAGCCCGAATCCTTCAGGAGGATCCTTGAGAGATAGTTGTCGGAAAAATCAACCTTATCCCCTTTCTGTCGCGCGGCTAACAGAAGTCAACGATCTGACAGGCACCGCGAATATCACGTAACCTCGCGTGCCTCACCCGTAGTCAGTCACTCAGAAATTTCACCAGCCTGCGGCGCGAATGGTCCAGGTCGTTTGGCCGGACAGCGGATCAGCAGTCAGCTTGAATGCGTCGTCCTGTTTCTCTACGGTGAGAGGCAGTAGTTTGTTATCGGAGGGAAGGCAGATCTGGCCGCTGGAAGGTTGTGCGTCCTTCGCGTAAACGACCAGCTCCAGCTTGCTCCAGTCCATCTGCGTGGTGGACTGCGCGAGGCCGATGTGGGGGATGACGGTGCCGTCTTTGACGAGCATGATGATCGGGATCTTTCCCGCTTCGATTTTCTGCCAGCCGCCGTTGTAGGCTTTGCCTGTTTGATAGTCGATCCACGAGCCCGGCGGCAGATAGACGTCGCGGTTGTTGATACCTTCGTGGAGCAGTGGGGCGACGAGCATGCTCGAACCGAACAAGTATTCATCCTCGATTTTCCAACTTCCAGGATCCTCCGGATATTCGACTAACAGCGCACGCAGCATCGGCAGTCCGTGGTCGGAGCTGTCCTTGGCTTGGGCGTAGATGTAGGGCATGAGCTTGTATCTCATTTCATCGATCTCACGGAAGCGGTCCATGAACGCGGCATCGTAGTTCCATGGTTCTTTCGGGGTCATGCCATGGCAGCGGCTGTGCGAGGTGAGCATGCTGAAGGCCAGCCAGCGCAGATAGAGATCGGGAGTTTCCTTACCGACGAAACCGCCAGCATCATGGCTCCAGAATGAGAAACCGCTGAGACCGAAGGAGAGCCCGCCGCGCAATTCGGAGGCCATGCCGTTGTCGGTGCTTTCGGCATCGCCGCCCCAGTGCAGGGGATAACGTTGGCTGCCAGCCCAAGCGCTGCGGGCCCAAATAAATGAGTCTCCGTTGATCTTCTTGGTCACCTCGGCCACCGCCTTGTTATAGCGTAGCGGATAGAGGTTGTGCTCATAGAAGCCACCGCGGCCCGATGCGTAGGTGCCGTTGACGGGCGCTGCCTCGCCGAAGTCCGCCTTGATTGCGCCGACGCCGAGTTTGAGAAGTCCGGCGAGTTTCGCTTGATACCAGGTGAGGGTGACTGGGTTCGAGAAATCGAGCACGGCATCTTCACCGGTGATGTCGCCTTTTGGATCGCGCACGGCGAGTCCTTTGGCGATGATTTCAGGATAGAGTTCGTTTTTCGGTGTGAAATAGGGGAGCTGCCAGAGCGAGACGTGGAAGCCGTCGTTTTTCAGATCCGTGATCATCTTCGCTGGATCGGTGAAGCGGGTTTTTGAAAACTGATAGTCACAGCGCCAGTCGGTTTCGAACCAGCCGGTATCGAGGTGGAGCACGTCCGCCGGGATCTTGTTTTCGCGCAGCTTGGTGGCGACCTCGCGGGTTTGTTCCTCACTGTTATAAGTGCAGCGGCCCATCCACAAGCCGAACGACCAGAGCGGCGGCATCGGGGCTTTGCCAGTGATTTTCGTATATTCGTCGAGGATTTCCTTCGGGGAGCCGAGGATGACGAAGAGGTCGAGTTCGTCGTCGCCAAGCATTAGGGTGTTGAGTCCGTGGAAAGTCTGGCCGAAGTCACAGGTGACCGGCGCGGAGGTATGCATGAACATGCCGTAGCCCGCACTGCTCATGAAAAATGGGATCGGTTTATACATGCCGGCCGTCTGCACGCCGTTTGCATCATCGGCGAAGAGCACGACCTTCTGCCCGCGCTTGTCGAGGCCGGTGAAGGACTCGCCGCAGCCGAAGATTTTCTCCCCCGGCGGCGAGGTGAATGCGGCGGAAAAACTGCGCGTGTAATCCGACGCCCGGCGCACGAAGGAAAACGGCAGCAGCGGTGTAAATGTGCCGTGATCCTTGAGGTGATCCGTTTTAGTGAGCAGACGTCCGGCCGCATCGCGGAATTCGACGTGCCATGGGTCCTTGGTGATCGTGACGGATCCGAACTCGCTGGTATAACAGAAGCCTGTGGGTGTTTCTGACATTTTCCAAGACTCATCGCGTGAGAGCGGACCCGCGAGCATCAGCGACTCCTCCTGTTGGACTTGCACGCCGGTGGACGCGCGGATGCGGACGACCCTGGGCGAGATGAATTCGATGGAAAACGGCAAGTCGGGATTCGGTGCGTATTCAGTGGTGGGAAACTCGTTGCCCATGGCGGGGGAGGGGGCGACGAGCGTGTTACCAAACGCGTGCTTTGTCCCGAGTTGGTGACGAAGATAGGTCAGTTTTCCACAACGGGTGGCGGGATCGAACTCGGCAAGCTTGTCGGCCAGAAAATAGGTGTTGGAGAGGTCCTTGAAATCCGTGCTCACGTCGATGGGTTCGTTCAGCACCGGTGAGGGAGGGGCGGCCAGTAAGGCTCCGGCGGTCAGGAACATCCCTGTAGCGGCCGTGAGGCGGGCAATCAATGTGGTTTTCGTCATGGGTTCCGGGATTCGTTTTCCAGCCCTCGATTCAAACGGGCTTTTTCAAACCAAATGACTACCCCCCCAAGCGTGGTCTTTCAATCATCTTTCCCGCTCGCACTGAAATGAAGAAAAATCATCATTCGCGAATGAACCGCTGGAGGGCGTCCGTATCAAGCGGCCGGTCCTGCGGAATTTCCCGTGTGCCCAACCCGTCATTACCTCTATGCGTCCAATCATCGCCCTCCTGTTTCTCGGTGTTACCCTTTCAAACGCGGCTGATGCCCCGCTCCGCGCGCTCCTCGTCTGCGGCGGCTGCTGCCACGATTATGCCAAGCAATCTGTCATCCTCCGGGACGGCATCCAAGCGCGCGCAAACATCAAGGTGGACGTGGTCCTCAGCTCGGATAGCTCCACCAAGCCGTATTTCCCGATGTATGAAAACAAGGATTGGGCGAAAGGCTACGACGTCGTGATCCATGACGAGTGCGCGGCCGATATCAAGGAAATGCCTTACGTTCAGAATATCGTGGACGCTCATAAGAATGGTGTGCCTGCGGTGAACGTCCACTGCGCGATGCACTGCTACCGGACCGGCACCGACCTGTGGTTCGCTTATCTCGGTCTGCAGTCCAGTGGCCACGGTTGGAAAAAACCGATCGACGTCGATTTCACCGCTGCCGAGCACCCGATCACCAAGGGCTTCGCGAACTGGACGACCGTTGACGAAGAGCTTTATAACAATATTAAGATCTTCGATACGGCGAAGCCAATCGTGATGGGCAGTCAGGTCCAACAGAAGGGGAACAAGGACACCAACGTGGTCGCATGGACGAACGACTATCATGGCACCCGCATTTTCAGCACGACGCTCGGCCATCAGAATGAAACTGTTAGCGATGCTCGCTATCTGGATTTCATCGTCCGCGGCGTGCTGTGGAGTTGCGACAAGCTCAACCCCACCTATCTGAAACCCTACACCGGCGAAAACGGGAAATTTGAAACCATCCCCGCGAAGGCCGTCCAGCCAGCACCCGGAGCCGAAGCGGATCCGCTAAAAAAAAAGTAAGCAATGATCTGAGCAAATCGGGAAACACGATTCCCGTCATCGAGAAGCTCACACCCGCGCAAGAGGCGAGTATCTTGAAGGACGTGAAGGTGGCGGACGGTTTCGATATCAGCTTATTCGCCACTCCATCCGCCGCGAATTATCCGGTTTACGTGGCGGCCGCGCCTAATGGTGATCTCTATGTTTCCTCCGATGGAAACGGCTCACTTGATCGCAATCCAAGCCGCGGGCGGATCATCCGGCTGCGCGACACTGACAAGGACGGTCGAGCTGACGAAGCGAAGGAATTCGTCAAGGATGTGGCCTCGCCGCGTGGGCTGGTGTGGGATCACGACCGGCTCTATCTGATTCACCCGCCGGACGTTAGCGTTTACATCGATAAGGACGGCGACGGTGTTTCGGATGAGGAAAAAACGCTCATCAAGGGCATCGCATTCGGATTCAAGGACCGCCCGGCGGACCACACGACCAACGGCCTGAGCCTAGGCATCGATGGCTGGCTCTACATTGCTGGTGGTGATTTCGGTTTCATGGATGCCGTCGGCACCGATGGCAAACACCTACAGAACCGCGGGGGTGGCGTCATCCGGTTTCGCCCAGACGGCTCCGGACTGGAAATGTTCAGCTACGGCACCCGCAATATCCTGGGCACACCGATCAGCCCGCTGCTGGACATTTTCGCTCGCGACAACACCAATGACGGCGGCGGCTGGGATGTGCGCTTTCATCATTTTACCGGCCTCGAAGACCACGGCTATCCGCGGATGTATATGAACTTCTCCGACGAGATCATCAAGCCACTCGCGGACTACGGCGGTGGCTCCGGCTGCGGTTCGGTCTATCTATCAGAGCCGGGATTCCCGGTGAAATGGAACGACGCGCCGCTCACCTGCGACTGGGGCACCGGCGCACTCTGGCATCACAGCGTGAAGTCGAATGGAGCGACCTTTGTGGAAACAACCAAGCCTGAGCCTTTGATCAAGATGAGCCGACCTACGGATGCCGACGTGGACGGGATGAGTGCGATCTATCAGGCGAGCTGGAAGGGCGCGACCTTCAAGTGGGAAGGCCCCGATGTCGGCTACATTGTCCGCGTTTCGCCAAAGGGCTACACACCCGAGCCGCTACCTGATTTTGAAAAGGCGAGCGATGCCGAATTGATCCGTCTGCTGGAATCTCCCAGCCAGGTGCGCACGCTTGAAGCTCAGCGCGCATTGCTCCGCCGCCCTGGCACCGCTGGTATGAGGGATGCGCTGCTCGCACTCGCCGGTGATGTTGGTAAACCGCTGCCGGCCCGCGTCGCCGCTTTGTATGCGCTCACCCAGCGCGCTACGAAGAGTGATGCCGCGGCATCGATCGCCAGCCTGGTGCGCCCGCTGGCTGCTGATGAGAAACTGGGCCGCTTCGTTCTCCGCGCCCTCGGCGATGCGGGGCTTGATGGGTTTTCCACAGGAAAAACCAGTGCGCCGGAAGAAATTTACACCGCTGGCTTCAAAAACAGCGAGCCCCGCACACGGCTTGAGGCATTGGTCGGTGCCACCCGCCAGAACATGAAAAAACTCGCTCCGCAAATGGCGATGATGCTGGGTGATTCTGATCCGGTGGTGGCTCATACCGCTTTCCGCTGCCTTTCAATACTGGAATCTCCCGCGCCGTGTTTTGCGATTCTCGACAACTCGAAGGCCACGCAGGCACAACGTCTCGGAGCGATTCGTGCGCTCATGCGGATGCACCTACCGGACGTGGTGGACGGTCTCATCGACCGCCTCGGCCGGACGTCGGAACCCGCCGCACGCGAGGGGATTCTATCCGCCCTGTGTCGTTTGCATTTCATCGAGGGAAAATGGAAGGGCGACTCGTGGGGCACCCGTCCTGACACCCGCGGACCTTACTATCAGCCGGAAGCATGGAGCGAGACTCCGAAAATCGCTTCGGTTTTGAAAACAGCACTGGCGAAAGCGTCTCCGCTGGAAGCGTCTTCCCTTGTGCGTGAAATCCAGCGCAATCGCATTGCGTTCGATGAAGCACGTGACCGCATTCTCTCACTTGCCAAAGATAGGCCAGAGATGCTGCCGGAACTGGTGGAGCAGCTTTCGCTGTCGCAGGTGATCCCCGATTCGGCAGTCCCTTTGCTGATTCAGGCGGCGAAGAGCGACGGGCCACCAGCGATGATTGCCAAGGCGATCTCCGTTCTATCAAATATCGATTCCGCCGAAGGCTGCGTCGCTTCCCTAGCAGCTCTCGAAAAACTCGATCAGACAAAAGGCGCGGACAGGCTCGCGGAAATCGCCAGCAAGCTGTTTCTCGAAGCTCCGAAATTGGAAAACCATCACCAGTTGTTGGAAGGGATTGCGGCAAAGCTGGATGGTGCGAATTCCCGCTGGGCCGATGCTGCTTTGCTTGCGCTCAGCGTCCGGAAAAGCGGCAGCCCAGAATCGCGTGAGCTCTCGCAAGTCGCTCTCGACCATGGCTGGGCCGAAGCGAAACGCCGCGTGCAGATCCTTCAGGCGATCCAACTGACCGGCTTTCACGGGCTCGATTCACAGGTCTTGGCATCCGTGAGTGATGCCAATCCGGAGATCTCCGCCGCCGCCACCGCCACGGCTAAGAGCCTAAAGTTGGAGCAAAAGGGTGAGGATAAATCGCCGGTCGTCGGTAAGCTGAAATCGGAAGAGGTGATTGCCGCTGTGATGAAAACGAAAGGCGATGTCGATCTCGGTAAACAACTTTTCACCCGCCAGAGCTGTGTGACGTGTCATGCCGTTAGCTTGGAAGAGCCGCAGAAGGGCCCTTACCTCGGCACCATCGCGCAGACCTATACCCGAGGTGTTCTAGCGGAAAATGTCATGGACCCGGGCAAGACCATTGCCCAAGGATTTGCCACCGAGATTTTCACGATGAAGGACGGCACCTCGCAGATGGGATTCGTCACGCTGGAAAGCCCGGATGAGGTGAAAATTCGCACCATCGCCGCGCAGGAGTTTGTGTTGAAAACGGGTGATATTACCAAGCGCGACAAACTTCCCACCTCACTGATGCCACCGGGCCTCGTTAGCAATCTCACCACCCATCAGTTCGCCAGCTTGCTGGATTACCTCGAATCGCTCGCGAAGAAGTAACAGGAAATCAGCAGATCAGCCCGGCTTCACTGGACTTGTGATCCATCCAAGTTCGGCTGAAGCAGGGATGACGAAGGGAATGAACTACTCACTTCGCCGGCGGCGTCGCTTCAGCCGGGGCTTCCTCCGTCGGTTTAGCGCCGGCCGGAGCGGCGACTTCGATGGTTCTGCTGATGACGAACTTGTGCCGCATGTCTTGAATCAAAGAGCGTCCGGTTTCCTTCTGATGGCGGATCGCCATGCCTGCGAAAAACGCAGCGGCGGCGAGGATGAGAAACATGAGGACGGCACCGAAGCCGATGCCGCTTGAAGTGGTGGTGACATAGGCCTCGCGTTGTTTCGCGATTTTGTCGGCAGCGCTCTTGCTCGGACTCTCCTCTGGCTCGCGGGTAATCGGGGATTCCTGATCGGGCTTTTCGCGGGCGAGAGCGGAGAGTTCCTCGTCGCTGAGTAGGAAATCAAAGGCTACGTCGCCAAGCTTTACCGTCGCGCCGTTGCGCAGAGGGATCACGTCCCGGCGAGTGCCATCGAGCTTGATGCCGTTAGTGGAGCCAGCGTCACGCAGCTCGTATCCGCCCGAGATGCGGTGCATTTCCGCGTGATTGACGGAGACCGAGCCGCATTCGATCGCGATGTCGTTTTCACTGCCGCGCCCGAGGGTGACCACCTGGCGATCCAGTTGGAAGCGGTAGGGCTGGGCATTTTTCTCGGGGACGGTGATCGTGACGCGTGGCATGGTTTTAAGAACGAAGAACTTGAGTCGTTTCTAGCGCAATCGGAGAGGATTCACACAAATTTTTTTCGGCAAAACCGTCAGCCCGCATTCGAGGCGTCATTCTTGGTGATGCTGGCGAACCATGCTTTCGGTGCGGTCCGGTTCAGCAGGATCAGCGTGAGCAGGGGATAGGCGCAGGAAAAGACGACCCCGATGATGGCACCACCGGCCATGGAAGCACTCATGATGGATTCCACGGAACCCGGCAGATGCGATTTGCCGATGATGCCCCGGGTCATTTCCTGCATCGCCGGAATCAGGATCGTCACGGACAGGGTCAGGTTCACGACTTTCGCGCTAAGCGACGAAACCGCGTAGATGTTCGACCATTTCAGACCATCCTTGTGCTTTCTCAGCATTTTAATGCCCGCGATGATCATTGGGATCGCGACCAGCACCGACAGAGCAGAGGAGGTCATTGTCATCGGCTTGATTTTCTCCTGCATGGCGAGCTGCGCCTCCAACTGGGCACTCATCTGAGGTGTGGCGGGCATCAATTTCAAAAATGGATTGCCGACGACCGCGATGAACAATCCCCACACTGCCGCAATCAGGCCGAAACCGGCGAAAACTAAGTGCAGGATTCCCATCACCTTCACCACCGGCGGCATTTCCGTGATGAAGTAGGGCATCGAGTGCGCGCCCTGAGGAGGTGGTGGCTGGGAGGGCGAAGGTTCGTTCATTCGTCATCAGCAAAGGGAATCAGCGGAGAAATGTCGAGTCCGCGTGTCAGAGTTTTAATGATCACCGACTAACCTAACGGCTTCATGGTGGAAGGAAGTACGAGGACTGGGACTCGAACCCAGGACCAATTGATTAAAAGACATCGTATCAATAGAGTTAAGTCATTAATTTAAAGGCTTATGTGAAGATGCTGTAAAAATAAAATTGAAAGTTGCCACAAGAGTTGCCAAAAACGCCCTGTGGCTAGGCCAAAAAAAATTCAACGCTTCAAGATTAGCAAATACTCGAACAAGTCCAAGAGTGTTTCCTGGCGTGTCACGGGAACGAAGTTGGACGGATCAAGGGTGCGGATGAATTTTGCGGATGAATTTGAGGCGAAACAATCGTTGGCGGATTTGGAAGGGGAAATTGCGGGTCATGTTGAGGCACCGCGAATTCAGCGCACACGCCTTGCGCCTGAACAACTCGCGGATGCTGAGGCTGCGTTGCAGAGCGCCAATGGACGTAAAATCGCGCCAATCGTTGCCCATTATCTGAATCTGGAATCCCGGGCCAAGTCCAAGGGGGTCAACCTGGATGCCTCCCTGTCATTTCTTGAGTCACATTTCAGAGGTGAGACCCAGGAGGTTTCCGTTCTCAACGCCTACAATGAATTTGTGGCGAGCAGGGTAGGTGGCTCGCTTAACGTCATGACGCGTAAGGTTGAGTGCGTCCCGTAATGCGGATGCGTAACTCACCTGACGCCGCCGTGGCGTTGGGGGCCGGCCCCTTAAAGAATTAATGGTACCGCGTAACGTGAACAACACGCTGTGTCAGGTGCGCATGCGCGTTATCGTAAGGACGTGCGCAGTGTCCGCCTGCGCAACATAAGTCACGTCGTGCTGTGCGCGCGGTATCAGATTGGCACACGCGGTGACCCAGATTTAGGCGGATAAGCACGCGGCGGACTTTACACATGCCGTCCCCGGTGTGCGTCGCCGATTGGCGATGAGACGCTCCTCTGTGCTATAAATCTTTGAAGGAGTCCCTCCCTTCATCCTTCCCGCCGTTCGCGACGAATTGCGGGAAGTGCTTTTACGGCCCCGCTCACCTTTCTGAGTCGGGGTCATTTTGTATCCAGAAAACGAACATTCAAACACCAACCCCGTCATGCCACGCACCCTGTATTCTCC
>JBBRYQ010000066.1:0-31776 GCA_038237425.1 Verrucomicrobiales bacterium
ATGAACGTCGGCTCGCCACCCATGGTTAGGCGCACGTCCATCGCATCGAGGTCCTCATCGATTTGCTCGCCACACCGCTGGATCTCCTCCCACTGGGAATCGTCGTATGGCAGCGTGGTGCGTGGGGATTCGTAGATCCGGGTTACCGTCATTTCATGCTCCATCGTCGTTTCGCACGGCTCGACCGCCCCCGTCACCGGCGCGGCACTTGATGGATCTGGCGAACAAGCAAGCGGAAGGTGTCCCTCGCCCGCGAGAAGGCCGGACGTGGGATCGAAGCCGATCCATCCCGCACCCGGTAGATAAACTTCGGTCCATGCGTGGAGGTCGGTGAAATCCACTTCGGAGCCGACCGGGCCGTCGAGCGATTTCACGTCCGGCTTGAGCTGAATCAGATAGCCGGAAACAAAACGCGCAGCGAGACCGAGGTGGCGGAGAAGCATCACAAACAACCACGCCGAGTCACGGCACGATCCAGATGCTTTTTCTAAAGTCTCCTCAGGCGTCTGCACCCCGGGCTCGAGGCGGATCTTGTAAGCGATCGCCGCCTGCAGCGCGGAGTTCATTTCCACCATCACGTCGATGGTGCGGCCTTTTTTGCCTTTGAATCGTTCGATCAGCTCGGAAAGCAGCGGCCCCGGATCTTCCAGCTTGAGGAAGGGCGCGAGCTCGTGTCCCAGCTCCGGATCGTATTTAAATGGGTAATTTTCTGCGCTCTCCTCGAGGAAGAAGTCGAAGGGATTCAGCACGGACATCTCGACCACCAAGTTCACCTCGATATCCAGTCGGGCCATCGGCTCGGGAAACATCAACCGCGCCAAATAGTTCGCCTGCGGGTCCTGCTGCCAGTTTACGAAATGCTCTCCCGGGCCGACTTTTAGGCTGTAAGAAAGCACGTTTGAGCGGCAATGCGGAGCGGGCCTAAGTCGCACAACGTGAGGGCCATGGCCAATCGGCCGTTCATACTGATAGCTGGTGCGATGATGCAGGGCGACGTGGATCGACATAGGGGTGGCCCGTTGTTTAGCAACTTCGATGCCGTTTTGCTACCAAACTCGCTACCTTTTCTTAACCTATCGAAAACAGTCGGCAAGCGAAGCTGCCTGCCCCATTCCCTCCCGCTCTTCAAGCTCCGCCGCCGCGTTCCTCATCATCAACACCCTGCCCAGTGGATGAGCACTGGTAAAAATGGCAAAGAGTCGGTGCTGCCGCTTTACCTGCAAACATTCGCCCCTTGACCCGAGCCCGTCCGCCCTCTACCTACCGCGCTCGTATGGGATTTGACACACTTGGGCTCTCCGCAGCCGTTCTGGAAGCCATTGAGGAATCCGGTTATACCACGCCAACACCGATTCAGGCTCAGGCGATTCCGATCATCCTCGAAGGCAAGGACGTCATCGGCGCGTCCCAAACTGGCACCGGGAAAACCGCGGCATTCGCGCTGCCCTCACTTTCGAAAATCGAAAAACTGGGCAAGCCACAGATCCTCGTGCTCGAACCCACCCGCGAACTTGCCCATCAAGTCGCCGAGCAATTCGAGAAATACGGTAAACACACCGGCATGAAAGTCGCGCTGCTCTACGGCGGCGTGGGCCTCGGCACGCAGTCGGAACAGCTCGCCGCCGGTGCCGATATCGTCGTCGCCACGCCCGGACGCCTTGTCGATCACTTCTACCGCACTTCCATGCGCTTCGGGGAAATCAAGGTGCTCATCCTCGACGAAGTGGACCGCATGCTCGACATGGGTTTCCTCCCCCAGGTGCGAAAAATCGTCAACCTTTGCCCATGGGAAGGCCGCCAAACGCTGTTTTTCTCGGCTACCATGCCGCCCGCGATCCAAACCTTCGCCCAATGGTGCCTCACTGATCCACTCAGCATTGAAATCGCCCGCACCTCTATCCCGACCAGCGTCACCCACGCCTTTTATCCGGTCGCCATGGACCAGCGCGACGAACTGCTCCTGGAACTCCTCAAACAAACCGACTACCACTCGGTCATGATCTTCACCCGCACCCGCAAGGAAGCGGACCAGCTCACCTCCCTCATCAAGAGCACCGGCCAGCCGAAAGTCGCCGCCATGCACTCGGACATCAATCAGGTGGACCGCATGAAGGCCCTCGCCGGATTCAAGGCCGGTGACTACGAAATCCTCGTCGCCACCGACGTCGCTGCCCGCGGCATCGATATCTCCGGCGTTTCCCACGTCATCAACTACCGCGTCCCCGAAAACGCCGAGGACTACGTGCACCGCATCGGCCGCACCGGCCGTGCCGAGGCCGAGGGCGATGCCTTCACCATCCTCACCGCCGACGAACTCGACTACGCCAAGTCCGTGGAAATTTTCATCGACCAAGTCATCCCGCGCCGGAAGCTCGACGACTTCGAATACATCTACACCGCGCTGCTGGATGATTCCCCGATCAAATCAGTCCGCCGCAAGAAAACCGGCGGCGGGAAAAAGCGCCGTTGAGCCAACAACTGGAGCGCGGAATACATTCCGCCCGTCTCGGATCGGCGCCGGACAGCACACTTTTCACCACCATGTTCCGAAGACTCGACAGCGGCTTTCTGAACGCACTGGACAACCCAGAGCAATTTGCAAAACGGCTCCATCAGTTGTCAATCGCTAGGCTAGTGTGGATTTTCGCCATGATTTTTGGCGTGGGCGCTTTCTTCTATACTGCCGCGCATCATGAATTTGGGAAGTGAGAAAAATCGATTGCGAACGGAGCGCTGGCTTGAGCCGGCCTGAATCCCTTTCCGTGAGCAAATCGTTGGACAGGCCGACTAAAGTCAGCGCTCCATTTCGCTCCGCGAATTGCAGAAACGAGCAGAGCTGACTTGACAAAAATACGATGTGCTACATCAATGTAGCCACAATGAGAACTGCCACCGTTCGCGATCTTCGAAACCACTATACCAGCCTCTTGAGCTGGGTGAGTGAGGGCGAGGAAGTCGTCATCACCCAGCGCGGCAAGCCTGTCGCAAGGTTGATTCCTGAGAAGCCCGGGAAACCGCAGGAAGTGAATTGGGGCAATGCTCCCGAAGTCACCCGTGACCGCAGCGGCGAGAAAATGCTTTCAGCCCAAGAGTCATTGGATCTCATCCACGACGCCGCAAGCAAATGGTGACCGCGGCGGACACCAGTTTCCTGTTCGCACTATACGGCAACGATTGCCACAGTATGGCTGCTGCGGAATGGATCTCTAGTTCGATCAGTCCGATCCTAATCAGTGACTTCAATGACTTTGAATTGCGCAACGCACTGCGGTTTTCCGAGTTCAGCAAACTTGTGGTTCCTGGAATTGCAGCCAAGCATCTCTCATTGTTCGAGGATGCAATCGCAGCGAGTCGGCTTGTTCCTTGTAAATCCAATCTCTCGGCAATTCTGACGGAAGCCAAACGGCTATCTACCACCCACACTCTCACCGCTGGCCATCGGGGCTTCGACATCCTCCACGTCGCCGCCGCAAAAATCCTCGGGGCCACCCATTTTCTAACTTTCGATGCGAATCAGAAAAAGCTCGCTGAAAACGAAGGACTCATTGCCCCTCTCTAACCATGCGCGTTCTCGCCATTGATCCTGCCGTTAGAAACACCGGATACTCCGTGCTCGAGGGCGATCCACGGAAGCCCACGGTGCTCGCCTTCGATGTGATTTCCATCCCGAAGTCCATCCCGCAGTCCGCCGCACTCTCCGCCATCCGCACGCATCTGGTGAACGTGATCCAGAAGTTCCAACCGGATGAAGTCGCCGTGGAAGGCATCATTTACGTCCAGTCCCACCAGACGGCGATCTCGATGGGAGCCGCCCGCGCTGCGGCACTCATCGCCGCCGCCGATCATGGGATCAAGGTTTACGAATACTCGCCGAAAAAGGTGAAAATGGCCGTTGTCGGCAAGGGCACAGCGGACAAGACGCAGGTCGCCTTTATGGTCCGCGCCCTGCTCGGCCTCGCGGAAACCCCGCCACCCGACGCTGCGGACGCCCTTGCCATCGGCATGGCACACCTTCAAGCTTCAGATCCGCTCAAGGCAAAACTCCTCGACCGCCGCTTGGTGTAAAATGCTGGAAATCAAACATCTCCCCGTTCCCCTCAGCTACGACGCCGGCCTTCACCTTCAGGAGAGCCATGTCCAGGCCATTCTCGACGGCACCGACGGTGATATCATTCTTCTGCTAGAGCACCAACCCGTTTACACCATCGGCCGCCTGCGCGACCAATCCTCGCTCCGCGATCCCGCCTCACTTCCCTACCCGGTCCACGAAACCAACCGCGGCGGCCAAGCCACCTACCACGGCCCCGGCCAGCTCGTCGGCTACCCGATCCTCGATCTCACTCCACGCGGCAAAGATCTTCATGAGCACCTACGGAAACTGGAGGAAGCGCTCATCCGCGCGTGTGCCCGCTTCGACGTGAGCGCCGGCCGACGCGAGGGACTCACCGGTGTCTGGGTGGAAAACCGCAAGCTTGCGTCCATCGGCGTGGGCGTCCGGAAATGGATTTCGATGCACGGCTTTGCCATCAACATCACTAACGAAAGTCTGCCCCCGTTTTTCGCCATCACCCCATGCGGGATCGACGGCGTCACCATGAGTAGCTTGGAAAACGAGGCCAACCGTCAGATCACTGTCAGCGAGGCAGCCACCGTCATCGCCGAGGAACTGCGAACTCTTTTTACAGTCTAGCAGCTTAGAACGGCCCACGAGCGAAGCAAATCAGAAGCTGCCCCTTTTGAATGCAACGCAGCACCAGGAAGCCTCTGCATCGGTCTTACCCGCATCGCCATCACCATTCGTCATATTTGCCGCTGGCATCACCTGCTCAAAACACCATCGCCCGCTTACGCACCAAAATACGTTTTTAGCCAAGTGTCCACTGCATCGGTGATTTTCGGATAGTCGATCTCTTCGAAGGAATGGGTGCCGCCGGGGATCTCGAGGAAACTTTTCTCGCAGATGGCTGCTTCAAAAGCATCGCGGCTGTCTTGGATGGGGACAAGATCGTCATCGGTGCCGTGGATAAAGAGCCACGGTTGGGGAACTGCTTCGGCGGCGGAAAGCGTGCTGCCGATGAATTTCAAGTCCTCCACGAATTTTTCGGAAAGCGGATGATCTGCCTCGTCCCACATGAAACCTTGGCCAGGCACGATATCGCTGAATTCTCGCGCGACGAAAGCCGCGGTGGCAGTCATTCCAGCGAGCGAAACGAGGGCACAAATCCGCATGTCACGAGCAGTAGTTAGAACGCCGACGGCACCGCCCATACTGTGACCGGCGTAGGCGACCTTTACGTCGTTCGGAACCATATCGAGCACGGCTTGTAGATCGGCGATTTCCTTGGTGATGCAAGAGTCGGCGAAATTCCCATCGGACTCACCATTGCCCGTGTAGGAAATCCGCAGGCAAGGCCAGCCACGGGCGGAGAGGCCGTTAGCGAGGGCGACGAGCAGCGGGCGGTCCTTATTTCCCGTAAGGCCATGGCCAAGGATTACCAAGGCATCGGCACGGGTGCCGGGATGGAAAGTGTGGTCGATCCGCTCATCTTGGCGGTTCCGGATTTCGCAGGAAGTCATCATGGGGTGGGAAGGTCGAGACCGGCACGGTCAGGGAATGTTAGCTCCGCGATGCCCGACTTGTCGAGACCGCCCAGCCCCAATTCGATCATCTTGCGATATTGGCTCTCCGCGGCGTTCGAAAGTGGCACGATGATGCCTGCCTCCGTGGCAAGTCCGTTGGCGATTCCACTGTCCTTGGCGGCGTGAGCCGCGGAGAAATAACAATCGTGCTCGCGGGTGATCATGTCGTCGCCATCGGTTTCGAGCACGCGGGAGTTCGCGCCAGTTTGCGAGAAAACTTCTTTGAGCAAAAGCAGGTCAAGGCCTAGCGCAGCGCCGAGGCCGAGACCTTCCGCAAGGCCGGCAGTGTTGATGTTCATCACCATGTTCACCAGCGCCTTTATCTTCGCCGCATGGCCGACCGGACCGACGTGGCGGAGCGAGGCAGAAATATCCTTCAGCAGCGCCTCATGCTTCTCAAACACCTCAGCGTCACCGCCTACCATCAGATAGAGCGTGCCTTGCCGCGCCTGCGGGATGCTGGATGCCATGCTCGCCGCGAGGGTCGTGGCTCCTGCCTCAGTGGCAGCATCCGCCGCGGCTTCGTGGGTAGCCGGACTGACGGTGGCGCAGTTGATGAATGTCTTCCCCGCAGCATTTTTAAGGAGTGAATCAGGACCGTCGAAGATCCCACGCATTGCCGCATCATCGGTTACCACGGTGAAAATCACATCGCTGGCAGCCGTCACTTCCGCGAGAGTAGTCGCGGCGATTGATCCGAGCTCCAGCGCGAGAGATTCCGCAGATGCTGTGTGAGGGTCATAGACCGCCGCAATCGGGTAACCTAGATCGGCAAGCCGGCGCGCTATGTTAGCCCCCATTCTCCCGACACCGATAAATCCTACGGAAACTTTATTCATCGGCGCAGACTTGAACGCAGAAAAGATTCCGGTGCAACCCGAAGTTTTACCGATCCTTCAAAGCGCTGGCGCCAGCCCGGCTACTGCTTCCAGCCGGAGGTAATCGTAAAGCACTCCCTGGTGCCACGCCCTTCCACTGAGGCGGAACTGGAGCACGTTCTCCCCGGTTTTCAGTCGTGCTGCGGGCACTTCCACGGCTTTTTCGAACCACATCCCACGATGAGAATCGCGGTGCATGGCACCGTTCTCGGGCAACGCCAGCGTGGTTCCCAGCTGCGAGCCATTCAACAGGAACGTAAGTGTGGAGCCCTCTCGGGAGCCGCAGAAAGAAACCCTCAGGTGGGCGCCGCCCGGCGGAATGGAATCGAGCGGAAATCTCACGGTCCACGTCGAGGAACCGAGCACTTCACAATCCGCCGTGAGGTCGAGCGGCTGACAGATGTTCCAGTCTTTTTTCCAATCGCTCTTGCCAACGACGTAATCGACACCGTTAGGGAAGTCGGTTTTGTATTTCAGATAGTTTCCCCAGTTCCAATACCGGTCGCCATTATGGAACTCGGCGGCGCTGCGATCAGGTATGCCGATTTCCCACAGAGTAGGACCCGCACGCGGTGGTAGCCAATGAATCTCGTCGGCTTTCTGCTGGACTCCTGCGGCGATGACGACGTCCGGTTTTACAAATTCACCCAGCACACCATCCGCAAAAGCGTGCAGTTCGTAGTTACCGGGACGCACGGCGGGCAGCGAAAACGATCCATCGTCAGCCGCGACGGTCCAATATTGATAGAATTTCCCGTCGCGCTGCCAGCCAATATTCTCTCGCGGCCCGCGCATGCCGCCGGAGGAATATTCGGGCGCCACCAACCCGACGTGGACGCGTCCGAGGGGTGAAGATTTTTCGTCGATGATGATTTTCCCAACGATTGCGCCCCGTTCGCTAACAGCGGGATAGGACGCGTCGCGCATCCACGGATACGGCCATGCTTTACGCTCAATGGCGGCCTGATTGCGGGCTTGTTCCCACAGTTTCGCGGGTTCGGCACCGTGGTTGAAATGGATCGCAAACGGCCCGATGACTTTCGACCATTTTTCATCCGCGGCCAGACTCAGGACCGTCCCGGCGTAATGACTGCCGTGCCACATGTTGAGCATGGTGGGCGCACCGCCGTTACCGACGTCAAGATGGGCGGTGAGCTCCATTTTCGTCGGACCACCAGCGATGTATTCGATGCTCGGATTGATCATCCACGCGCCGTAGTTCCGCTTTGTGCCGGACCAACCGTAGGCGGGAACGTCACCAAGAATGGCCGAGTAGCCGTATTTATGCTCTGCCTGCCCATCGCAGATCCCGGTGGTCATACGGCGCGCTTCCTTTAGATTGAGAGGCGATCCTTGATCCCAGTCCTTGCCGGTGGGCATGAGCCGGTCGCGGTCTTTATCGATACTCAGGTGGTCGAAAATCGCGGGATCCATTTTGATCACAAACCTACCCTCGCCGATGTGGAACGGCGGGTCCTTTTCGCCATGTCGGAGGATGGCACAGACGTAAAGGGTGGTCGATTCCCGGGCGATGGAGTAGCGGACCTCCGACGAGCCGGGATAGGCTCCGTCCACGCCTTTTCCATGAAATTTACAAGCCACCTCGGCCCGTGCGCCGTTATTAGTTTTCGGATCGATGGTCAGCATCTGGCTTTCGGAACCCCCGAAACCGGTCACCTGAATGCGGCTGGATGATGAAGCCGCCATTGACCAATAACCGGCTTCGCCGCCAAGGAGTTCTTGGCCGTCGAGCACCACCGAGGTAACCCGGGCCGAGCGTTTATCGATTTTTGCGGACAAGCTGCCGTTGGAAATCACGAAGGAGCTCGTGCTTTCGGCACACGTCACTTTTCCGGCGCGGGCAGGACCAGCGAGAATGAGCAGTGTAAGTAAGGTTTGGAAAATGGCGCGCATCGGTCTGCCGTTCAAAGCAGAACCAATGATGCACCGGATTTCCTCAAAAAGCCCTAACTCAATGGGGTTACAAAAGACCGTTCAGACCATTTGATCGTGCGGCTTCTGGAAATTCACCAAATCAAATGATGAATGTCACAGAACGAGTGACCCAACGGTAATGGTACCAATGCTTTTGCCGCCCCCAGCGTGAAGTGGCGGCGGCGATTTGCATCCCTGATGTGAGCAATTACCTGCCGAAAAATTTGCAGGTCTGCGTGAGAGAACCTAGGACGTCAAGGTGACTGCGAAAAACTCGATAGGTCTTGCTCGGACCGATGCATCCACCAACGAATTGAAGTTCATCACCCTACAATGAGACGGATCTATACATCCTGAGACTAGACCTTACCAGAATGCTCATTGCTAGACAACCGGAGGCAATTCGAGACCGTGAAAATACCACCGGATTTCATTCTGATAGTCGCGTAGCGTCGGGTAATGCGGGTGGGAGTCGGGATGGTGAAAAAACGAACTCAGACGCTCCGGCGGCAATAGCTGCGCCATGGCGCTGGTCAGTTCGCGCAATCCGTCCCTGTCCCGGAACCGCAGCGGTCGGTCCTTATAACAGATCTTCGAGTCCCTGCACGAGGAGGCGTGCTGTCGTTCTGGACTTGTATCAAAGAAGAAATCGAGCCTGAATTCCACCTCGGATTCTTCGTATACTTCGTGCTCGGTGACCAGCCTCGCCGCTCCGTTGCTATCGATTCCAGCATCCAGATGTTGATTCCATTCGGATTTGAAATGCAACCGGCTCACGACACCGGCGGCTAGGAAAACCAGCTCGGCCACCGGCCGAATTCTTTGATGCCCCATTGAGTCGGTTAGGACGAGGTTTTCCTCCCGCAGCTCGATATCCTGGATCTGGAAACTGTCTTGGAGCAAAGGCAGCTCGGTGTCAGGGACCACAGCAGTGGGAAAATCCCGTTGAGAAAGCTCCTCTTGGAATGCAAGCGCTTCACTTGCTTTTGCGGAAGGTTTCCGAAACAGACGTAGGGCGAAACTGGAGTGCAGAGTTTGAAATCTTCGGAAACTGGTGTTCGGCTTTCGGCCATTGAGCAAGTGTCCTACCTCCAAAAATGCCCAGGGAATTTTTTCGCCACCGCCGGTCGATGCCTTGGCCATTCGCGGACCAGAAAATTCGGCCAGTCGGTAGTGCTGGCGATGCGTTTGCCATCGGGAGTGCAAAGAGAAAGGACGAGCGGGAGGCGATCTTCACAGAGGTTGGGGTGCTGTTTGAGTGCGAAGCATTCTTGCACTTTCACCTGCACTTCCGGTGACCCATTGACGTAGGAAACTTTCATAGGCCGACCGTCGAGCCACGGGATGGAGGACGGCAGCAACTCATCGAGCCAGGCGACCTGACCTTTTTCCAGATGGCGTTGGAATGGGGAGATGAGGGGGACTGCTTGGGCTTCCTTTACCAATGATAGGCCAGCGAATGCACGAGCGAGGCAGGTGGTGATGGCATCTTCATCAAACAGTGCAAAATCCAGCTCGGGCAAGGTGGCATGGACGAGGTTTACCCGAGCAATGAATTGATTCATCCGATGATCCATCAACGGCAATTCAAATGCTCCAGCGCGGTGAGCTTCTGCGAGGCAACGACCGCTGGCGACGGGATCAAGGTCGCGCTGCTGTGATTTCCGTTCGATGATGAGATCTCGATATCGCGTAAGACTCACAGCGGCGACGCGTTTGTTAGCAGCATCGAAGAGGTGCTCTACGGTGATGCTCAAATGCTGGGGAAACATCTCAGCGATCCACTCGGGCTTCACTGCGGTGGCGAGACTGAGCAGAGTCAGAGGCGTGGAGTCGCGCGAGGGAACTTGCCTCATGTTAGCGGCGACGAAAAACGCCGCATCGGTGACCACGCTTTCGCGGGCGAGTTGGCCTTCCCGATGCTCGGCAAGATCGCAGCCGGGCTTACCCGATTCGCGTCGTTTCGCAAGCTGATCGACAAAGCCTGCCATGAGGCATCGCAACAGCGGCTCGTCGCTCCCCAATTTACGAATAGGGGCAATCTTGTTGTCGTAGAGTCGCTGCTGGTGGGCTGCCTGCAGGATCTGTTGGAATGTTTGCTCCACTTGGCGAGCGACTTGGGCATTGATTCCGTGGCTGCGGCAGCGATCAAAGATGAAGCGGTTTTCTCTGGCAAATTCGTAAGCTCGCATCAGCGTGATGAAATCGGATTCACCGCTTTCCTCGAAGATTTCGCGCTTGGATTGACCGTCATCGCGATCCGGGCGGGCAAGCAAATCACGACCACTGACAAGAGCGGCACACAAGGCGACATCGGGCACGCAACCGCGCTGGCTCGCCTCGATCAACATGCGGGAATAGCGCGGGTGCATGGGCAGGCGCAGCATTTCCCTACCAATGGGTGTTAGTTCAGCCTCATGCAAGGCACCGAGCATCGTGAGCAGACTCTCGGCGCGCACGACGGCTAAGGAATCAGGTTTATCCAGCCAGTCAAAAGTGGCAGCTTCACGGATGCCGAGCGAGTGCAATAGAAGGACGACTTCGGCTAGGTCGCTGCGCTGAATTTCAGGGGTGTTACGTTCCTCGCGGGTTTTGTGGCCAATCACGGTCCACAACCGATGACAGGTGCCGGGCGCGGTGCGGCCCGCGCGGCCTTTGCGTTGGTCCGCACTGGCGCGGCTGATGGGTTCTAGCAAAAGCGTTCCAATCCCGCGTTCAGCATCGTAGCGGGCCACGCGGGCGACGCCGCTGTCCACCACATGGCGGATACCGTCGATAGTGATACTGGTCTCGGCGACGTTGGTAGAGACAATGACTTTTCGCAGTGCATTCGGTGCGAAGGCGCGGTCCTGATCCTGTGGTTCGAGTTCGCCGTGCAATGGAATGCAGGCCACGCGCTCTCGCGTTTTCAGTCCACTTAACGCATCGAGAGTGCCGTTGATTTCACCGCGTCCAGGCATGAAGACGAGAATGTCGCCGGGGGCATCGTCGTTGATGATGCGCTCGACGGCCTCTGCCGCTTGCGTTGTGATAGAACGTGTGTCGGGCTGAGAGAGATAACCGACTACCACGGGATAGCTTTGCCCTTCGGAAATGAGAATCGGGCACTGGTCTAAATACTCGGCGATCGGCTCAGCATCCAGCGTCGCAGACATGACCATCATGGCCAAATCCGGGCGTTGGGTTTGTTGGAGATTTTTCACCAGGGCGAGCGCGACGTCACTGAGCAAATTCCGCTCATGGAACTCATCGAAGACCACTGCCCCAATATTTGACAGCGTGCGATTCTCTTGGAGCCAACGCAGGAGAATGCCCTCAGTGACAAAGCAGATGCGGGTACCGATGCTGGTATGATCGTCGAAGCGAATCTGATAGCCGACCTCATCTCCCAGTTTCCCATCCCGCTCCCAAGCGACGCGAGCGGCCACAGTCCGGGCAGCGACGCGGCGGGGTTGAAGCACTACGATCATCTTGTCGCCCGCGATCCCTGCATCGAGCAGCATCTGCGGCACCTGCGTAGTCTTGCCAGAACCCGTGGGCGCGACGAGCACGAGGCGATTGCCAACTTGCAGCGTGCGCAAGATATCGGTGTGGATTTTCCAAATGGGTAGTGCGGTGGGATCAGGCATGCGGCGGCGCTCCCACGCTATGCACTGGCGCAGAGATTGGAAACACGAAGCTGGATCACATCCGCCCAGCGTCAGAGTCTGTCAATATTTGGGCCCACCCAGATTTCCTGCGCCGCAAAGCTTCACGGCATTTCCCTTCCCGAGTATCGGGCATCCTACGCGATCACGGGTAGCCGAGATGCTACGGAATGCTTTAGTGTTCGCTTTGTTCAGACATCTTAAAAGTAAGAGCAGCGAGATTAATTACCTTCGTTGCTACCTCAATCCAGCCACCCCACGACCCGATGCCACCGACGCCATTTGAAGCTCATTCCGTTGAGCAACTTTCCGTGCTCCTGCCGGCCTACGATTTCGATTTCCTAATCGCCCAAAGCGAAATGGGAGCTGTTTACAAAGCTTGCCAGCGGTCGCTCGAGCGCGATGTCGCCATCAAACTTCTCCCTCGTATGCTTGGAAATGATCCGTTATTCCGGGATTCCTTCGAGGCCGAAGCGAAGGCCATGGCCCGCCTTTCGCACACCTATCTGATCAAGGTATTCGACTATGGCGAAGCGGATGGACTCCTCTACATTGTGATGGAATACGTGCACGGCAGTTCTCTTTTCAATTCGGCGAACGGCAAAAAAATCGATCCCCATCAGGCAGTCGAAATCGTCCTAAAAGCCTCCCGCGGACTCGCTCATGCCCATGAAAACGGCATTGTTCACCGTGATATCGAGCCCGCCAACATCTTTCTGAATCAAAAGTGTGAACCGAAAATCGGCAACTTCGGATTGGCACGCCCGACAGGCCACCAGTCGGTTAGTCTGGATATGATTGTTCCCGGTTACGCGGCACCCGAAGTCCTGAGCCACCCGGATCAAGCCGACCTTCGTTCAGACATTTTTGCAATGGGCACCATCCTGAAGGAAATGCTGACCGGCCTTTCCGCCAATGGAGAAGCTTTCAAGAACACCGCCTGTGAGGATGCTCGGATCGCAGCGATCTGCACCAAGGCGACTGCGGAGGAACCTTCCATGCGTTTTGCCAGCGTCGGTGAATTTTGCCAATCTCTGGAAAGCTGGCAGCGACTAGGACAGACCAAGCAACATCAAGCCGCTCCAAATCGCCCATCAATCCCGCCTAGTCGGCAAGTTCCCCTACCCCGTCGAGAAGCATCTACGCTCCGCAGACCATCTCCTCCGACAGCCAATACCGGCGCGTCCAACTGGAAGCTGTGGAAAAATTGCGCGGTCATCGCCGCCCTGCTTGCAGCGGTCCCACTGACCGGAAAAATCTATCAAAAAAGCCAAGAGGTTGCATCACAGGAAATGTTAGTCACAGTGAAAAGCACTCTCAAGCCAATCGACAGCGCAAAGCGAGCCGAGGGCCGTCAGCGGATGGGTGAACTTGCTTACTCCAGTAAATAATTACTTCAGCAAAGGCTACTGCTTTTACAGCTTCCAACGCCCGAAATCAGTTATCAGAGGCGGGGCAAAGGGCTAACGAAAGTTCCTGATGATGAAGACTTTCACTGGATAGCAACTCATCACCCCGGACGATCTTTTCTGGCGAACATCAAACCTGATGCGCATCCCGAACGCCGACTTTCTGGAGTGGACAGGAAGCGAAAATAGGGGCCTCCTACAGCCGTTTTTAAAAAAATGGAATTACCTCGTGGGATCGGGACGGAGGATTCGCTGTCAGCCATCAGACCATTGCGTGGTGGCGATGGATTTTGCTCGTTGGACTGTTCGCCGGATTCATCGGTTTGATGGTTCTAGGCAGCGAGGCGTGAGCCATACTCCATAATCTGAAAGGGAATCCTCGCGATCTCGCACCAGTAGATTGACCGAAACATCGCCCAGCTCCAAAGCCTGCCCGGCGAACTTGTTCTTGCCTCACCTGCCTTTTTCCAGCCCATGATCCGGCCATGCCTGCTGGTAGCCTGCTCACCCTGCTCGACGACATTGCCGCGATTCTCGATGACGTTGCCATCCTTACCAAAAAGGCTGCGGCAAAAACTGCGGGCGTCTTAGGAGACGATCTCGCGCTCAACGCCCAACAGGTGAGCGGCGTGGTTTCAAAACGTGAGTTGCCGGTCGTCTGGGCGGTCGCCAAAGGATCGTTCGTCAACAAGCTCATCCTTGTTCCTCTAGCCCTGCTCATCGGCACCTTCGCACCGTGGGGCATCACGCCCCTGCTGATGATCGGCGGAATCTATCTGTGCTTCGAAGGCGTGGAAAAACTCTATCACGCCTTTGTTCATCGCGGAAAAAAGTCCGAAGAGCAGGCTGCAAATGAAATCGCCGAACTCGCAACAGCCCCTCCCGAAACGGAAGCGGAGAAAATCAAAGGTGCCGTGCGCACGGATTTTGTACTCTCCGCCGAGATTATCGCCATCACCTTGGGGACCGTGGCAGGGCACGATTTCATGCGCCAGCTTACGGTTCTGTCCGCCATCGCAGTCATCATGACCGTCGGCGTTTACGGATTGGTCGCAGGGATCGTGAAACTCGATGACGCAGGTCTCTATCTAACGCAGCGTCGCACCGCGTTTCCGCAAATGATCGGCCGCGCTATTTTGTGGTTCGCGCCGTTTCTCATGAAGTCACTCTCTATCATCGGCACCGCCGCAATGTTTCTTGTCGGCGGGGGCATCATCACTCATGGGATCCCTTGGTTTCACCACGCGATCGAACACATCGCTGAAATTTCTGGTGCGCTCGCCCCCGTCATTCCCCCTCTGCTCAACGGCCTCTGCGGCTTGATCGCCGGGGTCCTCGCGCTGTTGCTTTTCAACACGGTCCAGAAACTCCGTGGAAAATCCGCACACTGAGTTAAGCCGGGAAACATCTCAGGAAATCCACATCCGCCGGGGCCTCAATTAGCAATCTTCCGCCGGTCCGGGGATGCTGGAAATCTAGCGATTTCGCTTGCAGTAGCATGCGCGTTCCGGTGCCGAGGATTTCGCCAAGCTGGTAGCTGAGCTCGCGTCCAGCATAACGGAAATCACCGACGATCGGCAACCCGGCTTCAAGAAGATGCCGTCGAATCTGATGAAAACGGCCAGTCGCAGGCGTCGCTTTCACCAAGGAAAGAATCAGTGACGGATCGTTTTGAAAAGCCGAAGGAGAGGAGACGGCTATGCATTCAAAAGCAGTCTGCGCCGACTGCAATTCATCCGCGGGAGTTTCCCGTAACGGAGTTTCGCAGAGCCACTCCGGCGGTGCGGTGCCGCTCACGATTGCATGGTAAATTTTACTAACATTCCGGCGTTCGAAGGCCTGCTGGGCGAGCCCTGCCGTTTGTTTATCCAGCGCGAAAAGCAGTACTCCCGAAGTCGGTCTGTCCAAGCGGTGGACGGGAAACACCCGGCGGCCAAGCTGATCGCGCAGCCGCTTCATCGCAATCCACTCCGGTCCTTCTTCATCGCGACCGGGGTGGACGAGCATACCGGCAGGCTTGTTGATCGCTACCAGAAATTCGTCTTCATATAACAGGTGGAGCGGCGTCACGTTCCGTAGCCCCCATGCGATTCTCCATCGGCGAATCCGAACCCACGCCGCACTCCGGCCATCTCAGCGGTGAGGCGCCCACTCGATAATCGAACAGTTAGCGGTGGTTCAACAATTACAGCATCCGCGACATCCTCCGGGTGACGGCAGGCGAAGAGCGTGAAAAGTGGCTCTAGCGTTTCGCGCGGAATCACATCGCGCTGACGGACGATTTTTAAACCGGACGCGCAAATTCCCTCCACCGCGCGCTGTTTCTGTCGTGAAGGAAAACACAGCACGAACCAGCCACCGGGCGCGAGGTGTTTGGCGGCGGCCTTCGCGTAGTCGGACACATCGCCGCGCAGCTCGAAACGGGCGTGAGCCTTTTGCGAATCCTGCGGAATCACGCCCGAACCCGCTGGAAAATACGGCGGACTGCCGGTGATGAGCGGAAATTTCCGATCAAGCTCCAGTTCGCGCAGGTCACCATGTGAGCAATCCACCCGCTGGCGGAGTCCGTTGCATTCGATGTTAGCTCGTAGGAGTCGATAGCTGATTTCCTGCGCCTCCACACAGGTGAGCCGAGCATCCAGGCCCATGCCCCAGAGTATGAGCAGGCCCACCGTTCCGATCCCGGTTCCAAGATCCAAATGCTCCGTCACCGGCGGCGAAATCTGAAGCGCATACCAAGCGGTCAGCACATCATCGGCTGAATGTCGGTGGCCCTTGAGGCGCTGCGCGATCAACCAGCCAGCGGCACCCCCGGCGTCGTCCTTCAAGGGCTCATGGGATGTTAGGCCATTCGCTCCGGTGAGAGCGTCGAGCGTGATTTTTTCGCCCAGTTCGACTTCAAGTCGGTGGCGTTCCTCGTGCCAAAGTTGCAGATCGACAAGCGGATGGAAAGTTTCGGAAGGCATCGGTAAGGGGCGATTCTCAACCGCGCGGGAAGCCCGGAAAAGCCCGAAATCAAAATCCCATTATCCCTTGCGGTGCGCGGATTGCCGAC
This sequence comes from Verrucomicrobiales bacterium, assembly GCA_038237425.1. Classification (GTDB taxonomy): domain Bacteria; phylum Verrucomicrobiota; class Verrucomicrobiia; order Verrucomicrobiales; family Akkermansiaceae; genus Luteolibacter. Next base: position 16,565 of record JBBRYQ010000066.1, read on the forward strand.
TAAAGCTCCGGAGTGTCCCGCACGGACGATCCCGCTCACGACTGGCTGCGCCGGGCCGTGACCCAGCCAGATTTCGCCGCACGCCTGGCCCCTTTGGCCAAAGGTGACGGTGAAGTCGTGCTCGATCACTCCGCCGAGGCCGCCCACGGATTTGTAGCCGCAGTGGCCACCCAAGCAGCGAAGGATCGGAAAAAAACGCGGGTCTGGATGATTTCCGAAATGCCCCGCCACCGCGAACGGCTGGCGGCGGAACTGGAACTCTGGGGCGTGACGGCGATGGTGCTGCCGGAAGGACCGGTGGAAACGGGCGATGGCACCATCGCCGATCCCGAATCGGCGGCGGAGTGGTTTTCCGTTCTGGAAATTCTCGCTCGCTCGGAAAGCTGCGTCGTCATCTGCGGCAGCGATGCGTTTTCCGGCAAGGCCCCATCGCCCACTGCTCTCCGCGCCAGCCGCACGCCATTGAAACCGGGCGCCACGCTCGATCCCGGAAAACTCGCGCAGTCCCTCACCGACCACGGCTACGAGCGCGTCCCCACCGTCGCATCTCGCGGTCAATTTGCCGTGCGCGGCGGCATCCTCGATCTTTTCGCCTGGCAGGCCGCGAAACCGCTGCGCCTGGAATTTTTCGACACCGATCTGGAGTCCGTGCGCGAGTTCGGTCTCGATTCGCAGGCATCGACGAAAAAACTGTTGGAAGCTGATCTGTTACTGGCCGAGCCATCAACTGAGGGCACCGTCGCCGACTATCGCAGGAAAAACGACTTGATCATTTCCTTCGGTGCGGAGATCGAACAGCCGGACGTTAGAATCCTAGAAGATGCGGCGGAATACAACAGCGAGGAAGATTTTACGCTCGCTTGCTTCGGCAGCCCGCTGGGGACATTCGAGGCGGGCGATTTTGTCTTGGAGGAATCCCGGCGCGAGAATTTCTTCCGACAGATCAACGATTGGAAGCGCGACGGCTGGGACATCGCAATGGTCTTCGGCAACAAAGGCGAGGAGGAACGCTTCGCCGAACTCGCCGGAAAAGATCTGGAGCGCGACCTCGGGTTGCGGCCGGTGCGCGGGGAGTTGTTAGCGGGATTCACGGTGCCGGTATCGAAGCTCGCGGTGCTTTCCTCGTCAGAGCTTTTCGGCCGTTACCGCACACCGGGAGTGGCGAGGCGGACCTCGATGGAAAAAGCCCGCGCCGCAAGAGCGAGGGCGAGCATTGATGAAATGGAAGAAGGCGATCTTGTCGTCCACTACGAGTATGGCATCGGTCGTTTCAAAGGCATCCAACAAGGCGACGAGGGCGACGAACTTGTGCTCGAATACCGTGATGGAGCGATGCTCGGCGTTCCACTTGAACAGGCGCATCTCGTCGGAAAATACGTCGGTCTCGGTGGAAAAACTCCCGAACTCAACAAACTCGGCAGCGCCTCCTGGAAAAGCGCGCGCAAGTCTGCGGAGAAATCCATCCTCGACTACGCCGCTCAACTCCTCCGCGTGCAGGCCGAGCGCCAGTCAGAATCCGGCTTCGCCCATCCAGCCGATACGAAGTGGATGTGGGAGTTCGAGCGCTCATTCCATTACACGGAAACCATCGACCAGCGCCGCGCCATCGAGGAAACTAAACTCGACTTGGAATCCACCCGCCCGATGGACCGACTCATCTGCGGCGACGTGGGATTTGGGAAAACCGAAGTCGCCATCCGCGCGGCATTCAAAGCAATCACCAGCGGAAAACAAGTCGCCATCCTCGTGCCCACCACTGTTCTAGCAGAGCAACACTGGCGGACCTTCCGCGAGCGGATGTCGGACTATCCGATACGCATCGATCTACTCAACCGCTTCCGCACGGCCAGCGAAGTTAGAAACACTATCTCCGGACTGGAGGATGGCTCAGTAGATCTCGTTATCGGCACTCACCGCCTCGTTTCCGGTGATGTGAAATTCAAAGATCTCGGGCTCGTCGTCGTCGATGAAGAGCAGCGCTTCGGCGTCGCGCATAAGGAGAAATTTAAACAACTTTTCCTTCACGTCGATGTCCTGACACTATCCGCCACGCCGATTCCACGCACGCTTTACATGGCACTGATGGGCGCGCGAGACATGTCCACCATTGACACGCCGCCTCCTAACCGCGTGCCGGTTTCCACCACCGTCTGCGCCTACGATGAGCGCGTCATCCGCGATGCCATCCGCCGCGAGATGAAACGTGGCGGCCAAGTGTTTTTCCTGCACAACCGCGTGAAGACCATCGACATGATGGCATCGAAAATCCGCGAACTGGTGCCCGAAGCGCGCATCCTGATCGGTCACGGCCAAATGGACAAAGATGACTTGGAAGTGGTCATGCACACCTTCGTCAAGGGCGAGGCGGATGTATTGTTAGCCACCACCATCATCGAGACCGGCATCGACATCCCGAATGCCAACACCATCCTCATCGACCGCGCCGACCGCTTCGGCCTGGCTGACCTCTATCAGCTTCGTGGCCGCGTCGGCCGCGCCGGGGAAAAGGCCTATGCCATTCTCCTGCTGCCCCGCGACATGATGACCGTCGGCGATGCCCGCAAGCGCATCAACGCCATCAAACAATACACCGCGCTCGGCTCGGGATTCAAAATTGCCATGCGCGATCTGGAAATCCGTGGCGCGGGAAATCTATTAGGCACCAAACAATCCGGGCACATCTCACAGATCGGCTTCGACCTCTACTGCCAGCTCCTCCGCCAATCGGTGGATCGCCTCAAAGGCCGCAAAGACGCGCCGCGCGGCGACACCAGTTTCAAAGCAGATTTCATCGCCCTCAGCGAAGCCACCTACGCCAAGGCTGATCCAAAGGTCGTGCTTCCCGCCTTCCTGCCCGCCTCGTGGCTGGAAGAAACGAAACTCCGCATCACCGCCTACCGTGAGCTTTCCGAGGCGGGCACGCTCAAGGCCATCGACGCACTCGAAAAGTCCTGGCGCGACCGCTTCGGCCGCATCCCGGACGCCGCTGCGAGACTTCTGGAAATCACTCGGCTCAAGTCACTGGCCGCCTCCGAGGGCATTTCCTCAGTAGAAATCCAAGGCCAGCGGCTGATGCTGCATCGCAATGGCGACTACATCCTTCTCGAAGGTCGCAGGTTTCCCCGCTTGCAATCGGCGGGCCCTCAAGGAAAACTCCCGGAAGCGATCACGCTCCTGCAAAACTTCTGAATCCCCAATGACTCCCATGAAATCGCGTTTCGCCTTGGCCACCCTGTTGGTAGCCACTTTTTTCGCTTCACCTTGGGTCTCCGCGCAGGAAGCGCCGCCCGTGAGCCCACCGCCACCTCCGCGCCCGTCCGGCCCGGTTGAAGTGAATGGCATCGCAGCAAAGGTGAATGGCAAGGTAATCACGAAGAACCAAGTTTCCTTCATGCTCTCGCCACGTTTCGCTCAGCTCGCCGCTCAGTTTCCCCGCCGCGGGCCGCAGTTCGAGAGCCTGCTCAAGGAGGCCAAGACTTCGATCGTCCAGGAGCTCGTTGATCGGGAAATCATCATGGACGAGTTCAAACAGCTCGGTGCTTCGATCAAGCCGAGTGTCATCGATGAGGAAATCAAACGCCAGATGCGCGATCTCTATAACGGAGACGAAGCGAAGTTCCGCGAGGAGCTCAAGCGCAACCGCCTGACCATGGAAGGCTATCGCAAGATGACTTACGATAAGATGATCGTGCAGGCGATGCGCTCGAAACAATTTTCCGATGCCCCACCGCCGCTGCCTAACGAGGTCCAGAGCGAATACAATGAAATCAAGACCACTCTCCGCGACGTGACGAAGGACGTGATTACTTTTGAGAAAATCTTCATCCCTGCCTCTGACCCAGCCAACCCGCTCGCCACTCCGGAGTCCCAACTCACCCTTGCGGAAAGCCTCGCCAAGCAGATCGCCGATGGCAAGGACTTCGCCGAACTCGCCAAGGCAAACTCGAAAGACGCCTTTGCCGACAAGGGCGGACTTCAGGAAAATGTCCCGCGCACCGATCTCTCACCCGAGTTCGCCGCGATCATCTTTGATGCGCCAGTCGGAAAACTCGTTGGCCCGCTGCTGGATCGCCTCGGATTCACCATTGTAAAACCAATCAAAATCGACTTTGGTCCACCACCTCCGCTCGATGACAAGATGCGTGAAATGATCGAGGAGCGCGTGCGGAAAAAGAAAACTTCCACCCAATACGAGCGGTGGATCCAGTCGAAGCGCAAACGCGCAATGATCACTGTCCTGATTTAATCCCGGCCAACGCAGCCCCCTAGCAGGAGACTCGCAGCATGAATCCCCTGCCCTCCGTCAACCCGTCACGGTTCGAGCGCTTCGGGCTCTACTATCTGAATCTCTTCCGCCGCTACCGCACGGACAATCATGCGTTCGACCTATCGGACGACGAGCTGGCCCGTGAGGTTGGGCGAATCAGCGCGAAGGGTATTTCCCTCTCGGCATTGGTCGGTCTGCTAGGTGTGTTTCCTATCATCTATGTGGATATTCGTTTCGCGGACGCTCCGGCACTGGTGCATTATTGCTGGGTCGGCGTGGTGATGGTGGTGGCGACAGCCATCGAGTTTTATTTGCTCTTCTACATCTCGCTGCGCGCGGTGCACAAGGTAAGCGAGCTCATCCACATGGAGGACCTCGCGCATGAATCACTGAAGGACGGCGTCTTCGGCGTGAAAAACATCCTCGCCCGCACCGCGCTGGAGATCCAGGACCCAGAGTTGAAAATCCTCGGGATTGATCCTTTCCAACAGATTTCTAAAAAGAACCTGTTTGTGCTCGGCCTGCTTTACAAGGGTAAGATCATCGTCTCGAACCTCGTCCTCAAATTCGGCCTGCGCGCCACTTACGGCGATAGGATCTTCGGCATTCCCATCCTCTACGCCGCCATTCCGGTGGAAATCTTTTGGAACGGCGTGGTCATCCGCAAAGTGATCCATGAGGCCCGGCTGCGGCTCTTCGGCTACGCTCTCGCAAACCGCATCGCGGATGCGGTGAGCCGGGATGGCTATCTAACCCTCCTCTCCCCAGCGGCAAAGAAAGGCTGCCTGCGGGCCATCGGTAACGCCGTGGTGATGACCCAGAATTATCACCCGAACATGATCATTCTGCTGCTGCGCTTTCAAGACCTGTTGGACATTCACGAGGAAGATCGCTACGACGACTGGCCACTGTTTCTCGAAACTCTACGCGAGGTGAACGAAAACGAACGAAACTTCCTGCTCGATTTGCTAACCGTCGCCGCCGCCTTCGACGGCAAATTATCGCCCATCGAGCGGGCCCATCTCAGGGAAGCCTATCAGGATGATGCAGATCTCTATGTGGGACGCCTCACCGACCTCACCGCTCATCTCAAGCACGGACGCCTCAATGCGGCACTCTCCCTCTGCCAACTGGATTTCGTCAAAGGATAAGTCTCCCACCCGCGCAATCGCGTAGGTACTGCGGGAAACCTTGATTATCTGGAACCGACGGTGTTAAGGTATGGCTGTGTTCCGAAAGGAGTACAAATTCCCCAAATCCCCCCAAATGAAAAAGAACCACTCCCCCGGTGGAATTCGCATTGCTTTGCGCATGCTGTTCTACGCCATCACGTTCATCGCTGTCATCGGAGCACGCGAAAACATCACCGCCGGCACTGGACCGGTTTCCAAAACTGTAGCCAAGGGTTTCAACGAAGTGCTGTTAGCTTCATCAAAACTAGGCATTGGCTTCGCTGTGATGAATCATCGCCGCGGCGATGAGAACACAGTCGTCGGCAAAGGCTCCCGGATGCTCTACAAAATGTCCCTCAGGGGCTTTGTCAACGCCTCCAAGATGAACTTCTACGCCTCCCTCTGAGCAGATCCTTGTAAGGCCAATGCGGTCTCACGTGGATCATCGCTGAGGAAATCAGCGGGTTGGCAATTCGAGGATAACGATCGAATCTGCTGGCAGAGTGTAAGTGAAAAGCGGTTTAACGTCCGCCACCTCAGTCGTCATGGGAGCAACTTTCAACGGTTCGTCCAGCGTGTTGGTGGCCTCTGCTGCCGCAGCCAGCGTGATCGCGCTGGCTCTATCACCCAGAGATCGCACGCCTTTGACTTCGATCTCCACCGTCTGCGGCTCTGACTTTGGATTCACCATTTTAACCGTGACCACGCCGGTCTTGCTATCTTTGGTCACCGACTGATGGACTGCTGGATCGCTGACCGTGGCTTTCAAGATACCGTCGCCGTGGTGGTTGCTGAACATTCGAATCGCATGATAGCTGGGAGAACCATAGGCACGCAAAGCGTCGTAGCCGATCAGGTTTGGCCGCCACTGATAGGCACCCGGGTTAATGTTCACAAAAAGCGGCGCATAGCACTGCATGGTGACGATGTCTGAGTTGCGCTCCATGCCCGTCATGAAAACGGCATCCGCCAGCGCGGCTTTCATGTTCGGCGTCTTTGGCTCGACTCTCGAGCGCTTGTCCCACGGAGGAAAATCAGTTTCATACGCCGCCCATTCTCCCACGAAAACTTCCGGCCCCTTGCGATCATATTTTTCATAATAGCCGGGCGTCATTTTCAGAAACTCATCAAAAGAGCGATAGTAGTGCTCGTCGATCACATCCGGCTTGATGCTGTGCACTCGCCTGTCAGCGGGTTGTTCGTTGCCGACGGTGGAAATGCATTTCAGTTTCGGATAGCGCCCCTTGATTGCCTCTTGGAATTGTTTGAAGCGACCGTCGTAGCTACCGGATTTATCGAAGAAATCCTCGTTGCCGATTTCCACATACTCCAGCTTGAACGGTGCGGGATGGCCGTCCTTCGCCCGTTGTGCACCCCACTTTGAACTGATAGCACCCGTCACATATTCGATCTCGTCGAACGCATCCTGAACGTAGAGCTCAAGGTCTTTGCCGGGTTTCACAAACTCACCCTTCAACGAATATCCGGCATAGACCGCGAGCACAGGCACCGCATTCATATCCTCGCTCCATTGCAGAAACTCCATCAGTCCCATGCCATCCGTCGAGCGGTAGCCCCAAGGTCCCTGGTGGCCCGAGCGGTGCGGAATCGGTCCGATCGTCTTCTTCCAGTCGAAGCGTGTCTCGATCGTATCGCCTTCCAGATAGTTTCCGCCGGGAAAGCGCAGGAAGGCCGGCTTCATATCCACCAGCATCTGCATCAAATCCTGCCGCAGGCCATTCGGACGATCTTTCCAAGTAGGAGGAAACAGCGAGACGAGATTGAACCAAGTGCTACCGGGACGCTCCACCGTTAGAACAAGTTTTGCCTTGGTGGTGGCAGCTAGCTTGCCCGTCGTCAGCACCAGTTGATAGGATTCCCATTCTCCGGTAAGCGGCTGCGTTTTGGCAGTGGCGTAAACCGTGCCGTCATCGCCGGTGATAGAAACCGTCACCGGGCCCGCCGCACTCTGCGCGGCCTTTGCGTAAAAGAGCACCCGGTAGCGCGTCTCCGGCTTCACCGGGATACCCCAGTAGCCATCGTTCGCCACTCCGGCGGGCGCATCAGCCGTGGCGGCGGTTGTGTCGAGTTTTAGACTCGTCGTCAGCGCTTCGTTAAACGGCTGGCTTGGGTCAAGCGCCATCGTAGCAGCAGAGCCGTTTCCTTGCACCACCGACCAGTGCACAGGCACCTTCGCATCGTCCATGAATGCACGGTTTTGCAGCAGTTCCGCGTAGAGCCCGCCATCATAGCAGTGGTTGATTTCCTCGGTCATCAACCCGTAGTGCATCGGGCTCACCTTCGCCACCGGCTCGGCGGCCTCGATGGTAAGCTTGATAGGCTCGGCTGCATTCGCCCCGCCGATCAAACAACAGGCTAACAATAGAAGTCTCGGAAAACGGAGTGAGGATCGAGGGTTCATGAGGAAGGATTTTTCGGGTTTCGGCAGAAGGAAAAACGATCTCTTACACCGTCCCGATGAGTGGGAGTTTTTCTCACTTAAAATCTGCCATAGCGAGAGCCATTTATGGGGATGAAAGCCCATGCGCAGCAAATGGCATGCAACGCACCGCGACTCTCGATTTGCGGACCGTGGCCACAAAAGGTAATGGCCCCGTCTTAGCTCGCATTTACTCACTATCAGGTTTCCTTTCCCCCGCACATTGCAAGGTGCTCGTTGCATTTCACCCGATTCAGTATTCGGAGAGATCGAGTTTTTTTGCGCAAACCCTTGAAGAACCAAGGAAAAATAGAATCGGCACACCACCTGCGAAACAACCTCTGCCACTGCGGACAACCGCCCACCTTGGCAGTAACCCAAACCGACCACCCCATACCACCATGAAACTAATTCAAATCTCCATCATCACTCTCTCTGCCATTGCATTCTCAAGTTGCAATCCCCGCAAGGAAGCCGTCGATGACCAGAAGGATGCTACCAAGGCCGCCCTCGAACAAGAAAAGGACGCACTCAAGCCTGCCGCCAAGGATGCCGCCGATCGCGTGGACGCCAATGCCGATGTCCAAAAAGCCCGCATTGAGGCCAACATGAAGTCCACCGCCGCCCAAATCGAGGCCGACAAAAAGAAAGTCGAAGCCGAAGCCGATGCGGCTAAAGCGAAGATCGACGCCGAAGAAAAGAAGTAATTGCCACTTTCTAAATCATGGCCACCGCCTCCAATCGGAGTCGGTGGTTTTTCATTTTTACGAAGCCATCGAACCGAAGAAACAACGATGCTCGCAAATCAGGAAATGGAATTCTTCAGCCGTCCTAGCACTTCCTCATACGCTTCCATCACGTTTCCAAGATCCCGGCGGAAGCGATCCTTGTCCATTTTCTCGCCAGTTTTGAGATCCCACAATCGGCAGCCGTCGGGGCTGATTTCGTCAGCGAGCACGATCACCGATGGATCGGAAACGAGGCGACCAAATTCGAGTTTGAAATCGACGAGCTTCAGCCCGCACTTCGCAAAGAATTCGGTTAGGATCGCATTCACCTTGAGTGCGGCAGTGCGCAGGTGGGCAAGATCTTCAGGAGTGGCGAGGCCCATTTCGCGGATGTAGTCATCGTTGATCAAGGGGTCGCCAAGTTCGTCGGACTTGTAGGAAAACTCGATGACCGGTTGGGAAAAGACACGCCCTTCCTCGATGCCTGTGCGATTGCAGTAGCTGCCGGCGGAAAAATTGCGGACGATCACCTCGACCATCAGGATGGTGACCTTTTTCACCTCGACGTTGGTCTCGTCGATCTGGCGGACGAAATGCGTCGGCACGCCTTCCTTTTCGAGAAATCCGTAGATGAGCGTGCTGATCGCGTTGTTCAGGCGGCCCTTGTTTTCAAAACTTGCCTTTTTTTCGCCGTTAAAAGCGGTCGCGTCGTTCTTGAACTCCATGCGGAGCGTGTTTGGGTCCTCGGTAGCCCAAAGACGCTTGGCCTTGCCTTCGTAAAGCGGTGTCATCCGAGAGTCCTAAAAGCCCGCCCCGCTGCGGTCAAGAGCGCTGAAACCGAAGCACGAAATCATTTTTCCCAGCTTCCCGAAACACGCAAGTTTCCGAAGAACAAGAATTCAGGACTTGCTAACAAAGTGGCAATTCCCGAAAGTCTGAACTTCTGATGCCAGATGGAGCGAAGAGCGCCCCGGACACTATTTTACCTACCAAGGCAAGGGTCCTCCGTGCGCGGTCACTGCCTTCGAGGAAGTCTTACGACACGGCCGTGATTTTCTCGATGATCCATTTTTTAGGTCTCATCGGCACGATTACGTCATTCACATGCTACGTCATGCAGCCGACGATGCTCGCGTCTCGCTTTGTCGTCGCTGGCCTGATTTTCTGCGCGCTTAGCTGGCTCCTTGCGTTTTTCAAGCGCCGCGCCGCCCATTGCCCGCTGTGTAAAGGAACCCCACTGGTCAATTCCGGTGCGCACAAGCATGCGAAATCCTTTCGAATCCAACCCTTCAACCACGGCACAACTGCCTTGTTCTCGATCATTGTCACTCAGAAATTCCGCTGCATGTACTGCGGATCCGACTACGATCTACTCAAACCACCGTCCCACCTCCTCATCGGCGGGAAGGCGCTGGAAGAAACGAATTAGGGATTCAACCCGACCCGGTAAAGCGCGGTCCCTGGCGGTGGCGCGGGATCAGTGTATTCCCTGATAGCTGATGAGATTACAGTTGATCGCAGCATTGACCGCCGCTTGGGAAGGACTGTTCAAAACCGCCGCCTGCGCGGTGGCCATAAAGGCACACAACCCAATGGCGAAGATCTGGAATAGATTGGGTATTTTCGGCAGCAGGCACATCATTGGCAGGAAGCGTATCTCATTCAGGCCATGAATTACGGCGAGCATCGTTGCGGATGCAAGCGATGATAGAGAATTACACGAGTCTCAGCTCCGCGTGGCGCTTCGCCATGGTCCACGCGACTTCCGGCACTAGGTCGTGCCACGTCTCGTCACCGGAGGCGATCATCCGGCAGACATCGCGGCCAGTGTGGCCTAGCAATGTTTCGTCTTCGCAGACGATCGGCAGGATACGGCCATTTGCCAGAAAGTGGCGGTAAAGGTGAAAGCTGTCTTCCGGCGCATGAAAGCATTCGGCGGTAACGAGTTCACCACTCTTGCGGTTTTTCCATGGAAAGACATGCAGGGTGACGCCCTGTTTGAACAAACGGCCGAATGACTCCAACAGCCCACCTGCCAAATTTTCTGACCACTTCGGTTTGAAGAGTTCATTGAGCAGGCCGATGCTGAGAATGATGCCCACCGGCTGGTTCGTGCAGCGGTTGAGAAACGCGGCGATACGGTGGAACTCAGCGCAGCGCGAGACGAGCACGGTTTTCCCCAACGATTGCAGCGCATCCGCACGGTCCAGGAAATCCACCGGATCGATCCCCCGTTCGCGCAGTAGATTGTGCATGGAGATCTCACAGAGTTCCACGGCTTTGGCACAGACCGACTCTTCCAGCAGTTTCGTGAAACCCTCGCGCGCCTCCTCCAGCATCGTCAAATGCACTTTCATCACCGGATCAAAACTTCCGCGCAGCAGTAAGACTGGACGCCGATAGAGAAACTCACTTGGCTGCACGACTTCTCCATCAGGCAGGAACATGGTCGCATCGGTGAGCCCGCTTTCCACCAGTTGTAGGGCGCACAAGCGGTTGTCGAAAAAGCCGTAACCATGGCCGGTGAATTTCAAGAGATCCACCTCCACCCGCCCCGCTGCGAGATTATCTAGCAGCGACTCCACAAATTTCTTCAAATGCCCGCGATGACGGAAAGCCGAGTGGATCATATTCACTCCGATGGTGCCCAGTGCCTCCATCTGGTCGATGGTCCGACCATCCAATAATCTAACGTGAAGAATGATGTCAGACGGAGGATCGCCAGGTTTCAACTGATAGCGAATGCCCAGCCAGCCATGACACTCAGCGCTGTCCTTCCAGCCTCGGGCCCGGACGGTATTGCAAAAGGAGAAAAACGTCGTGTCCTCGCCACGCTTCGGGCCGAGGCGCTCCAACAGGATCGAGTATTCGTGATCGAGCATCGACTCCAGCCGGGCTGCGGAGACGTAGCGGTCCGCATGACCGTAGATGGCATCACTCATCGTCATGTCGTAAGCGGAGATCGTCTTCGCCACGAGGCCGGCGGCACCAGAGGCGCGGAAGAAACAATTGCCCGTCTCCTGCCCCGCACCGATCTCAGCGAAAGTGCCGTAAACCTGCGGATCGAGGTTCAATTCGAGTGCTTTTTCGTAAGTCGTCTGGGTCATGGCTTTAGGGTTTCCTCCACCCAGCCATCGGCCACAAGCCGCTCAATCAGCACTTGGTTAGACGAAAGCCCGCCTTCGGAAAATTTCAGTGAAAGCATCAGCAGCACTGCCTTTACGTCGCTTGCCGGGCGGATCTGTTTGTCCAACGCCGAACCTTTTTCGACATAGCCGTAAACCGAGATTTCATGGTCCGGCGACTCCAGCCGATAGGACTGCCACTTCAAGTCCTCCTTGAATTCGAAATTGTAGTAATCGACCGGCGTCAGGCTCACGCGGAACACGCGGGAGGCGGTTGGTTTAGTCGCGAGAAATTCCTTCCAGGAAATTTCAGACCATCCCACCCAGCTTTCCCAATCCACTTTCAAGCCTTGCGGGCCGTCCACAAATGCCATCGCCCGCTCATCTTGATCACGCGTTCTCACAGAATAAGAAATGATCGCGCCACGGATCTCGCCATTGCCGCCGCCGCTGAATTGGGAAAGCCCGGCAGCCGGAATTTTTCCCTCCGGATAGAATTTTCGGATGCGCGATTCCACGATTTCTGGATTGCGCACCAGCGGCAGGAGTTCCTCCACGCGGGTGGCTTCTAGGAATTTCCTCGCCAGTGATCCTGCCTCGGCGGCGAGTGCGGCCTCATCGCGCTTATTGAGTGGTCCGGCTGTTGCTGCCCCGCTGCTTTTGTTTGCCGGAACCTGCGGAACTGCGGTGAGCTTGGCTAGCGGCTTGCCGCCGCGAAGTGCGACAATCACCCCCACCACGATCAGCGCGAACAACGTGCCGCCACCGATCAGCATGAGGCGCATCTGCTTCCTTTCACCCCGCCTCAACGGGCGGTAATTGCGTTCCCATTCCAAATTTTCCGAACGATCCGGTTTGCGGCCCCGGCGTTTTTTTCTCGCCCCGTTTGCCGTGTCGTCAGCGACTCCTTCCTCCGCCATCGTGCTCCGCAATGCCACAATCAGGGGCGTAGGAGCATCACCTGCCGCCGGAATTCTGAGAATACGCCGGCAGCTCGGACAAACAATCCCCTTGCCGTCGTGATCGCGCGGCACGCGAAACACAAACCGGCAATCCGGGCACACAAAACCGCTCCAACGGCGGGCACTTTCCATCGTCTCTGGCACGGCATCAGCGTGCCCCGCCGCCGCTGCTATCTGCAAGCTTTCTGGTGCTGAAAGGAAAAATGGTGCCCCCCCGCATCCAAATCCAGAATCATCACTCCACCGGTTCCCCTCGATGTTTAGCGCGGCAGTCGTTCCTTCCGCTCGTCCATCCACACCTTGGGGACGGCGGGAACCGCCTCGCCGACTTCCTCGACCGCGTGGGTGAAAAGATAGCGCCAGACGTCCTCATGAACCCATTTCTCGCTGGCATCCTTCGCCGCCGAGCCACCGGGGATGACCGAACCGTGGGCGCGTTTCGGATCGCCCTACAACAAAGTTTCCATCGACTCAAAGGATTTTCATGATCCAACCCACCCACAAACTGATAGGCGAATTCTGCTTAGGTATTCCCAAAGGCGTGACACAGACATTCCTCTCTGTTCTTCCTGTCTGTTCTTCCTGTCTGTTCTTCCTGTCTGTTCTTCCTGCCCGGTCTCCTAGGGTCCCGGAAGCAGCTGCAGCATTACACCACGCACGTCACATGGCAATGATGGCTAGCAGCTCACGTGATCAGCAGTCCGGGATGTTTGACTGTGGGGAGCGTGGTTTTGCGAGGGAACTAGAAACCGTCGCTCGGAGGCTAATTTTTCCTTCAGCACCCGCCAGTCGTTGTGGAATATCGAGAGCCCACAGTTTATCTGGGAACATTCATGTCTTCGCTGATTCTGGGGCGGAGATTCCACCCATGGTGAGACAGCCGAGATTTCAAAACGCCGGGGCGGTGTATTATGTGATGGCCCATTCACTTCCTATGTAAGCACTCTGGTCCAACGGATTTGACCCTGTTCAGGATTGTACAACGCTTGGCGATGGGACATCCTGCTTCGATGAGCCAGTTGGTGCACCACATGAGAAAGGATCCGAAGGAAGCGAAACAACTGAAAAGATATGAGAAAACACTTAACCCCAAGGACTGACCCCGTTCAGGATGGAGCATCTTGTTCGGCGGGTTTCGTCTTCTTGGTTTTCATAGCGGGGATCGTTCATGTGCAAACATAATAAGTCCGACAACCAAACAAAATAGTCCAAGAAAAAGGTCTATAGCCATCGAGATGTAGAACTGACGGGGCATCTTGTCTCGACTTACCTCGTATAGGTTCCCCCAATATGCTCCTCGCTTCAGACCTGAAAATCCGATGGTTAAAAAAGCAACTCCGAGTGTCGCAAATATTATGGCGGGCGTCATGGAGGAGTCCTAATTTTCTGCCTAACGTTAGATGTGCGCCCACCGGCGCGATTAAAAGGAAAATGAATTGAAATTGAAAAGCTTATGGCCGGTTGGTGCGTCACGACTTGCTCTCCATTCTCAGAATCCGAGGGATCTACCTCAAAATCAATTGCAACCACGAGGCCCATGTGAGCTCCGCCGTAAAAGGACCATAACCGGACCTCGCCTGCTGTCTCAGAGAGACTGCACACTCGCCACTCATTCAGGTTTTCAGCGCCGGGTATGATTACACCGCCGCTGATGCTTGTCTTTATAGTCGACGGCTTTCCCTTGCCAGTGACAGTAATGGTTCGCGCCTCATCCTCATATACCTTCAGAGTATGACTTAGGATTGCAGTCCCTTCATACGGGTCATTTAGAGCTCGAAATGGCGAGCAATAGAGGCGCTGGTTCACCAAAATATCAGCGACATAGTCGAGCCGGTCGAAGGGGCGGTACTTGTAGAGGAGCATGGATGATGCGATGTCTGAGAAATTTTTTACCCAACGTCATAGCGATGGCGCCCCTACTAGCGGATGCCAACGTCGAACGCGGGGTTGAGCTTGTAGTTACGTGAAAACATGGAGAACAGAGAGGCTAGTAGGGGTTGCCATGCGCGTCTTGTTAGCCGATCTGCTTTCGGAATTCGGATGCGACGATGGATGAACGCTTCTTGGATACTCGATAGATCATCGCATCGCAATCGAGAAAGTCGAAAATCTCGCAACGGCTGGAATATACGAACTCGAATCACGCTGGTGTCCGAACTCGCGCCTCGAATACCGCTCGAACTACGCAACTCTCGGAAATCACCATCGCGAATCACGCAGGAGCTAGAACTCGCAAATCCGGCAACGCACGAACCACGCAAAAGCCCGAACTCACCAATGCGAATCACGCAAGACGCCGACTTCAGAATCGCCCGAAGCATACCGCCGTTAGACTCACTAGAAACGAAGCTCTTCATTCTTCCGGCTAACGTTTGATGTGCGCCCACCGACGCGATTGAAAGGAAAATGAAATGAATCTTCCATGAGAAGGCAGTCAACAGGTAATTGAAGTTCACTTCAACTATTTTTACTTAGGTGGTTGGGGGTTTGTGGGTTACGGGCCTTGGAGGAGTCTCCC
>JBBRYQ010000067.1:0-30946 GCA_038237425.1 Verrucomicrobiales bacterium
GCGCGGGAGGTGTGGAAGGCAGACAGAGAGGCAGGATTGGCAGGGGTGTATCTGCCGGGGGCATTGGCGCGGAAGTTCCGCCGCGGCGCGGAGAGTTTTGAATGGTTTTGGCTATTTCCGGCGAAGCAGACTTCGGTGGATCCACAGTCAGAGATTAGACGACGCCATCATCTGCTAGGGCCGGTGTATAACGAGGCGATCAAACGCGCCGCAATGGCGGCGGGGATTGAGAAGCGGGTAACGAGTCACGCGCTGCGGCACTCGTTTGCAACGCATTTGCTAGAAAACGGAACGGATCTGAGGAAGATCCAGGATCTGCTGGGTCACGAGGATATTACGACGACGGAAATTTACCTGCATGTGGCGATCGGGGAGAATGGGCTGGGGGTGGTGAGTCCGCTGGATGCCTGTGTCTGACCAATCAAAAATGAACCATCGTCATTCAACAATCATCAATGAGTCTTCTTCCTCGCGGCGAAGTTGCAGGATGGCATGCTTCGGGGGGATGCGGGGCGGGATTGATTGACGATTGAAGATTTTGGATTTTTGACTTTTAGATTGGAGAAGAAGAGAAGCCTCCGGTGGGAGAAGTGATGTGGGGCGGCCTGGTAGATCCGCCCCTGCTAGGGGATGAGGCGAGCAAAAGTCAGCAATCACCAATCGGAGTTCATGAATCCTGTTTGGACTACTCGCCACCCCAACGGGAGTCAGGGCAGTTCCATTAGGGAGCGATTGCCTCAAAACTTTGAACCAAAGAGGTTTTCACCGCCAAGGCGCCAAGGGAAGAGGAGCAAAAATTAGAAGATAGGGGGCTGAAAATAGAATTGAGAGCAGTCAACTCCTCTTCACTTGGCGTTATTGGCGTCTTGGTAGTTCAATTTCTTCCAACCGACGCGGCATTTCTACGGAGATGATCCCGAATGGAGGAGCCCTGCAACGGGAGTGCATGTCTGTGTCGTTGCAAATAATTCTAACTGATTAGATGGCGAAATCGCTCCCTATTGGAAGTGCCCTAGCATTCTCCGCGCTGCGTTTTCTGGATTTTCCTTCCTTTGGCAGAGGCCGCCCTTTCCTTGTGAGAGCCTTTCCTTCCTTTGTCAAAGGCTCCCCTTCCTTTGGAAGAGGCTTCCCTTCCTTTTGTGGCGGGCTTCATCAAAAATCGGGGAGGATACCGTGGTGGTTGACGTGCTGGTGACTGGCCGCGAAAGTAACGGCGATGAGCGATGTGATCCTTGGAATTGATTTGGGAACGACGAATTCGGCCGTGGGGGTGGTGGATTCGGGGTTTCCAATTTTGCTGGCAAACGAGGATGGCAGGCGAATCACGCCGAGTGCCATTTGGATCGGCAAGGATGGTGCGGTGGAGGTGGGTGCGAAGGCATTGCGCCGCCGGGCGCTGGAGCCGGAACGGGTGGTGACGAGCATCAAGCGACTGATGGGGCGGCGGATGAGCGAGGTGACGGAGCATTTCCCGGTGCCAGTCAATGCAGGGGATGACGGATTCCCGCGGGTGCTGGGAAAAACGCCGGAGGAACTCAGCGCTGAAATCTTGAAGGAAATGAAGCGCATCGCGGAGTGGCGGATGGACTGCGAAATCACCAAGGCAGTGATCACGGTGCCCGCTTATTTCCACGACGCCCAACGCGCGGCAACGAAACGCGCAGGCGAGTTGGCCGGGCTGGAAGTAGTTAGAATTCTAAACGAACCTACTGCGGCAGCGCTGGCCTACGGGCTGGATAAACTGGGCGACCGATCACGGGTGGCAGTTTATGACTTGGGCGGCGGGACATTCGATCTATCCATTCTTGAAATGCAGGATGGCGTCTTCCAAGTGCTTGCGACCCACGGAGACACGCGGCTGGGCGGCGATGATCTGGATGCGCTGATCCTAACACGAGTGACGGAGCGCGCAGGGATATCAGAAATTTCAGGCACATTGCGAGTGCGCCTGATGGAGGAGGCGGAGCGGGTGAAGCTGGCGCTTTCCACAGACGAGCAGGCGATCTTTCGGGTGCCATTTTATGATGGTAGCCGCAGTATCGAGGAAACGATCACGCGTGAGGAACTGGAAAAGTGGGCCGCGCCGTGGATCGGGCGGACGCTTCGGCATTGCAAGCAGGCGATGGCAGACGCCGCGCTGAAGCCAGATGATCTGAACGCGGTAGTCCTAGTCGGCGGTAGCACCCGGATGCCTGCGGTGCGACTGGCAGTGACCGAGCTTTTTTCGCGCGAGCCGGATGTTTCCCAACACCCGGACGAGGCGATCGCCCTCGGCGCGACGATCCAAGGGGGTGTGCTGAGTGGGGCGCTGCGGCAGATGATTTTGCTGGATGTGACGCCGCTGAGCCTCGGGATCGAGACTTTCGGAGGGCTGATGAACGTGTTGATTCCGCGTAACACGACCATTCCCTGCAAGGCGGGCGAGATGTTCACGAACGCGGCGGACGGCCAAGCGGCCATGCGTGTGCGCGTGCTGCAGGGCGAACGCGAGATGGCGAAGGACAATTGGGAGCTGGGGAAATTCGACGTGGAGTTTTCTCCTTCGCCAAAGGGCCAGGCACGGGTGGGCGTGCAGTTCAAGATCGACGAAAACGGTATTCTGGAGGCCTTGGCGCGCGATGTTTCCACGGGGATCGACACTGTGGTGCGGATCGAAAGCGCGGCGGTAAACGTGGACGATGCGGCGGTGGAGGCGATGGTCAGCGAATCAGTAGAGCACGCATTCGAGGACATGGCAGAGCGCGTTTTCACCGAGGCAAAAATGAAGGCAGAGGAGCTCCTTCCCGCCGTGGAAGCCGTTCTGGCACAGGGACTTGCTAAAGACGAAGAACTAGGAGAAATCGAGTCCGCAGCTGCGGCGGTGCGAGCCGCCCTCACGAGCGGGGCCGCAAATCCTCTGAAAGCAGCGGTGCAACGGCTTGATCTTGCCACCGAGGCTCTTGCCGCCCGCCTCGTGGAACAGGCGATGGACGCAGCACTGGACCGGAGACTGGGCGGAGAATAGCGCCAAACCCGCTTGCAACGGGCCTATTCCACCGCCACTATCCGACTTTCAACCTCGCCTAATGAACCCGCTTCTGACTGATCCTAACAACCACGCACCGGAAGTTTCTCCGGAGGACGGCTGGGATGATGCGGATGGCTTCGGAGCAGACGACAGCACCTCAGGCGCGGTGTTGCCACCGCGTCGTCAACTAACGGAACGCGCGGCTGCGACACCCGCAGAAGGCACCAAGTCCGGCCTGCGAATCGAATCGAACATCGCCCGCAGAGAGGCTGGCGATGATTCTCCAAGGCTGATTGTGCAGGAAATCGGAGCCGAAGTGATCCGACTCGAGCACTCGTCAATGGGACCGCCGAAGGTAGCCAAACAGGTCGTTTTCCAAGAACGGCCGCCCGAAGGAAAAAAGACGAATGGCGAAGGGCGAGACTGGGGAATCGCACCGACAATTTCACTGCGGTGGGCCACACTGATCGGAACAGGAGTCACCTCTGTGATCATTCTTTCCTTGTTGATGCTGCCTTCTATCAACAAATCAAACGCGGCACGCACAACGCTGCCGGAACGCGACATGAAGGTGATCGACGAAGAACACGTCGAAGGCATGGACGCGGTCAACGCGCTGATCGAGAAACAACCCGAAGCCGAACAGATTTACCGAGCTTATCTGACTGCCACCATTGCTGACGAAGCGTTACCACTGCTGCTAGACAAGGATACCGTTGGTGCAATTTTCCGCGAGACTTGGCAGCCGTCGGGTATCGGAAAAAACTGGATACCGCCGCAGGACACCGCGTGGCAGGTGATGAAATCAGGCACCCGTCCCTATGCTCTGTTGGAAGGGGAATTGCCGGACTATTCGAGATTTTCCGCCTGCTTCGTCACCAAGGCTGGGAAGCTGCTGATGGATTGGAAAGCGACCACCGGATACAGCACCGCCAGATTTGATGAACTCAAAAACAAACAAGGCGACTCCCGCGAGATCCGCGGTTACCTCTCTCGGTCGAATTTCTACACCACCACCTGGCCGGAAGAGGATTACCAGTCCTATCAGTTGCTAGAGCCAGCCGGCGAAACATCCATCTGGTGCTACGCCCGCCGGACAGAAGTTGCGGGAGGCGCATGCGCTGACCTCCTCAGAACCGGTGAAATCCTTGATGAAGTCCAAAGCAGCAGGAAAATCACCGTCCGACTCGCCCCTGGACCCGCCGGCGCGCTGCCAAACCAGTGGCAGATCGAGGAAGTGCTACACACCGACTGGCTAACACCCTAAAATAATCGTGAGCGGAGACAACATTTCCTGGTTCCACTGCGGACGCTGCGGTTCGCTTTTCCAATCGTCCATTGGAGACATCGAAGGCCGCCAATGCACCGAATGCGGTCGCAATCCATCCATCGGCTTCGAAACCCCACACGCAGCTGCAGGCATGACGCAGCCTGCGGCGCCAGAGGACTCCGCCAATCCGCCCGAGCGCGGGCGGCACTCAGTCCGGAAACGGAAGAATAGCCATCTCACGCTCAAGCTCGTCACCGGCTGGACCATCCTGCTCGCGTTGCTCATCCTTGGGGCACGCAAGATGTACCACGACCCATCAGAGGTTAGAAAACCCGCAGCGGAAGAGCCTGCCGTGAAAGCAGCCGGCCAAGACGAGGGCGAAAACACCTTCATCAACGAGACAGGCCCGGCCTGCAACCAAGTATTCGCCGGATTTCTATCAGCAGGCACGCCGGAAGCCCGCAACCAGTTTGTGCTATCCCCCATTGAAACGGCTTCGCGGATGGCGCGTTTCTATGATCTGAATCCGATCGCCAATATCGATCCATCCACCTTGCATCTCGTCAAAGCCGCGCAGCTCAGTCTGCCAGGAGGCAAAGCGCTGGAAACACTTTGGAACTCCACTGAGGGCCGCCAGTTCGACGCGGTTTTCATCAAGGAGGGCGACGAGTGGAAGCTGGACTGGGATCACTTCGTTCGTTTCAGCGATTTCCCCTGGCCGTTGTTTCTAGCAGGCAGCGGCGAACCCGTCGGAGAGTTCCGCCTGCTGGCCCGCGAGCGCCTCGCCGAGGAACGAAAAACCGCAGATACCGTTAGCATCGTTCTCTATGCACCACGCTTCGGCAGCATGAATGACACCGGCATCCAGTCACCTGAATTCCTCATCAACCGCGACAGCGAGAACGGCCGCCTTCTCGACGCTGCATTCAAACTCCAACGGAACGGCGAACGCTCCTACGGTGTGAAAATCGCCACCGCCAATCCTGAAGGACTCATCCGTGTCCGTGTCCGGATCAGACGCGTCGAGAAAAACATGGAGCGCCATTTCGAGCTCGAAAAAGTCGTCGCCTGCCACTGGTATTCCATCGACGACCCCGGTGTGAAACCAGTGGAACAGAGCAAACAAAAGTGATTCGTTAGGATTTTGTTTAATGGGTCTTCCCCAGCGCCGCACGCATGACTGGCAGTGGGTCGGAACCCGGGAACCAATGCTGGAACGCCAGCGCGCCCTGATGGATCAGCATTGATAATCCGTTGGACGTGCGGCAGCCCGCTTTCATCGCAGCAGCAAGCAAAGGTGTCACTGGAGGTTGATAGATCGTATCATAAACTAGATGCCCCTTTTTGATACAGTCTGCCGGAAGAATCGATGGATCGCCGGGTTTCAGTCCCACTGAGGACGTGTTCACGATCAAATCACAATCCAAACAATGTTCCGACAGCGCCGGATCATCGAACGAAAGCGCCACGATTTTAGTCTCGGCCCCATACGTTCTGAGGCGCTCTACCAACGGAGCCAGCTTATCAAAGCTGCGGTTCACCACCACCAGCTTCTCAACACCCAACATCGCGCACTGGGTGGAGATCGCCTGCCCAGCCCCGCCACCTGCACCTACCAGCACGACTTTCAACGAAGCTAACGGGACACCAAAATCATCCACAATGGCATTCATGAATCCCGGGCCATCCGTGTTATATCCGCGGTTTCCATCTTCGCCGAAAACAATCGTGTTCACCGCACCGAGCGCGCGGGCCTGATCGGAAACTTCGCAATTTTCCATCGCCTCCAACTTATGCGGCACAGTGACATTGCAGCCGATGAATCCCAAAGAGCGCATCCGTTCGAACGCCTCCCCGACCTTGCCCGGCTCGATATCCAGACGGATATAGCGTGCGTCGATCCCTTCGGCATCCAGCGCCGGTTGGTGCATTTTGGGCGATGCCGAGTGGGCGATCGGACGACCGATCACAGCAAGCCTCGCTGGCTTGTCGCAACCGGCATCGAGCAGGTCCCGCGACAGGAGATCATCGATGGTGTAAACAAGGTTCATCCCAGTTGGTTAGCGAAATTTCGAACGCGGGCCACGCAGCGCTCTTTGCCGAGCAGATTCAGAATATCTCCCAGATCCGGACCATGACCACGGCCCGATAGAGCAACGCGTAGCGGAAACATCAGTTGCCCAGGTTTCGCACCGGCAACGATTGCCGTTTCGTTGAGAGCCGCCTTCGCAGCATCGGCCGACCAATCTGAAACCACTTCAAACGCCGTTGCTAGATCACATAAGAGGCCGCCAGCAGACGCGTTTCCGCGCACCTTCGTAACGGCTTCGTCGTCGTAGGAGAAATCATCGTTCAACAAAAAATCGACCGCCGACGGGACATC
Organism: Verrucomicrobiales bacterium; assembly: GCA_038237425.1. Taxonomy (GTDB): domain Bacteria; phylum Verrucomicrobiota; class Verrucomicrobiia; order Verrucomicrobiales; family Akkermansiaceae; genus Luteolibacter. Next base: position 6,661 of record JBBRYQ010000067.1, read on the forward strand.
ACTGAACAAACGGACCTTCTCCTTTACAGCAGTGATCACCGCCTGATAGTTCTCCGTGATTGGCAGTCCCGCCGCTTCCACGAATGGCTTCGCCGCCGTCGCGAATGTCTCCAAGTCCACCGACTGAAGATGCTGCTGGTTCACCCACTTGCATTTTTCCAAATCGAAGCGCGCGGGCGAGCGGTTCACATTCTCAAGCGAGAACAACTCCGAAAGTTCCTTCAGGGTGAAGATTTCCTGCTCAGTCTTCGGATTCCATCCCAGCAGCGCGATGAAGTTCACCACCGCCGCTGATAGAAAACCCTGCCGTGGGTAATCGCTCACCGCCGCGCCCTCATCGCGCTTCGACATTTTTGAGCCATCGGGATTCAGGATCAGCGGTATGTGCGCATATTTTGGAGCCACCCCGCCGAATGCTTCGATTAGCTGGAGATGCTTCGGTGTGTTCATCAAATGGTCCTCGCCGCGGATGACGTGGGTGATCTCCATTTCCAGGTCATCCACCACGTTAACGAAGTGGAAAACATACGAACCATCGGAGCGCTTCACCACCATGTCCGGCGTGTTCGACTCATCGCGATAGTCGATCGTCACCTCGCCGCAAACGAGATCGTGCATCGTCACCGGTTCTCTATCAAAGCGAAACCGCCACGCTCCGCCGTCCTCATAGACGCGACCGGCATCGACGAGTTTCTGGAACCACGTGTCATAGACCGCCTTCCGCTCGCTCTGATAGTAGGGGCCGTAGTTTCCGCCTTTTTCCGGGCCTTCGTCCCAATCGAGCCCCAGCCAGTTCATGCCATCGAAAATCGCCTGCCGCGCTTCCTCCGTATTTCGCGCCTCATCGGTATCTTCCACTCGCAGCACAAAAACCCCACCGTGATTGCGCGCGAAGAGCCAATTGAACAAAGCAGTGCGTGCCCCACCGACGTGCAGGTAGCCGGTAGGAGAAGGTGCGAAGCGTGTGCGAACGGTCATGCGCGAGATGTAGGCCCCGGAATCGCCCGCGTCCAGAGTCCATCACTGGAAAGTTACTCGAAACCCAAATGGGTAACTTCCAATCGCCCGTCTATGTTGCTTGAATCGCCTGAGACCGTTGTTTTTCCCGCATATCATGAAGCCCATCGCCCTCCTGCTTGTCTTAACCATTCCGCTTTTTGCCAAAATCCTGCCGCTCGACGGCGAATGGCGGTTCCAGATGGATCGCGAGGATGCAGGGCGCACCGGGAAATGGTTCAATCGCAATCTCACCGACAAGATACGCCTGCCCGGCATTCTTCAGGCGCAGGGCTTCGGCGATCCAATCACCGCCGGCACGCCATGGGTCCTCTCTCTTTACGATCGCAACTGGTCACTGCGCGATGACTACAAATCTTATGCCACAGGAAGCAACGTCAACGTCCCCTTCCTCTGCCAGCCCGCCCGCCACTATCTCGGCGCGGCTTGGTATCAGCGCGACATTGAAATCCCCGCAGAAGCCGCAGGTCGGCGCGGGCAACTCTATCTCGAGCGCACCCGCTGGAAATCTGATGCATGGCTAGACGACCGCCAGATTGGCACACAGAACAGCCTCGTCGCGCCACACGAATTCGAGCTTGGCTTGTTGGAGCCGGGCCGCCACCGACTCACTATCCGGATCGACAACCGAATGCTGCTCCCCTACCGCCCGGACTCGCACTCAGTCTCCGACTCGCAGGGCAGCACCAGGAACGGCATTGTTGGAAAAATCCAAATCCGCACCACAAGTCCAGTCTGGCTCGATGAAGTCCGCGTGGACGGCGACCCATTCAGGCACGAGGCAAAGCTCGATATAAAGATTGGCAATGTCAGCGGTAAGGCGGGAAAAGGAACGATTAGCGTTAGTAATGTGAATGGAGAAGTCGCCTGGGATGAAAAAGGCGGTCGCGCTGCGATCATTGTCCCGATGCCTGAAGCTACAAACTGGGATGAATTTTCCCCCACCCTCCAACAGCTCACTATCACTCTCAAAGGAGACCATGCAAATGACACGCAATCCATCACTTTCGGCCTCCACAAATTCGCTACAAAAGGTGCGGAATTCACGATCAACGGCCGCCTCACTCACTTGCGCGGCAACCACGACGGCGGCGGCTTTCCTCTCACTGGCTACCCGCCGATGGACGTCGAAGCATGGCGGAGAATTCTGACAATCTATCGTCACTGGGGCATCAACCACGTCCGGTTCCACTCGTGGTGCCCGCCCGATGCCGCCTTCACCGCCGCTGATGAACTCGGCATCTATTTCCAAGTGGAACCCGGGATGTGGAACTCGTTTACCAAAGGATCGGACATCACCAAAATGCTCTACACCGAGACCGAACGCATGATCCGCGCCTACGGCAATCATCCGAGTTTCGTGATGTTCTCCTCGAGCAACGAACCGAAGGGAAGTTGGCAGACAGTGCTCTCTGAATGGGTGAAGCATTGGCGTGTGGAAGACTCTCGCAGGCTATGGACCACCGGGACCGGTTGGGCGCTTCTCGATAAGCCAGGCCCTACCGATCTCCTAGACTATCATGCCACCCATCGCTTCGGCGGCAACATGATGCGGGGAAACACTGCATGGTTCGGCAGGGATTATTCAGCATCTACCCAAGGCATCGATAAGCCGGTAATTTCCCATGAACTAGGCCAATGGTGCGCCTATCCCGACTTCGATGTGATAGACAAATTCACGGGGTTCCTCAAAGGGGGAAACTACGAAATCTTCCGCGCCTCCGCAAAAGCAAACGGCGTTCTTGATAGAGACAAGGCTTTCGTCATGGCTTCCGGAAAACTCCAACTCGCCTGCTACAAGGAGGAGATCGAAGCGAATCTCCGCACGCCCGGTCTCGGCGGCTTTCAATTACTCGATCTTCACGATTACATGGGACAAGGCACCGCACTAGTCGGTTTGCTGGATCCATTCTTCGAAGAAAAAGGCTACGCCTCCGCCGCTGATTTCAGGAAGTTCTGCTCACCCACCGTACCACTCGCACGGCTGCAGAGCCGCGTCTTTACCATTGCCGACAAGTTTGAAATCCCCGTGGAGATCAGCCACTATGGACAAACGCCCATCAAAACCGCAGCGCTTTGGAAAATCAGGGATGCGACCGGAAAAACCATCGTCGAAGGAAAATTCGACGAGCGTGAAATCCCGCTCGGCAAAGGCACAGCACTCGGCATCGTCTCCGCCGATCTATCTAAATTTCCCACCCCCTCCGCGTGCCATCTCGAAGTCTCGGGCCCGGGCTTCTCCAACGATTGGAACTTCTGGGTCTATCCGACCGAAGCCGCAAGGGACGCTCCAGCCAACGTGGAGATCCACACCACTTGGCCTGATGCGGAAAAGGCTCTTGCCGTTGGAAAACGCGTGTTGTTTCTCCCTCGCACCACGGATCTCGCGTGGGACTGCCCACCACTCGACCGCATCCCGCTTTTCTGGAACCGCCTGATGAGCCCCGGCTGGTCGCGCATGCTCGGCATGGCAGTGGAGGCGAAACATCCCGCACTCGCAGGATTTCCAACAGACGACTTCGCTGACTGGCAGTGGATCGACCTCGTCGGAAGGAACCGCGCAATGAACCTCGCCGGCCTTCCCGCGGAATTGCAACCCATCGTTCAGCCGGTGGACGACTGGAACCGGAATTGGAAACTCGGTATGCTTTTCGAAGCGAAGGTCGGCCCGGGGAAACTGATAGTCTGCTCGATCGACATCGAAAAGGATCTGCCGAAACGCGCCACCGCCCGCCAGCTCCGCCGCTCGCTGATCGATTACATGTCATCCGATAGATTCGAGCCCTTAGTCGCTGTCAGCCCGCAACAGGCAGGGAGCTTCCTCTTCGACACCGCTATCATGAAAAAGCTTGGAGCAAAAGGTCCGGCACCGTTGCTCGATGGCGATCCCAACACCTTCTGGCAAAGCACCCCGGGCCATCCGCAAACCCTCACCATCGAGTTCAATAATCCCGTCCCGATGCGCGGACTCGCTCTGATGCCGCGCCAGAACCACCGCGATCACGAAGGTGACATCCGCGAATACCGAGTGGAACTCAGCGACGATGGAAACACCTGGCGTGAAGTAAAATCCGGTGCCCTCGGCTCCTCGTTCTCTCCCATGCGTATCGATTTCGCGAACGAGGAACATGGTCGCCTGCTCCGGTTTACTTCCCTATCAGGATTCGGGGACGACCCCACATCCGCCCTTGCCGACCTCGCCGTCATTTATACCGGCCCGCCCATCGCGGGCTCGGGAAATGTCGAATACAAGCGGGCCCGCAGCGCCTCCGAGGATGTCGATGAAGGCGTGGAAACGCCCAAACCGTAGGGGGCTTCTAATCGTTCAATTTCGCATCTACCGGTATGTCGTCTTTCTCAAGCGGCCCGAAAGCAACCACCTTTGCCTTTCCGCCCGCAGTAAACCGCAGCGTTCCTCTTTGAACGCGCTTCAGATAGTGGAATGCGTTTCTCTATTTGATCGACCTGCAATTGCGTTGATGAAATCCGTCTGGGAACTCCAGTGGATTCTCACTTCCAGTCGTCCTCAATCTGTTCTAGACTTTTCCCCTTGGTCTCCGGCAGCTTGAGCCAGATGTAAACCGCGCCTGCCGCGCAGATGCCTGCATAAAGCCAGAAAGTTCCCGAAGCGCCGAGGCATTCGTTGAGGATCGGAAACGTGTAGGTCAGGATGAAACACGCTGCCCACAATGCCATCACGGCGATCGACATCGCCTGCCCCCGAACACGGTTAGGGAAAATTTCTGAAATCACCACCCAAGTCACTGGAGCGAGCGACATGGCATAACAGGCGATCGCCGCGAGCACTAAAAGCAGCACCGGCAGACCGGTAACATGACTATGATAGCACCAACCCAGCGCCGAATACACCAGCGTCAGCCCGACAGCCCCGCCAATCATCAGCGGGCGGCGGCCCATACGATCCACCGTCCCAAGAGCTACGAAGGTGAAAGCAAGATTCACCGATCCCGTCCACGCGATATTCTGAAGCACGCTCGATAGGCTGTAACCCGCCGAGCTGAAGATCTCCTCCGCGTAGTTGAAGATCACATTGATCCCGCACCACTGTTGGAAGACGGCGAGAATGATGCCGAGCATCAAGGCCGGGCGCAGTGACGGACCGAACAACTCGCGGATCGAGACTTTTTTCAAATTCTTCTCCGCTTCAGCCGAACGGCGAATCTCATCCATCGCCACTTCCGCATAGTCGCCGCCGCCGATCTTTTCTAACACACGCCGGGCTTCTGGAGCCCTCCCCCTGCGCACCAACCAGCGCGGGCTTTCAGGAACAAGACAAGTCGCTAACACAAACAAAATTGAAGGCACCGCAGTGATGCCGAACATCCAACGCCACGCAGTTTGCCCATACCAATTTCCCCTGATTAATTCTGCTGTCGCTCCCTCTGGCAGATCTTTCACTACCAACCAATTGATGAGCTGCGCCAGCAACACGCCGACGACAATGGTGAGTTGATTCACCGACACCAGACGGCCCCGCATCGATGATGGTGCGATTTCGGCGATGTACATAGGTGATAGATTGGACGCCAATCCGATGGCGAGTCCACCAATCATGCGCCAGGCAATGAAGAGTGTGAAATTGTCAGCCAGCGCGTTGCCCAGCGAAGTGACCACGAAGATGATCGCGGACAACATGAGCAGGTATTTCCGCCCAAAACGTTCGCCTAACACTCCTGTCAGCATTGCGCCGAATAGACAACCGACGAGTGCACAACTGTTTGCCCAACCGGAGATCGCAGGATCCGTGATGTGGAAATACGGCTCAAAAAAAGGTTTGGCCCCGCCGATCACCACCCAGTCATAACCGAAAAGCAGTCCGCCCATGGCGGCGCAGATCGAAATGAGCCAGATGTAGCCGGAATTGAAGGTCGCGTTCGGAGGCGCAGGTGAGTCATGGGTAACGGAAGTAATCATCGGGGTTTTTCAGATGGAGTGGATGAGGTCGGACGCCAAGGCGTGGTTCGGATTTTCAGAGAGGATTTCACTAAGGAGCGCCCGGGCCTTTTTTCGCTGGCCCAAGCCGAGCTTGGCCTGCGCCATGAGAAACCGCGCGGTGATGTTCTGGGTTTTCTGCGAATCATCGTCAAAGAGCAGCATCGTAGGCAGCGAGGTGGCAAAATAATCGATCTTCGCTTCAGACTTCGCAAACTTGCGGGCGTATTTGTATAAGTCCGTTAGTAGGTTCTTTGCCGCAGACTTTTCCCCCATTCGTTCGAGCGCCATCGCCGAATAAAATGACATTTCAGAAAAGGCGCGGACACTCATTTCCTGGAAATCCCCTCTCGCGTTGGCAGCGAGGGCCCAATGGGCGCGTGCATCTTTGCATGCATCGTTGGCAGCGAGCGCGTCACCGAGCCACAGGTGGATGTCGCTTTGATTGGCGAGTAGGTGCTTCGCCTCACCGAGATTGCGCGGAGAGGTGAGCGCGCTTTGGAAATGTTCCACTGCCAGACCCGCTTCACCGGCAGTGAGCGCCGCGCGACCCAGGAGAAGGTGCGCGCGAACAAACTGACCAAGCGGCCCGCCCTCGCCACCTTCCCACGGCTGAAAATTTCTGGCTGATAGAATTGCGAGTGCCTTGGCGGGCTGATCGTTCTGGTTATAAAGCGTGCAGATTTCGAGCGCTAAATCATCGCGGCTAGCAGCCAGATCACCGGACTTTTCGAGCGACTTCAGCCGCTTTGCCGGGCGGCGTCCCATTCGCTTTGCAAGCTGGTCTGCCTCGAAGACAAGCCGTGCGTCTGATGGGGCAGCCGCCACAGCCTTTTGATAGGCATCGCGCGCCACTACTGGCTTTTTCAGCACGTTGAAATACGCGATTCCCAGGCAGCGCCACACAATCGCATCGTTAGGTTTCTCTGCAACGGCCGCCTCCCAATGCGTTACTGCTTCACAATGGCGACGGCGGTCATAGAGCCAGTGACCGAGAGCGGTGTGTGCGTTGGAGTCGTGCGGATTCACCCGAATTGCCGCCTCGAGGATCGATTGCTCATCAAGCCTTGCGGGGAAACAATAGTCCGCATTTTCCTTCGCAGCCTCGGCAAAAGACGGTGTTCCGGATCGGCCGGATTGCTCAAGAATCCAGCCGCGGTAGTAGTGAATCATCGGGGCGGTTCCATCGATCGACCCGCTAACAGCTTGATTCAATACTTGAAGTGCTTCATCGAAAAATCCCGCGCGGGTGAAGTCGAGCGCCAGATCAAGGCAGACTTGGCTGTCGCCGCAGAAGCCATCGTTTTTCAGCCAGCGAGCCCAATAGTCGAGCGGATCGAGGGCGAGTATTTCCAATAGATCGGCGGAGCAATTGTGGCCGATCTTCGACCGGACCATCGCCAGCAGGTTGCGCGCCCGCAGATTGTCAGAGCCAGCTTTCAGCGAACGCGAAAGGTGATCGATGGCGGTGATAAAATCGCCACGGCGGCAGTCGAATTCAGCCAGGCAATGGTAGGCAGCACCTGTCCATGCTTGGTTCCAGGTGGCTTTGTAAAATGCGTCGTAGGCCTCATCATCATTGCCGAGAAAACGCAAGCATCGCCCGAGTTGATAGAGCGCCTCGCCATCATACGGATTCGGGTTTCTAAGCGTGAGGCGATGGATGGATTTTCTCAAATGATCCGCAGCTTTTTCAAATTCGCCACGGCGCAGGAACCAGCGGCCCATGGCAAGGTGGCAGCGCGAGTCACCGGAATCTCGGCGCAGCGCCTCCAGCCAATACAAAGAGGGGCAACGCGTGGCGTGGCGATACTGCTCAAGGTGCAGGCCGGTGATGAAAAGCTCGTCATTGCCCTTCACCTCTCCAGGCAGCAGCGGTTCCGTCGCCGCGAGCGCTGCCACTTCATCATCAGCGAGCGGCGCGGGCTTCACGGTGGAGTATTGCAGCAATTCCACACCTTCAGCATCCGCTACGACGACCCCGAGTCCACTGCCGGTAACCTTGACGGATTTGAAGAATGGTTCTGATGGAGAAAGGTCGGTCGTGATGACATGCAGCTCTTTCCGCTCGTTGAATATCTTTAAAATTGCGCCCTTGATCACACGGGTGGCATGCAGTCCGATTGCCATGTTGGATTTCTCCAATCTGATGGAGAGCGCCATGTCCTCGCTCGCCATGCAGGCCGGGCCAATGTCGCGGATAGGATACCAGAACTGGCTCCAATTCTTCGTTTCACCCGGATGCAGATAGGAGAAGTCCGGCTGGTTATCAGTATAAACTCCGGCCATCAGCTCGATGTACGGGCGGAACTCTCCATTTTCATCTGCGTCGGTCAGGTTACGGTCCCACGCGTATCCGAACTCATGATTGCCCCAGGTCCACTGCTTTTTTCCGGGTGAGATGTGATGGTTAGCAACGTGGACGATACCCGCTTTTTCACGGAAATCATAGCCACCGAAAAAATCCTCGCTGCTGCCCATGCACATGTAGGAGGTCGGCACGGGGATATTGGCATACCACGAAAGGTCGTTCGCGGCATAAGTGCCGGGAGGCTGATAGTTGGAGGGAATATCAGCATCTGGCACTCCTTCCGCAGCCCGCGACGCGTAGTCCACGCCGTAGTAGGCATCTAAACAAAGCGGGAACGTGCTCATCGCCCGCTTCGCATGATCCGAGACATAACTGGCATCTTGTGGGAAAAATGACTGGTATTGCTCGTGCACACGGGTGGCCACATTTGCCCACCACAGGAAAGTCTGCACATCACTGGTGCGGTTATAAACTCGGGCTCTCAGTTCAAGGACCGAACGCCCTGGATGGAGGCAAACGCCGTGCATGCCCTTCATGCGAGCCATCGGATCATGCTCACCGAGCCACACTGTGACCGAGCCGTCAGCGTGATTTTCAATTGATACATCGGCCGGCATAAAAGTGGACGGGCGGTGGTGCTGCGGCCAGTTGAACTCGATTCCTCCGCTCACCCACGGTCCGGCCAAGCCTACGAGCGCGGGCTTGATGACCGGTTGGTGATAGATCACGTCATAGCCGTTCGTCTTGTCGATCAACCGATGGATGCGCCCACCGAGCGCGGGTAGGATCATCACTTCGAGAAACTCGTTCTCAATGAACACGGCGTCCCAATCGTGCGCCACCGCCTCCTCGGCGATGCGATCGTAAAACGGCAGCGGATAGACCTTGCCCGACGAGCCCTGATAGACACGCTTTTCGAGAAACATCGGACTCCTGTCCGGCGCGGCGGGCAGATAGGTGGGAAAGGAGATGGTTTCCCTGCGAACGGATACGTTGCTCATAATACGTTGGAGTTCTAAATTTACACGGTCCATCGCTGGCGTGGAGCATTTCCCGATGGACGAAGCCCTGAAAAAGCTGGACGATCTTCCAGCAATGGCAAGCCGTCACCGATGCGAAGGATTTCCCGGCCAGCATCATGTGGTGCTGCCCGCGTCCGTCGTGACCGCCGAGCGCGACCACCCCTTGTTGCGAGGCCTGCTTGTCACTGACGCCGGGCACTATCCAAATGCGGAAGGGCACTTGGTGGCCAGATCGACAGGAACCGACGGCTTCATCCTGATCGTCTGCGCCGCCGGACGAGGATGGGTACGGACGATAGGTGGACGTCACGAGGTGGTTGCCGGAGACGTGGTCCTGCTCGGTCCGCAAAAGCCCCATTCCTACGGAGCGGATGATCAGGAACCATGGACGATCGAATGGGCGCACTTTTCCGGAGGTGAGGCGGATGCGTGGCGTAATTCCATCGCGGGCGACGGTTGTCATTTAAAACTGCACCCCTCTGCCTCCGCCAGTATCCGTCTGGCGAGGGTGCACGAACACCTTGAAGCCGGATATGATGAAACCCAGCTTCTTCTCGCTGCGGCAGCGCTCCGCCGCAGTCTCACAGAAATCGTCCGCTTCCGCCGTATTCCCAACCACGCACCTACATCCGTGGAATCTGTCGAAGCAACGGCGGAATGGATGCGCGGCCATCTATCATCACCGGTGACGCTGGCCATGCTGGCGAAAAAGGCAGGCATGTCACCCTCGCAATACTCGGCCATTTTCCGGCAGCGTTTCGGATTTCCGCCCATCGACTGGTTTACGCGCCAGCGAGTTCAGCAAGCATGCAGGCTGTTAGACCTGACACAGGAAAAGGTGGAAGTCGTGGGAGTGGAGGTCGGATTCCGAGATCCTTATTATTTCTCCCGCAGTTTCCGCAAGGTGATGGGATGCAGTCCACGGGCCTATCGGGCGATTGCGAAGGGATGAGATAAAACGCTCACTTCAAATCGATGTCAGGCCCTATCAGAAGGATCCGGCAATTCTGAAAGGCCTCCACCCGCGCGGCGAGGCGCTTTACGCCGTCCTTCGCAGGAGCAGGGAGAGCTTCTAGCATTCCACTTCCCTTCATCATCGAGCGCAATCCCAGCGGATCATGCGGGGCGAGCGATGCGTGGATGATTTCATCGTCGTCCTTCTTGGACGGCGGCGCGAAAAGGCCCTCAAGTCCGCTCTTCGGCTCCGGCAACAGCTTGACATCCGGCTTATCGAGCCTCGCCTCGCTGGCGGCGAAGGTGATCGCTTCGTGGAGCCCGCCGATCTCGTCGATGAGTCCGATTTCCAGCGCATCCTTTCCGCTATACACGCGACCACCGGCGAGTGATTCCAGATCACCTTTGAGTGCCTTGCCGCGTCCATCGGCGACGCGCTTCTTGAAAGTGCCGTAAACCTCGGACATCGATCCCCTAACGATTTGCGCCTCTTCGTCCGAGAAACCGCGCGTCATGCTCATGACTCCGGCGTTTTTTCCGCGATCGGTGGTGTGAGTGGTGATGCCGATTTTTTCCATCGCCTCGCCGACCACAAATTTCATGCCCACCACGCCGATCGAACCGGTGATAGTCCCCTCCTCCGCGAATATCCGTTTCGCCGCGGTGGAAACATAGTAGCCACCACTCGCCGCGACGCCGCCCATCGAGACGACGAAGGGCTTGCCGGTCGCGTTCCATTCTTCGGTCGCTTCCCACAGCACCTCGCTGGCCAGTGCAGAGCCGCCGGGGGAATTCACGCGCAGCACCAGCGCCTTCGCCTTTACCTCCTTTGCCAGCTTGAGAATCTGCGTTCTGACAGGCGCAATCGACTCATCTGTAATATCTCCCTCCAGCGCGACCACGGCGATGAAGTCCTTGCGAAACTTGCCTTTGTTTGACTCGCTAAACATCAGTTTAAAAAAGTCCATCACGCCAGTGAGCTCCGGCCCGTCGAGATCCGGCAGCTCATAGCTCCTATCGAAATCCGCATCCTCACCGTAGGTTTCGCGGAGATTTTTCACGAAATCCGTTCGATAGATTAGGTGGTCTGCCAGTTTCGCTTCGACCGCACGCTTAGCCGTTAGGGCGCCATCGTCGATGAGCGCGCGGACTTCCTCTGGCTTCAGTTTCCGGCCATCAGCGACGTCACGGATGATCTGCCCGAAGATGGAATCGATCAAAGTTTCCTCCTGTTTGAGCGCATAGTCGCTGGGGCCAGTCCGATAGAAATTCTCGCCGAAGCTCTTGAAGTCGCCGATGTGGATCACGTCGGCACGCACACCGATCTTGTCGAGCAGCCCTTTGAAATACATCGACTCCGAGTGGATACCGTGGAACTCACAATCCGCCTCGGGCATCAGGGCGAAATGGTTCGCCGCACTTCCTAACATAGCAGTGCGGTTCGTGAGATGCTCACTGTACATCCACACGTCCTTTCCCGCATCGCGAAGGGCGAGCAATCGCTTGCGGATTTCCTGAATCTGCGAAAAATCCATTTTCGCACCGTCCGCGTCGAGGACCACGGCTTTCACCATCGCGTCGGCCGCAGCTTTTTCCAGACTGCGCGAGAGATCGAGCATGGTGAGCGGCCGCGAGGCTTCCATCGAGAGGGACATCAGGCCTTCCGCGCCTTGGCCGGATTCCGATAGCGGTCCTTCGAGATCATAGACGGCGACGATGGGTTTCAACTCGTCCGCGGCGCGAGCCAGCGGGAGCGAGAGGATGAGAAGGGACGAAAAGCAGATGGGCAGACACTTCATGCAATCTCATCTAGCGCTTCCCGGGCTTCAGCGCAACCCCTACTCGGGAAGCCACTCAGGCGCGGGCCTGAGTGCCTTTCGCCGGTCGAGGAAATTTCTCCCAAACTCCCGGACTGGCAATGACTTCAAAAGTCTCTATCAGGACTGGTGCGACTTCTCAAGCGCCGCAGCCACGAAGCCAGCGAAGAGCGGGTGCGGGTGGTTCGGCTTGGACTGGAACTCGGGGTGGAACTGGGCACCGATGTAGAACGGGTGGCCGGGCAACTCTACGATTTCCACGAGGCCTTCGTTCGCTGAGACGGAGGAAATAACGAGTCCGGCGTCCTGGAGGCGTTCCTGATAGTCGGAGTTGAACTCGTAGCGGTGGCGGTGGCGTTCGTGGATGCGTTCAGCGTTGTTATAAAGATCGGCGGCCTGGGTGCCAGTGAAGAGGATGGATTCTGAGGAGCCAAGGCGCATGGTGGCTCCCATGTCCTCGATGCCCTTCTGCTCTTCCTGAAGGCAGATGACAGGATGCTTGGTCGCTTTGTCAAACTCGGTGGAGTTTGCGTGTTCGAGGCCGCAGACGTTTCTCGCGTATTCGATGGTGGCGATCTGCATGCCGAGGCAAATGCCAAAATACGGGATTTTCTGCTCACGGGCATACTGGGCTGCTAGAATTTTCCCCTCGATGCCGCGATCGCCAAATCCACCGGGAACCAGGATGCCATCGACATCGCCGATGACGGCTTTCGCGCCGTGGTCCTCAATGGCTTCCGCTTCGACACGGACGATCTGGACCTTGGTATCGTGGTGGGCACCGGCGTGGATGAGCGATTCGTAAATGGATTTATACGCGTCCTGGAGCTCGATGTATTTGCCGGCGACGGCAATGGTGACCTTGTTCTTCGGATGGATCACGCGCTGCACAAAACGTTCCCATTCCTCAAGTGCAGGCGACGGCGTGTGACCGAGGCCGAGCTTGTCCACGACGAGTCTATCAATTTTATCGCGGCGGAGGTCGAGCGGGCATTCGTAAATGGTGTGCGCCACATCGCGGAAAGCGACGACGTTCTTGCGCTCGACGTTGCAGAACATCGCAATCTTCTTGCGGTTGTCTTCATCGAGGTCGGCCTCGGTGCGGCAAATGATGATGTCCGGCTGGATGCCGAGTTCGCGGAGTTTCGCGACGGACTGCTGGGTGGGTTTAGTTTTTACTTCACCGGCGGCCTTGATGTAAGGCAGCAGCGTGACGTGGATGAAGCAGACGTTCTCCTTGCCGACTTCGAGCGCAAACTGGCGCAGCGCCTCAATGAAAAGCAGACCTTCCATGTCGCCCACGGTGCCGCCGATCTCGGTGATGAGCACGTCGGTCTTTGGATTATCGATCGTGACCTGGTGCATGCGCGCCTTGATCTCATCGGTGACGTGCGGGATGAACTGCACGGTTTTTCCCAAATACTCGCCGCGGCGCTCCTTTTTGATGACGGAGTCGAACACTTGGCCTGAGGTTAAGTTGTTCATTCTCGATAGAACGCCGGAGGTAAAGCGCTCGTAGTGACCTAAGTCGAGATCGGTCTCCGCACCGTCGTCCAGCACGTAAACCTCGCCGTGCTGATAGGGCGACATGGTGCCGGGATCGACATTCAGATAGGGATCAAATTTCTGCATCAGCGTGGTGAGCCCGCGATGCTCGAGCAGCGTGCCGATGGATGCGGCGGCAAGGCCCTTGCCGAGTGAGGAGACGACGCCGCCAGTAACGAAGATGTATTTCATGAAGTGAGGAGTGGGAAGTGATCAGTGATCAGAGAGGAGGCGTTCGATTTCGCGGGCTTGTTCGGGAGTATCGACGCCGGGTGAGGTGTCGGACGTCAGAAGAACCTTGATAGACGCGCCGTTTTCGAGGGCGCGGAGCTGTTCGAGAGACTCGGCTTTTTCTAATGGAGAGGGCGGCCACGTGATGAAGCGTTCGAGGAACGAGCGCTGATAGGCGTAGATGCCCTTATGGCGGAGGACCGGCAGACCTTCGACAGGATTGCGGAAAAACGGCAGCGGTGAGCGTGAGAAATACAGCGCGCGACCATCGAGGGTGATGGCGACTTTCACCACGTTCGGATCTTGGACGGCGGGGTCTGCGGGATCAAGAGGATTGGCGGCGGTGGCCATGTCGAGCGATGGATCTGCAGCCAGCGCGGCGGCGAGTTCATCGATGAGCGCAGGATCGATGAGCGGCTCGTCGCCTTGGATGTTGATGATGTGGGTGGCCTGCGGGACAGCGCGGGCGGCTTCGGCGATGCGGTCGGTGCCGGTCGGGTGGTCCGGCGAGGTCATCGCGACTTTTCCACCGAAGGCGATCACGGCGTCGCGGATGCGCTCGTCATCGGTGGCGACGATGATGTCATCGAGGCGGGAGCACTGTTTGCAGCGCTCCCAAACGTGCTGGATCAGAGGTTTTCCGGCGATGAGATGAAGCGGCTTTCCGGGGAAGCGAGTGGAGCCCCAGCGCGAGGGGAGAATGCCAAGAATATGGATCGGTTGAGGAAAATCGGACACGCTTACGAAAAGTTGGGCGAGCGTAAGGCACGGACAACGCAGCGGACAAGAGCGGTTTAGGAAAAAGATTCCAGACCTGCGGAAATCCGCGCAAATCCCCAAGTGTGGCGGCTTCTCTCGTGGAAAAATCGCTGATTTTCAAGACTCCGGCAGCGAAAACATCATCCGGTGGCCGTGTCCATGCTGGCTGTTTCGACGGCATCGTCCCAGCCATACCGGCAGAAAGCCTCTTCGTTGCTGGTGGAGCGGGCGAGTTCCATGAAAGAATGTTTCGCGGCATATTCCTCAGAGAGAATACCCCGGATGATCTCGGCCGCTTCGGGGTAACCCAGCAGCAGCGCCCATTCTTCCAAGCACGAATAGGCGGCGATCTCGTAGTGTTCCACCTTCTGCAGAAACGCGATTAGCGCTGCATTGATGGCGGGCGATCCGGCGAACTCCGCAGCGATTTCCGCGCCCTGCTCGATCAGTCCCAAGGTAGCCTTTGAAGTCTTCCCGTTGACGCGTCCTTCAAAACATCCGAAGACGAGCTCCAACTTCATCACATGGCCTTCGGTCTCCAGCAGGTGATCGAGAATCGCCTTTTTCAGTTTCCAACAGCTTGCCGCTGTGGCGGTCATCGAGAGCATCTTGATGATGCGGCTTTCGGCGTCATACATGCATTCGAGTTCCTTGAGAAAAAGGTCCTCAAGGGTCTTCTTGGCGGTGGCGGTGACAGAGCTCATGGTCGTGTTCGGTCGGGGGACGATAGAATCCTTTTCAAGATGATCGAGATTAACGGGAAAACTCCGACGGCCGCCATGGGGTGTATCCCTACTTTTCAGGGGTTTCCACCTCTCTTCCGGACGAGGAGAAGGTGGCTGAGACAGTTGCATTGGACTTCCCTTTGCAACTGCCTCAGCCGGGTCGAATTTCACAACCGACCGTTGTTGGTTTTGTCCCGTGATCACGATGACGCCTCCATCATACCCATCCACAGCAGCAGCGCTATGGGGTGTAATCCTACTTCGTCGTTGTTGTGGAAAATGATGCGAAGGTAGGGTTTCACCCCATGGACAGCTCCCGCCCGCCAACGGAAAATATCATAACAGAAGGAGCCACGTCGGCTTCTGCAGAAACCTCCGACTATGCCAGCTTCCCCATGCGATCCCGCCCGCCTTGTTGTTGCCATGGCTGCCTCAGTCGGTGGATTGAATGCCCTTTCCGTGATCCTGAGAGGCTTGCCTGCGGACTTCCCTGCCGCCATCGCCATCGTGATGCACCTTTCTCCGGATCATAAAAGCCTACTAGCAGAAATCCTTAGTTGCCGCACCGAGCTAATGGTGAAACAAGCGCAACCCGGCGATCTGCTCTGCCATTCCTGCGTGTTCGTGGCACCTCCGAACCACCACTTGACCGTGGGCCTGGACGGCATCCTAGCCCTCTCCTCGCCCACGGCGGAAAAAATCCACCACGCTCGCCCGTCCGCAGAACCACTGTTCGCCTCGGTGGCGGAAGTTTATCGAAAAAACGCCATCGCTGTCGTCCTAACAGGCGGCGATGGGGACGGCTCGACTGGCGTGGGGATTATCAAAGATCACGGCGGAATGGTCATCGCCCAAGACCGCCCGACCTCGGAGGACTTCAGCATGCCGGAGTCATCCATCGAGACTGGCGACGTCGATTTCATCCTACCGCTCGACGAGATCGCGCCCAGGCTGATCACCCTCGCGACGGCGAGAAATCATCACTAACCCCAAATCCTGTCAGGAAACTTTGTATTGCGACCGAATACCCAAAAGGACACCATGTGAGTCCATAATCGCTATCTTGAACTACTCCATGGAAAAGAAACCATCATCCACGCCTCGATCTAAAAAACTCGTCGCCACCGTGTCCGAGGAAACACCCGCCCCACCGCCGAGCGCAAAGTTTCCCATCGTCGGCATCGGCGCGTCAGCCGGCGGACTGGAGGCTCTGGAGCAATTCCTCCGTTGTGTTCCGCTGCGATGCGGCATGGCGTTTGTCGTCGTCCAGCACCTCGATCCGACGCGCAAAGGACTGATGGCTGAACTTCTCCAGCGCAGCACGGAAATGAAGGTCGTCCAAGTGAAAGACCGCACCCGTGTACGGCCGGACTGCGTTTACGTGATCCCCCCAAACACAGACATGTCGATCCTTCACGGCGTGCTGCATCTTTTCGAGCCGGCCGGCATGCGCGGGCTGCGGCTGCCCATCGACTTCTTTTTCCGCTCGCTCGCACAGGATCAGCAGCAATCCAGCATCGGCGTCATCCTATCAGGCATGGGCTCGGACGGCACGCTGGGTGTCGGCGAGATCAAGGAAAAAGCCGGGCTCGTGCTCGCTCAAGATCCGGCCAGCGCCAAGTTCGACAGCATGCCGCGCAGCGTGATCGACGCCGGACACGCCGACATCGTCGCCCCAGTAGAGGATCTGCCCGGGCGGATCATGACCTATCTGAACCGCACTCCCTTGCCCGCCGAGCCCGAGGAGGTGGTGGACGAAAAACTCCAGAGCGGTTTGGAAAAAATCCTCATCCTCCTGCGCACTCGGACCCGTCACGATTTTTCCTTCTACAAGCGGAACACCCTCTATCGCCGGATCGAGCGGCGCATGGGCATCCATCAAATCGACAAGATCGCGACTTACGTCCGTTACCTTCAGGAAAATCCGCAGGAGATCGACTTGCTCTTCAAGGAACTGCTGATCGGTGTGACGAGCTTCTTCCGCGATCCCGCCGCTTGGCAGATCCTGCGCGATGAGACCATCCCCGCTCTCCTCGCCCATCGTGAGGCCGGACCGCTGCGGGCGTGGGTCGCCGGTTGCTCGACCGGCGAGGAGGCCTACTCGCTGGCCATCACGTTCAAGGAAGCAATGGAGAAACTCAAACTACGGAAAAGTTTCAAACTCCAGATCTTCGCCACCGACCTCGACTCGGATGCGATCGACAAGGCACGCCAGGGAGTCTTTCTGGAAAACATCGCCGCCGATGTCTCACCCGAGCAACTGCGCCACTATTTCATCAAGGAAGACCGCAGCTACCGAGTGCGGCCCGAGATCCGCGAGATGGTGATCTTCTCGCCGCACAGCCTGATCATGGACCCGCCGTTCACGAAGCTGGATTTCCTGAGCTGCCGGAACCTGCTGATCTATCTAACGCCAGAGATGCAGAAGAAACTTTTCCCGCTGTTCCACTACAGCCTCAATCCCGGCGGCGTCTTGATGTTAGGCAGTGCGGAAACCATCGGCCATTTCGCCGACCTCTTCGCCACCGTGAATGGCAAGTCGCGGATTTTCCGCCGCACTGAATCCTCCGTGCGCCCGGAGCCCATCGAGTTTCCCTCCTCCTTCGCTCCGCGGCCGCCGACCGCCCGCGACTCCAGTTCCACCCCTCAGCCCTACCTCAGCCTCCAGACGCTGGCCGAGCAGTTGATCCTCCACCACTACGCTCCACCGACGGTGCTCGTCAATGACCAGGGCAACATCCTCTTCATCAGCGGTCGCACGGGGAAATACCTCGAACCCGCCGCCGGGAAGGCGAACTGGAACATCTTTGCGATGGCCCGCGAGGGACTGCGTTATGATCTATCCAGCGGCTTCCAGAAAGCCATGCGCGAGGAAGGCCCACTCACCCTACACGGACTGAAAATCGACACCAACGGTGGCAGGCAGTATGTCGATGTCACCATTGAAAAACTCCGCGAGACTGAACCGCTGCGCGGCATGGTCATCATCGTTTTCACCGATATTCCGGCCCCGTTAGAAATCCAGCCGTCCGGTCCTGCTAAGAAATCCACCGCGCGCAACCAACGCGTGGCGGAACTCGAGCATGAGCTCCAACAAGCCCACTCCGAGCTCCAGAACACCCGTGAGGAAATGCAAACCTCGCAAGAGGAACTCCGCTCCACCAACGAGGAAATCCAGTCCACCAACGAGGAAATGCAATCCACCAACGAGGAACTCACCACCTCCAAGGAAGAAATGCAGTCGCTCAATGAAGAGATGCAGACCGTCAATGCCGAACTCCACCTCAAGGTGGACGAGCTATCCCGATCTAACAATGACATGAAAAACCTGCTCAACAGCACGGACGTCGCGACTCTCTTCCTCGACAACGATCTCAAGATCCGCCGCTTCACCACCGAGGCCACCAAGATCATCAAGCTCATCCCCGGCGACATTGGCCGCCCCATCACCGATCTTGCCTCAGACCTCATCTATCCGGAACTCCAGGACGACGCCTTCGAAGTCCTGCGCAAGCTCGGCTTTTCCGAGAAACCCATCAGCGCCCGCGACAACCGCTGGTTCACCGTGCGCATCATGCCTTACCGGACATTGGACGACCGCATCGACGGCGTGGTCATCACCTTCCTCGACATCAGCGTCGCCAAGAAGCTCGAAGGAAAAATGCAAGGCATGCAGAACGATTTGGAGAACCGCCTCGCAGCGCAGGCCGCAGAAATGGACAAGGCCAAGGTAGAACTCAAAACAGCCCGCCAGCAAACCCGGAAGCCCGGTGGCAAACCGCCCGGCCCTGCCAAAACCTAACCCTAACAAAATGCCGAAGAAACCGAAATCCCCGGGCAAGCCCACCGAACTGCGCCGCCGTGCCGAGCAGCAGTTAGAGGAAAGTCAGCTCACGCCGGTATTTCACAACCCGATTGATAGCCAGCGCTTGCTCCACGAACTCGAAGTCCACCAGATCGAGCTAGAAATGCAGAATGCCGAGCTCCGCCTCGCACGCGACGAGGCGGAATCGATGTTAGAAAAATATACTGATCTCTATGACTTCGCCCCTGTCGGCTACTTCACCCTCGACGCAGACGGCAAAATCCTGTTGGCCAATCTAACCGGCTGCCTCCTTGCTGGAACCCAACGCAATCGCCTCGTCGGTCGTAATTTCCGATTGCTCGTGACGCCCGAGTATCGTCCGGCGTTCGATGACGTTATCACCAAGGTCTTCGAAGACCCATTTAAGCGTTCCGTCGATGTTGAGTTGTCGAGCGACGGACAGCCGCCGACACCCGTCAATATCGAGGTTGCATGCACTCCCGACGCCAGCGGATTCCGCATCGTGGTCGTGGACATCACCGACCGCAAGCAAGCCGAGCGGATCCTTCGCCGCGAAGAAGCCCTCTTTTCATCGCTCATCGAGCATGCTCCCGTGGGCATTTATATGATCGATTCTGGGTTCCGCCTGCAGCAAGCCAACCCGACGGCGCTGGAAGTTTTCAGAAATATTAGCCCCTTGCTCGGGCGGGACTTTTCGGAAATCGTCCACATCCTTTGGCCAAAGGGCGTCGCCAGTGAGATCACCGCGCAATTCCGCCACACCCTGCAGACCGGCGAACCGTATCAAGCGTCCGAGTTCAACCAACGGCGGCGGGACATCCACATGAACGAGGTTTACGAATGGCAAATCCAGCGCGTCACCCTCCCCGACGGCGAGTTTGGCGTCGTCTGCTTTTTCAACAACATCACCGCCCGCAAAAAGGTCGAGACCGCCCAGCACCGCTTGGACATGCTCACCGCCTCGAATCTAAAACTCAAACAGGAGATCATCCGCCGCCGCGCCGTGGAGGGGAAGCTTCACCAGACTCAGCACGAACAGAAAACTCTGTTAGTGCAATCACGCCTCTTCCAGAAACAATTGCGCGACATGTCCCATCAGATTCTCCAGACTCAGGAGGAAGAGCGGAAACGCATCAGTCGCGAGCTTCACGATGTCATCGCCCAGACCCTCGTCGCCATCAATGTCAACCTCGCCGCCCTTGCCCGCGGCAATGCAGACAATCCGCAGGGCCTGCAACAGAAAATCGCCACCACCCACCGGCTCATCGAAAAATCCGTGGCGATCGTCCACCGCTTCGCCCTCGAATTGCGCCCCACCGTGCTCGACGATCTCGGCCTTATTCCCGCGCTGCACGCCTACTTGCAAGAATACATGGCGGACACCGGCATCCGCGCCAGCCTCAAGGCATACGCCGGAATCGAAAAAGCCTCTGCCACCGTCCGCACCGCACTTTACCGCGTCGCCCAGGAATCCCTAACAAATATCGCCTGCCATGCCGGGGCCAGCCAAGTGACCGTTAGTATCGAAGAAATAAATGGCACCATCGTCATGAAAATCACCGATAACGGCCAAGGTTTTGACGTGGACGCCATTGCCACCGCCAAGGCGAACAACCGCCTCGGCATGCTAGGCATGCGCGAACGCATCGAAATGATCGGCGGCACTTTTTGCGTCGATTCCGCCCCCGGCCAGTCCACCACCGTCCACGTGGAAATCAAACCCACCGCACCGTCCACAAGGAAAAGGGCGGTTAAAAAATCAGCTAAGAACGCCAGCCTCGAATGCTCATAAAACCCATCACCGTCCTCCTCGTCGAAGACCACCTGATCGTCCGCGAGGGTCTGCGAGCCATGCTCCAATCCGAAGCCGACATCCGCATCGTCGGTGAGGCGGGCAACGGCCGTGAAGCCGTGGAGCTCACTCGCACCCTGCTCCCGGACGTGGTCATCATGGACATCGCCATGCCGCTGCTCAACGGCCTTGAAGCCACCCGCCAGATTCTCCGCGCCACGCCCGCCACCCACATCATTATCCTCTCAGCCCATAGCGATGACGCATACGTAGATCAGGTCATGGCCCTCGGTGCGTCCGGGTACCTGCTCAAACAAACCGCCTTCCACGTCCTTCCCGAAGCCATCCGTCAGGTTCATCAGGGAAAAACCTGTTTCAGCCTTGCTATCAGCCAACACCGCCGCCAGCAGAAACGGCTCACTCACAAATCCAACACGACGGCCGCGAAAACGGAAGCCCCGCTGCTCACTTCCAGAGAAATGGAAGTCCTCCAGCTCATCGCCGAAGGCAAGGCCAACAAGGAAACCGCTGAAGAACTTCACATCAGCATCAAGACCGTCGAGAAACACCGCCAGAACCTGATGGAAAAGCTCAACATCCACGACACCGCCAGCCTCACCCGCTACGCCATCGCCAACGGCATCATCGAATGCAGCGTGAAGGTGACGATTCTCTAGCAAGTGTCTCAAAGCTCTTGTAGCTATTGGCCAAGTCGAATTTGATTTCGTTTGAAACGGCTTTGAAGTGGAGTTCGCCGCATTTGATTTTGTCTTTTTCTACGTCTGATCCTAGAAAAGAAAATTGAACCACAGATGAACACAGATAGACACAGATAATGAATGAGTTACAAGATTTGAGGCATTCACCCTCTGGGTGAGAGCCGAATTTTTCATAACTCTCTTCAAATCCGTGTATTCCGTGACGGCAATCCGTGGTTAATCATCTTCCTTTTTAGGCTGATAGGTCTTCCCAGTCTTTGGCCATTTTGGTTTCGATGATGCAGTAGAGGCGGAGGTGGTTGGTTTCGTCTTGGAGAGAGGCAAGTTTGGTTGGATGGACAATGCCGGATTCGGTGAGGAGTTCTTGTCAATAGGCGGTCTCGTCGAGTTCCTGGAGGCAATCGCCGAGCTTTGCGATGAATTCGGCTTTGGAGCGGGAACGATGCGCCTCGCGAAAGTTGGCACCCACCGAGGTGCCTGAGCGGAGCACTTGCTTTCCTAAAACGCGTGCTTCCTCAGATTTTGGCAATGCCACGAACCTACGCACGACACGCAGCCCAAACAGCTTCGTGCGCTCCCTCAACTCAAACGGAGGACCTTCATCATCATTCCTACTTCATCATTCCTAATTCAAAATTACAACTTCCGGCAGGCGTGAGGCGGCTTTTTCAAAGGTGACGAGGGGGATGTGGGCGGTGGTGGCTTCTGCGTGGATGAGACGATCGAGAAAACCGGGTTTTGCTGCGGCGAGATCCGTGGTGGAGAGGATGCTGATGAGCTGCGGATGCACGACGAATGTGGGGATGGAGAGCCTGCGTTGCAAGCGGTGGAGACGCTGCTACCAGCGAGTTTCCCAGAATCCATTCACGCAAGCTTCTTTGGAGTTCGATTGGCATCCATCACCCTCTCTCGGGAAACCGGGAGGGGGTGTTTTGTTTGGAATTAGCGCCGTTCATCAAGCCTAGCTTGATCTACTACGCAAGTTTCAAACATTCTCCTTGCGTCCGTTTTGAATCTGCGCAATTGTTCAAGGCGAACTTGATCTATGAAGGCAAATCGAATCAAAAGCCTGCAAATCACCCTGCCACGAGGCGCGCCCCTCGACACGGCGACGCTGGCCGGACTGGGAATCTCGGCGGCGCTCGCACACGAGTATGTGAAATCCGGTTGGCTGGAAAAGCTCGGTCGAGGCGTTTTCATGTTCGCCGGGGATGAACTGAAGCTCAACGAAACCCTGGCGTTTTTAGAACCGAGAATCCCGGGACTTCACGTCGCGGCCAAGACCGCGTTGGCATGGCACGGATTCAGGCACAACGTCGCCATCAAGGAGACGACTATCCTCTGGGGAGACGACCGATCCATCCTGCCCGAATGGCTTCAAGACCGTTTCCCAGCGCGTTATAGCTCACCTAGGTTGTTTGACGACCATCTTCCCGCCGACACCGGCATCGCCCCAATGCCAGAATTGCCAAACGGCCCCCGCGTTTCCAGCCCGGAACGCGCATTGTTAGAGATGCTCAACGAGGTCGGTGTCTATCAGGAAGTGGCGGAAGCGCGATCCATCATGGAGGGCTTACGGCAACTTCGCTCCCGTCAACTCAAGCTACTCCTCGCCCATTGCCGCATGGTCAAGGCGGTGCGTCTATGCGTGGTATGGGCAAGGGAACTCGATCTTCCCTGGGCGGGGCTGGCCCGCGAGGCCGCTTCGGGGCGCATGGGGTCAGGCCGTTGGATCACCCGGCTCAAGAATGGCGAAACACTCATCCTGAAATCCGAATGAACCAAGCCTATCTTGATGCCGTCAGGCTGCTGCTTGCCGTAGCTCCATCCATTTTCCGGCAGCCCGGATTCGCCTTGAAGGGCGGCACGGCGATCAACCTTTTCCTGAGAGACATGCCGCGCCTGTCGGTGGATCTCGATCTGGTCTTTGCCGATCACCGACCGGGCCGTGACGATGCCATGCGGATGATTGCCAGTCATCTTGAATTGATCCGGGCCGATCTCAACAAACTTGGAATGACCTGCAATGCGGCAACCGCCCAGAGTGGCGAGGAATTGAAACTCTTCATTGAGCGGAACCGCACTCGCGTCAAAGTGGAGGTGAATCACGTCTTCCGCGGAACCATCCTTCCCGTGGAGTTGCGACCGCTAACGGCTGAAGCGCAGGACACCTTCTTCACCGACATCGAAATCCCGGTTCTTCATCCGGATGAACTCTACGGCAGCAAGTTGGTGGCTGCCATGGATCGGCAGCATCCCCGCGACATCTTCGATGTCCTCAAGCTCTACGAGGAAGGCGGACTGACCGAAGGAATCGTCGAGTGTTTCGTGTGCTATCTTGCTGGTCACAACCGACCGATCCACGAAGTTCTGTTCGCGAACCAGATCGACATCACATCATCCTATGCCAATGAGTTCGAGGGCATGACGAGGGAATCTGTGTCGCTCGAAAGCCTGTTGGAAACCCGCAGGCAACTGTTTGCCGAGCTTCCCTCCAGGTTGAGTGGCAATCAGCGCTCGTTCCTGATGAGTCTCGCTGAAGCGCAACCCGTCTATTCACTCATGTCCTGCCCGCATCTTGCGGAAATGCCGGCGCTTCGCTGGAAGCTCGCCAA
>JBBRYQ010000068.1:0-30785 GCA_038237425.1 Verrucomicrobiales bacterium
ATGATCCGGACAACGCCTCCAGCCGCCTGCTTTTCTCCACCGCATTCCTAACCGATCCGCGCCGCCACCCGGTCATCGGCCATCGCCATTTGTTCGACGCCATCCATCACGCCGACCTTGTCGGCTATCATCATTCGCGCTACACGCCGGACCGTTGTTTCGTCGTCATCTCCGGCGACTTTGATGCCGATGAAGCGCGGAAAATGACCACGGAACTCACCGCCGACAAACTCACCGGCGGCGGTCGCGAACCCGTAGTCCCGGTCGATCCACCGCAGCTTGGACCGCGCAGGATGCGCGAGACGTTCGCCATCCCCACCAGCCGCATTTCCCTTGCTTGGAAATCCCCCGCGCTCGATCACCCGGACGCACCCGCCTTCGACGTGCTTGCCGGCATCCTCGGCCGTGGCCGCGCGTCACGGCTTCATCGAAGCCTGCGCGAGGAAAAGGAACTCGCCCTTGAAATCTCCGCGTTCTCATGGACCGGCCCGGGCCGCGAGGGCGTGCTCGCCGTGTCCGCCGATGCCGATCCGGCGAAACGTGATGCGCTGATAGAAGCTATTCTGTCGGAAGTGAAGGACCTGCCCGCCACCGAGCTCGATGACGATCTCGCAAAAGCAAAACGCCAGATTGCCGCCAGCCAGTTCCGCAGCCTCACCACCGCCTCCGGCCGCGCGGCCGACCTCGCTTCCAACTGGCACGAAGCCCGCGATCTCGATTTCACCCGCCGCTACCTCGCCGCGATTCAGGCGGTCACCCCGGCCGACATTCGCCGCGTCGCCGCGGCGCTCACCGACGAGCGGCTAAACCTAACTGTTCTCGATCCGCTCGAAGCCCCGGCTCCGGCCCGCATCGGTAAAACGTCACGCGACCGCGAGGAAATCCAGGTCCACACGCTTCCTAACGGACTTGGCATCGCGCTCATCCCGGACCACCGCGTGCCGCTCATTCACCTGCAAGCAGCCGTCCGTGCGGGTCTTCCCTCCGAGACACCGGAAAACAGCGGCCTTAGCCAGCTCCTCGCCTCCACTCTATCAAAGGGCACCATCACTCGCAGTGCGCAGGAAATCGCCGTCACCTTGGAATCGTTAGGTGCCTCTATCAGTGCGAACCCCGGTAACAACGCCATCCTCGTGCAGGCAGCCGGACTCGCGCCGGACATTGCCACGATCCTCGATGTATTTGCGGAAACGATCATTTCTCCTTCCTTACCCAGCGACGCCATCGCCCGCGAGAAGGCCAGCCAGACCGCCGCGCTGGAGGAATCGTTGCAGGAACCGCTGCACACCGGATTCAGTGCCTTGCGCAACGCAATCTTCGGCGGCGTGGGCTACGGCCTTGATTCGTTAGGATCGCTGGAGAGCCTGCCCGGCCTTGATCGCTCCGATCTCGCCGCGCACCATGCATTGCATTTTAACGCCTCCAACATCACGCTCGCCGTCGCCGGAGATTTCGATCCCGCTGCCATCCTCGCCCTGCTAACGGAAAAATTCTCGCACCTGCCGCAGGGCAAGCCTTGGACTCCTCCCGCGAGCACACTCCAGCCCGGAGTTTCACAAACCGCGCACCTTCCGAAGAAGCAGGCCGTCATCACCATCGGCTTCCCCGGCACTACCGTTAGTAGCGCGGATCGCCACGCTTTGGCGATGATCCAGGAATACTCCACCGATATGGCAGGCCCGCTGTTCACCCGCATCCGTGAGGAACTCGGCCTCGCCTATCAGGTCGGCGGTACCCAGTTTCTCGGCTACGACACCGGCCTATTCACCTTCTATCTGGCCACCTCCCCCGAGCAGGCGGATTTTGCCAAACGCGAACTGATGGCGGAGATCGGGAAAATCGCCGCCGCCGGAATCCCTGACGAAGCCTTCGACCGCGTACGCTCCACCGTGCTCAGCGGCCTCGCCATCCAACAGCAGTCGCCCGCGTCCGTCGCCCGCCACGTCGCCCTCGACCTGCTTTTCGGCCACCCTGCCGATGAACACCGCCGCCTTGTCGCCGCCTACAACGCGCTCACCCCGGAAATTGTTCGCGAAACAGCGCAGCGCATTTTCTCGGTAGAACACACGGTTGTCACCGTGTTGCCAGAATCGGCAGTCGAGTCCGGCTCCGGCGAAGTGCTTTGCAGAGCTGGAGACAGCGCTTGATAGCGTGCAGAAGAACGTCCAATTCACCCCCGTCATTTTCGGCGGACGCAGCACTCAAACTAAAAGTGCCCCCGTGATGACAATTAAAACTACCCACTCAGCGGGGCGGTTTTCCGGGGTGGGACGGCGTGCGGTTTGATACCGTTGCACGATTTTTGGAGGGAGTGATGCCAGTGGCCCGGAGGCTGGTTTTGTTGAAATGCGACACCTGACCCTGTTGATGCTGATGTTTGCTCCTTGGTTGCGCTCGTAAACGAGCTTGGTGAGTTGGGTTCTATTGACCACAACCCAGAGCAGCACCCGCCGCCCCAACCGGTGTCAAACGGCATGCCGTCTCACCCCCAAAAACCGCCATCCCAACTGGCCAGTTTTAATTGTCGTCGGCGACCAGCTTTAATTGTCGTCGCACACGGCTCAAGCTGGCGTGAGGATTTGTTGATGGAGTCGAATGTTGAGAGTCAGATTGAAGACTCTTCGACTTAACGCGTGACGCGCACCCTGAGGAAGCGGTTTGACGAGTCAGCGATGTTGACCGTGTCACGAATTTCCACGGTTTTCACACCCGTGCCCGCGCTGTCTCCGCCAACGTAACCGGGGCCGGTGAAGGGGGCTCCAAAGGCGCTGGTGGCGATGGTGGCCCAAGTGCCAGTGAGGCCGCTGAGGGCTTGCACTTCGATGTTCACATCCGTGCGCGCTGGATCGCGGGAAAGGAACATCCGCAGGCGCTGGCCTTCGGGGTAGGTGAAAATTGCCCCGGAAGGTGCGGATGACATCGCCGCAGGTGAGAGCACGAGCGCGTATTCAAGCAGGTTGTTCAGGCCGTCCTGGTCGAAATCGAAGTCATCGGCGGCGTTGCCGGTATTGCTGGTGATGCCAAAGTAGGTTTGCCGCCACGATCCGATGGGAGACTGCAATTCCTGTATCGTGATCGTGAAAGTCTGCGGGCCACTGGTGTCCGATCCCCCGAAGGCGGTGCCGCCACTATCTTGGGCAACCACGGTGACGGTCGCAACTCCGGCTGAGTTGCCCGGAGTGAAGGTTAACGTCCCGTTGCTGGAAATCGCCGGCAGGGTGGTGAAGAGGGCGTTGTTGTTAGTCGTCAGTTGAAAAGTGACCGTCTGCCCCGCTTCCGACACCGGTCCCGGGCTGATGTTCGTGGCGAAACCGGATAGGGTGGACAGGCCGGACCCAGCCGAGACCGTTAGACCGTAAGAGGGATTGGTATAGATCTGGCCGCCGATCGTCGCAGCCGCCAGTTTGCTGCCATCCGCCGAGGACGTAATGGATTCCCATGCCCGGTTGCTATCCGCCGCGGTCCACGTGACGCCACTGTCGGTCGAAGTGTAAATCCGGTCCGCGACCGCCGCCAGCTTGATGCCATCCGCCGAGGAGGTGATGGATTTCCAATTGCGGACGCTCTCGCGGGCCGTCCAGCTGACCCCGCTGTTCGTCGAGGTGTAGATCGTCCCATTCAGCACCACCGCTGCGATCATGGTGCCGTCCGCCGAGGAGGTGATGGACCACCACGAGGAGCTGCCGCTCACCCGCAAGGTCCAATTGACTCCGCTATCCGACGAAGTGTAGATTTTGCCGGTGCGATCCACGGCCGCGAGCTTGACCCCGTCCGTCGATGAAGTGACGGATTGCCAGTAATAGTCACCCACATCGCGCGGGGTCCAGGTGGCTCCACTATCGGCGGAGGTATAGAGATAGCCGCCGTCTTCCCCCGCGACCAGTGTGCTGCCGTCGGCGGAAGAAGCGATGCACCTCCACCTGCGGGGAAAATCGGTCATTCGCGCGGTCCATGTGGCACCGCCATCCGTCGAGGTGTGGATGGAACCGCTCAATACGACCGCCGCCAGCTTGCTGCCATCTGCCGAGCAGGTGAGCGCACTCCACGAACGGGCGTTCTCGCGCGCGGTCCAAGCAAGCCCGCCGTCGGTCGAGGTGTGGATCTGTCCTCCATCCGCCACCGCCGCGAGCTTGGTGCCGTCTGCTGAGGTGACGATGGATTTCCAATAGCGGTCGTTTTCCCGGGCGGTCCAGTTTCCCCCTGCGGAAACGGGAAGGCTGAAGCCGGGCGCAACGTTTGCCGTGCCATAGCCGTAAAGCGAGTTCGCCGCGCTGGCGCCGCCGGGTGTGGTCACGACGACACTCGCCGCGCCGGCATTGCCCGCAGGAGCGGTCACGGTGATCGTGGTTGCGTTGACCACGTTCACGTTCGTGGCGGCGACGCCGTTGAAGGTCACGCCGCTGGTGCCGGTGAATCCCAGGCCGGTGATGGTGACAGCGTTGCCGCCAGCAAGTGGCCCGACGGCCGGTGAAACATTCGTGACCGTCGGTGACACGCTGATGGCAAAGGTTCTCGGGATGCTGGTGCCCGTGCCGCCGAAGGTGTTGCTGCCGTTGTCAGTGGCGATCACGGTCACCGTGGCCACGCCACTGTTGCTGGCCGGGGTGAAGGTGAGGGTGCCGTTGCTGGAGATCGCGGGCTGGGTGGTGAAGAGGGCGTTGTTGTTGTTGGACACTTGGAAGGTGACTGTTTGGCCTGCCTCAGCCACCGGTCCGGGGCTGATGTTCGTGGCGAAATTGGGCGTGGTCGAAGTTCCGGAGTTTGCCGGCACCGACAGGTTGTAAGGAATCCGGGCACTGAGATAAAGCTGACCGGCGTTGATCCCTGCCACCAGTTTCTCACCATTCGCTGACATGGCGATGCTGGTCCATCCAAGGGTGGTGGCCTGAGCTGCCCAAGTGATGCCGCTGTCCGTCGAGGTGTGGATCTGACCGCCCGATACCGCCGCCGCCATCCGTGTCCCGTCAGCCGAGATCGTAAAGGAGCCCCAAGTGCGATTGCTTTCACGAGGCGTCCAAGTGGCGCCGCTATCAGTCGAAGTATAGATCTGGCCGCCCTGCGCCGCGGCCGCCAGCTTGGTGCCATCGGCCGAGGAAGCGATCGATACCCATGCGCGGTTGCTTTCGCGTGCGGTCCAATTCACACCACCGTCCGTCGAGGTGTGGATCTGGCCATTGTTAACCACGGCGGCAAGCTTGGTGCCATCCGCCGAGGAGGCGACGGAAGACCAGTTGCGGTTGCTGTTGCGAGGCGTCCAGCTGATCCCGCTATCGATGGATGTGTAGATCTGGCCGCCGGATTCCACCGCCGCCAGTCGGGTGCCATCCGCCGAGGAGGTGATCGACTTCCAAGCGCGGTTGCTCTCGCGAACAGTCCAATTCACCCCGCCATTCGCCGAGGTGTAAATCTGGCCGCCAGTCTCGACGGCTGCCAGCTTCGTCGCATCTGCCGATGAAGTGAGGGAGACCCAGTTGCGGGAAGATGCGCGGTCGATCCATGTGGCTCCGCCGTCGGTGGAAATTAAAATCGCACCACCGTAAACCGCCGCCGCGAGAGTACCGCCATTCGCCGACGCCCAGACGGACGGCAAGGGTGGCACCATCACGATGGCTTCCGAAAGCCCTGGGACCCACGCCGTCCAAGAGTCCGAGGAAGGAGTTGGTAGGCTGAAGCCGGGAGCCACATTGGGTGCCCCGTAGGTGAAGAGCGAGTTCGCCGTGCTGCTGCCGCTGGGCGTTGTTACCACCACACTCGCCACGCCTGCCGGACCAGCGGGGGCAGTAGCGGTGATGGTGGTGGCATTCACCACGGTCACCCCGGTCGCCGCCGTGCCGCCGAAAGTCACACCGGTGGCACCGGTGAAATTCGTGCCGGTGATCGTCACGCTGGTGCCACCCAAAGTGCTGCCATTGGCGGGCGAGACGCCGGTGACGGCGAGAGTGGGAGTGGTTTTACCCGCCGATCCAGCCTGATAGATCGCTTGGACTTCGGCCGCAGACAAGGCGCGATTGTAAATGGAAAGTTCGTCCACCTTGCCATCAAGGGCAAAGACGCCGTTGGGATACGCGCCGACAAAGACATCCGCATTTCTTGACCCTAATTGCAATGCGACCGCCTGAGTCAGCACTTGGGCCCCATTCACATAACCCCTGACGGTGCTGCCGTCGTAGGTCGCGGCGACATGCGTCCAAACTCCGACGGGAGAACTCAACGCGGGAGAATACCAATCGAACAAACCGGATGAAGTATAACCCACGAACTGAAGATTGAAATTCCCTGCTGAGTAACTGATGCCGACCTGCCAAGCATCGCCTGCGCCACTGGAACTGCGCTTGGTCACGTTGACCGAGTTTTGAATGTTGTTGAAATAGATCCAATACTCGACGCTAAGCAGCGAAGTCTGGAGGCTGGCAGAATTGGCGATCCGCACACTGTTGGTGCCGACGCCGCTAAAGCTGAAGGCGTTTCCGACTTGTCCAGGAACATAGGGCACCGAGCCGTTCACCACACCGTTGTTGCCAAAGTTGGTGGCATCCAATGCGTTTCCTTCCGCTTTCAGCCAAGCGACGGGATCTGTGGGCGTGGCATGAAGCTCTGAGACGATGCCCGGCAAAATCACGGCACCCAAGGCCAGCGCGGAAAACCCGGATCGAAACATCCGGCCGGTAGCCGATTGAAGCTTTCTTGAAAAGGAACGAGTGGATGCGATCATGCGGGAGGAGGTAGTGGTGAGCCAACCGGGACGAATTTAATTAGCGGATTCAAATTTTCAGGCGCCACTGAATATCAAAGTTTTGCTCGCAATCAAGGCCTGATAGGGAACCACGCCTCCGCCTGCGGCGGGGTCAGTCCTAGATTGTTTAAATACTGTCATATTTTTCCAGAATTTTCTGTTCCTTTTTGTCCCGGCGTATTCGCTGAGGTAGGGTTCCAGTCTTCAAGATCCCGGACAAAACGAACGCCAGTCTTCAAGATCCCGGACAAAACGAACGCCAGACAAAACCAACGGCGATTGGAAAAATCGCCGGTGCTGAGATTTCTGACGATGCCTTCGACCGCGTACGCTCCACCGTGCTCAGCGGCCTCGCCATCCAACAGCAGTCGCCCGCGTCCGTCGCCCGCCACGCCGCCCTCGACCTGCTTTTCGGCCACCCGGCCGACGAACACCGTCGCCTTGTCGCCGCCTACAATGCGCTGACACCGGCGCGCGTCCGGGAAATCGCAAACCGCGTTTTCTCGGTGGAGCCCACGGTCGTCACCGTGCTGCCGGAATAGGTGGCCTTCCCAAAATGGATCGTCGGATTTTCGTCATTGCTACTCGTGGCATCCGACGGGAAAATTCGTCACTTCAAATGAAACTCGATTTTTCCAAACCCGCCGCCTGCGTAATGGCAGGTGTGATCCTGCATTCCTCTGCTGGGATGGCGCGGGAATGGACGTTCAACGGCATTCCGAAGCCGATGGAGGCCGAGTTCGTTGTGATGAAGAACGGTGGCGTCGTCCTGATGGGGCCTAACGAAAAAAGTTTCGAAGTTCCGGTTACCAGCTTCAGCCCGGCGGATCAGAAATACCTGAAGCTGTTAGAATCCGGAGGGCAGCTTCCAGTGGACACTTCGGGAAAACCCATCACCAGCCGCACGGGATACAAGTCCAATTCGGTGGAAGCGCTCACCAACCAGCTGGTGGAGCTGAATGGCGCGATGGAGGTGCACATCACCGGCACGGGCGATGCGGTCTCCGGCAGCAGTTTCAATTTCACCTCGCCCGACGGCTGGCTGTTTCTCGACAACATCCTCCCGTCAGTGGTGGAATCCAAATATCTGGATCGAATGCTCGTCAACGGCCGGAAAGCGTCAGTGAAGACCAACATCCGCGTGGTCCAGTATGGATCGGGGACCGTGGTGATTCCTCACGGACCGGATTTTCCCGCGATGACGGTTTACGATGGCAAGGATCTGGCGGGGACATCGATGCCGTTGAAATGCTTCGTGGAATACAACGACGCGCGGCTGCTGAAATTGAAAAAATCTATCAGCTCGTTCGTTCTCAAGCGCGGTTACACGGCCACCATCGCGGAAAGCGAAAACGGCACCGGAGCCAGCGTGAACTACGTGGCGCAGGATCACGACGTGGTGGTGAACAACCTGCCCAAGGGCCTCGATGATGGCGTGAGTTTCGTGCGGATCTTCCCTTGGCGCTGGGTGAGCAAGAAGGGCGTCGCAGGCGCGATCTGGCAGAATCTGAATGTCGGTTGGTTCTATAATTGGAGCATCGGCACGCAATCGTCGCCGGATCTCGAATACGTGCCCATCAAACAGAATCGCGGTTGGCCGGGGCTCGATCAGGACTGGAAGGCGAGAGGTTCGTCACAGCTGCTCGGATACAACGAGCCGGACCACAAAGACCAGTCTAACCTCACGGTGGACGAGGCAATCAAAGGCTGGCCGGCTCTGCTCGGCACTGGATTGCGGGTCGGCGCTCCGGCAGTATCCGATGGCGGGTTGGGCTGGCTTTACGAATTTATGGACAAGGCAGGAAAGGCCAACCTGCGTGTGGACTACGTTCCGGTGCACTACTACCGGGCGTTTTCCAATGCGGGAGATGCAAAGGGTGCGGCAGACCAGTTCCATCAGTTTTTGAAAGGCATCCATGACCGTGTGAAGCGTCCCATCTGGGTGACGGAGTGGAACAACGGCGCGAACTGGACGACCGCGCCCGATCCTGATGAAAAGCAGCAGAAGGCCGCCATCGCCGCGATGATCAAGATGCTGGATGAAACGCCGTTCGTCGAACGTTACGCGATCTACAACTGGGTGGAGGCATGCCGTGAGCTTGTCCGCAAGGATGGCTCGCTCACGCCTGCGGGTGAAGTTTACCGCGACAAAAAATCGCCGATTTCGTATGTGCAGGAAAAGACGCCCTGACGGCTACCAGACACGCCTTCCTCTCGCTGGTCATCGGCTGGCGGAATAAAATTGGTGTGGTGTCAGTCGGTGGGGGATTCGCCATTTGTAGTGCTTGCCACCGCAGTTCTGGATTCTTCGGTCAGGTGCGTCCACCCGCCGCTGAAGTGGGTGAAATGCACTAAAATGGCGGGAGAAAACCGCTGATCGGCCTGTTTCCAGTCACCGGATGATTTTTCCCTTCCCAAATGCCCATTCACTGCTTACTGCTCGCCCCCGCCTGAAATGGTGGTCGTAGTTCAATGGTAGAGCCCCAGATTGTGATTCTGGTTGTTGCGGGTTCGAGTCCCGTCGATCACCCCATCTTTCCCATCGGGTCCTCAGAGGAGGATTGGAAGGGGGGGAAGGAACCTTAGTAGAACGACTGATGCAGCCGCTTGAGAGCAGGATTCACTACAAATTTCGCAATTCGCTGCTGTTAGCGGAGGCGCTGACTCATCCCAGTCTGGCTTACGAGTCGCAGAAGCCGCATTTCGACAACCAGCGGATGGAATTCCTCGGAGACGCCGTGCTCCAACTGATCGTGACCGAGGAGCTTTTCAAAATGTTCCCGGATTTCACCGAGGGCCGCCTGACGAAACTGCGCTCCCGCGTGGTTTCCCGCCGCGCCCTCGCCCGATTTGCCATGGCCATCCACCTCGGCGACTACGTGCTCCTCGGAAAAGGCGAGGAAGCCACCGGCGGCCGCCGCCGCTTGTCCACTCTCGCGGATGCCTTCGAATCGCTGATCGGCGCGGTCTACCTGGACTCCGGCCCGGTCCCGGCCCGCGAGCTGGTGCTGCGGTTGTTTGAGTCTGAAATCGGCAACATGATCACCAGCCCGGAGGAGCGGAACCCGAAAGGCGAGCTCCAGGAATGCCTCCAGGCCATCCACCCGCAGGCCCCGATGTATAAAGTCATCGGCGAGAGCGGTCCCGACCACCGGCGGGTTTTCCAATCCGAAGTCTCCTGGCAAGGCATCATCCTCGCCACCGGCAAAGGCAAGAGCAAGAAGGAAGCCGAGGCCCGTGCGGCCGCGGAGGCGCTGCGGGCACGGGTTTGGGAGAAGTGAGCAGTCCTCGAATTAATTTATTGGGGTACCAGTCCTCGGATTTCAGTATTGATGAATGGGGTTAGAGTAAACGGAATCACGTTCATATTCGGTTGCTAGGGTGAGCGGTAGATCTAACTATGGCCTTGCTCACCATCTGGCAAAGGCCTTCGAAAATGAAAAACGTATCCTAGAAGGTTAGGGTAGTCTTCGGAAAAGCTGGCCCTTGCTCCCAAAGCGGTGATGCGCCTTGGGGCTTTCACCGCAGCCCAAAGTTTTCGCCTGCGGCTGGAGCGGGTCCGCAGAGATTGGAATACGCTCTGAGATAGCCGACGCATTGGGCGATTTCCGGGAGATTGGTTTGCCAGTTGTGCTCGTATTCGATGCTGACGTTTCCGGCGAAGCCGTGTTGGCGGGCGGCGTCGAGGATGGCGGTTAGGTCGATGACGCCTGTGCCGAAGGGGCGGTCGTGGGTCCATTCGCTGATAGATGCGCGGTCTTTGAAATGGAACGAGCGGATGCGTGGGGCGATTTTTTTCACGACTTCCAACGGATCGAGCCCAGAGCTGGCCCAGTGGCCGATGTCGGCGCAGAAGCCGAGGTTTTCGTGGCGACCTTCGAGGAGTTTTGAGACGGTGTCCGGATGCCAGAGGGCGGTGGGTTTCGGGTGGTTATGGAAACAGACCTTGAGGTCATATTCCTGAGAGAGTTTTTCGAGAGTGTCGATGGCGTTGGCGGACTCGGTGGTGACGCCGTGGAGGTTGAGTATTTTCGCTAGATCGAAGAGCTTGCGTGCTTTCGTTTCATCTTCGGGGAAATCGACAACGCCGAGATTGACGGCGGTGATGTGGTTCTTTTCTAAATGAGCGATCACGGCCCTCAGTTTGGCATCAGGTAGATTCTCGCTGAATACGAGGTCGCCATGACCGCCGCCGAGGCGCTGGCCCGGATAGAGTTCCACGCCGCCCGCGCCGGCGGCGGCTGCCATTTCGATGGCTTCGAACAGGGTGAATTCCTTGAATGACCAGCACTGGATGGCGATGGAGAATCCGGCTTCGGTGGTGGCAGGAACAACGACGGGCTCGCCTTTCGAAAAAAGGGCGGGCACGGCGGATGCGGCGGGAAATAATTTGAGGAGGGCGCGGCGGATCATTGGACGGAAAGAATAGAACCACGAAGGATACGAATAGGCACGAAAGGTTGAAGAGTTTGGAAATTTGAATCGGTCCGTAACTAGGATAAATCAGGCAACCACGACTCACTCGTATTTCTGGTGGTTAGAAATTTTTCCCGCGCGCCGCACTTCTAACTTTCGAGCCGCCAGTCGTGGTCGATGCCTTTGCTGAAGGCGTGGCAGATTTGTCCGGTGGAGTCGATGTGGCGGACGTGGAGGCGTTTGTTCGCGATGAAGAGGTGGCTGAAGCCGTGGGTGGGCTTGATGACAGAGTTTGCGCGGGATTTGGTGTTAGGGCACAATGGTGCGCCGCCGCCGCCGGAGATGACAAAGGAGGTTTTGAGGCCTTCGAGTTCGAGGTGTTGGAGATCGTGGTCGTGGCCGCCGAGGTAGAGGTGGACGGCGTGCTTTTCCAAGACGGGGGCAAGTTCCTGGACGAGCTCCGGTGTATCGCCATGGGAGCCGTCCGAATAGATCGGGTGGTGGCCGACAACGACGGTGAAGGGCGCGCGCTTCGAGGAGAGTTGGGTTTCGAGCCAGGCGGACTGCGCTTCCTTTTCGGCGGCGGTCATCCAACAGGGAATCTTGTCACCATGGATGCGGCGGTTGATAGATTCCCAATCGGTGTCGATCATGAGGAAGGTGACCATCGGATTTTCCGCAGGTAGATCGACCTGATAGAATTTCCCGGGCATGGTCCAGCGGGTCTTATGGTCGCGGAATGCGGGGTAGCCGAGCTGGATCTTTTCGTTGCCCGGCGTGTCGTGGTAGTCGTGGTTTCCGAGGATGGCCCAGAAGGGGAAGGGGAAGGTTTTCGCAGGATACACGTCGGAAAAATCCGACTTCCAGCGCGGGGCCTGGAAGCCGCCGGGCATGGGGTGATAGAAATTATCGCCTAGCAGGAGCATGCCCTGCGCCTGGTTTTTCATGGCGGTGGCGTAGTTGGCGAGGGTGAGCGCGAGGTCCTTCTGCGCCTTGTCGCCGGTGCCGAAATCGCCGAGTGCGAGAAGATCGAGCAAGTGGTCCGGTCCGGCGGCAGGGGATTCCTGAGCGCGGAGGTTCAGGCCCATCGCGGCGCTGGAACAGAACAACGTTTTGAGCAGGCGGCGGCGGCTGATGCGGGGTCCGTTTGACATGGGTTTTTATAAACGAAATTGCGCGGCACGATCGATCACGGCATTTCAGCCGACGACTCCCGCCAGCCATAGCGCGGCGTGGATTTTGAAATCGACGATGATACCCTCGTCTTGGCGCGCGGCGAGCCAAGTGCGGAGCTCGGGGATCGGCACGTGGTGGACGACGATGTCTTCTCCGCCCACGCCGCCGCCGCTGTGCTCGCGGACGAGGTCTTTTGCGTGGAAAAGGTGGATGTATTCCGAGGTCATGCCCGCCGAGGTGGGCGAGGCGATGAGCGACGTGACCGACCCGGCGCGGTAGCCGGTTTCCTCCAGCAGCTCGCGGCGGGCGGTTTCTGCGAGGGATTCACCGAGAAATTCTGGTTCATCGCCAACGATGCCGGCGGGCACTTCGATCACGCGTTTCTGCATCGGGATGCGGAATTGCTCGACCAGCACGATCTCGTTTTCCGGCGTGATTGCGAGGATGCCGACGCAATGCTCGGACTGCGGGCGGCGTACGAAGTCCCAGTGCCCGATCCGATAGACGCCGAGCCATTTGCTTTCAAAGAGAGTTTCGGGAACGGACATGGGGCTGAATTTTGAGGGCAAGAAACGGTGGCGCACGGGCGTAAACCGGGCTACTGCTCCCGCGCACCTGATGTCCCGCTACGATTTCCAAATTCCCGTCACCTTCAAGCACCGTATTGTTTTCACGAAGGATGCATTTTCTCCGGAGAACGCTGATCTGGCGGAAATCCTGAGCGAGGGCGGCGGTCGCCGGGCGATGGTTTTCCTCGAGGAAAGTGTGTCTGCCGCGTGGCCGGGATTGCTCGATCAGATTCAGACTTATTTCTCCGAAATCGACCTGGAATTCCGCGGCACCACGGTATTTCCCGGCGGTGAAACAGCGAAAGCGGACCACCATCTCGTGCGGGAAATCTGGGCCGCTATCGATGCCGCGCACCTCGACCGGCATTCGTATGCCATCGTCATCGGCGGCGGGGCGTTCCTCGATGCAGTCGGATACGCCGCAGCGACCGCCCACCGCGGCGTGCGGTTAGTGCGTTTCCCGACGACCACGCTCTCCCAGGACGACAGCGGTGTGGGTGTGAAATGCGCGGTGAACGCGTTCGATAAAAAGAACTGGGTTGGCGCGTTTTCGGTGCCGCACGCGGTGATCAATGATTTCAATTTCCTCCACACCCAGGACGAGCAAACGCGCCGCGCGGGTCTTGTGGAGGCCGTGAAAGTCGCGCTGGTGAAGGATCGCGAGTTCTTCGAGTGGATCGTGAAAAACCTCAATGAACTCTCCGCACTGGAGCCGGAAGCGCTCGAATCCTGCGTGGAAAAATCCGCACTGCTCCACGCCCGCCACATCGCGACCGGCGGTGATCCTTTTGAATCAGGCTCCAGCCGACCACTCGATTTCGGCCATTGGGCGGCTCACAAGCTGGAGGCGATGACGCACTATCAGCTTGCGCACGCACCCGCCGTGGCCGTCGGACTGGCGCTGGATACCCTATACTCCGCGCGTTCCGGCCTGCTGAAATTTTCCCAAGCCACGCAAATCCTCGACGTGCTCGATACCCTCCAACTCGCCATCTATCACCCGGCACTCGACTGGCTAGACGACAACGGCCGTCGGCGGGTGCTCGACGGACTCGATGAATTCCGCGAGCACCTCGGCGGCGAGCTGACCGTCCTGCTTTTAGAGGATTTCGGTGCCGGAGTGGACGTCCATCAGATCGACGAGACCCTGCTCGGCGAATGTATCAACGAGCTGCGCACCCGCTGGGAAAGCCGCGGCTGATGATTTTCATCGCTTGCATTCCGAAGAAAATTTCTCCTAATTTCGGGAATGCGCTTCCGCCCACTAACCCATCTCCTGCTGTTTTCAGCACTCACCCTCTCTCTCAACGCCGCCGTTTCGCCGTCGTCCGATAACTCCGCCGCCGTCCCTGCTGCCGCAGAAGGTCCAGCCAAGGAGGCCATGGACGCGTTCAAGGCCGGTCGCCATGCCCAGGCTGTCGAGCTCGCCAAACCCCTTGCCGAACAAGGAAATGCGGACGCGATCTATCTGCTCGGATTCGCCAACGAATCCGGCCAGGGCGTCGAGGCATCCAAGGAAAAGGCCCTCGAATACTACCGCAAAGCCGCCGCGCTAAAGCACAAGGACGCCATTTACCGCCTCTCTTTCATCCTTCTCGCCTCCGAAAAGGAAGAGGAGCGCGACCAAGCCCGCGAGGCGCTCGAATCCGCCGCCAAAGAAGATCCTACCGTCGCCGCCCGCATTCTTGGCGAGGCCTACCTTCGCGGCCGCCTCACCCCGGCACCCGATCCCGACAAGGCCATTTTCTGGTGGAAAAAAGCGGCCGACGCCGGTGATGTCGCTTCCCTCCTCCTCGTTGCCCGCTTTTATGAAGGCCAGTTCGGTTTCCCTGAACTGAAAGATCCCAAGGAAGCCATCGCCAACTACACCAAAGCCGCCGGCCTCGGCGATGCCGGTGCCATGGCAGCCCTCGGTTCCCGCCTCCTCAGCGGTGATGAAAAGACCCGCGACGAGAAAAAAGGACGCGAATGGCTCAAGAAAGCCATCGAAGCGAAGGAATACACCGCCTACCTCGCCCTTGGAGACTACGAGGAAAACGTGAAAAAGGACCTCAAGGCCGCCCTCGCCGAATACGAACGCGGCAAGGACGCCGGTCAGGTCGATTGCATCCTGCGCACCGCGGATTTCTACATCGAAGGAAAAGGCGTGGAAAAGGACACCGCCCGCGGATTCGCCCTGCTAGAAAAAGCGGCCGAAGCTGGCAACCCAGCCGCCAATTTCCGGCTCGCCGTCCAATCCCTGTCCGGTGAAAAACCGGACTTGCTTGTGGGATACGGCCACCTCCTGAAGGCAGCCTCCGGCAACCTCGTCGAAGCTCAGAACGAGCTCGGCCTGCTCTATCTCTCCGGTAAGCTCGCCGCCGCGGATTCCTCTGCGGGTGTCGCTTGGCTCACCCGCGCTGCCCAAGGTGGCTACGCGCAGGCGCAGAATAACCTCGGCACTCTTTATGAGCGCGGTGCAGCCGGACTCACGCAGAACATCGAAAACGCCGGTCAGCTTTACTCGCTCGCCGCGAACCAAGGCAGCGGCCCAGCCACCCTCGCCCTCGCTCGTTTACTGAACGAAGGCGTCGGCACCAAGGCGAACCCCGAAAAAGCTTGGGCACTCGCCACTCTCGCCGCCGAGCGCGGCACCGAGGATGGCAAAAAACTCGCCACTGAAATCGACTCCAAGTTCGATGAAAAACAGCGCACCGCTGCCAAGAAGGAACTCGATGACATCAAGTCCGGCAAAGTAGCTGACAAGGACAAGCCAAAGGACGCCAAACCCGCAACCACCCCGAAAGCTGCGGACCCGAAGAAAGCAAAATAAGGAGAATGGGTTTGCAACCCCTCTCATTAGCCCAGTGTCGCGCAAGTTTTTAAAATGGCGGATGACTGGGCCCAAACGTGGTTGTGTCGTCTCGCCGCAATCCTTCTCTTCCTGTGACGTTGCGGGGGGGCGCCACAACCACGTCACGCGGCACCAGTTATTTCCTATTCTTCGCAAAGGGGATGCAATCCTCTTCTCCACAAACGCGGCCGCTTTACCTCGGCCGCGTCATCTTCGCGGGAGTGAGCAGGTCATCTAATTGCTCTTTGTTGAGCCAGCCTTTTTCGAGCACCAGATCGTAAACGCTGCCGCCGGTGGCGAGGGCTTCCTTGGCGATGGCGGCGCTGCGCTCGTAGCCTAACACCGGATTGAGCGCGGTGACGAGGCCGATGGAATTCTGCACATAGGCGAGGCAGCGTTCGATATTCGGCTGGATGCCGGAGATGCAACGCGTGTGCAGAGTGATGGCGGCGTTTCTCAGAAGTGTTAGCCCGAAGAGCAGATTGAAGGCGATGATGGGTTCCGCCATGTTTAGCTCCAGCTCGCTCGCTTCCGAGGCCATCGCGATCGTGACGTCTGCGCCGATGATCTGATAGCAAACTTGGCTGACCATTTCCGGAATCACCGGATTCACCTTGCCGGGCATGATCGACGAGCCGGGCTGCATCGCAGGCAGTCGGATTTCATACAGGCCACAGCGCGGACCGGAGGAAAGCCAGCGCAGGTCGTTACAGATTTTCGAGAGCTGCACGGCGGCGGTTTTCATCGCCCCGCTCATCAGGGAGAAGGCCCCGCAGTCCTGGGTGGATTGCACAAGATTGGCTGCCAGATAGACGGGGAGTCCACTGATTTTCGCGAGGTAGTTGGTGCAGAGAACTGCGTAGCCCGGCGGGCTGTTGATGCCGGTGCCGATGGCGGTGGCACCCATGTTCACGGATAGAAGCTCCTCCGACGCGCGTTCGAGATAGCGGATGCCGTCGCCGATGGAGGCGGCATACGCGCTGAATTCCTGACCCAGCGTCATCGGCACAGCGTCTTGATTCTCGGTGCGGCCCATTTTCAGAATTTCGGAAAACTCGGTGGCCTTGTTCTCTAACGATAGTTTCAATTCGCGCAGCGCGGAGGTGGCGTCGCGAAGTGTTAGGATAACGCCGAGCTTGATCGCTGTCGGATAGGCGTCGTTGGTGGATTGTGAGCGGTTGACGTCGTCATTCGGGTGGAGGAATTCGTATTGGCCCTTGCGATGGCCGAGGATTTCCAGCGCACGGTTGGCGATGACCTCGTTGGCATTCATGTTAGTGGACGTGCCTGCTCCGCCTTGGATCATGTCGATGGTGAAATGCTCGTGCCATTTCCCGGCGATGATTTCGTCGCAGGCGGCGATGATCGCGTCGGCGCGTTCGGGTTTCACCACGCCGAGGTCGCGGTTCGCATTGGCGGCGGCTTTTTTCACGTAGGCGAGGCTGCGGACGAAGTGGCCAAAGTGGTTGAGCGGGATTCCCGAGATGGGGAAATTTTCCATGCCTCGCAGCGTCTGCACACCGTAGTAGGCATTGTCCGGCAACTCGCGCTCCCCGAGCGAATCGTGCTCTTTCCGCCACGTTGCGACGACCGGGGCCGAGCTGGAAAGCACCCGCTCGTTCGCCGCTCGAAGCCGCGTGCTCAGACGGCGCGCGATGTGCCCCACCATCCGATAGAAAACCTCCGGCTTGTTCGCGCGCAGATCGTCGAAGACCTCGCGGGGAATGAGCCAAACGCTCACATCGGAGAGCGCCACGCCGGACGCCGAGTGCGGCAGGTCGTCCAGCATCACCCCTTCGCTGAACGCGGTGCCGGTCGTGAGCGTGGCGAGCCGCGTCGTGCTGCCGTGGTGGCCGCGGACGATCTCGATCTCGCCCTTTTCCACGATGCCCATCCACAGCCGCGGCGCGGATTCGTGAAACAGCCATTCGCCCGCTTTGAAGGAATGGGATGCGCCGCGCTCCATCAGGGCAGCCAGCTCACCCGCCTCGATCGACATCGTTTTCGCCAGCGAGGCGATTTGTTTTTCGGAGAAAATCATGTGCTCCTGAAATTGGCGGCGCTCAGCCCAACGTCAAGGTTTCCGCTGAAATCGGGCTGCAGGCGTTCGGTGGGCTTGCAGACTTCTCGCCATCTCTTTAGGAAATTCCCGTGGCCGCGAAACCCAAGACATCTCCTGAAAAAGCCGGAAACTTCTTCGCCGTCGTCGGCAGCGATGAGGGGCTCGTCCGTGAAAAGGCGCTCGTCCTCTACAACCAGCTCACCGGCGGCGTGGACGATGGCTTCACCCACGAAACCATCGACGGCATCGCGGACAACTCGGAGTCCGCCTT
This sequence comes from Verrucomicrobiales bacterium, assembly GCA_038237425.1. GTDB lineage: Bacteria > Verrucomicrobiota > Verrucomicrobiia > Verrucomicrobiales > Akkermansiaceae > Luteolibacter. The sequence goes on from JBBRYQ010000068.1 coordinate 18,061, forward strand.
CGAAATCTGCTCCTCCACCGTCCAGGCCCTGCTCACCATCCCGATGTTCGGCGGCGACAAGGTGGTCTGGCTGCGCAATGCGAATTTCCTCGCCGACAACGTCACCGGCCGCTCGCAACGCACCGAAGCCGGCGTCGAGTCACTCCGCAAAACCCTCGAACGCGGCATCCCCGACGGCGTGAAATTTCTCCTAACCGCCCAAGGCGTGGACAAGCGCCGGGGTTTTTGGAAATTCATCGAAAAAGCCGCCGATGTCCAAGTCCACGACCGCATCGACACCAGCCGCGACGATTGGCAGGAGCAGGTCGCCTCGCTCGTCACCAAGCGCGCCCGCGAGCTCGACCTCCGTTTCCACCCGGACGCCCTCGCCCTCTTCGTCATGCTCGCCGGCGAGCAATCCCAACAGATCGGCAATGAGCTGGAAAAACTCGATCTCTATCTGGGCACGGAACGCCGCGAAGTCACCGAGGAGGACGTCCGCGTGCTCGTCCCGCTCAGCCGCGCCGCCGTCGTTTTTGAAATCGGCAAGGCCATCCAGTTAGGCAACGCCGCCCGTGCTATCCAGCTCATCGACCAACAGCTCGAAGCCGACGAATCTGCCATCGGCATCATGCGCGCATCCATCATCGGCGTGGTTAGAAACCTCTTCATGGCGAAGCTGATCATCGAGAAATTCAAAGTCCCCACCGGCAACTACAGCGCCTTCTCCGGCGGCCTCAACCGCCTCCCCGAATCCGACCGCGCCTGGCTCCCGCAGAAAAAGGACGGCTCCGGCGTCAACGTCTTCCCCATCTTCCTCGCCGCCGAGAACTCGAAAAACTTCGAACTCACCGGCCTCCAACACGTCATGGAAGCCACCCTCAAAGCCGACCAAGCCTTAGTCACCACCGGCCTCGACCACCGCCTCATTCTCCACCGCCTCATCGTGGAAATCGCGTCCGCTAGAAAAGCCCCGGCGCGGCGGCGTTGACTATCTATGAATTGCGAGATCGAAACGCTTATCAAAAAAACTCTTGATTCATTCCCTTCCAACTTTTGCTGATTTCTTTGTGAGTAGCGGCCATCGAACTAAAAATGCTCGATATACCCGCATATCTCACTCCCCCGCGAAAAATTTCTGAATACTACGAATGAAAGTCCTCCGTCAACGTGATCGGCTTATGCTCGCCGGGCTTTTCCTGTCAAAGTTTTGACCGGGACGGACTGAGTCAACTGGGTTTTACAAGTTTCTCGGAGGCGTTCAATGCCATGGGCTACGCGCTTGGCGGCAAGCCAACTTCAATCAAGAATTACATGCAGGAGTTTGATCCTCTCTTCCCGAACAACCGACAGGGCTGGCATAAGCGTCCGATACGAGTTCACTGTCGTCCGGGTATTTTACGAAGTGGATTCCACTCTATCAAAAGAACTACGGCAAAGAGGGCGGTTCAAAACCAATCGCATCAGTTTGCCGTCGGGCCGCGGTGGAGCGGGCCTTCTTATTTTCGGCCAGGTTTACGAGAAGTGAAATATGACTGATGTCCAGGAATCCCCGTGGGGCAGATACCGAACAAGGGTGATTGTGGTTGTCGCTCAGCATTAATCTGACAAATTCCACTGGCTGCACACCCACCCACCCTTTATCGGGTAAACTCAGAGGTGTGCGTGAATCTCACCTACCTGAAAAAATGTCACCTATCAAAGCTACCCTGCGCCTGCTCGCCTCGCTGATCCTGATCGCGGGAATTTCCACATCGTGCGTCAGCACCAAGGACCTGTCCCTGTCCGCCGCTGACCGCACGGCGATGCGGGGCAAGACCGTAACCATCACCACCAGGGAAAAGCCGCATCACTGGGTGATGAAGCAGAGCGCGATGATGGCAGCCTCACTCGGCGGCGCGCTCGGTGGCGCGATCGCCGGCAACATGGCCGACAAGGAAGGAGCCGCCCAAGTCGACAAGCACCAGATCGCCAACCCGAACGACACGATGATAGCCGCGGTCGAGAGGGATCTGATCAGTAAAACCGGCCTGCGGCCGGTGCGCAGCCGCGGGATCACGAAAGAACTGGACCCCAAGAAGGTCGCCGCCGGGAACCCCCACGCGGACTACGTTCTGGATTGTTTCACAACCGCGTGGATGGGGAACTACTATCCGATGAGCATTGGCAAGTACTACCTCATATTCGGAGCAAAGATGCAGTTGGTGGAGACTTCCAGCGGGCGGGTCGTGGCCGAGGGTTTTAACATTCATCAAGACAAGGACCGCGACCACGCGCCCGATTACGACGGCATCTATTCCAACGGAGCCGCCTACCTGAAAGCGCAAACGAAAATCGGCACCGACTCGGCGATCAGCAAGTTCACCGGGAAGTTCTGACTCCTGCAAGCGCCCGCTCCATCTTCCTCGCCGCCGAGAACTCAAAAAACTTCGAACTCAACGGCCTCCAACACGTCATGGAAGCCACCCTCAAAGCCGACCAAGCCTTAGTCACCACCGGCCTCGACCACCGCCTCATTCTCCACCGCCTCATCGTGGAAATCGCGTCCGCTAGAAAAGCCCCGGCGCGGCGGCGTTAGGGATTTCGATGGGCGAGCCGAAAAAACCAGCGCGGGATGGATTGCGGCGGTGGAGGAAAACGCTGTGGATCTCGGTGACATCCTTGCTGTTTCCGAGAACCCCTGCTTCGCGTGGGATCAGCCCGGCGGGCGTATCTGGTGGATCAGAAGCTCGCTGTCTTCACCGGCTCATTTTCCATGCTTCCATCAGCGTGCGATATTTTGTGAGCGTGTTAGGAATCTCCCAGGCTGGGACTGGCTCGCCTGCTAGAAAGCGGAGGTAGCGCTCGACGACTTGGCCGAAGTGCGCCTCATGGCCGGTTTTGTATTTTTCCGGAATCACCACTTCCCATTTCCCGCCGAGGTCGTTCACCGCGATACCGGGCCAGGTTTTTGCCAGGGTTTCTACGGCCGATGTCAGGGCCGAGTGCCAGGCGTCATCCGGCTGACCGGCTGGCTCGATGTAGAGCACCGGCTTGTATTGCTGCTCCGCTCCTTGGCGGATGTGGAGCGAGGCCTTGCTGCCGCGCAGCAGCGAGTCGTGCGTGTCACCGGCTCCGGCGGGAGGCTCGAATGCCCATTTCACCGAGACCCGGGCATGAACGCCGCGGAGGGTGTAGTTGAACTCTCCGTTAGCCGGGGTTTGCAAAACTCCCTCGCCATCGAGCAGCGGTTTCAGATAGTCCGGCCAAGCTTCGAGCTTGGTGGCTTTGGTAAATTGCTCGCGAGTGATGGGGGTTTTCCAACTCCTCGCTGATAGAACCTCCACCTCCGTGGGGGCAATGATCTGATCCGGAAAACACTCCCACTGCACGAGATCGGCGAGGTGAGTGGTCACATCCACGATCGCCTCGCCCTGCTGCGCGGGATCGAAGAACCACGGCGGACGTTGCAACGGCACGCCGTTCACCAGCTTGGAAAAATGATGCACGCTCTCTTTGGTCACCGCTGGATTTTCGGTAGTCCCTTTGTCCAGCTCGCCGAACACTCCAGGAAACCGCGAGAACTCTTTTTGCAGCATGGTGGTGATCTCGTGACGCTCGGTCATGATGTCCAGCAGCGTCAGTTTTTTCTCTGCGGCCACCTGATAGGCTTCTTCTATCAATTTGAAATCAGCAGGCGTGATGGCCATCGGCTTGTCGGCCAGCACGTTGAGACCGGCCTTGATGCATTCGAGAATGTAGCGGGATTTTTTGGCGTTGTTTCCGGAAATGATCACCACGTTGCCCAGGCGATCGCGCAGCATGTCTGCTAGGTAATCCGGGCCAGTGTGCACTTCCTCCTTCCACTTCGTCGGGCTATCGGTGCGGGTGTTGAACCCCTCGATCATGGCGAGGTGGCGGTCCAGTTCCGGGCCGGCCGGAGCGTAAACGTGGACGGTGGGATCCACTCCCTCGATCTGAGTTTTCTGAACCAGCGCGGCGTGGAAATGGCCCGGATCCAGCGTGATCAATCGGACAGGAGCAGCCTGGGCCACGGCGCTGGCGAGGGCGGCGAGAAGCAAGGTTTTGGAAGGGATGAGCGACATATCTTGGGGTTGAGACTCCGGGAGATACGCTCGCGATGCAACGTGCATTTCACCCGTATTTTCGGCGGAAAGAAATCGGCGGAAAGGACGTAGTCTGATGATGATCGGACAGACCCGGATGCATGGATGGATGATGGCGGCGGCGGCTCTGACGGGCACCGCGCTGGCGGTGGAGGAGGCCGGAAAAATCGAGGTGAAATCGGGCGATGCCGTGACTTTTGCCTGGCAGTCCACACCGCTGGCCGATCCGAAGGGTGGGGAAAAATTCGCGGGCAGCGCCTTTCTCCATCCGTTGCGCACGCCGTCAGGCTTCGAGTGGACCACCATCCAGCCGGACGACCACTTGCATCATTTCGGTCTTTGGTGGCCGTGGAAATACATTGAGGTGGATGGCGCGAAATTCAACTGTTGGGAAATCCAAGAAGGCCAAGGCGCCCACGTGGCACGCAGCGTGAAACCACTTTCTAACGGAAATCAAGAGTGGGAGCTTCTCAATGAAACCGTGATTAAAAAACCAGACGCCGCGCCGCGAACCGTCATCAGCGAGACGGCGCGAGTGGGCGTGGCGGTGGAGGGTGATGCGCAGGTGATCGATATTTCCCTGCGCCAAAAAGCAGCGGCTGGAGCGGTGACGATCGTGAACTACCGCTACAGCGGCTTTTCGTGGCGTGGACCTGCATCGTGGAACAAGGATAACAGCACAATGACCACCAGCGGCGGCAAGGGCCGCGACGATGCGAATGGCACTGCCGCACGCTGGGTGGTGGTGAGCGGACCCACTCCGAAAGGCTCCGCCTCGGTGCTGATGATGAGCGCTACGGAAGATCTAGCAGGCACACCGGAAAAGCTGCGGGTGTGGGATTCCAAGGCCCAGAACGGCACGCCTTTTGTGAATTTCAATCCAGTGATGGAAACCGCTCTCCCGCTGGATGACGCCCATCCGGCAGTCTCCAACAGGAAATACCGCGTCATCGCGGCGGACCGGGTGATCGACGCGGCCGCCGCTGAAAAGGAATGGCGCAAGTGGCTCGGGAAATGAGCTGTTAGCGCTTCATGTTATCGATGCCGTAGGGTGCACGCTGCGGGCGCGAACGCATCGAGTTCGCCATATCGTCGCCGATGAATTCTTCCTTCTCCGGATTCCACTGAAGCTTGCGGCCGAGTTTCATGGCGATCCATCCGGTGATGCACGCGCTGGTCGAGCGATGGCCGACTTCCGCAGAGGTCACAGCGGGTTTGCGAGTTTGGATGCTGGTGATCCAGTCGAGGTGATGATCGCCGTTAGGGCTTTCATGTAGGTGCACTTCCTTCGCCCCGAGCGGAGTCGTTAGGATTTCCGGTTTGCTGGCGACGAGGGATTTCGCAGCGGAGCCGGTAGGGTTCGGATCGGACGAAGTCATGCGCTCCGCACCACGGGTGACGAAGATCCAGCCATCGCTACCTTCGAAGCGGATGCCGTTAGGAAACTTGTCTTCGATGAGCACGGTCACGCCATTGGCATACTTCGCCTCGATGTGATAGGGACCATGCACGTTCCACAGTCCGGACTTGGGAAACTCCGCGTGGCCCTCGATCGAGATCGGCCCGGTATGCTCGGCATGTCCATCGACCGGCCGATGCGGCCGCAGCCGATTTGGAGAATGTTGATCTTTTTGCTAGGCGCATCCGCACCCAGCACACGGGCGGGAATGATGGTCGGGAAGCCAATGGCGGCGCCGGCGAGGCCCGAAACGCGGAGAAAATTACGACGAGAAGAAGTTGGAATAAAGGTCATGGATTATTGGTGGTCATTGCTTTTACGCATCGTATCCGCGGAGTCGTTCACCGGATTGGGTCACGTCTTTACGGGAAAAAGGATGAAACAAATCCGAGTGCCCCCAGGGAAAAGTCTGGTCACGAGAGCTCGCTGCCTGAGAAGTTTCCCCAGATGAGCCACCGTCCTCACCCGACCCAGGAACTCCGCAGCCTCCGTGATCTATCACCCCAACAGGTGCGATCCGGGCTGGCGGCATGGCTCGGCTGGTTGTTCGACGGGCTGGACATGCACCTTTACACGCTGGTGGCCACGGCCTTCGTGGCGCAGCTCCTGATGACTGGCGAGGCGGACCCGGAAGTGGGTAAAAAAGCATCGATCATCCAAGCTGCGTTCCTCGTCGGCTGGGCGCTGGGCGGCGGATTTTTCGGACGCGTGGCGGATCTGGTCGGGCGGAGCCGGGCGCTGGTGCTGACGATTCTAACTTACGCACTTTTCACCGGCCTGTCGTTTTTCGCACAAGAATGGTGGCATCTGATGGTGTTCCGTTTCCTGGCAGCGCTCGGCATCGGCGGCGAGTGGGCGGTGGGAGCCTCGCTTCTCTCAGAAACGTGGCCGAAAAAATGGCGGCCGTGGATTGCGGCGACTCTGCAAAGCGCGGTGAACTGCGGGATTTTGTTAGCCTGCCTCGCGGGAGCGCTTTTGAAAGGCCACCCGCCGCAGTGGATTTTCCTGGTGGGGATTTTACCGGCATTCATCACGCTGTGGATCCGCAGTGCGGTGCCGGAGACGGAGGAGTGGATCGAGGCGCGGAAAGGCCAGCCCGCGCCGAGGATTCGAGAGCTTTTCGGCCCCGAAGTGCGCAGCGTGACGTGGCGGGTGATGCTGATCTGCGCGGTTTCTCTAACGGCGCACTGGACCTTCATGTTCTGGCAGCAAAGCTACATCCGCACCCTGCCGGAAGTGGCGATGACCAAAGCGGCGAAAGACGGCGCGACGGTGATGGCTCTGTTATGGATCATGGTCGGCTCGCTGATCGGAAACTACGCGGCGGGCGGGCTGGCGAAGTGGATCGGCTACGGCAAAGCGATCGCGCTGATGCTGGGTGGCTATTTTGTGGTGATGTGGTTCACGTTTTCCAGCGCGCACGGGCTGGCGACGACTTATGCCTTGTTCGCGGTGATCGGCGTGATGCAGGGCTGCTTCGGGCTTTTCACGATGTGCCTGCCGCCGCTGTTTCCTGTGCTATTGCGGAGCACGGGCGCGGGGTTCTGTTATAACATCGGCCGCATCCTCTCGGCGGTGGGCGTGGTGTTTTTTGGGATTTTCAACAAGGTGCAAGGCGACTTCGCAGGGGTGCTGCTGATGGCGTCTTGGCTTTTTATCCCTGCGGCGTTTTTCGCGCTGCTACTGCCGACAGGCACGGGTAAAGAGCGGTGATGAAATTTCCACCCCGTGCAACAGGGCGTGGAGCATAGGAGATTCGAACTCCTGACCTCTTCATTGCGAAGAATTAAACCTTTTGATTCAAATTATTGATTATAAGCTTTTTAAGTATTTCTTAAATACAAAATATATTGAAGTTGCCCAAAAAGTTGCCAGCTTTGTGTCATGGCTCGGCAGGAAAAAGCTCAGTATTTCAAAATCAGCGAATACACGAACGCTAACGGGACCACCTCTTGGCGCGTCGCAGGCTACATGCCCGACGGAACGCGAATCAGGCAGAATTTCAAAAAAAAGGCTGAGGCATTAAGAACCCTTGGGGACTTGGAGTTGGAGGTCGAAGGCAAGCCCGATCCCCGGAAGGCAATGCGAACACTCTTCTCCGCCGAGGAACTGGCTGACGCCGAAGTGGCAGCCCAACAGATCAAGGGACAGAGCCTGGCGAAGCTGGTTGGTCATTATCTCAACCTGCAGGACAGGGTGCGGGAAAAAGGCTGCGAACTTGATGAGGCTGTCGCCTTCTTCGAAACCCGCTACCGGAAAGAGTCCACGGCGATCACGATACTAAACGCCAAAGCCGAGTTCTTGAGTAGTCGGCATGAGATTGCCGCAGCCACACTCGCAAACTACGGAATCGGTCTGAGCCTTCTGTTAAAGCCGGATCCAAACAAATTCGTGCATGCATTTACCATCGCGGATCTGGAGAAACTCCTGAAGAACTACAAAAAAACAGCCTCGCAGCGGACTTTCAGAACAATCTTTTCCACGTTCTTCTCATGGGCCGTCCGTCACCATTACTGCCTCGAAAACCCGTGCAAGCGCTTCGACAAGCTACCCAAGGACATGAGCCAAATTGCGGCGCTGTCGCTGGAAGAATCCAAACGCCTGCTCTACGCCGCGACCCAGTTGCAGGATGGCGCGGCAGTCGCCTGCGTCGCCATCGGCATCTTCGCCGGGCTGCGGCCAAGTGAACTCAGGGACCTCAAGCCGGAGGATGTCTTCAAGGACAAGATCCGCGTTTCTGGTGGCAAGCTGCGCCGCATGCTCAAGCGCTCCGTGCCGATCTCCCCGGTGCTGGCCGAATGGTTGAAGAAGTATCCTTTCAAGGGTTTGCCAACGGGCTGGGTTTACAAGATGAAAGCGATCAAGAAGGCGACAAAAGCCAAGAAATGGGTGCAGGACATCATCCGCCACACCTCGTTGTCCTTCCAAGCGGAGAGGCGACCAGGTTGATTGCCGAGCGTCAGGAAGTAAGGCGCGAGAACGGCCTAGAAGAATGGAAGGCGAAGCAGCAGACGGAGAAAAAGAAGGCGCTCTCCTCCGGGAAAGTGGAGGGTCAAAATGACTAAATTCACGCCTCGAAACCCGTTGGTAAAAATTACCCCACTATAGACGTGTGAACGGGTGTAAGAATTCTCTTACACATTAAGAATCCCCCTACCCCCTTCGCCGCAGAAAAAATTGTTTCCGTTTTGAACGCCGAAAACTGCCTTCGAATGCCTTCGACGCAGTTTTCGGCGTTCGCCGTTTTTCGTCGCAAGTCTCTGCGTAGCCCAGATTTCTGGGTAGCTGCATTTTTCGCATTCACCTGTTGGCAGGCTGCGCCTGCACCGGGCCGGGAAGAGGAAGATGGCTTCGCCAAAGACGGCTCCGCCGAAGACGTCGCTCGGCTGGCGCCTCGACTTGAACTGCGGTCTCCCGCTGGTCACCCGAGCCCCCTAGGGGCACTCAGCCGGAGAACTTGACGTCTTCCTCATCTGATTTCCCCAACGCATGCCTCGCGCCCGTGAGCGCTCTCTAGGAGGGCCGGGCGTGCGGGATCCGTGAACGGCAAAAACACTGCTCGCCAACACACCGATCAGCACGACGTAGGAATTGCTCGGCTTTGAGCACCTGAACGACACTCTCCCGCGCAGATTGCCACTGCTTATGCGCACAACGGCGTTGACGTGGAAGCGGCGGTTGGATGCTGCCATCCTTGCCTGGAACGAGAAGGTGGCCATCGCAATGCCGACCAGGCCGGCTTACCAGCAGCGGGTCATTGATGAGAAGGCGGAGTTGGACGCAAGGCTTACCGAGCTGCTGGTCTTCATCGAGGGCAATAAAGGGTTTGTGGCGTGCCTGGTTGATCGCACCCGCATGATTCAGCAGGAGCGTATCATGCTCAAATACTCCGAGATCCTGGGCGCTCGCATCGCATCGTTCCCGGGGGCCGACGCGCCAACCACGCCCACTTAACGATCCCCACACTACCACAATTATGACAATCATGACACCGAACAACATCGAGGTGCTGCTGCACTTCTACACCACGTCCGCACCGCACCCACGGAGGGACGCCCAAGCGGTGATTAACGCCACCCAACTGCTCCTAGAGTTTAAATGCATCGAGCCCTCGCCGGGGCCTTCAGAGCGAAACTGTTACCGCACAACACCCTTGGGGGCCGCATGGGTGCGCGCTCTGTGCAACGTAGAGATGCCTACGGTGACTTACGTGGACAGCGCCGGAAATATCTTATAAACGAACCTATGAACCAGACTACCCCAATTCATTGCGAGAACTGTATCCACTGGAAGGTGGGGCAGGCCAATTACGGAATCAACGCCGTGAAAGACCATGCATGGGTGCACCACGTTGAGCCGCCCACGCCAGAGCCCCCTTACGCAGTGCGCTACTGCGAGCACCCAAAGCTGCTGTTCTACGAACGGCCTGCAATAGACGGCGCTACACTCTTCGATGCTTCTGAGCACTTCGCCTACTTGGCCACAGGTCCTCGGTATGGATGCGTAAACGGTGAGGCGCAACCCTGCTTACCCGCGGCTGCGCCATCAACGCCATGACCACAGAGATCACTTACCAACACTTCTGTAACCTGGGCGCACTCTGCAACCCCGGATGCTTTACGCAATACGACCAGAGAGCTGGACGCTCGCGCTACTACTATTCCGGCCTGCTCGCTGAAGCCTGCTGGATGGGCTACAGGAAGCGGTCACCGGGAATCCCGACGCCATGACCACAGAGATCACTTACCAACAGTTCTGTAAATTAGGAGCACTCGGTAATCTCGAGTGCTCTATGCGCTATAGCCGTAAGGAGCAACGCACGCGCTACTTCTACTGTGGCATGCGCACCGACGTAGTGCCGCTTCAACCACTTACACCACTTACACCCGCATCAATGGCATCAATACCATTAAGCAAAGCGCGTAAATCGATCCCACCGAAATTAAGCCCCACCGAGCGTAAAGACCTCGCCGCAATGCGAGTGGAGATCAAAGCCACCGTTAAGGCCTATGAGGCGCTGCTGGAGCAGTCATTTAAACTCGCCATCTCCATGGGACATTACAGCCCGGACTTCCGGCAATGAAGGTAACGACAGCGGCATCCGCTGCCAACTCCTCAACGCAGTCGAACACACCGAGCTGGCTCGCCTGATCACGAACAGCACTCACTGCCTCCAACCGAAGCACGACGGTCACCTTGGAGGATATTCACTGCCTCGGCGTTGCCGAAGGTGATGTCGCCATCCTCCACTGGGAGGACCAACAAGACTGAGTTCATTCCATGAAACAACCCATCCCCCGCGACGGCACCGATCCTCTCAAGGTCGGTGACCGCGTCCAGATCGTTCCCGAATGGCAGGACCCGGGCGACGAACAGTTCGAGCGCTTCGTCATCGAGGCACCACCGAACACCACCCAGGTCCGCACCCGCACCCTCATCCCCGGCTTCGTCATCCACCCCACCGAGTGGATCGAAGCCGACAAGCTCGTCCTTCTCTCCCCCAATAACCCCTAGCCCCTAACCAATAACCTCATTCAACAACCATGAAAACCACCATCAAGGACAACGTCCTCCACATCGAAATCCCGCTGCATACACCGCGTCCGTCGGCCACTGGCAAGACGCTCACCGTCGCCAGCAGCAACGGCAACAAGGAAACCGAAGCCACGATCAACGGCAAACCCGTCATCGTCGGCGTCAACGCCTACATCAAACCCATCTAAATCATGAACATTCCATCCAACTCCATCAAAGAGGCATCAAAACTCCTATCCCGCATCCGCCATCCCCGGACCACCCTGCCGGTATTGACCCACATCCTCGCAACGCTGGACGCCACCGGAATCACGCTTGCTATCACCGACCTAGACCGCTGGCTCGAAACCCGCATCGACACAAGCTCCGGGCCATCCGATTGCAGAAAGTGGACGAGACGGAATGGATCTCCATCCGCCCCGGCAACCACGTCCTGATGTCGAAAATCATTGAGGGGACCTTTCCGAACTACCGGCAGGTCATCCCGCACCACGCGCCGGAACTGGTGACCTTCTCCCCGGATCACCGGGCATCCGTCATCAAGTGGCTTCGCGGACTGGCTGACAACGACACAGCGGTCAACCTATCGTGGGAGAAAAAGGGCCACCTCACTCTCACGCAGCGCTCTGCGTCCGACGCATCGGCTGTGTTGCGAGTGCCCGCAGAAATCGAAGGCCGCCCGCCGCTCATCGCGTTCCACCCGGCCTATCTGGCGGATGCCTTTGAAATCGGCAGCACCCTCTGCCTGAGCGATGAACTGTCACCGGGGATCTGCCGCCATCCAAACGGCAGGTTCTGTGTAGTGATGCCCATGCGCGTCACCATTGCCACTGCGGCGGCGGTCCAAGCCGAACCTGCGTCGCCGCATGATCAGACACGGGCCGCCGCCTGAGCCAGGAGAAAACCACCACGCGGATGAACCGCCTCCCCGGAGTCCCATGCGCGGGGCTCCGGGGACCTTGTGGTATTTTTTAGCTCCAAGACCTCTTTACAACTCCTTCTGAAGCAGTCGCCGCCAAAGCGACACACCAAAGCGATCTTGGCAATACGGAGCGGAAGGTTAAGCTCCTGTCCAATTACAATCCCATGAGTTTGACAACCAAGGAGCGTGTCGAGCGCGAGAAACAGAGACGCGAAACCGCCAACGCGCAGATGCGAGAAAAAGTTTCGGCAGTTATCTCTCGTCGCTCCTGACCTTCCCCGCATCCGAACCATCACCCCCAATCTTGCCTCGCACGCAGATTGTTCTTATGAACACTCTTTGTGCCTTCCGTCTACCAACCCCGCCGTCCCCGCGCGTCTCCTCTCTGGCAAATCGTCCACCACGGCTGGGAGGCCTTCCTCGCCCTCTACGAAAAATTACACCGGAAAACCCTCGGCCCGCTCGACCACGACGCCGTCGCCACCGTCCAATCCTTCCTCCGCTGCGGCGACCTCGCATCCGGCTTCACCCGCCTCCAATGCCCCGATTGCGGCCACGAACGCCTGCTCGCCTTCACCTGCAAGGGCCGCCACTTCTGCCCCGCCTGCCACCAGCGCCGCACCCGCACCATTGGCGACTGGATCGCCACCGGCGTCTGCCACGAAGTCCCCCACCGCCAATTCGTCTTCACCATCCCCAAAATCCTGCGCGGCATCTTCCGCAA
>JBBRYQ010000069.1:0-30762 GCA_038237425.1 Verrucomicrobiales bacterium
GTCTGTTGGTCGGCGAAACATCAGCGGCGGTTGTCAGAGGTTAGATCGTTGATGGCCCCCTCAAGGGTTTGAACTTGGACCGCAAACTTGCCCAAACTCTCCTCGACAGCCTTGGTCCACTGCACCATGTGGTCGCGGGTGAGGCCGAGCCAGAGGCGCAGCATGAGATCGCGGCGAAACTCGTGGTAGCGCTCGCCGATGGCGGCGAGTTCCGGGTTCGCTTGCTGCCACTGCCCGGCCGGAAAGGCGAAGGTTTCGAAGCAGTCAGATGGGGAATAGCGGAGCCGGGTTTCTAACGCGCCGCTGTATTTGCGTGCCCAGACTTCATGGATCGTGGATTGCACGATGGCGAAGTGGTCCCAGCGGTCAGTGGTAAAAACGAATAGAGCGTGGGTAAATACGCGTGATGTTGGCGACTCGGAAAAGCTCAGGTATTTAGTTGTGGCGGCAGCTACGAAGCACCTCTCCTTCCCTTGTATTGAGTTGTATAGGTCTGAACGCGGCCTCCAGAAGTGCCACCAATTCGGACGTTTCTTCAGATCGGTTTGCGGGAGGACTTGGGCTTCAAGGTGTTCGAAAGCGCTCGGATACTTTTTGGCTCTTTCGATGCTCCAAGTGAAGAAGTTGATGACGCTTCGTTCAGGCTTCTGTAAAGGATCGCTGTTAAGTTCCTGTCCGTTGATAACTGGGAAAATAATATTATGCGAGTTCACTTCGGATTTCAGCAGTGAGGATGCGGCCTGTTCAGAAAGGATGAAGCCATCTCCAAGTATAATAGACCCTTGATGCATCTTCTTGGCATTCTCGCGAACTGTCACGGAAGGGCCGTTGTCTCGATAATCTTCAAACATTGTGCTTATGTGTTCGACTTTTCGACTATCTAGTTCACGTACTCCTTTCCATGCTCCCTTGTGGCCTGAAAGTAATGATACGTAGAGATTTGCTACACCGGGCCAACGAACTCCGGAATTGACAAAGATCAGTTCGCAAGAACGGGCCGTAATTAGATCTAGACCGTCTGCCCTCACGTCACCGTCCTTGATTGAGTTGGTGGTGATAATCGAGAAGAATCCATTGTCCCGAATGAGTCCGAAGATCCGTTGGATAAAGAAAACAATGAGGTCGCTGATGCCAGCGGGAGCATATTCCCATTGGACCCATTCGCAGAAACTATCGCCATAGGATGAACGGATGCCTCCACGACCGAGGTAGGGCGGGTTTCCGAGGATGCAGTCGAAGCCGCCGCGGGCGATGATTTCGGGGAATTCGAGGAACCAGTGGAAGGCGCGTTTGCGCTCGGCGATGTGCCAGGCGGAGGCGGTGGCCTGGCCTTGGGGCGTTTGGCCGGCGAGGTAGTGGCGGTAGCCGGCATCGGTGATGAGGCAGGCTTTGTTGCCGACGGTTTTTTCCTGATAGAACTGGGCGATGGGGATGGCGGCGATCTGGCGGAGCAGGTAGGCGTCCTGGTGGTCGGCGGCATCGAAGCGCTTTTTCTTGGCGGCGATCTCGGTCGGGCTGTGCTCGGGGAGGGCGGAGATTTCACGCCAGCGGGCGAGGACGGCGTCGAGTTTCTGCTGAAGCTCGGGGGCGAGCGGGAGTTTTTTCTGGCCGGTGGCGTGGTCCTTGCGCTCGGTCTTGTTGACCTTGCGGAAGTGGGCGGCGATGTCTTTGTCGTCGCCGGGGAGGGTTTTGAAGGCTTCGTCGGGGACGCCTTTTTCGAGTTCGTCCTGGGTGACGAAGCCGACGATGGCGTTGCCGCACTTGATGTGGTGATCGAGAAAGTTGAGGGGTTCGCCGGGGCTGTGGGCTTCCAGCCAGAGGGCGACCTTGCAGAGCTCAACGGCGAGGGGGTTGAGATCGACGCCGTAGATGCAGTTTTTGATGGCATCGCGGGTGGCCTCGCGGAGGGCGGCGGGGCTGGGTTGGTCATCGCCGGTGCGGACGATGGCAAGGGCGAGGCCGATGCGGCGGGCGGCGGCGAGGAGGATGTGGCCGGAGCCGCAAGAGATGTCGCAGATGCGAAGACGCAAAAGAGCGTCTTCGGATGGTTGAGAGTTGATAGTTGAGAGTTGAGAGGAAGAGGGAGAATTTGAAGATACAGGCAGGATGCCTGTGCCCCCTTCTTTCAGAGCGGCGGCGATGAGGTGGTCGAGGGAGTGCTTGAGGAGGGGCTGGACGAGGATGTCCTCGGTGTAGTGGGAGCCGGTGGCGGAGCGTTCATCGCCCTGGGTGAAGGCGAAGTGCCATTTTTCCTCCAGCAGGGTGACGCGGGGTTCGAATTCGAGGAGGCCTTGATAGACGGAGCCGAATTCCTCGACGTTGAGGGCACCGTAGTTCACTCGCATGAGCTGGCGGGTGACGGGATTGGTGAAGAGGGTGAGCTGGCGGAGGGCGGTGAGGAAGGTGGCGTTGTCCAGCGAGCAGTCTTCCAGCAGGCCGAGGGAGCCGGAGTTGAAGAGATCGCCGCCGAGTGGGGCGACGCCGAGTTTCAGGCCGCGTCCGGATTCGTCCACGAGGCGGAAGAGTGCAACGAGGGCGAGCCAGGCATCGTGGTGGCGGGCATCGGCGAAGTGGGGTTTTTCCGAAAGTCTGCGGAGGCGGGCGAGCGAGTAGCCGAGATCGTAGATTTCGCGCAGGCGCTTGTCGGTGCCGGGGACATGGGCGAGGCCGCGTTCCTCGATGACCATGAGGAAGAGCAGGCGGTAGATGAGGCGCAGGAGGTGGGCGTAGAAGTCGGTGGCGAATTTCCCGTGGGTATCGTTGGCGGCGAGCGCGCGGAGGCGGTCGTTGGCGGGGTTGGTGAGGAAGCCGTTGCCGAGGGAGAGGATGACGGATTGGACGGCTTTGCTGAGGCCGTCGCGGATGCGGGAGCCGGAGTCGAGGGAGTCCTGGTGATAGATTTCGATGGGTGAGTCCCCTGCCCCGTCCTGGCGGACTGGTAGGCGAGAGGAGTGGATCAGGCGGTAGAGGAGGGCGAACTCGGAGAAGAGTTCCTCGGTGAAGATGCGTTCGAGGTCGAACTCGATGAAGGAGAGTTTCACCAAGCGGGAGGAGTCCCGGAGCAGGCGGATCAGGCGGCCATTGGTGAGGATGCCGTAGAGGTGCTCGGTGAGGTTGAGGTATTCCTGGAGCAGCCCGTGGGGCGACATGCGCGGGGCGTTGGGAATGGTGCTGCGGCGATCGAGCGATTCGTGCCAGCCGATGACGTGGATGGGCAGTCCGTCGCGGGTGGGATCGCGATGGGAGATGCGGTAGGTTTTTCCATCGAGAGTCTCGGACTCGGCGAGGGCGGGATGGTAGGAGAGGAGTTCGAGCAGTGGGCCGATGAAGAGGTTGCGGGTCTCGGTGGTGCCGGTGGCTCCTTCCTTGAGCCTGCCGATTTTCACCTGATAGGCAGCCCAGTAGGCGCGGGCGGCAGCCCAGGCATCGGCGATCTCATCCTTGACCTTGGTGCCGGATTCGAGGCCGAAGTCCTTGGGCGATTGGTGGGATCGCTCGCCGCGCTCGATGGAGTCGAGGATGTCGGCGGAAAGGATGGAGCCTTCGAGGCGGATGGAGGGGTGGAGCATGGGGAAGTGGAAGAAGTGCCGAGTGATCAGTGGTCAGAGAAGAGGTTTGAACCGCCAAGACGCCAAGGTCGCAAAGGGACGCAAAGGAGAGATCTGTGGGCTGTGGTCAGATTGGGAAGAGGTTTGATGTTTAATTGGAACGCATTGAAAACCAGTGATTTTGGTTCGGGATTGCGGTTTTTTTGCGTTTTACGTGATTGGGAATCGGGTTATTTGCCACCTTTTTGTGCGATTGAATAGCGGGTATGGCGGTAGGTGCCGGAACTCTCAATGGTTCCCTCCTGTTTCAGGAGATCGAGGACCCGCTTCACCTTGTAGCGTGGGATTTCAGTGCCAATCCGTTGGTGGATTGCGGCGATTCCGACCGCGTGATCGGCAGAAGGCGCATAGGTCTCCAGATCGGCCAGCACGAGATGCCGGAGGCGATGGGGTTCGATTCCTTTGAGGGTGGTGGGGCCTCGAAAGGAAGCCGCACGGAGCAGGTCGGGATTGACGCGGTATTCGCGGGCACGGGTTTTACCTCCAGTGCGGAGCAGAATGTCCTTGTCCACCAAACGTCCGAGCCATGCGCGCAGGCGGTCTTCACCGTCCAGCGCAAGGATTCCAGTCAACTCCATGCCGGTGAGGCTTCCGTGTGCGGCGACCAGACCGAGGGTGATCCGTTCCCGCTGACGCAGTTGGATGGCTTCATCCGCCCGGGCAATCACGTCTATGATGTCCGTGCGGATGACCCGGCGGGAGACCGTGACCAAAACGCGGTCGTGTTCTTCCCTGACCACTGGGACAGGTCTGGCCTGAGACAGCAGAACCTCGTAGAGGCGATCATAACCGGAGCCTTCCTTTTCCATGAGGCGGAGGTCGTAGAAGACCTGCGCGAGGTGGCGGTTCCGGGCGATGCTCTGGTGGAGGATGTTTTGAGGCGTGACTCCAAGCGGAAGCAGACCGGGATTGTGGATTTCCAACCGGTCGGGATAGAGATTGATGAAGATGTCGCCACGGGTGCTGTAGGGGCGGTGAACGATGGCGTTGGCAAGCAACTCACGGATTACCACTTCGTCGTAATGGGGCACTTGCTTTCGGAAGAGGCCATCGGGGAGTTCGGTGGTTTCCCGCCAGTCCGGCACCTCGCTCCATACTGCGGTGATCAGTTCCTTGGGATTGAGAGAGCCATCGGTCCACAGGCGCTTGGCAACCTTTTGTTCGTTTTCATCGTATTTGATGAACTGGATGGCCGGGTAGTGCAGGAGTGTGGCGCGGTCCTCGCGCGTGCCCACCCAGAGGATTCCGAGGTTGGTGAGCAGGCCGTCACGGAGCATGAAATAGTGTTCCAGAATTTCGTCTTCGGATTTCTCTTTTACGAAGGAGCTGACGCGGTCCGAATTGCGGATTTCGGACATGAACCGGGCAAGTTTGAGCCGGTCCACATGATCGAAAGGCACGCGGCGGGTGGTCTGAATTTCCCAAACATAGGCATCCTTGTCGGCAAGCAGGCGAGGTAGTTCGTCGGGGGCGAGTGGGTGACTTTCATCGGCAATGCGGATGAAATAGCGACCATCAGTGGTGGCGGCGATGGATTGGCGGCTGGGTAGAATCCGCAAACGCAGCACCTGGCCACCGGAGTGGGCAGTTTCAATGGCGGCATCGACAGCCACATTCACGCAGCGCTGCGATACACCTTTGCGCAGGCGGTCGGCAAGATGAGGTGGAATGGTTTGGGCCGGGGGGGCATCGCTGGCATCATCCTCGATACCGAAAACCAAGGTGCCGCCTCGTGCATTGGCAAAGGCGACACAATGCTTGGCAATCTTTGCCCAATCCCAGCGTGCCGGTTCGGCAGCGAAGGTGAGCAGCGATTTTTTATCGTAGGTGGAGCTTTCTTCCATGGCAGCGGAAATCAGGAAACGGGCATGAGGACGTAGATACCGAGGACGTCCATGGGGAGGACGGGATAGACGACGCCGAAGCGTTTCTTTTCGACGAGGGCGGAGAAGCGTTCGTGGGCTTCGACGAGATGCTGGCTGCGTTGCTCGGCGAGCAGATCGAAGGCGGGGCGAAGTTCATCGATGGAAACCACACGTTCTTCGATGAGGCGGACGCAGCGCTCTGGGGTGAGATCGCCATCGGGGCGAGTATTTTGGAGGAGATCGAGTGCCTCTTCACGGGTGAGGTAATCCTGGTCTGCGGGAGAGCCACGGTAACCCCAGAGGAGCATTTCCTCGGCGACGAGTTGATGGCCGGCGCTGCGTTTTTCCTCGATGACATTGCGGCAACGGAACATGAGGAGCGTGGTGGGAACTTGGACGGCGGAAGTGCGCAGCACTGCGGCGCGGGCGGCCCGGAAGCGGTTGCGCTCGATGCTGTGCGCAAGGACCATCTGGCAGAGTTGTTCGACGAGCGGATGATTGCGGCCAAGATAGACGTGGTCCACCGGCGTGGGTGATTCGAAGGAAACTTTGACGGTCGGTTTCGCGGGAAGAAGCGCCTTCGCTGCGGGTGGGAGATTGGCGGTGTAGAGGAGATACCCGAGTTTTTCGCGGTCGATCTGGACGCCGAAGAGGGTTTTGAGCGAACCGACGACGAAGGACTCGACTGCGGCAGGAGAACCGATGGCTTCGTCGTTTTCGCGGAGGTCCTGTTCGATCTCCCCGGCCTTGATGGCTTCTTGGGCGAAAATGGATCGCCGTTGGCTTTCGCGGTCGGCGGCCTTTTTGTATTTGTCGGAGACTTCGAGTTCGAGTTTCCGGGCTTCGTCGAACTCCTCGAAGTTGAATTCCACCTGATCGCGGTCCGAGCGGCGGGTGCTGATTTTTCGGTCGGGATTGAGCAAGAGCGACTGGGTGATAGTGTCGATGATGCTTTTGCTGTCTTCCGGGAAGGGCACGTTGATGCCGGTGGCGCGCTTGATTTCGCGGACTTTCCGGAGGATGACATCGAGCACGACTCCATCCACGGCGCTGTCTTTGGAGAAGAGCAGGTAGGCTTTCACTTCCTTCGCGCGTTGGCCAAACCGGTCCACGCGTCCTTCGCGTTGTTCAAGGCGGTTAGGATTCCATGGGAGATCGTAATGAAGGACAGCGGTGAAATGCTCGTGGAGGTTGATGCCCTCGGAGAGGCAATCGGTGGCAATGAGGACGCGCTGCGGGCTGCTCCCCATGGCGTTGATGCGGTCGCGGCGGATCTCGTCGGGATCCTCGGAGGTGACCACTTCGATGGCGGCTTTGGGAAATTTTCTGGCGAGGAGCGGCTTGAGCTGTTCTCCCAGATAGATGGCGGTCTGGATGTAACGGCAGAAGATCACCGGATAGTAGCCAGCCTGGAGCCAGTCCTCGACGATCATGCGGGCGGCTTCGAGTTTGTGATCGAACTTCGGCCCGGCGAGAGCGGCGAGTTCCTTTTCGAACTCACGCATCCGGCGCTGTTGGGAATCTGACCATCCGGTGGCTTCCACGACTTCAACAGGTGCGAGATCGGATTCATAGCCATCCGGATGGTCGTGGACGGGGCTGGCATCACTGTTATCCGCGTCGTCCACGAAATCACCGCCGAGCTTGGAGCGACGGGCGCGAAACATGGCCACGCCCGCAGCTGGACTGGACATGACACCGCGCAATAAACCGAGTGCTGTCCAATAGTGAACGCGCTTCTGACGGTCTGGCGCGGAGTCTCCGGCGACGAGGTTGCGGGCGAAATCGAGAACCTTGTCGAAAAAATCGAGGTAAGGTTTTGAGAGATCATAGTCGAACTCGCCTGAGTCGCGTTTTGGAAAGGGCGTTTCCTCGTTCATCCATTTTTCCACATCCTGCCGACGACGCTGGATGAATTGGCGGGCGAGGCGTTGGCGATCAGCCTGCGATGCGGTGGCCACATCCAAGTTCTCAAAGGATGGATCGAGCAGGCCAAGCAACGAGCCGAACTCCTCGGGCTTGCCACTGTGAGGGGTGGCCGAAAGCATGATGAGATGCTGGCCGGGCTTGGCAGCGATGGCCTTGATGAGGGCATGGCGTTGCTGCTGGGAAGCGGCGGCTCCCTGCGGGCGGGCGCAGGTATGTACTTCGTCAACGATCACGAGTTCCGGGCACTCGCTGATGAACGTGGCGCGGCGGGTGTCCGACTTGATGTAATCCACGGAGAGAACCTGGAACGGATAGAATTGATAGACGGAGGTATCGCCCTGGATTTCCCGGTCGAGGCGGGCCTGGGTGTTGGAGCGGATGACCACGGCTTCGACTCCGATTTTATCGCGGATTTCCTGCTGCCACTGGTCACAGAGATGGGGCAGGCAGATGACCGCGAAACGGCGGATCTTGCGGCGGTCGAGCAGTTCGCGGACGACGAGAAGCGCCTCGATGGTTTTCCCGACACCGACATCGTCCGCGACGAGCAGGCGCACGGTTTCCTGGCGCAAGGCCATGACGAGTGGCACCATCTGATAGCTACGAGGACGGAACGAAATGCGTGCCAGAGCACGGAAGGGTCCCGCGCCACTGCGGAAGGCGAGCCTAGCAGCATCGTGGAGGAGTCTGGCGCGGGCAAAGTCACCAAGATCCTCCGGGGTGGGCCGGGAAAATTCCGCATCCTGTGGCGCGTCTAACCCTTGGGCTAGCGGGAGAAATACTCCGGTGGATTCTTCATCGGAACCACCGAGGGGTCTGATGATGAGTAGCTCCGGATCGTCCGACGGCTGCACGACCCAGTCGCGCTCGCGGATTCTAACGAGAGTGCCGGGTTGTCTGGCGAGGGATGCTGGCATGGTGGTTAGCGGACTTTTTTGAAGATGTCGGGATAGCGAGCGACGAGTTCGGCGAGATCGTCTTGATAGTGATAGACGATGACTTCGTCGCCCTTGTTGCGGATGAGTTCGCGTTTCGAGCTGTCGTCCTCCATGACTTTGCTTTCGTCATGCGGAGAACCGTCGCAGAAGACCCAGGTATCCGGCTCATAGAAAAAGTCCGGCCGCACATAGATGCCGGGGACTCCCTTCTGAGCCGCATCCGGCAAACGGAGCCCTTCCTTGTGGAGGAACTTGAGGAAGGTTTCCTCGGTGGATGAAGTGGGATCCTTGTCCCGCATCAGTTGTTCGAATTGCTTGTCGTAGGACAGGTTGCTCTTCGAGGTGCGGACCTCGATGGAGCAGGAAGCCATTTTGTTCAACGCATCCTTGATGAGGAAGCGGTCGAGGATGAGATGATGCGGCTGGTTGTAGTAGCTGAGCAGGTCGTCGTAGGTGGCACGTTCGGTCTGGGCTGGGTCGTCGAAGCGGCACAGGCTGATGGCTTCGGCGACGACTCGCTGGAACGCATCCTTGTCGTTGGCGAGTTCGGAAAGCACTCCGAGGCTGCCTTCGCTGGCTTCATAGAGGAATAAGTTAGGAGTGTCGGTTCCGCCCATCGGCTGGGCTCCGAGTTCGGAGGATTCGATCTGAAAGGTATGTTCGATGGCACGCTTGAGCGCATACATCAGGGAAAGCACGCCATCGCGGGTGAGTCCGAGACTTTTCACGGGCTCGATGTAGAGCGCGTCCGCCGTGGCATGGGACTGGATGAGGACGGAACGGATCTCTTCTTTGGACGGGGCGTCCTGATTATTGCTCTTCCAAAAGCCGGTGCTCATGCCGAGCGGGAATCCCTCGTCCTTACGCCCGCGATCCCGGCGGTTGAGCTGGACCAAGCGGGCGGCAGGAATGAAGGCGAGGTGCAGCAATTCATCGCCGCCGGAGCGGACGACCGCGCGCTGAACGCGTGACATGTCGCCATCAGGAACGGAAAAATACGTCTCGATTTCAAATCCGAGACGCCGACGTTCTTCTTCCTCGCAGGTGATGTATTCGCGTTGTTCGGCCTTGCACTCGGTGAGTGGTAGGACATCGATGAAGTCCTCGCGGTTCTTCGATTCGGTGAGATCCACGCCGGTGAATGGGCAGCAGTTCAGGGTAGCCTCCGAATCGCTTAGCCAATACCCCGAGGAAGTGCAAACGCGCACCGCACGGAGCTGGGTGGGGATTTCTGGTTGAATGATCTGGTTGACCCGATACTTCGCGCCGTTGTGATAGATGATATTCCCGGGGCCGAATTCACGCAGCGCGATCAGGCGCGGTCGGGAAATGTAGTCACCGCCATCGCCCTCGCTGACGAAGACACGGACCGGCAGGCGGGTGAAGTTGTAACCTGGCAGGAAGCCTTCCGAGGCGAGGAAGCGGAAGACGTAGAACTCGGTCATCTCGGTGCCGCTGCCGGTGCTCTCGTTTTTCAGAAGTTTCAGCTGGATGGATGCCTGATCCTGAAGGCGTTTCTGTTGGCGATATTCGTCGCTGCCGAAGATGAGTAGTCCGCTTTCGATGCTTTGTGAAGCTTTGCTGAGGCTGGCTCGGGCCTCGCGATATAGCGTCCGCCAGCGGGCAAGCGCGCTGTCCAACGAGTCAGGCAGGGAAGCGATGTGTTTGTCCAGCCAGTCCGGAGTGAACCAGCGCTGTTTTTCAAGATCGGTATGAAGCGGCCCGAGCAAGGCGCGGAAATCCTTGGCGATGCGGATGCGGGTGGAGGAATCCAGGGTGAGCCGGGCGCGAACATCCGGGCGAAGTTGAAGCTGCGGATGCTCGATTTCCAGGATGTCCGTCACGGAATCGTGAAGCTGCGGCAGGCCGACATCGGAGAGCACGAAGGCATTGAGATGCGACTCGACCAACTCGCGGTTTGCGAGATCAAGACGTGGAGCTTCCACGGAACCGGCAACGAGTTTTTCGCGATTTTGAAAATAGTGGCGGTCGTGAGGCGAGTAGGACGAGCAATAGGTGAAGACCAAGGCAGCCTGACCGCTGCGACCGGCGCGACCACTGCGCTGAGCGTAATTGGCGGGGTTAGGCGGAGCGTTCCGCATGTGGACGATGTTGAGGCTGGAAATATCGATTCCGAGCTCCATGGTGGGCGAGCAGAAAAGCGCGCTGATCGACTCAGCCCGGATCTTCGCATCGTCCGGCTTGCCATCGGGCAATTTCCATTCCGCGCGGAACTCCTCCTCACGTTCAATGCGCGGATCATTCTTGAGCTGGCCGGTGTGATCGGCTCCCCGGAGGTTCTTGAGTTCGGAGAAGTCGGTCAGGTAAAGCGATTGGAAAAAGTGGTTCGGCTTTTCACCGTAGGCGCGGTAGCTGCGGAGTTTGACTTCGTCGCGGCGCACGGTTTTCTGATCACCGGCACGCCAAAGGATGTGGTCGAGCTTGAGTTGGTAAACGCTGACCTCGTCATTGGTTTCCGCGCGAGCCCTCCGGATGGCGAGGTAATCCGCCTTGCAAAGGGCGTCTAGCAGGGCGGGAAGGAACACGTCATAGCCTTTGCGATCAATGATGACACCTGGGAACTCTTCCTTGATGAAATGTTTGATGTATTTTCCAAAGGCACTGGCAAGACCGAGCGAACCGCTGCGGTTTTCCCGGCGGTGGAGCTTGCAGGTGCGCAGCACGGATGGACGAAAGACATCAGGGCCTTCGAAGGTCCAGGGCTTGCGGAGCCTTTCGTAAAAATCCTTATCCGCTTCGATTAGCGTGGATGGCTCAAGCAGAGTCTTGCTAGTGACGGCATATTCCAAGCGGAAGTAGTCCAGAACATTGCGGAGGAAGCTGACGCGTTTTTCAGCAGAGAGATCAGAAATGTAGGGCACGTTTGCCCAACCGGGTTCGTGGGCGGCGTTTGTTTCGAGGTGCTCGTAATCGATACGGAGCAGAGCGCATTTTTCGAGGTTAGGAAGAATCACCCTCCAACCTCGACGAAGGTCGTGGATCGCCTGATAGGTGAGATAGCGGCTGAAGACTTCCTCGTATTGCGCACGAACGGCGGGGAACGGATTCGGATCTCCCGATTGAGCGTAGCTGGCGAAGTCCAGTTTCAGCTCGCGGAACACTGCCTCACCAATCTGCTTGTAGTTCAAGGCCTGGCCCGGCGCGGCGGCCAGTGCGCGCGCAATCGCCGCACGGACGCGCACGACGCGAATGAAGTCATTGAAGTGCCCCGCTTGGAGTGCGGCGTCTTGGCGGTTATCGGTGAAGCTGAGCAGCTTCTGGTCCTTGAGGGGGAATCCCCGTGCGTGCATTTCGCGGAGAACTAGAAACGAGGTGATGGTGGTGGAAGTGCTGCGCCCTTCGTTGCCGAGACTGGTAAGTTTGGTGCGTTCGTTGGTATTGCCATCGAAGAAAAGGCCAGCGGTGGGATCAAACAGCAAACCCTTCGGCGCGGACCGCATGAACCAGCCACGGAATGGTAAGGATGAATCGCCGGATTCCACATGGCCCTCCGCATCATAGGAAACCAGGATGGGCATGCGGTCGTCGTAATCCTTTTTCACCTTGCCGGTTTCGAGATTCTGAATCCAGGCCGGCGGGAGATTTTCGAGATCTTCGGCCGGGTTCCAGATTTCGAGACCTCCGGGGATGATGTATCCCGCGATACGATCCTCGGTTTGTGATTCCTGATTGGTGAAATCCCGAGGAAGAAGACGACCATTCTTGGTGTCGCGGAAGACACAGATATAAGTTTTCCCAGATGCTCGGCTGAAAACATGCGGGAAGATGAAACGCTCGCCGGAGTTGTCCGAGTGATGGACGCCAGGTTCGAGCGTGATGAAGCGATTTCCCGGTTCCCCAAGCGTGGCATACACGGAGCCGGTCTGGGCGAAGAACTGATGAAGCCGAAATGGCAGAATGGTGTAGCGCTGGCCGGAATTGACTAGTTCCACGTTGATTTCACTGATCCACAGTAGCAGGGCGGCGAGGTGGGCCTCGCTGTCTTTTTCGGATTCACCGCTATCAGCCGCGAGCCGCCTGCCAATTTCCGGGAGCTGAAGTGGAATACCACGCTTTAGGCGACCGCCGGATTCGTGATCCAGATCGAGTGCAATCTTCCCCTCCAGCCAGAGAGCTGTCGGAAGACTCATCAGGGATTCAACTCCGCCAGCGCGAGGGATTGGAGCGAGAATGGCCGCTGACAACGCCGAGTTTAATTGAGTATTTTCGGAACCCGACAGAGATCTGGCCAGAGTCTCGCCGATGATCTGTTCGGGGATGAACGGATCACCGAAAATCTGCTCCGCCACGGAGGCAACGGCGATTCTCTGGTCATGATAGCTGCCGGTGGAAACCATCGTGGCCGAGGTCCCGATGGTTGTGATTGGAGATTTGCAGCAACCACGGATACGCCGGATCAGCATCCCCACATCGGCCCCTTGACGCCCACGATAGGTGTGAAGTTCGTCAAAAACGAGGAAGCGCAGCGAGGCGTAGATGGAATCACGGATCTGCCGCTCGCCATGCCGGGTGAGCAGCAGCTCCAACATCATGTAGTTGGTGAGGAGAATATCTGGAGGAGATTCGAGGATCTGCTTGCGGACTTCCGATTTAGTCTGCCCGGTGTAAGCGGCGAATCGCAGAGGGAATGGGGAACCTGTGGCGGACTCGTATCCGGCAGCCAGCTTTTTCAACTCCTCTTCCTGGGAGTTGATCAGGGCATTCATCGGATAAACCAGAATGGCCTGGACGCCCTTACCTGGTCCGGAGCGGAACAGGTGGTTGAAGATCGAACCGAGGTAGGTCAGCGATTTCCCTGACCCGGTGCCGGATGTGACCACGAAACTGCGTGGCGTGGCTCCGAGACGCATGGCCTCGATCTGATGGGAGTAAAGTGAGAAGCCTTTGAAGACCTTCCCAACTTCCTCATGAAGGGTTCCGTCCACTACCAGCGCATCGACGGAGCCATTTTTTTCGAATGACGGATTAAACTGGATGAGTGGCTCCGGCCAGAGCTTGCGGGTTTGGAGGGCCTTCTCTACTTCCCCCCGGATGTCCTCATCATGGATGTCGATGAAGCTCTGGATGTAATCCTTATAGCCATCAAGAATTTTAGAATGGAGTGAGAGTGCGTCCATTTGCCCTATATCTTATGAATGGAAAATCCTGCCATTTCAACCGGATCAATATCGTCCTGATAGGTGAATGGCGAGTTCTCATCTGAACTGTCGGCGATTTCCTCATCTTCGATGGTCTTCACTTGGCGGCGGCCGATCTTGTCGTTGACGGTGAATCTGATTCCCCATCCATCTTCGAACTCGTGGAATGGATCGTCGCCAGCCAGGGGCATCACGTAGGTTTTCAGGAATCGGCGGACGTCGGAAATCGCCTTGCGATCATTTACATCACTGCGCCTTTGGGTCAGACGTTTGCCCATGCCAAGGTCGCCGAGGATCTGGAGAAGCCGGGTTGGGTGCCTGCCATGACGCAACCTGATGTCCATGTCCGCCCATGGCCGAGTGCGTTCTTCCCCATGAATCTGACAACGCAGACCTTCGAGCTCGATGGAGAGCATGAGATCTGACCAACTCCAGCCAGCTTTTGGCGTGAACATCGGCGGCACGGATTTCTTTTTCACCCCCTGGATTTTGTTGCGAGCCGGGGCGATGGACAGTTTCTCCAGTCCCTTGGTTGAACCGAGCACGATAATCCGAACGTCGCCTTTTGCTGCGAGAGTGCTCACGTCCTGCGTGAATCCGCCACGCGTCGGCAAAAGCAGGATCGAGGATTTGACATCGCAGAGCGCCGCCTTGATCGACGTCTCCCGTGGATTGAGGTTGGGAACGAACAAATGCACGGGTCGCGGATGTCCCGGATCAACATCGAACGATCCGATTTCATGGATGGCTCCCTGGCTCCATTTCGGTTGGTCGGCGGTATGGAGAATTCGGAGGCTCATGGAACGGGTGCTGGGACGTAAGGCTTGCTGTTGAGGAATCTGGTGGAAAAATGATTAGGAGAGAAGTGAAAACGGGGGTGCCAAGGAATTCAATTTCAGGGAATCGACCTGCATGCGGTCGAGGCGGAAAGTTCGTGGTGCATTGCGGGAGAGGCACCAAGAGAGGAGATAGAGGGGCGTGTCGGCGGGCTCGGGGATCTCGGACGGGTCCTCGACACTGTATTGGTAGTAGGTGAACAAATCGGGGTAGAAAAGCAGGACGGGCAGGACCGTGCGCGTTTTGCCGGGTTCCGTGCCGCCGAGGTAGCGGAAGGTGATGGGTTGCCCTGAAGAAATGTGGGAAAGGATCACCTCTCCGAGAGCCGCCAAGCGGGGGTAATTGTAGTCATCGAGATCTTCAGCGAACACCTCCACTCGTGGGACCCGCAGCCACTCGCGCAGCCATTCCGGATGTGCTGGAATGGATGCCTGGGCGGCGGAAGGAGCTGGCGCGGTTGTGGCGCTGGCAGGGCGGAGTGCCGTGTGCCAATGGGGCAGCGGAATTGCGAGTCCGGAGAGGAGTTGGAAAAAGTTGCGACGGATCATGGCGGGATGGGATTGAGCATTCAGTCGAGGTCCTGCGCGAAGGATTCGGCGGCGGCGATCGCAAGCACGTCGCCGGGGAATTTAGCGAAATAACGGGAGAAGGCTTCGGCTGCACGGTCGGAATCGCCTGCGCGGTGAAGGGCCAGGGCACGCAGCCAGTCGTAGAAGCCGGGTTCGCCTTTGGTGGGTTTCCCAAGGATCCGCAGCGCCTCGATCTCGTCGCCGCCTTCGATCAAGGAGTGGACGAATGACGGGCTGGTCCACTTCGCCCCGGGAAATCGACCATTTCGGATACCCCCTGCCTTGGCGGCGCGGATGGCGGGCAGCCAGCGGCGGAGTTCTCGGTAGGCGAGGCATTTCAACGGCGCGAACTCACGGGACGGGAATGCATCGGGGTGCTCGCGGAGTAATCGCAGCACGTCCTGCCAACGGCCCAGTCCATGGGCAAGGCGCAACAGGGTGAGCGGAGTGCGTTCGCTTGGCGGAGCGGTCAGTCCGTCGTCGAGAAATTCGCCGAGGTCCTGATGGGGGAGTTCGTCAAACGGGATCTCAAGCGCGGACACCGCCTGCCAGTGAAGTTGGTGAGCCAGGCGCAGCGGAAAGAACCATTGGAAGTCCTGTGCGAGCTGCAGCAGTTCGGCGAAGCGGCGGCGCACCAGTGGTTCGTCGTCCTCGCGCACGATGAGATCGCAGCCCACGCTCAGCCGACCGAGCAATCCGAGCTGCATGTCCGCGCGAATGTGGAACGGAGTGGATTCTAGCAGGTTCCCGATGAGGATGGCATCTGAAGGGCAATCCGCGATCAGATAGCCTGCCAACAAGGAGAAGCGCAGAGTGGTCCGCTCGTCATCCACCGGGACCGCAGCGACATGGACGAGGTGCTCCCCACGGAGCCGACCTTGCACGAAGGGCGCAGCGGCGGAACCGGATTCCGGTTCGTGCAATTCGAAGGTGGGACCGTCCTGTGTGGAATCAGCCTCGTCCTCGAATGCCGGAACGACGAGTTGTTTCAACACCGCGACGAGACGTGAGGTATTGCGGACGGATCTTTTGTTGGAGCGTGGCTTGGGCATGGGTGGAGTAGGTAAAATTTTGAATTTTGGATGGGAAAAGTGTGGGACGACGGAGAGCGTTCAGCTGGCGAAATGTGAAACCGTGCCGAGGACGATTCTGATGGATGCTTTGGTCCGGGGCGTGAGTTCACGATCCACCAGGTCGTCGGTCTGGAGCTGCCAAAGCTGCTCGTAATTCATGGAGCCGAAGCGGAGCTCGACCTGGCCGCGCCCGTCGTATTTTAACTCTTGGACGAGGCTCTCTAACTTCTCCTTCAATCGTTTCTTCTCGGCATCGCTGGCGTCTTTGGGCTCCGGAGTTTTCAGAAATTCCCGCAGGGCGGCCTTGGTCGAGTCGTCGATGATCAGATCCGGAAAATCCCTGAAGATCTCCTTCGGCGAACTCCCGATTCCGGTTTGTTGCCCTTTCAGCGATAGGACCAGGTAGGCTTTGAGGTCGGGGTATTTCTTCCGGACGAGGGAAAAATGCTCCTTCGCCGCCGCGAGCGCGGCTTGGAACTTGTCGGGATTGAGGCTGATTGATGGAAGTTGCGGGTCCATGAGGTTGTTTGGAACGGTCGTGATTTGGATTCTGCAGGTCGCAGGCGGCCCGATGCGGCCCACCAGGGGGGATAGTGGACCCGCCCGGAACCGCCTGCGCTTTTTTCCGCTTACTCGACCACTCGGCGACGGCGGCGCAGCGGGGCTTCGGTGGGATGACTCCCCTGGCCCAGCCCGCGACCGCCGAAGAGGGCCAGGTGGACGATGGTTTCCTCCACGCGCAGCGCGGCCCCATAGCCCCAGCGGAAGCGCAGCCGGTGGTCACTGCCGAGACCCGGCGTAGCGTGCATGGATTCATGGGCCTTGGCGGCCTCGGCGAGGAAACGGGCGGGAGCTTCCGGGTCCAGCGGCTTGCGGGATACGCCTTGTTTACGCACCAGGAAATCCATCGCGTGGCTTTCGACCAAGCGCCGGTGCAGCCGGGCGTAGGCTTCGGGACGCGACAGGACATCCATGCCCTCGACCCGGTCGCCGATCACTGCGAGCAGCCCGCATTGACCGTCGTGGCAGGGCACTTCACGGGTGAACTCGTCGAGTTCGCTCTGGCGGCCCTCGTAGGCGTCCTTCATGGCGCGGGTTTTAGAGCTATCGTCGCTCTTGGCGGCGAGATGGAGTTGCTCGATTTCGTGCCACACCTCTCCTTGATCGGAAACGTGGGACGCATGGGTGTGCAGCGAGAACGCCACTGAAGCGGCTTTGCGTTTGCGGAGTCCGGCGTGGGCCAGACTGCCGCTGGAACTGAACTCGGCGGATGCATAACTCCAGCGACCTTGTTCGGTGCAGCTCACCGGCACGTCCAGCGATGTGCCGGCGGCGATCAGGATCGTGGTGTTGAGGATGCGATTCTGCTTGGCACCCTTGAGCTCCTCGCCGTCGAAGAGCAGGATGTGTTGCGGGGTTTCATTGATCACCCGCAGGCTCGGCACCGATCCACCTTCGCTTACCTCCGTGATTTTGAACCCTTCCAGGGACAGGGCTTCGGCCAACGTGATGTAGGCAGGTTCGGGCCGGCTTTCGGCAAACACCGGCCACAGGCCGATGCCGTTGTGGATCCGGGGCTCGCCCATTTTGAGGGAAGCAAACAGTCCGATAATCGCCGGATGGAGGCGGGAATCGTGGGGAGTGGTTTCAGTCATGCCCACACCTTATCAAGTGGGGTGGGACAACTACGGGGGTAGGCGGAAGAAATTTTGAATTTTTGATGAGGAATTTTGAATGATGGACTAGAGCAAGTCCTCAATCCGGTCGAACACCCCTGCCTAGTCAGAAGCCTCAGTTTTTCTGCATTTCCCGCAACTCCTTGCGGACCATTTTCACAAGCTCCGGTGGCGCGAGAACCTTCGCCTGGCTGCCGAAGCTGAGAACCCAGCGCATCACCTCCTCAAGGCGGCCGACCTCGAATCGCACCTCGACCCGGTCGCCGAGGTCATCGATGGGCGTCACCTCCTGAGTGGGGTGCCAGCGTCGTTCTTGGGCCAGCCGCGCGGCGTAGTTCCTGAGTTCAAGCCTGACCACGTGCCTAGCATCATCTCCGGCGACATTCCAAACGCCGAACGACCGGGCCAGATAGGCCGCACCATCGAAATCTGCCG
Source organism: Verrucomicrobiales bacterium (assembly GCA_038237425.1). GTDB lineage: Bacteria > Verrucomicrobiota > Verrucomicrobiia > Verrucomicrobiales > Akkermansiaceae > Luteolibacter. Next base: position 18,090 of record JBBRYQ010000069.1, read on the forward strand.
GGCGCTCGAACCGGGCCTTCAAAACGCGGACACGCGACATGCGCGGCAGCGCAAAGGTCCTAAGTGCGTCGCGATCGAGATCGTGGGCGATGAGATACCAGCCGCCTTCCACCTCGCCGAGATGGAGCGGTCGCACGCGCCTCGTTTCTGCGGGGCCGTTCCCGAGCTTACGGTAATGGAAGGTGGTTTCCTGCTGATCGAGGATTGCCTTGGCGACTTGGCCGAAGGGCTTGAGCAGGCGACCGTCCTGCATGACCTCCTTGCGGGAGAACGCCGCGTCGAGGTCCGACCAATTCAACTGCACGCTTCCGAGCATGCCGCGGGTGATTTTTGAGAAGGCATCTCCCAAAGCCTCCGCAAGCCGCGTCCCACGCATTCCCTGCAGGGCGGTGCGGGCAAAGAACAGGCTCGCCAGTTCCTCCTCCGAGATCTGGAAGACCGGAAAGTCTGAAACGTCCTCGTCGTAGCGGTATCCATGCAGGTCCTCGCAATAGACGATCGGAAGCCCGAGGCTGTCACGCATGAAGGAAATATCTCGCTGAACCGTCTTGCGGGTCACTCCGAGATTCCGTGCGAGTTTCGAGCAGTTGGGGAGCGAGCCGCTCCGAACCGTCGAATGGATCTCATAGATGCGCTGCATCGGCCGCCGGGTCCGGCCGTCGCGCGGTGCCTCTTTGCTGGCAGGAAAGCTCATCCGATCGGTGTGGGTCTGGGATTTCATGACGGGGCTTCTTATGAAGCGAGGATGTTAGGACACGCAGATGCAGGACTCCAGCCGAAATGCCAGGCAATCTCTTGCGACGTGTTCGATCATGCATTCGTGTTCTGTTGAGAAGAGTCCATGATTCGTCTGAACGATTCCATGAGAAAATCCGTTGCAGCCCCCACGAAGGCGAACTTCCCTCTGCTGGCGACATTCCTGATCTTGGCCACCCTTTCCCCGGCGCAAACCTGCCGCGAAGTGGTTCGCGACGCCTCCGGGCGGATCGTCCAAACCATTGAGCGCCAGAAACGGGCGGGTGGAACCGAGCGGGCCGTGATCCGTGACGCCTCAGGAAGGATCACCGGCACCGCAACCACCCAAGCCAGCGGCGGCAGCACGACGCAGACTCAATACCGCGATGCCAGCGGAAGGTCGGCGGGATCGGCGACGACTCACGGCAATGCATCCGGTTCGTCCCACACCACCTACCGGGATGTCAGTGGGCGTGTGGCCGGGAGCGCCGATACCAGCAAGGTCGCGGGCAGCGGCAGCCGGACCCAGTTCCGCGATGCCTCGGGCCGCTATGCTGGCAGTGAAACCACCCATGGCAACGGCACCATGACCAGCACCCGCCGCGATGGCTCCGGCCGCATGACAGGAAACAGCACGGGAACTGGCCAGTGCCAGAGCGTGGTGCGCGTGCCAACACCGCCGACGGGAGCGAAAAAGTAGCGGTGATCTAGCGGCACTCTCTATGCCCTACGCCGGAGGGACAGGATCGCCCTACCGCTCCGCGTCATCAGAATTCACCTTCCCGCACTTGGTCAGGGTGCTTGGGGTGAATCGTCACCACCAGCGTCGGATCCACCGGTTCATCGCACAGCAGACCGCCGCCGCATCGCCGAGGACGCCACCCGGCGTCCGCAAGCGGACCTCGACGGATTCATCCGCGAGAGCGTCGCTTCCATGCGTGAGGAAACCGCCCGACTGGCAACCGAGGAGTTATAAACCATCGACGGCTCTGAAAACGGCATCCATCAACGGACTCCGAACCGCCTCACCGCGTTCATTACCCGATTCCGCAGAGGGTGAGCATGCCGAGCAGCAGAGGCCCGACGCCTCAGGCCACTTAATTGAGGAGCCCTGAGTCAGGGGGCGTATATATAGAATTTCCCTCCTCTTCCAATCGCAATAAGTAATGTCGATTGATGTTTTGATGCCTCCGAGCCGCGAAATTCCTGTTGCGGCGTGGAAAATCGTGGAGGCATCTGGGGAATTTTCGATGCCTCCATCATGCCTCCATGCCTCCGCTGTTTTCGTTCCTCCAAAGAGTCATGGCACGGGCATTTAGAGACATGCCGGCCCACCCACGGGCGCGCTTTTCACGCGGATACTTCTGACAACAGCTTCGGCTGATGTTTTCGACGGGAGCGACGACCCCCTTCCCGCCATTGGACACTCCCCACGCCCTGATCACGATCTTTAGGCGCTTGCCAAATTCCTCCAAAGAAGTGTCGTCATCCGGATTTTCCGCCAGCCAGACGGTAAAAACTTCCGCGGTTGCCACGTAACTATCCGGAACCCCGACCAGAACGGTCCGTATCCACCCGGCGATCGGATCTTCGCAAGCGGAACGATCGTCAGGCCATGGCAGCCGGTTCAGTTCCGTCATGGTGGCGTTTAACAGCTTCAAGGAATCCTTGGCTGCCGGATCAAGAAACCCGATGAGTTGCAGGAAGCGGGACACATGATGGAGGACCCAGGGATTCTGGATTCGCTTATCACCCATCCGCCAGCCTCCCGCATCGGGGATCAGTGCAAACACACATGCTGCAAGCCAAGCCTCCCGCGCCGGGCGGTAAGCCGGCCAAGGCGGAGCGTGCTCCAGCCATTTTAGCACCAAGCTTGGAACTGCTGGCGGCATCAGATCATCACCCATCTTCCAGACATCTTTTCCAGACGTCACTATGGCACGTGCCAGGATTTCCAACAACTGGTCGTTGTCCGGCTCGTTTGCGGAGTTCAACCACTCTAAAAGGGGCTTGGGAAAATCCGGTGGTTTGGAGAAACGCAGCCAGGCCGGCGGAATGGAGACTGGAACGTAGGTGAGAAGTTTAATCTCCGGGGGTGGCGTAAAAAACAGGGATGCAAGTGTAGTATTCATTCTTCGGCAGTTTTGTTAGTTCGTAGGCAGAATCCGTTTTGGGGTTGTTTGTCAGAAATTCAGTGTTGGCGTCATATTTTGTTCGGTGACCTCGGCATGATGCTCCTTAAAATGGACACTAATCGTGATCCCCGAACCTATTACGAAGAGCGTGCCCACCAACCCAATGCCATTTGTCTCCTGTTTTGGACGGGTGCAGTCGTGAGGAATGACGGCGGCTTTGCCGTTTTTTCCGGGCTTCTTTGATGGCCCACCAATGGGTTTAAGACGCTCGAGCAAATCCGCCTCAGTGAATCTGATTCCTCCGGGAGGGCGACGATAGGTGATCTTTTGCTCGGAGATCTCCTCGCGGACCTGGCGTTCGCTACAGTCCAGATACTCGGCCGCCTTCGCCACAGTGAAAAGACGGGGAGGGCGAGGCAAGCCACACTGGCAGCAACGTTCAGAGTTTTTCAAAGCGCCGCAACGGCGCATTGCAGGTGACCAGTAATCCCCAGCGGGCGCCACGCCCGGGGAGTTGGGTCACCATGGCTGGCACTTGGGTTCCACTGAGCACAGTTGCCACACTGCGCGGGTATGCTACATATGAGCGTCCCAATACGGCCTTTGTTCGAGCCCGGATGATGGCGGTTTGTAACCATTTTCCAACTCGGCATGCTCCGTCATTCAGCTTTCCAACCAGAACGCAGCAAAAGAAGACCCGTGACACCTCGTTTCCGAGGCCGGAGTCGGCTTGCTGACTGTCATTAATGGTAGCTACTAGAAGCATGCGGGATTATTTGTTGCACATCCAACCTACACTGTCAATGCAACTGTCAGGTAAATTAGGACAAATATTCGGAATTTGCCATCTACACCTAAAAAAAACGACCTAGAAGCGAACCGAATCAGCCAAGAATAACTCCAACAACCCCGGAGAAGGGAAGTTTCTCGAAAGCTTCCTCCTTCTTTTTTCCCAGCAACTTGATGCTGTACTCCAAAGCGGCTGGTGTCCTGAATCCACTGTCGGCTTCCGGTCTTGCCCAATTCCTCACTGATGGAGACGTATTTGTTCCCGCAGTGGCTCCGAGCGACAATTCAGAGGCCCCAAGCCTTCGGCCCTCTTTCTGGACTTTTGGGGTCAAATCCCGGCAAACCGCAATTGCGCGACATACCCGAGAACATCCCAAGCCTCCATTTCCAATGCCGCCATCACCGTTTCCGCCGACAACCGGAGAGAGGATCACCGCCGTTTCCTAGCCCTTCGGCTTTTCTCCTCGTCGTCTAGGGAGGCATGGACCAGCAACTCTGAGCAACAATCACCTCGACCCGAGAGGCCAGCGGTGCAACTTTGGTGCAACTTTTCGATGCTCAAGTGTGCATCTTTGAGGAATTCTGTTCCTATCTGTGCATATCGCTATTCCAAAAAACCCTTTAAATACAAGGGAAAGATGGCTCCGGCGCGTGGGATCGAACCACGGACCTAGTGATTAACAGTCACCCGCTCTGCCGCTGAGCTACGCCGGATTTGCTTCCTTTCGGACGCGGGCGGACCTTGGGATTCCAGCATGTCTTGTGGCAAGGGAAAAATACATCGCAGAGGGAAAAATACCGTCATTTTTGGAAATTCAAGGGGCTACGAAGGGAAAACGAGCGCCCTCGCTCAGCCACCGGCAGCCAGCGCCACTACTTCCACCCGCGCGCCGTCCCCCACCGCCGTGGCAGCGTAGTCGCGTGGGAAAACCGCTTCTTCGTTGAGTTCTACGACCACAGGCTTGCCAGCTAAACCGAGGGACTCCAGCAGTTCAGTAACTGACAGAGATGCTGTGAGTTCGTGGGAGCGGCCGTTGAGGTGAATTTTCATAGAACTCCAGTTAGCGCCACTGGGCAAGTTGTTCGGGAAACGGACAGTCGATGCAGTCAGAAAAATCCTCAAGGCAGAAATCTTGATAGACCTGCAACAGCGCTTGGTGATGACAGACACGGCGCAGCCAAGGATCCGCAGCCTTTGATGATCCGAACAGTCGAATCGAACAGCGTTTCACTTTCTCGTTAGCTGCGGAGTTACGGAGTTTGAAGTAGGAATTGTAGCTCATGCCGTTCTCGTGCATCGCCAACGGCGCGAGATGGTTGGCGATGAGTTCGATCGCCTGCGCACGGCCAAACAGCGCTACTTTCTGCACCGAAGCGGTAGAGGTGAGCGTGTGATGGTGCTGCCAGAATTCATGTTCTAACGTTTGCAGGAAATCAATGACTGACTTTGCCTGGAACGGCCGCGCCAACGCCACTTTCCGATACTGCGGCCAAACGCGGGAAAGTGCCGCCAACGCGCCGACTCGGCGGTGTGGGTGATTCGCCGGACGCTGGCCGTGCGTTTTCCAAGGAATGGCCCGATCTGCCGAAACCTCAAAGCGCGCGCGGTTTTTCCACCATGCGTTCCACAGATCGCGGAGATATTCGCGAGTGTCCTGCGGGACCAGTTCGTGCATCTGCGCAGTTAGAAATCCAGCAGTTCCGAAGAGGATCGCTTCCGCCGCAGCAGGCTCCGCCTTCAGCAGAGACAGCGGCGCGCGTTGAGCTAACAGACGCATGGGCAGCGAATTACCGCGGTAGCCGAGAGTTTCGGCGGTCACCTGAAAAAGCGCTGCATCCCGGCCGTGGGCGTCGGCGGTCCGCAGAAATCTGCCAGCTTTATTGCTCGCGCGGAGGGTGGCGGCTTCCGTCAATAGGCGCTCGATCGCCCCAGCCGGCAGACCTTTGAGCGGAGCGACACAACGGCCGGGATGAGCGATCGCCACCTCGCGTTGCGGCCGGTTGAGCGCATCCGACAATTGCATTTCCGAAATCACCACCTGCGGCACCTCGCGATGGTCCACGGTGCGTGTAAAAGTCCGCCGCGCATCGGGGCGAAAAACGACATGCAGGATCACTTCTTGAAATTCAGGATTCGCCGCATGCCCGTGGGCCTCCCAGTCCGCGGCCTCGGGATCCAATTCTAGCGGGCCGGTCCTTAGCTCGCCATCGATCTCGATTGCCGATTGTGTGAAATCAGGACCCGCGCCACGATTCCATTCACCGAACTGCACGATCCTCACCATCTTCCCAGACGTCGTCCGGAAATCCCTGCCAAACGCCCCGGAAAACCACAGCGCCTGCAGTTCTAGCTCCGACGGCAGCGTGTCAGCGGGTGTCTCCGCGAAGGCGAGCGGCGGGTGCCAGACTGATTCCAACAAATATCCGTAAGTCATTTTTCGGGTAGATCAAACATCAAGGTTTCTGCACCGGAGGAGCCTTCGTTGGATCGGCGGGCGGTGGTGGTGGTGGATCGAGAATATCGAGCCAGCCCTTCAGCGCCTCGGCCTCGGGGACCGGACCGTAGCGGATCTGCGCATCTCGCAGACCTTTGACTGCTAGATCCTTGCGGTTCGCCGTGCGGTCGATGGAGATCAGATGAAAATCCTGGCGCAGTTTGTCCTCGCCCTTCACATAAAAATCCTTCGCCTTGCGGAATGCCTGCGCGGCTTCTGCGGTTTTGCCAACCCTAACGTAATCAAGACCCACCGCCTCCTCAAGCACGCCGCTTTTCATCCGATCCGATGCCTTTTCCAACTGCAACACCCGCGCCAACGGATCATTACCCCATTGCAAAACAGCCGCCCTCAACGCGCGGTAGGCGATGTCGGCCTCCTGCTTTTCGCCGCTGCCGTCGAGGTGGCGGAATGGCCGATAGAGTGGATCTCCCAGTACCACGCCCTGCCAGGACGTCACCGGCATCGCCGCCCAACAGGCTTCTACCCACGTGCTTCCGGCAAGCAGGCGTTGATGTAAAATGCTGAAATCATGCGTCAGGTGCAGATAGGGTTCGTAAACATTGCCGATCGTCACCGCCGCGCCGCGTTCCAACAGACCCGCGCTCCAGTTCTTGTTCGGATCCGCTAACTGCTCCGCGCTGAACGAATGCAGGTGCATCGCCACCGCGCCTTTGCGGAAGCGGAAATTGCTATTGAGAAACGGCCCGCTGATGCTCCAGTCATACCAGCCGTAATAAATCGCGGCGTCCGTCATCGGATAGTTTTTCGGCAGCGTGTCGTTGTAACGATCCACCACCGTTGGGATGCCCACGGCTTCGTCCGATTTCACCACTTCCTCCAGCCATTGATCGCCCTGCGGAAATTTGTTAGCGATGTCCACATACGCCCTGCCCCACAGGCCGGTTTTTTCAGTTTCCACCGCATCATGGATCATCCTCTCGCAGGTCTCCATACTCGCGGCATCGATCCGCGCCGTCAGCACGAGGAACGGCATGTTTTCCTCCGTGATCGATTTCTCACTCTTGTAAAATTTGTTCATCAAAACCCCATCCGTCGGCAAAGTCTCCACGCAGAACATCGCCAGTTCCGAATCCACCGACGCCTCATCATGCCCCTTGATCGGATCCGCCGGTGGTGCCGGCGCGGGCTTTCCATCCGCTCCCAATGGAGGTGCGGGCTTCGGCGTCGGTTGGATACGCAGCGGCACCCCACGCATCAGCACCAGCACCCGGATTTTATTGGCCACCGGGATCATCAGCCCTTCCCGGTCCGTCTGCCGCTTCCACCACCAGCGCCGCTCGAACTCGTTGCGCAGCGGTTTTAAAATCGTCCGGTCATACTCCTCACGCGAAATGTCCGCCTTCCCCGGCATGTCCAGCGCGATCACGTTTTCCAGCGGAATCCCACGCGCCTCGCGGTAAATCTCCGCGAGCTGCTTCGATTCCGGCAGCGTGGAATTGTATAAAATCGCCACCGATTCGGGCGTCAGAGCCGCAGACAGGCACGCCGGGAATCCCGCAAGACAAAGCCAGACCAGAGCAGCAAATTTCATCTGCGGAAGCATGCCCAGATGATTCCGCCTTGCAAGACCGACCATGCATTCACCCAAAAATCCGCAATCCATCCCACGCCACATGCACGTTCGCAGGGATCTCGTTCTCCAGCGCCTCCGTGTCGAACTCATGCGTCAGATGTGTTAGCCAAGCCTCTTTCGCCTCGCTCTCCTCCACCGCCGCGAGCGCTTCAGCTAGGGTGAAATGCGTGGGGTGCTCTGCCGTCCGCAGCGCATCGATCACCAGCACGTCCACCCCACGGATCAGCGCCATCGTCGTTTCCGGGATCACCTTCACATCAGAAATGTAAGCCATCTTCGCCGCTCCCGGATATTCGAACAGAAACCCGATCGTCTCCACCGCCGCATGCGTCACGGGCAGCGGCGTGATTTTCAGATCGCCATAGAAAAACGGGCCTTCGATCACCCGCGCGTCCGGTCGCACGTAGCCCTGCACGAACAGCTCCGGGGAAAACGCCCAGCCATACATCTGCACCAGCGTCTCCATGCAGCCCTCTGTCGCATGCAGCGGTAGCGGCTCCTTTTTCCTCCAACAGAACGCCCGCAGCTCATCGAATCCCGCCACATGGTCCAAGTGCGCGTGCGTGTAAATCACCGCATCGATCTCCCGCAGCCCCTCTCTCAGCGCCTGCATCCGCAGATCCGGCCCCGAGTCCACCAAGATCGTCACCTCCCCCGCCCTCACCACCACCGATGAGCGGAACCGCTTGTTCTTCGGCTCCACCGAGCGGCAGATCTCGCAATCACAACCAATCACCGGCACCCCCACCGAGGTCCCCGTCCCGAGAAATGTTAAGGAAAAATCCGCCACGCCGGCGATCCTACAGCCCCCCACCGCAGCCCGCAACCCTAAGGACAAAAGTGGACTGCAAAGGCGGTAGAGTAGAGAGCAACGGGCGGCTTTCGCCAATCCCGTTGCTCCCCCTCATCAAACCGGACGTGCGGATTTCCCGCATCCGGCTTTCCTGCAAGGATGTCGTCATGCGCTCTCTCGCGTATTGACTCACGTCTCGGAACGCTTTGCGCGGGTATCCGGCAGGAGGTCCATCTGCACGTCATGGACGTCCAGATAGGTCCCTCAATCACATGACCGAAAACGAAATCAGCAAAATCGTCGTCGATGCCGCAGTAAAACTCCATCAGGACCTCGGCCCCGGTCTGTTGGAATCTGTCTATGAAGTTGCTCTCACTTATCTTCTTACGAAGCGTGGCTTGTCATGCGTCCGCCAGCTTCCCGTTCCGATTTTCTATGATGGAATCGTGCGTGCCGTCAACAATCTCCCCGAGTCATGAATCTCTAACGATTCATTCAGTCGGATTAAGAATCTTTTCGCGCAAAGGCGCAAAGTTTTTCAGATTGAAGAAATTCCGGGATTTTTAGCGAAACCGTCTGTTGTTTTTTGCCATACCCCTAAGTTAATGCTTATCGAAAATCCCCCTCAGGATTTTTGTTAGTGGCCTTCCGGCAGTGGCTCCCAGGTGACTGCATCTTGGGAGTGGAGAAGTCCGAATGTCGTGCGGCCGGCGTTGTTCTCGCCCATCAGGATCATCCACCAGCGGTCCTGCTCGCGCCAAACGAAGGGCGCGCCGTATTTCCGCGCCATCCAGGATTGCACGGGGATGTCGATCGGGCCGGCGGGTTGCCAGGTGACGAGATCGGTGGAGGTCGCGCGGGCGAGATGCTGGTTCTCTAGCCCCTCGCTGTAAATCATGGTCCAGTGATCGCCGGTTCGGAAAACCATGATATTCTCCACACCATCGGGGGCTTCTTCAGACACGCCGATCAAGGGCTTGTCCTGCGTCAGGATCTCCCATTTCTCCAGCTTCGGATCACGGGTGATGGCGTGGCCTAGCAGATTGGCACGGAGTTCCTTGCCGCCGGGGCCCACCGCCTTGCCAGAACCCACGAAATAACAGTGCAGGGTGTCGCCATCGACGACCAGCGTGGGGTCGATCACACGCTTGTAATCGTTCCATGGCAGCGCGGCGGCCTCCTCCAGCATGATCTTCGGCGGCGACCAGTTTTTAAAATCCGTGGACTCGCTGAAACAAAGCCGCGTGGGTTTGGCCGGATAGGTCTGATAGGGAAGGATGTGGCGGCCGTGCCACTCGATGACATCGCCCGGCGAGGCATGGCCCGGTGGCGAGAGGTTCCTGTCGTTTTCGTAGAGGGAAAAATCCTTCGTGAGGGCTTCCGCGACGTGCCAGCTTTCCGGCAGCGAGGGGTTGTTTCCGGAGCGGCGCGAGTAGAACAGGCGGTAGCCATCACCGGTCTTGAGCACCGAGGGATCGCGCAAATTATCCGCGCTGGTCCACACCGGATTGCGGAGGGATTCCAAGCCCGCGGCAGGCCGTTTCGCGGTGAGGGTGACTTCACGGTGCGCCGGGAGTTCCACCGTCCGTGGTGCCGATTCTCCGGGGACCGAAATGCGGATGGTCTGATCGATGCCGGACACCAGGGTGGCGGCGAGGTCGCCATGCGTCCATGCGAGCGAGCGGACCTCGATGTTTCCACGGCAGCGGATGCCTTCGATGCGGCCGTCATACCAAGTGGCGGGCAGCGCGGGGAGCAGCTCGATCCGGCCGGGTTGGGAATCTACCAGCATGCGGTGGATCACGGTGGGCAGGCCGCCGCTGATGTCGGTGTTGAAAATTTCCTTCGGGTTGTGGGTGCTGACGAGGTTAGAGTTCCAGTATCGGTTAGCGAGCCACTCGACGATCAATGCGCACTCATCGGCATGGCCGAGGCTGGCGGCGGCCATCGCCTCGAAGACGATGCCGAAGGCCATTTCGCCGGGCGGGCGGCCATTGAGGCTGACGTTCTCCGCCTCCTTGCGCCGCACGTCCATGCGTTTTTCCAAAGCGACGTCGAACGCGGCGCGGAGTTTGGCGTCGTTGGCGATTTCGTCGGGCATGCCGTAGTAGATCGCATAAAGGTGCGAGCAATGGCGGTGGGCATAGTTGTCCGCCAGATCCGGAGTGGTCCATTCCTTGAGCGCGCCGTCGGCATTGACCTGATAGGCGGGCATCTTCGTGAGAAGTTCTTTCCAACGCGTGACGCCGTCCTTTTCGACACCCAGCGTCTCGCAGGCAGCGATCAGGTTGGTTAGTAATTCCTTGGCGGCGGAGATGTCCATGGTGGCGTTCACGCAGGCCTGCGATGGATTGTTAGAAGGATTATTCTCCGGCGAGTAACTCGGGCTGAAAAGCAGTTTACCATCGGGCCCCGGGATCAGGAAATCTTCATAGAAAAGCGCGGCCTCTTTCATGAAAGGCAGCACGCGATTGCGGAGGAACTCCTTGTCGCCGGTGTAGAGGTAATCGTCATAGAGGAACTGCGCGGCCCATGCGGCGCCCGCGGTCCAGAATGTCATCGGCCAGGTGGCGTCGAAGTGATTGTTAAAACCATGGCTGCTGGCGCGGGACGGGACGTGGATGCCGCGAGCGCCGTAGAGGCGCTTGGCGTTGTCCCGGAAGGCGGGCATGTTTTCATCGAGAAAGCGCCAGTAGGGTTCCAGGCACTCGGCCATATTTCCTGATAGATTGGCGGCCATGGCGGTTTGGAGATTGCCGTTCATGGTGAAATCCCCGGACCATAACGGGCTCCAGGTGCCGGTCCAGATGCCTTGCAGGTTCGGCATCCGGGCGCCGCTGCTGCTGAGGATGTTGTAGCGCGAGGCGTCGTGGAGTTTTTCTAACAATGCCGGATTCGTAGCGCCGATCCGGGATTTCGCGATCAGGTCCTCGACCGGCAGCGAGCGGTCCGCGCCGCCGCCGAGGTCGAGTTTGACGCGGTTGAAAATCCCGCCGTGGATGGCGGCGTGGGGCGCTAACAACTTCTCAAAATCCGGAGCAAGCCCATCGAGCGCGGCGGCGGTCTCGCCGAGCCGGGATTTCCCGAAGTCCTGCAGTGGGGCGACGCGCAGCAGAATCATCACTTCGTCCGCGCCCTCGACATGGAGTGATCCGCCATCCGCCCGCATTGTGCCGCCTTTCGGGATGACTTTGGCGACGACCTCATAGCCCTGAAGTCCGCCTTCGTAAGCGTTCTTGAAACTGCTGCGATAGGTGAGCAGACCGGGCTGCGACGCGATGGCCACGTCCTTGATGCCGTTTTTAAACATCGCCGCCGGCCCCCAGCCGCCGGTGCCCGTGGTGGGGCGCTTGGCAAGACCCAGCTTGCAATTCACCTTCGCCGCGGCCGGACCTTTGATGGACATGACGATCACGTCGTCCGCCCGGGACACGAACAACCTGCGGGTGAAGCGCCCGCGGTCGTCAGCCCAGGAAACGGAGGCGACGCCATTGGAAAAATCCACCGAGCGCTCGTAGTCGCGGATGGGACCATTTGGCGGCATGGCGATTTTCAGATCGCAAGCCGGGATAAACGGATCGGTCCAGTGTTTGCCCGAGTAGCCGTTCTGGTTCGCCAGTTCCACCACGCGGTCGGCGGCTTTCTGGTATTGGCCCCCGGCCATAAGTCCGCGGATTTCCGGCAGGATGGTGGCGGTTTCCGGTGCGGGCAGTGGCTTGTGGAGCGGCAGATAGAGCTGGCCGTGGTTGATGACGACGGCTTCGTCCTCCGGCTTGCCAAACACCATCGCGCCATGGATGCCATTGCCGCTGACGAGCGCCTCCTCCCACTTCGAGGCCGGAGCTTTGCTGACAAAACCGCGCTCCGGTGATGCAGCGAGAAGCATGGTGGGATGGATGATCGCCGCGAGGACGGCGAATGCGAGGAAGGTGATGCTGAGGATTGGATTTGTTTTCATTTGGGATGGCAGGAGTTGTTGGCAGCGTCTCCTGTGCTTGGTGGGTTCTGGAGCCAAAAATAGATGAGTGGCGAGGGGCTGGGAAGAAATCCGTTGTCGTTCATTCGGACGACAGTCAAGGGGCCGGCAAGCCCATTGCCGACGTATCCCGCCACGCCTACCCCGCGATGA
>JBBRYQ010000070.1:0-29283 GCA_038237425.1 Verrucomicrobiales bacterium
ATCAGCATACCCGTCTGCGCGAAATCGCATCACCCCGCCCCGCTCCTCGTTTCTACTCTGTTGTCTCCCAATTCAGCCCATCAAAAAATGATAGGACAAAACCACTGTATCCCCTTGACATATCTTCAGCCATATCAACGTGACGGTTCCATCCGCATCCGCCCTGGCCGCATGGCATGTGAATTTGTTTCACCCATCCTCAAAGGCGGCGAGGGCGTCGAACATCTCATTCAATTCTTGGAATGGGTGAACGCCATCGGGGCGAACGTGAACGGCTCATGCGGATGCCATATCACCGTGGGCGTCAAATCCATCATCGGCACGGACGACCCTCAAGCCATGAGCGAATACGCTCGCAAGCTCGCGCACATCACCCGCTGGCACGCCATGAGCCTCTACGGTCAAACGGGGACAGGACGCCACCCCCGATCCGGTTCCTCTCCATGGTCCGGAGGTGCAACCTGCGTTTCCGGATGGATTTCCCGCGAGACCGCAACTGCCTGCAAGCGACCCAGGACTCAGGGAACCAGGCGCAGCACGCCGTCCCAGCCGAAGAAAACCGCCACATGACGCTCTCGACGTGGAGAAGCGGTCTCGGGAAATCGTAATCAGTCAGTTAATCCGCATTGGATACAGGGTGACGGAAATGGCTCAGGAAAACAGGGGCTTCGATCTGGAGGCGAAATCTGACACCGAAATGGTAATCATCGAGGTCAAGGGCAACAAGGATTCCGCATCAGAGGTATTTCTGACCCTTGCCGAGCAGGAAATCGCCTCACAGGCTGGCAATGGCTACCGCTGGCAACTTTGGCACGTGTCCCGCCTCGCTCGGGATTCTGGAGCCCAACCGGAAATCCGGATCTACGAGTCCATCCCGTCTGCAGCTCTCAGGCCGGACCATTACATTCTGGATCTCACCAAGTGTAATCCGATTCCCCAGGAAGAATTGGCCACCTCCAAAATCGTCCCGGCGATTGTAATTCCTGATGTCTAAAATCCCGCTCTTTTCAATTCTTTACACCCAAAGACTCCCAGAATGCACCCATCGCGCACAATTTACTTGCCGGGTAAATTCTACAATGATAGTGAATCCAACGTGCTTTCCCTAAAACGGCTATTTCTCGATCATTTGGCGGAGGTCACCGGCTCTGTCCCGGATCTTGTTGCCGCCAAGGTGACGGGGCTGCCTCTTTTCTTGCGGGAACGCTATCAATTCGGACGCACCCGGCTTTTCGGCCAAAGCGTCCTTGTGGCACTGGAACAGGGAAACCCGGAGGCCGCGACGCCCGGCGAATACGAGAAGCACGTCGGCACACTTCGCGCACAGGCTGGAGAGCCCGTCGTGCTGGTTTTGCCCGCGCTGCCCGCCTACGTTCGCAACCGCATGGTTCGCTGCGGGCTTCCGTTCATCGTCCCCGGCAGCCAGATTTTCATTCCCACGGCATTGATCGACTTGCGCGAACGCTTTCGCCAACCCACACCCAAGGCCGGTAAACCCCTCACGCCTGCCGCCCAATGCGTGCTGCTTTACCACCTCCAGCGCCAGCCGCTGGAAAATATGTCCCTCCGGGAAATCGCGGAAAGGATCGGCTACTCGCCCGTCATGCTCACCAAGGTGAAGTCCGAATTGCTGGCGGCGGAGTTGTGTGAACCTCGGCGCATCGGCCGCTCCGTAGCTTTGCACTTCACCACGGAACGCCGCCAGCTATGGGATGCCGCACGACCATTGCTTTCCTCGCCGGTCGCGAAGACTGTCTGGATCCAGGGAGAAAACCCCGGCCACCCCGCGCTTCAGGCAGGACTCACCGCCCTCAGCCGCCTCACCATGATCGCGGATGATCGTCTGCCTACCTTCGCGCTGTTATCGGAAGTGTTTCAGGCCAATCTTGAACGCGGCATTTTCCGCGGTTGCCCCGGCCCGGAGGACGCGGATCTGAAAATGGAAGTGTGGGCCTACAATCCGCAGCTTTTCGCCGACAACGGATCCGTCGATCCGCTGTCCCTCTTCCTCAGCCTGCACGACTTCCCGGACGAGCGGGTTCAGCAGCAACTCGAACTCCTTATCAACGAATTCCCATGGTGAGAGGTCTCGAAATCTTCCGCGATCGCTTCCGGCGCTTTGAAGGCTCCTTCATGGACCTCAATCTCATCGCCCCGTGCATCGATCATCACTGGCACGTTTCCAAGGTTCTCGATCCCCGCCGCTCCACTGGAGAGAAAGAACTCATCGCTCTATCAGGCAAATCATTACTTCCGCCGCAAGATGAGACTTTCCACCCAGATATAGAGGGGCTGAAATGCAGATGCGAACAGTTGATTGCATAAAACAGATGTCCACCCGCTTCTTCACCAACGACAACAGCAACACGCTGCTCAAGAAATTCGAGGGCATCTTCGAAAACAATCCCGATCTCGCGCGCTTCGACGCCTTGGTTGGCTACCTCCGCGCATCGGGCTATTTCGCCATCCGGCCAAAACTCGTCAATGTCCCGGTGGTTCGCATTCTGGTCGGCATCAACGTCGATAACATCGTCGAGGAATATCACAAAAAGGGACAACTCTTCCTCGCGGACGCCGGAAAGGCGCTCAAGGAATTCCGCACTGCGCTCGCTGCCGACATCCAGAACGCCCACTATTCCCGTGAGGTTGAAAACGGGATTCTCCAGTTCGTCGAGGACGTGGTCTCAAAAAAGGTCGAAATCAAGGCTCACCCTACGAAGCGCCTCCACGCGAAAATATACATTTTCCTGCCCGAGGGGTTCAACGAACACAAGCCGGGCCACGTCATCACCGGCTCCTCGAATCTCACCGCCTCTGGTCTCGGTGCCCAAAAGGATGACCAGACCTACGAATTCAATGCCTTGAGCCACGATTACGACGACGTAAAATTTGCATCGGACGAATTCAATAAACTATGGGACGAGTCCGTCCATGTTCTTCCCAAGGAAATCACCGAAGTCACGAACAACAGCTTCCTCCGCGACGACCTCACGCCGTTCGAGCTCTATTACAAGCTGCTCATCGAATACTTCGGCCCCGCCATCGAATATGATCCGAACAGCGAGACCGACTTGCCCGAGGGCTTCATGCGTCTCGCCTATCAAATGGATGCCGTCACCCAAGGCTTCCTGCTCCTCCAGAAACACGGAGGCTTTTTCCTGGCGGATGTTGTTGGTCTCGGAAAAACGATCATCGCCATTCTCATCGCTAAAAAATTCTTCTATCACAACGGGTTTCCCGGCCACCTTTCCGAGACGCTCGTCATCGTCCCTCCGGCGCTCAAGGATGGATGGCTCACCACCATCGAGAAATTCGAGTTGAAGGGAGTCAGGGTCGTCAGCAACGGAAGTCTCCACAAGATCACTAATGCCAAGAAATACGACCTCGTGATCGTGGACGAGGCTCACAAGTTCCGCAACGACACGGCGGCGTCCTACGACGAACTCCAGCGGATTTGTAAAACCCGCACCACCCGCCGCTTTCCGGACGGTAGCTACTATCGCAAGCGCGTCATCCTCGTATCCGCCACACCGCTGAACAACCGTCCGAACGACATCAAGAACCAGCTTCTCTTGTTTCAGGACGGCAAGGACTCAACTCTTGAAGTTCCAAACCTCCAACGCTTCTTCGCCACTCGGCAAAAGGAGTTCCAGAAGGCACTCAAGGATCTATCCCCCGAGGATGCCCGCGTCGAAATCCAGCGCATCTATGAGTTGATCCGCACCAAGATCGTCACGGAAGTCACCATTCGCCGCACCCGCACCGACCTGCGTGATCACGATGACTACAGCAAAGATCTCGATGCCCAGGGGATCACGTTCCCAAAGGTGAATCCTCCGCATAAAATCCTCTACCCCCTGAGCCCGGAGTTGGACCAACTCTATGACGAAACGCTGGCCGATCTGGACAAGGGTCTCACCTACAACCGCTATCGCGCCATCGGAGCCTTGGTCCCTGAGAAGAAAATCAAGTATCAGCAAGCCGAGCAGATTTCCTCACAGCTTGCCCGCATCATGCGCACCCTGCTCTTGAAGCGGCTCGACAGCTCGTTCCATGCTTTCACCCGTTCCTTGGGCCGCTTCCGGGACAACACCCAGGCGATGGTCACCATGTTCGAGCGCGGTAAGATTTACATCGCCCCGAGTCTCAACGTCTCCGAATACATCATCGAGGATCGCGAGGATGAACTGGTGGAACTGATCCTCGCGACGCAGGGCGACGATGCGACGCTCCAGATTTGCACACCAGAAGATTTCGAGCCAAACTTCCTCCCGGGTTTGCAGAAGGATCTCGAAATCCTCAACGATCTCGCAGCGCGGTGGGGAGCGGTGAAGGAGGATCCGAAACTCGACGAATTCGTCCATCGCCTCAAAACCGAACTGCTGGCTCCGGAAATCAATCACTCCGCCGCCACCCATGGGAAACCCAAGCTCGTGGTCTTCTCCGAGTCCAAAGAAACCACCGATTACCTCGTGAAGCAGCTTCATCAGCGTGGATTCGAGAAAATCCTCACCATTGACTCCAGCACACGCAAAGATCGCATGCCGAAGGTGAAGGCAAATTTCGATGCCAATGCACCCCTCACTGAACAGTTAGACGATTACGAAATCATCATATCCACCGAAGTGCTCGCCGAGGGTGTGAACCTCCACCGCGCCAACGTCATCCTGAATTACGATACGCCTTGGAACTCCACCCGCCTCATGCAGCGGATTGGCCGCATCAACCGGATCGGCACCACCGCCGCCGAGATCCACATTTACAATTTCTTTCCCACCGCCAAGGTTGATGCGGACATCGACTTGAAGAAAAAAGCCCTCGTCAAACTCCAGGCGTTCCATTCCGCCCTCGGCGAAGACAGCCAGATTTATTCCACCGATGAGGAAGTGGATAACTTTGGCCTCTTCGACAAGGACATGGAGGAGGAAAAGGATGAGTCGCTCGCGCTGCTGATGGAATTGCGAAAATTCCGCCAACAAAATCCGGAAAGATTCCGTGAAATCCGCAACCTTCCGCTTCGCGCCCGAGTCGGTCGAAAAGACAAACTCCGCGATCAGACCACGATCAGCTTCGTCAGGAACCGCCGCCGGGATGGCTTCTACTACGTCCATGCGGACAAAACCGTCGAAGAACTATCATTTGTCGAAGCCGCACGAATCTTCCATGCGAACGCCATGGAAAAGAGCGTTCCATTGCCAGAGTGCCATCACGATCAAGTCAACGCCGCCGTCGGCCATTACCATGAGACTCTCAAGTCCGAGGCCGTGCGGGACCAGATTGTGGACAATCAGATAGGCCCGAACGAGCGCAAGGCGCTCCAATTCCTCAACATTTTCATCGCCCACCCGACTCTCGCATCCCCTGAGGAAAAGACTCACCTCAAGCATGCCCAGATCGCCGTGCGCAAAGCGGCCTTTGGCAAACTTCAGCGGGATCTGGTGAAGCTTGAAAAGGCCCAGAAAAAAGCCCCACTCAAACCCGCCGCGCTGCTGGACAAAACCCTGGAAATCGTCAGCCGCTACGACTTTTCAAGTTACGACGGCGAATCCGCGGAAGACCTCAACGCTGGCCTCTCCGCCGCCGACCTTGAACCTGTCATCATCCTTTCCGAATCCTTCACCTTGCCCGCCTGACCTTCCCGCCCATGTCCGACACACCCTCACTGCAGAAGCGCCTTCACGAGTTCTACCAACGCGAGGAGTGGGGGAAAATCCTCCACAGCCTCTTCCCGGATGGCTCGTTGAAGCTCTTCGCCAGTGCGCAGCCGCTCGCAGCATCCCAGGAGTTCGTCAAATCCACTTGCCAGCTCGGCACCATCACGCTTCCCGATGGAAATACCATCGCCCTGCTGGAAGTGGAAACCTCGGATCAGGTGAAACTCGCCCGCAATCGCGTTGGCCTCCGCAACTTCGTCGCCTCCTTCATTGACGAAGCCGGAGCATCTGCCGTGGTCGCCGTGTTTCATCAAGCTATGTCACCCGACTGGCGTCTCACCTACGCCGCCCGCCGCACTATCCTTGATGAGGAAAGTTTCGCAATCACCACGATGGAGACTGCGCCACGGCGCTTCACTTTCCTACTTGGTGGCAACGAATCCTGTCGCACGGCAGCGGGTCGGCTTGCCGGGATTGTGGAAAAAGGAGACGAACTCGCCCTGGAGGATGTCGAGAAGGCCTTCTCGGTGGAGACACTCTCAAAGGAGTTCTTCAAGAAATACAAGGAGCACTATCAGGCCTTCGTCGATCACCTGATGGCTCCGGCCAACGCTGCTACCACCCGCGAGATTTTCGGCATTACCCCGGACGGCGATGCCAAGGAACAAGACAAGGCGGACCAACCGATCCGCGACTTCGTCAAGACCCTGCTCGGACGCCTCGTCTTCCTGCACTTCCTCCAGAAAAAAGGCTGGCTCGGATGCAAGGCTGGCTCCAAGCCATGGATCGGCGGGGATGCGGATTTCCTCCAATCCTTCTTTCAACTCGCCCGCTCCAAAGGCGAAGCCGAGCTGTTCCATTCCCGTTACCTCTGCCCGCTGTTCTTCGAGGCGCTCAATACACCTGAGCGACCGGGCGATATCTTCCCGCTCACGAAGTCCCGCATACCTTATCTCAACGGCGGGCTTTTCGAGGAAAACTCCGGCACCCTGCGCACGCTCGATTTTCCGCCGGATTACTTCGCCCGCGTGCTCGACTTCTTCGGCGAATACAATTTCACCATCGATGAAAACGACCCGGACGATCACGAGATCGGCATCGATCCGGAGATGGTCAGCCACATCTTCGAGAACCTGCTGGAAGACAACAAGGACAAGGGTGCCTTCTACACGCCCAAGACCATTGTATCCTTCAAGTGCCGCCAGAGCCTGCTCCACTACCTCCAGTCTCATCTGGGAGCCAATAAGGAGCTGGAAATCCTGCTCAACGAAAAGGACTCGACCAAGCATCAGGGCAAGGACTCCTTCGTAAACGTCAATCGGGAAAAAATCATCAAGCTCCTGCAAGACGTGAAAATCTGCGACCCGGCCATCGGTTCCGGAGCCTTCCCCATTGGCCTGCTTCGCGAAATCCTCTGGACGCTCCTCACCCTCCAGCCGGAACTCAATATTCCCGCCGAGCGCGCCAAGCTCAAGCGCCGCATCATCCAGAGCTCGATCCATGGCGTGGACATCGATCCCGGTGCCATCGAGATTGCCCGCCTCCGCTTCTGGCTGGCTCTCGTCGTCGATGAAGATGAGCCGCGCCCGCTGCCCAATCTCGACTACAAGATCCACCGCGCGAACTCCCTGATCGAGACCATCCGTGGCGAGCCCATCCGCCTCGACAAGTCACCACCGAATTCGAAGCGCTTTGAAGATGCCCTCGCCCACCTGGTTGCAGCCAAGGAGGAAATCTTCACCGCCCAGCGAATTCCTGAAAAACGAACTGCATTCCTCGATCTCTATCGATCCCTGGCGGAGATCGGAAACGAGATCTTCACCTGGATGAAGCTAGAGGCGGATTTTACCGACCCGGAACGCATGGCCTATCTCGATGCCACGGCCAAGGAGTTCTCCAACTGGATCCGCCTGATCGATTCGATCCGTAAAGAGAAAGTCCACCTACAGGAAACCCTGCTCGGCAAGTTGCGCGGATGGTTCGATGATCCGCAAGCGCCGACTTTCCTCTGGAAGCTTCACTTCGGCGAAATTATGGCGAAGGGCCGCTTCGACATCGTCATCGCCAATCCACCCTACGTCCGCCATGAAACGATCAGTTCCTATGCGCCGCTGCTCAAGGAACGTTACTCAGTGGCCGCCAGCCGCGCCGACCTCTTCATCTTCTTCTACGAGCAGTCCTACAACATCCTCAAGGACGGCGGGGTGCTCACCTACATCACCTCCAACAAGTATTTCCGAGCCGCTTACGGCAAGAAGCTGCGCCCCTTCCTCTCGCAAAAACTCACCATTGAGACCTTGATCGACTTCGGCGACGCGCCCGTCTTCGACGCCATCGCCTACGCCTCCATCATCATCGGGACCAAGAAGCCGCCCGAGAAATCCCACAAACTCCGCGCCTATGTCTGGCGTCTGGAAGATTCGCTGAACCGCATCAACCAAGTGCTGGATGCTGGTTCCTTTGAAATCCAGCAATCCAAGCTCAGCGCGGACGGCTGGCAGTTGGAGGCTCCCGCTTCTTTCTCACTGCTGGAAAAGATCCGTGCCAATGGAGTGCCCCTCGCCAAACACGTCGGCGGTCAGTTTAACCGTGGCATCATCACCGGCCTGAACGAAGCCTTCATCATCGATGGCAAACGCCGCGACGAACTGATCGCGGAAGACCCTAATTCCGCCGAGTTGATCAAACCGTATCTGCGCGGCAAGGATGTCAAAAGGTGGAAGGTGAACCACAAGGATTTGTATCTGATTACTTTCCCCTTTGGCTTTCACAAGCAGCTCGATAAATATCCGTCAATTCTGAAGCACCTCACTGCTTTCGAAGAGAAGCTCAAAAAGCGCGGACAATGCACTAGCTCCCGCGCAGGCAAAGGCGAAGGTCAGCATCATTGGCTGGAATTGGATAACAATCCGAAGTTGGAGTATCTCAATTCATTCGCAGGCAAAAAGGTGGTCATGCCAGCGATCGAGCGCCAAACGGCTTTTGTCGTCGATCAAGGGCACTATTCGAATGATAAAACAAATATCTGTGTCACCGACGAACCTGAATTTTTGTGTGCCATCCTTAACTCTCAAGCCACGTGGTGGCAGATTACCCAGATTGCAGCCACAAAGCAAAATGGTTACTATGAGTTCAAGCCACTTTACATCCGGAAAATATCAATTCCCACAGCGTCCCAAGCTGATAAATCAAGACTGATAGAATTGTCTAAGTCTTGTGTGACTGCCGCCGCCAAAAACGACACCAGCTCGCTTCAAACCCTAGAATCCGAGATCAACCGCATCGTCTATCGCCTCTTCGATCTCAAAGCGAGCGAGATCGCGCAGATCGAGGAAGCGGTCGGGGCACCGGTTCTTACTGGCACCCACGGGCACACCAAGGAGAAAGATGCCCTCTTCCGTCGGCTTCGGGGTTTCGGTTTGGAATCGCCTTACTTCTCGCTCAGCAAGGTGATCGGTGATCCGGACCTTACTGAACTAACCGCCAAGAAAGATCTCCTCCGCGAATACCTCAGCGAGGCGATGAAAAAGAAGGTCGTCCACGACGCCGGACGGGAATGGTATAGCTCCCTGGAAACGCCCGCCGTGCTCGACTCCAAGGCAACCGCCCCTCTGCGGGACACTTTGTCGAAGCGTTTCCCCTTTCTGCCGCATTACGTCTGGTCCACCCAGCAGGTGAATCCGTGGATGCACCATCAGCTCGGCAAGTTTGTCCAATTCGTGTATGTCGAGAGCGACGGCGAGGACGATTTAGCCGCCTTTCTGCGCAACGGGGGGTGGAGCGTGATTGTCAACCCCACCGCCAAGACCGCCCGGGATTTCGCCCCCGGCGAGCGCAGCGTGGTGATACGCAGCATCCGCCGGCCCTTCGACCCCACCACCGAACCCCGGGTGGAAACCGTGCTGGTGGATCTGATGCTGGAAAACTCCCGCCTCCACCTCATGGACGAAGGCGAGCGCCAGGATATGAGCCGCAAGCTCCTGACCACCCACCGTGTGCAGATCGCCAACCTGTTTGCCCGTCTGCGCGATCATAAGCGCAATCTGGCGGATTTGGTGGGATCTGCCGAACAACCCATTATCGCGGAAAAATGAAGAAATTCCGCGATAATAGGCCAACCCGCAGCGCGAGACCATGATCTCACCCCGCTGTTTCGAGGAATCTTGGATCCGTGAGCAGGCAGCAGTCCTGCGGGCGCGCGACGTGCAGACGCTAGAAATGAACATTCTCGCCTTGGAACTCGTCAGCCGCCTCCAGCGCGAAGGACTGGAGTTCATTTTCAAGGGCGGCACGTCGCTTGCCCTGTTCTTCGACCCGGTCCGCCGCCTGTCCATCGACGTGGACATCCTGAGCTTGGAAACTATCGAGCGTCTGAAAGCCGTGCTCGATCAGGCGACCACGGACCGTCCGCCCTTCACCGGCTATGAGCACCAGGAGCGCCGCGACCGCGAGGCACCACCGACCGTGCATTTCAAGATTCCCTACAGCTCAGCTGTTGATCCGGGTGGCGTACATACGATCCAATTGGACGTCATCACGGCGAAAAGCCCCTACGCCGCCACGGAGGAGAAGGTGGTGCGGGCCTCCTTTTTCGAGATCGAGGAGGAAATCAAAGTCACCGTCCCCACCGCCGACTGCCTGCTTGCGGACAAACTGGCCTGTTTCGCTCCTTCAACCATCGGGTACCCTTACCGGCCCATCGTTGCCAGAACCGGAGCACCCGCCGATCCCCGGCCAATGAAAGTGGTAAAGCACCTTTTTGATGTGGGAGAGTTGGCTGCTATCACCGGCAACCTTCACAACGCCGTTAAGACCTACCACGCGGTTCATGCCGAGCAATTGAAATGGCGGGAGGGAAAATGGACGATCGATCAAACTCTCGACGATACGCAGGATGCGTCTTTCTGGGTTTGCCGCAGAAATCTACTCATTCCGAGTGAGAAACATGCCCGAATCGAATTCTTCGGAAATGGGATTAGTGCACTTGACACTCACCTTTTCAACCAACCTTTCAAGACTGCCGAATCGCGCCTCGCCGCGGGCCGCGCGACCTTAGTTGCTGAATGCATTCGACAGGGTCATGTCGACTTTGACCTCCAGTCATTCATCGCCGCCGAAATCGACATCAAATCAATCCGAGACGCCAGCCTGGACGGAGGCTGGACCATTCTAAACCGCCTCAAGAAAACCGACCCCAAAGCCTTCGAATGCTGGCACCAAGCGCAGTGCATGAGGGAACGAAACTCCTGAAGAAATTTGAAAGCGTCAATCAGCCAATGAAACGAACCAACAAGCACACCGACGTCGAAGAAGCCTTGGATCTCTTGTCCACCGAAGTGCGTGAGGAGATCCAGCGCATCAGGGAAGAGGGAGCCGCCGCCATGATAAAAGGAGATTTGCCAACTGCTAGATCCGTCATCGACTTCGCTGAGAAACTCGAAAAGTTTGCTGGAAGCGTCGAAAAGCTGATGGGCGACTGGCAGAAGATTGCTGGCCAGCACGAGGTGGAGCCGGAGTCTGTCAAAGCAATCGTAGGCAAAGCGTTTTTCGGGAAAGCCCGCAAAGGAACGATCACGCCCAACAAGGACTATTACGCCCCAGTTCTTCAAGCGTTAGTGAACCTCGGTGGCAGCGCCAAGACCCAGGATGCGATTGATGAGGTGGGCCGGTTGATGGAAGGCAATTTCAAGCAGAAGGATTTCGAACTTCTCAAGTCAGAGCCCCAGGTCATGCGTTGGCGCAACAAGGTGATGTGGGCTCGCAATGACCTCGTCAAAAAATTCGGCCACATGAAGGAAGACTCGCCCCACGGAACCTGGGAGATTTCCACGGTCGGCAGGAAATGGATTGCCGGTCAGAAAACCAACCGTTGATCAACCACACTGAAATTCGAGCCCATGATCACTCCTCAAAGTAATGAAAGACGTGTATTGATTCCCGTCAGATGGAGCGGCGGCGAATGGAAGGTTCTGGATGATTCCAGCATGCCAAAGCTGGCCGAGGGAACCGTTGGGGAATTGAGCGTTCCGGCATCCGCTTTTCTCAACCCAAAGGACACAAAGCCGTATCTTGAGGAGTCTTTTGCCGAGATTCTACCGGCCTTAACCATGCTTTGGGCATCGATTTCAAGTAATCATGGCGGACCAGGTATGAATGAATTGGTGCGTAGAGGCCTACCTGCGAAAAGAAGCCACGAAAACGGCTATTTCATGGTCGGTTTCCTGATCAAGGAGCCGCTTGTGCTGCGCCTGCGCGGAACCAAACACGCCAGTCTTGAGCCGTGTCCATGCGATCTTCCGGGCATTCCACAGGACATGGCTGTCAGCAGCATCAACCAGGCATACACCCGTCTGTCCGAACAGTATGAACCTCAAAGAAGGTCACATGCCGGGAATGTCTTTCAGAAAGTCTATTTCGAGTCCACCAACGGCAGCTTCAAGCCTTTGGAGGACCTCCGTTTCATCGCGCCGGCCTTGCGGGACGAACAACAAGCAAACAACCGACGACCCCACCACTAAATCTCATGGCTAACAATTACCCCGAACACGCCCCCGTCCTTGCCGCCGCCAACTACTGGGCGGAGCGATGTTTGCTGCACGACGGCTCGGTTTTCACCGAGGAAAAATTCTGGACTATGGAAGTGCTGGAGGAGTTCAAGGTGCGCTTCGTCGAGAACTTTCTGGAGGATAAACGGGGTTTCATGGAGAAACTGGAAGAACAGTTGAAGGGTGGAACGCCGCAATTATGCAAGTTTACCTCGGAATTGATGTGGGTGCTTTACCTTTTCCCAGGCATTCTCATGTCGGCAAAAAAGAAGTCGGAACAAGTGAAGCAGATTTGGGGATGGTCCGGCGAAACGTTCCCTGGGGATCCGCTTCAGCCAGCGGCATTCAATGAATGGATCGGACACCCCGGAACCGCCTTCAACACGCATCGCTGGCGGGAGGTTGGATACTTGTGGCGGGTCGTCTGGTCGTTCAAAAAGTTAGGACTGGAGCTACGACAGAGCCTGCTGGCGGATCCGTGGAAGTTCGCAGAGTGGCTGGACCGGATTGAGGATTCCACGCAGCGACTGATGCGGAATATCCTTCTGCATTTGATTTTTCCAGAAGAGTTCGAGCGGATTGCATCCAAGAACCACAAGCTGCGGATTCGGGAAGCGTTCGCGTCCAAACTCGATGGAACGGATTCCGCACGGCCGGAATACCTTGCCGGAATCGCCAGCTGCGATTGGGAGGTCCTTCGAATCCGAAAGAAGCTCGAATCCGAGTCGACTGGTATTCCGGTTGATTTTTACGAAGAGCCCTACAAGGAAGTCTGGCAGGGTGCGCAGGTGCCCGAGAGCGGTGAGGGGACGGTCAAGGAAGACCCTGTGCCATACGGCAAGCGCCATTGGGTGATAGCTCCTGGTGCAAGTGCGCGGCTATGGGAGGAATGCCTCGAAAAAGGGATCATTTCCGTGGGATGGGATGAGATCGGCGATCTCACGCAATATGCCAACAAAGATGAAATCCGTGACGCATTGGTGGAGCAATTCGGTGACAACGGCTCTTACATGAACAACAGCCTCGCCCTGTGGGATTTCGCAAATTCGGTCAAGGTGGGCGATGTTGTCTATGCCAAACAGGGCACCGCGCGTGTCCTTGGCTGGGGAATTGTGAAATCAGACTATGAATTCGATACTCTGAGGATCGAGCACCAACACGTTCGCAAGGTGGAATGGAAAAACACGCGTGAGGTGGCATTGCCTGAGCCGAGCCGGATTCCGCTAAAGACCCTAACAAATGTGGATGGGCATCCGAAGTTTCTGGAGTTTGTCGAGTCCTTCTACGAAGAGGATGAGGGTGGAACTGTGGAAATCGACCCGACCTTGCGACAGTATTGGTGGCTCAACGCGAGTCCAAAGGTATGGGACTTCAAGGAATTGCCTGTTGGAGGAACCCAGGATTATACAGCCATCAATGCGAAGGGAAACAAGCGCCAGAAATACAAGTATTTCGAACAGGTGAGGCCGGGAGACATTGTCATCGGCTACCTCACGACTCCCGTGAAGCAGATCGTGTCCATCTGCGAGATCACCAAAGGCATGAAGGAAACCAAGGGGGTTGGCTTCGAATTCAAAAAGACTGAGGATCTCGCCAAGCCTATCAGTTGGGAGGAACTACAGACGATGCCGCAACTCAAGGACTGCGAGCCGGTAATGAACAATCAGGGCAGCCTCTTCAAGGTGACCACGGAAGAATATGAATTTCTCCGCAGTCTGTTCGACGAGCGGGAGGAGGTTTCGCCGATTCCGCCATACTCACGGGACCAGGCGTTGGAAGACCTATTTCTCAGTGGGGACAAGTTCGACCGGATTCTCTCCCTGCTGAAGCGGAAAAAGAACATCATCCTTCAAGGCCCGCCGGGAGTTGGGAAAACCTTCGTCGCCCGTCGCCTCGCCTTCGCGCTGATGAAGCAGAAGGACGAGGGCCGTGCGCCGATGATTCAGTTTCACCAGTCCTACGCATACGAGGATTTCATTCAAGGCTACCGACCGGACGGCAAAGGAGGATTCTTCCTCAAGAACGGCACCTTTCACACTCTCTGCCGCCGTGCCGAGCGTGATCTAGGCCGTGACTATTTCCTCGTGATCGACGAAATAAACCGCGGCAACCTGAGCAAAATCTTCGGCGAACTCATGATGCTGATGGAAGCCGACAAGCGTGGGCCGGACTACGCACTTCAACTTGCCTACGCCGAATCGATCGAAGAGACCTTCCACATCCCGGAAAACCTCCACCTGATCGGCACCATGAACACAGCGGACCGCTCGTTGGCGCTGGTGGACTACGCGCTGCGGCGCAGGTTCGCCTTCATCACGCTGGAGCCGGAATTTTCGAGTGCCAAGTTCCGCGAGCAGCTTGAAAAACGTGGCGCGGACGGTGATCTGATTGATCGCATCGTGAAGCGAATGAACGCGCTCAATCAACTGATTCACGATGACTCGCACAACCTCGGATGGGGATACCGTATTGGCCACAGCTTTTTCTGTCCGAACGGGACTTTACCAGATGAAGAATGGTATGAGCAGGTGATCGAGTTCGAGATCGCGCCGCTACTTCGGGAATATTGGGTGGACGACGAGAGCAAAGCCGAAGCGGAACTTGAGAAGCTTCTTTCCTGATCCACTCATGGCGAAGGAGATCCCCATTCAAAACCTGTATTACCTGCTGTGCTATGCATGGGATCAGTTGGCCGAAGGCGCGCTCATTGACATTAAGGCATCCGACTCGAAATCGCTGAGTGAGTTGTTCGCCCAGGTTTTGGCCCATGGCACCCAATATCTGGTGAAGCGCGGCTTTAACCGGGGTTATCTGGTCCACAGTGAGGAGACGTCACGACTGCGCGGGCGCTTCGATCTGTCCGAAAGCATGCAACGCCTGAGCTGGCGGCAGGGCCGGATGGTTTGTGAGTTTGACGAGCTGGATCACAACATCCTCCAAAACCGGATTCTCAAGACCACGATTGAGGAAGTGCTTCACGCCAAGGGTATCGAAAAGAACACCCGCACGCTGTTGCGCGAACAAGCAGCCTCACTCCGACACATCAATTCGATCCACATTACGTCAGGGATTTTCCGCCGCGTACACCTGCACCGGAATAATCGTTTTTACCGGTTTTTGCTCAATGTCTGCGAGCTGATTCACGATTCCAAGCTGCCAGAACAACAGGACGGAAAAACGCGTTTCCGGGACTTTATCCGCGATCCCAAGCGCATGCCCTATTTGTTCGAGTGCTTTGTGAAGAATTTCTACATGAGGGAGCAACGGGAGTTCAAAGTGGGAAGGGTGCAGTTCAAATGGGCGGCAACCGGAACGGAAGAATCTCTCGCTGTGCTGCCTGTGATGAAAACTGATGTTTCCCTTTGGTCAAAGGACCGGAGTATTATCCTCGACTGCAAGTTCTACGCCGAAGCTATGAGCGGCTGGCTTGGACAGAAAAAGATTCACGCGTCCAATCTCTACCAGCTATACGCCTACCTCCGGAATGCGGAGCATCATGACGATTGGAAAGGTTCTGAGGGTATTCTGTTATATCCCGCCGTCGCCAGTCACTTCGAGCACCATTTTACGGTGGAAAAACACCGCATCCGTGTCGTAAGCATCGACTTGGATCAATCATGGAATCATATCCACGATCGGCTGCTGAGTGTCATTGCGTGAGATCGGTCTGACTGCGTTCTTCCAACTGGGCGTTGATCGCACGAAACCGGT
Organism: Verrucomicrobiales bacterium; assembly: GCA_038237425.1. Classification (GTDB taxonomy): domain Bacteria; phylum Verrucomicrobiota; class Verrucomicrobiia; order Verrucomicrobiales; family Akkermansiaceae; genus Luteolibacter. The sequence continues at coordinate 15,911 of JBBRYQ010000070.1, forward strand.
CATCGGAAAGTAATGGCTGGCGTGGAGTGAGCAATGTCAGAAGGCCTTTGGGGTTACTGACGCGAAGAGCATCGTGCCCGCTAGACTCCATCCGACGCCGCGATACGCTCAAACTCGGTCAGCATTTCCGCATGGCGGGTTCCGAGAAACTTCACGATTTTCGCGTTGCCGAGCAACCTGCGGACATACCCCAGCAAAACAGTTAGGTTGAGCATGTTGTCGGCATACTTATCCTCGGCAGTCTTGTAATCGCGTTCGAGGGTCTCCATTTCCATCTCCATGCGGGCCAGTTCCTCGCGGGAGATGCGTGTTCTAAGCCGTGGTGAACCCGGATCCACGAGCAGATCCTTTGGCGTGCCGAGAAGAAGCGCCTCGGCATAGCCCCGACAGTAATTGTTGGCGCTCACCATCAACTCGGCGATTTCGATCTGCCGCATCGGTTTCACGCGCCGCAAAATCTGCAACGTGCTCTGACCGATCTGCTTATCCTTGAGCAATTCAACCGTCTCGGGACCGATGCCGTTAAGCAGATTGAGCCGCTCCTTGATATCCTTCATGTTTTTGTGGAGCGCCGTTGCGATGCGTTCCGCCGACACGCCGTCCTTCACCGCCTTGACGATCATGCTGTGTTCCTGAATCGGTGAGAGTCGGCTGATGCGGGCATTGTAAGTGAAACTCTCGTCATCGTCGGCAACGAGGCAATCGACTTCCGGCATTCCCAGTTCCCGCAGCGCGTGAAGCCGCAGGTGCCCGTCCATCAAAAGATAAAAACCCTCGGTGCCCTTTTTCTGTGGATAAACCATCAACGGTTCGATGACTCCGATTTCGCGAATCGATGACACGATGGACTTGTAGCGAGACACACTCTTGTCAGGATCCTTGACCGGTCGCACCGGGAGGATTCGGTCGAGGGGCAGTCGGATGCATTCTTTGCCAAAACCGATTTTCGGGGTGTTCATGCGACCCTCCTATCTATTCCAATGATTTCCGCGAGAAAGGCCGGCATGGTATCGAGTTTTTCGGCACGCAGCAGGTTGGTGAAATCCTCGTTCATGGTAAGCCGACGGAACGCCGTGGTGATGAACATGAGGTGAGCGTCGCATACCTTGGCTTTGCGAACGAGTGACCGCTGGCGCTGAGTTTCCTTTTTGAATGCGTTGACCATTCCGTCCGCCGTCGTCGGTCCTTTGTTTAACTGATGGTCGTGGGTGTGAAGCCGCTTGCCCAAAGTCCTACGCTGCATCAACACCCGCCGCACAACCCGAATGGCAGCTTGGTTGAGCTTACCACCTTCATAAGCCTGCAACAATCCGCGTTGATCCTCGGGATTCTCGGTTTTGGCAATGTCGATGGCGACACCCAAAGGAATGGACCCTTTGACGGCTTCCGCCAGGAGGCGCTCCTCACCTGAATTGCGCAAGGTGAGCAAACCGCTGACCATCGTGTCGGCGATGTCGAGTTTCTTACCGATCACCACGTTGCTATAACCGGCCTGTTTGAGACGGTCGATTTCGATAATGAGATCGCCGGGTGCCGGGTATCTGCGCGCCATGTTTTCCACGAGACTCATGATCATGAGGTCCTCTTTCGATGCCTCCACCACCAGCGCGGGGATTTCGAAATAACCGAGTGCATTAAACGCCTCGATGCGCCCTTGGCCGCAGACGAGATCGTAGTGTCGCTGACCATCGGCAGATGCTCCCTGCCGCAGACTGACCTGAATGGGTTTCTTGAGTCCAAGATTGCGGATGCTCTCAATGATTTTTTCGAATTTCCGGCGGTCACGGAGACGCGGGTTGACGATCCGGATTCGGTCCAATGGGATAATAATGACTTCGTTTTGCATGGCTTCGTTATTGGTTTATGTGTCCCTCCCGACATACGTCCTCTGGGCGAGTTGGAAGAAATGGCTGAGATCGTCGAAGCGGTAACCGTCCAGGCAGATGCCGTTCGCCTCGGCGAGGCGGAGTTTTCCGGCGGCCACATCAATGGAGGGCAGCAGGTAGTAATCGCGGATGGAGTCATTGGCTGAGGCGAGTCGGGCGGCGATGGTGATGTCCGGTCGTTTGGCCTGATCCAAGTTGATGAGCCATCGCGAGAAGCCAGCGCCAGTATTCAAGTGGCGGCAAAGGGATACGGAGACACGGATCTCACCATTTACGCGCAGCACGTTCCGGCAGTCTTCCATTTCCACACCCGCTCCCACACCGCGCAGACTCTCAGCCACCGAGCCTACGATTTGAGGGTGGGTATTGCGGATCCAGCGGTTGATTTCGAGAAATCCCATATCGTTCGGCGGGGTGTAACCAATCCGGGAGTAGGCGCTAACAAGCGTGCCGAAACGATGCCGGAATGCCGCGCTCGACGGCAGATCTCCCGCCTCGTCGATCAAAGCACTCGTGACTTTTCCATGCAGATCGAGAATGCACTTCAGAGCGGCGAGCATTTCCGCGTCTGTGAGACGACGGCTTCGCGCGAGGATGATACCCTGCGCTTCCTGAAAGATGCCCGCATCCACGACGCAGGGCCAGGCACCCTCCGCACGCACCCACTTATCAGGAGGATTGCGAACGTGGCGACGTTTCAATTTGAATGAGGTGCGATGATAGACATTGTTCCCGATGTATTTTTCGTTGGTGAGTATCTGATGGATGGTGGCCCGGTTCCACTCGCGTCCGAAGTCAGTGCGCACGCCCCGTGCGTTGAGAATGGCCGCGATCTCCGCTTCGCCACGATCCTCTTTCACAAACGCCTGATAGATCCAGCGAATGTCCGCCTGTTCGTCATCGGGACCCGGGATGAGCACAACCCGGTCGGTCTGGATACTCTTCTGCTCGCCCTGCGCCAACACGCCCTTCGTCAATCCTGACTGATCCACCAGCATGCGGCGTAATCCGTATCCCGCAACGCCACCTTGTTTGTAACCGAGAGTGATCAGGCGGCACGCGCCTTGAAACACCTTCGCGGAAAGCTCGCGGCTGTATTCACCGGCCATTGCCCGTTTGACACCCTTGACGATGGTGGATACCGGGCTGCCGTCGTTTTCAAACTGCTCAGCACAATAATGGACGAGAATTCCAGCACGGCGGCAGACATACTCATAATAGGCGCTCTCGTCGGCGTCCTGGAATCGGCCCCAGCGACTGATGTCGTAGACGAGGATGCACGTGAACTCCGTTTGGCCTGCTTCAACGTCGGCAATCATCCTCGCCAAGGAGTCGCGGCCCTGAATGTTGAGTCCGCTTTTTCCCTCGTCCGAATAGATTTTGACGATGTCGAGATTGCGATGCTCGGCATATTCCCGGATGGCATCCATCTGGTTACTCGTCGAATACTGCTGGTGCTCCGTGGACATGCGTACGTAGGCGGCCGCATTGGCTCTCGGGAAGTCGTTTTCAGGCGTTAGGTCAGGCGTGATCATAAGGTGTGGCTTTGAATGGATTGATGAGCGGATCGCTGTCCTGAATGCGCGCATCGCTCCGACCCGGGACACGTCACATTTGAAGATCCCTTCGAATTGATAGATTTTCGCAACCGAAGTCGCAGGTGATCAACGCGATGAGAGGCTGCCGGAATCGGTTTCATGTCCACGTGGGAAGGATGGGGGAGCTCTTCCAGAAGGAAACACCCCGGTTGTGTGGACCGGAAGCTTGCCTGCCGGATGATGACACCGGTAAATGCCGAACACGGTCACGCCTACATCGCCCGCAAGTCGCGCCGTTAGGCAACGGGCACCGCCGAAACAGCGGCAGATTTCGCACCAAACTTCCACTGAGTTTCGTGGCAACTTCGCCAGTTCGTATGCAGATGACAGTAAGCTCACTGTCCAAGGGAGCCGTTCGTCGAAACGCCGTTGGTAGTCTTCTAGCAAGTCGGCCCATGCATCCACCGCCTCACCACATCTCGAACCGCCTAGGTATTGCTCCACCGTGTCGGTTGCGACGAGCCTGTAGGGTTGAGCAAAATCCGGGAGCATGCTCGTTGAAAGACCGCAAGCGTGACATCGGAACCGGCGGATACTGACCAGCGTAGTTCTCCGCCGATCAGAAGACGACACCCATCGGCTGTAATAGCCGAGGGCAAGCAGCATTCCGACCAACATGCAATTCGGACACGCCTTCGGACGACACACCTTCAAATGAGCGTCGCTGCGCACGTAATCGTCCGGATCGCCATTGAATGCGAAGATCACTTGCATGGTTTGCTAGACTCATGGATTCTGAATGCACATCTACCTGTCGATTGCAGGAGATATTACCAAACCTCCGCCTATCCAGCGAGTCAAAATGTCATGGCAACTCGATTGTTTCGGTAGCTGAATATCCGGTTCATAAATGTTGATTGAGTAAGAGCCATGCGCACTTGAGTTAGAACTGAAAGTCCTGATTTCGTCTCCCGCATGCTGATTCCATCCGACCCCTCCGAAGATCTCCGCCCTCTCGTAACGGCGACCACAATCGCGGAAGTTTGTTCCGTGTCGTCTGCATCGATTTACAGTTGGGCTCGCAGCGGTGTGATTCCATGTATCCGCATCAGCCAAAATACGGTTCGCTTTGTGCCCGGGCATGTGGCAATGGCACTCGGCTTGCCGCATGGAATCATCCGTCCGCAAACATCGAAAAAGGAAATCCAGCCGCTTGACCGGCTGTTAGGACGGAGATGGCGTTGAAATGTTAGCGGCGATTGGCTGGGGTGCCCAACCAGGTAATCAGACCTCTGTAAGTTTCGTAGCCGAAAGAATTTCCCTCCGAATCTGTGGGCCTTTTTCGGCAACCGCCTTGCTCCGATCATGCTCGGCCTGAAGACGGATCAAAAGTGCGGCGCGGTCAACATCCACTGCCATGCGGGAAGGATTTGGATGGGTGCCGGAACCGCAGGGAAAGGGAGGCGCGATTCGAGAGTGAGGAGCCATTGGCTGGCGCGGGGATACTGGGCCGCGGCGTCATGAAGTGCCCGGACTTCGCGGGCGAGGGTGTCAGGGTCATCGACGGAGGCGCAAACTTGGATGAGGTCCTCCGACCCATCGATGTTGCGGGCGAGGAAATCCACTTCGAAGCCGTTTGGCGTCTTGACGTAGGCGACCTCGGCCCGGCGGCGCTGGAGTTCGATGAATACGGCGGTTTCGAGAGCGTGGCCGGTGTTGGGTTTGCCGCTACGGTCGAAGACGGGGATGAGGGCGGTATCGGCAGGATAGGCTTTGCGGGGATTGACCTGGCGGCGTTTCTCCGAGTCGGTGGCAACCGGAATGGTTTGCAGGAGGAACGCGTCCTCCAAGTGGGAAAGGAATTCGTATAGGTGCTCGCGGCCCACGGAAATACCCTGGGACTTGAGATCGGCTGAGAACTTCGTCACTGAAAAAAGACCGGCGGGTGAGCTCAGCAGTCGGCGGACGAGCCAGCGAAGCGCGGTGACGTTGGCCACGCCGTGGCGCTCGATGACATCACGAAGGAGCAGCACGTCGATGTAGCCTTGGAGAAGCTGCCGACGGTTTGCGGGGGACAAATCCTGGGCTTCCGGAAATCCTCCGGTATCCAGATAATTGGCGAAATGGTGATCGAGGGCGGTGCGCTTGCGAGTGGTGAGGGCGTCCGGGTTCTCCGGGATTTCTTTTTGATGGTGCCGCAGGAATTCGCGGAAACTAAACGGGTGGATCGGGATTTCCCAGGCGCGTCCCCGCATGGAGGTGGCAATTTCCCTGCTCAGGAGTTTGGCGGAGGAGCCGGAGAGGAAGAGTTCGTAACCCGGGGTATCGAGGAGACGGCGGATGAAGGTTTCCCAGCCAGAGACGAGCTGGATTTCGTCGAGGAAAAGCCCGACCGGTTCATCGGCGGGTTCTGGAAAGAGGCGCAAGTGCGTGTCCGAGATGAGGTGGAGTTGTCCGGCCTGCATGTCGCCCAGGCGCTCGTCCTCGAAATTAAAATAGAGCAGACGACCCGGGCTGCGACCCGCAGCGATCAGGTCAGCGCGGCATTGGTGAAGGAAACTGGTTTTCCCCGCCCGGCGCATCCCGATGACAGCGGCTGCTTTTCCTTTAAGTGGGGGAAGCGTGGCGTCGCGCCTGGTCAGCACAGGCATATCCGCCTCCACCGAAGCGAGAATCTTGTCTTGGATGATCTGGTTGAGTTGGCCTTCCATTGAGTCTTTAATAAGATTCAATTGGACTTACATCAAGTCCAAATTTGTGGAAGTGGTGAGGGCTCGGATGATCGATCTTCAAACCCTTAACACCATACGCATCGGCTTAGGAGCGGAGTCCAGTTAGGATTTCCGGCAGATGCTAGCAATTTTCATAAGTCATTGATGATTTGTGATAAATGGTGACAAATTACCTTCCCGTTGTTGCTCAAACTTGCTCCCATAGGGATTGCCGGAAATGGAAAAACCAGGCAATTACAAGCACTTATTAGAATGTAACAGTATGAAAATCAAAGAATTAGACACACTCTTAATCAATTGCTCCTTGGTTCGAGTCCAAGCTGGGTTACTTTTATAATCAGTCAGTTACAGAGTTTCTTGTCTAGCGGAAATAGGAGTTAATGCCCGTATGTTGGCCTTAAAAAACCAAAGAGCTGGCCGGCAACAATCAGCGAATCGTTGATCTTTGTGGTTGGGATCCTTGGTTGAGGAGGACTTGGATTCGAGGGATGCCGATCACGCACGGCTCGTGGCTGATTTGCACCGGGAATCAATTGAAGGATTGGATTCCATCGAAGAGAAAATCGGGTATTTCGGCGGCGTCCTTGATGCCTATTTCATGATGGACGCGGAGATGAAATTAGACACCGGTAACGACGGAGCTTGAGATAGGAACGGGAGAATTTCCTGACGGAAGCCCCCGCCGACAAATCGGCGACATATTGATGAAGATGCGCGAAGGGCGGCTCCTAGTGTGGAGCCGCCCTTCTTGCGGATTCGAGTAGTGGTTGTTGTTGGCTTCAGGTGTGGGAGAATCCTCCGAAGGTGATTGAAACTTTCGGCGACTCCGAAACTGAACGAATTTCCATGGTGAGCGTTCCAGAAAACTTCCCGGAGACATCCAGGCAGTAGCCCGGCGCAAGCTGAGGATGATCCATCAGGCAAGAATCGTTCAGGATTTATCGGTCCCTCCGGGTAACCGTTTGGAAGCTTTAAAAGGCAACCTAAAGGGATTCTGGAGCTAGTCTCCAAATCAGGCCATCACTGGATGGGAAATTGGAGGGTTGGCCGGAGTGGACTTCAATTTCCCAACCAGTGGGTGGGAAATTGGGCGACGGAGTAAGGCGACCGGTGGTTGACCCGTCGGGAGGCCCGGCAGCCGCGTTGCCAGCAGGTCGGACACTGTCTGACCCTTTCGGAAAATCGACCTTGGCAATTCGACAGGCCGAGCCGGGTGAATCACCCACCCCGCTTTCCCCTGAGGAACTGCTGCGTTTTTCCTCGGCTCACTTTCTGGAACTCATCCGCATCGACGACCCGTGGAAACGCGCGTTTTACGAAAACGAACTGCTGCAAGGCCATTGGTCGAAACGACAGCTCCAACGGCAAATCAAAAGCCTCCTCTACGAACGCACCGGCCTGTCCACCCACAAGAAGGGCGTCATCAAGCGCGCCCGCAAGCAGGAAGCACCGGAAACCATCGCCGAAATGCTGCGGGATCCCTACATTCTCGAATTCACAGGGCTCTCCGAACGGCATGAGTATTCCGAGCGAGAACTGGAGACCGCTTTGCTGGATCCCGAGGCACCTTAAGTTTTCCCCACACTCTCACGTAGATTTTTAACTAAATCACCATATTTATTGTGATTTCCCGTAAATATGGGAATGTCTTTGCGGATGAAAACGACCCTAGAAATACCTGACGCCATTTTTCGCAAAGCCAAGGCCAGCGCCGCACTTCGGGGCATACCGCTTCGCCAACTTGTCACCGAGGCGATTGAGGAAAAAGTCACTGCGGAGGCACGCGTTACCCCTTCTACCGCACTCCCCGCATGGATGAGTGGATTCGGCGGACTCGCTGACCTCCACCAAGAAAACCAGCGCATCGACGCCACCATCCGCGCCGAGTTCCAAATCCTCGAAACCGAGGATCGCGCATGATTCTCGATACCAACGCCCTCTCCGCATGGGCAGATGGTCTCGATTCCGCACGTGATGCGTTCCTGTCTGCCACCCGGCTTGTCGTTCCCGTCATTGTCTTGGGGGAATACCAGTTCGGCATCCGTCAGTCTCGCCACCGCAAGCGTTACGAAGATTGGCTCGTGCGCAATCTCCCATCTGTCGAACTCGCCGCGATTTCCCCGGACCTCGCCGGCATCTATGCAGATCTCCGCCTCCACCTGAAATCCCAGGGCACCCCCTTTCCCGCTAACGATCTTTGGACCGCCGCCCTCGTCCTCCACCTCGGCCTGCCGATCCTGAGCAACGACACTCACTTCGACCACGTCCCATATCTCGTCCGCATCCCATTTTAAATTTTTCCACATGCAGCTTCAGAATCTTCCGTCCCAACTGATGGGTTCCTCATGGTGGCACCTAGAGGAAGGATTGGTCCTCATCGACGCTCGTAAACCCAATTTCAAGAAAACTGATTTCGGTGTTTTGCCCATCGACCTCATTCTCGCGGATCTCACCCCAGAAATGTACGAACGATTCCAGCAACCCACCGCCTGACGAAAACCTCGTTCCCCTTGTAGCGGCGTGACGACGGCCATGAACCTTCTGGCTCCATCCTTCTTTATCAGACGGAGGACGGTCGGAATCGTGTCGAATGCTGGATGGCGGATGAAACGGTGTGGTTGTCGCTCAATCAGATCGCCACCTTGTTTGAACGGGATAAATCGGTGATTTCCAAACACTTGAAAAACATTTTCGAGGAGGGGGAGATCGCCCGGGAATCAGTTGTTGCACGGAATGCAACAACTGCCGCCGACGGAAAAACCTATCAGGTGGAGTATTTCCTAAAGCTGGGCGATCACGAGTTGCTGACCCATGCCGGAAAGATCAGCGCCGAGCAAGCGAAGGAAAAAGCCGAAACGGAATACGCTACTTATCGTAGATTGATCGACCAACAACCCAGTGAAGTGGATAGCCACCTCGCCGACGCCCTCCAAAAGCTGGAGCGGTTGGACAAAAAACAGAATCCCTAGCAGATGTTAAACGCCTCACCCGTTTCTGTCCGAATCGATCTGCTGAAGTGAGAGAATCTGCAAGCAGGTGGAGAAAGTAGTGTTGGAGATGGTGGGGGAAGTGCCGAGTGATCAGTAGTCAGTAGTCAGTAGTCAGTGATCAGTGAAAAGAGGGATGGGGGGACACAAGAGGACGAGTTCCAAGCTAGGGAAGTCGAACTTCGGGATCATCGCTGCGCCGCAAGTGCAGGAAGTCGTCGATGTTAAGGGTTTGGATCACGGAGACGTTTGCCTTCTTTGCTGCCACCAGGTGCATGTAGTCATAAACGGCGCCGCCACGCACACCGCGGGATTGGGCGATGGCGAGCGCAGCGATGATTTCCGAATAGGTGAGTTCGATCACGGTGACGCGTGGGAGAATGGTTTCCGAGAGCATCCGCGCGGCGAGATCGGCAGTCACCCTGACACCCAGTTTTCCTCCCGTCAGTGTCGAGAAGGTTTCAAGCAAGGCATGGGAGTAGATGCAGTTGCCGCCTTTCAGCAAGAGAGCAAGGCACTCGGCGTGCTTGAGTTCATCGGAGACGAGCGCCGCGACAAGGACCGAGCTGTCGAGCAGAGCGCTCATCGCGGGAGGGCGCGTTCGGCCAAGGCTTCACGGTCGGCCCGCACGGCGGTGGCTGCATCCATCCGGACGTTTTGCCGCGCCAACACGAGAACGCCCTGTTCGATCACACCCTCGGAAGCGACCGGAGGCTCCGGGCAAATGTCGATGCGGTTCGGGCTGACGTCGGCACGAACCTGATCACCCGGCTTCATGCCAAGCACCCGCAGCGCGGTGTTTGGTAAAACCAGTCTGCCGGCTTCATCGAGACTGAGCGTGGCGTTCATGAGAATCTAATGCCACATTCGAGGGCTCATGGCAAGCCGCCCGGTCACGAACTATGAGAAACGCAGTCTTTACTAGGCAAGGGCACAGATCTTTCCGGTCATCGCCTCTAATCGCTCCGTAAACTCATTCCTTCCCGAAGCCGTGATTAGCAAGCGTTCCTGCGCCCGGGTCAGGCCCCGTCGTCGCTGCGCTATGCCGGGCAAGCTGAGTGAGCAGTGAGCAGTGAGCAGTGAGCGAAGTGGGAATCCGTTTGGAGATCGACATTCCCGACAGGCCGCATTAGAAGCTGCCACCAAATCCATGGGAATTCATTACGTTGAGCGCAGTTTCGAGCTTCGGGGACCATCTGGTCTGGGGGCCTCACCGCGCCCGGATTTGGTCGGTGGGGTGCTATCGGGATTGCAGGAAACGCTGATGGATTCGGTGCGGATGGGGTTTCTTCACGCCAGCCGGACGCGTGGCAGGATTCCCCAAATACTCAAGGCTGCGGCGGATGTGCGCTTCATCGGCATGGAAGGTGAGGGTGACGAGGTCACAACGCTGCGCTTCCGGGTTCCCAGGTTCGGGGATGTGGCGGCGGAGCTTTTCGAACAACGCCAGCTCTGGGATGATGGTCCGAAGCCCGATGAGACGGCGTTCGACCTGCTCGCGCAGTCTTTGCGGGACGTCCGCCGGAAGACGGTGGATAGCAGCCGCTTTGACCATGCCTTGCTTAATCGTTTCGCTGGATACCGGGCACCGCTGCGGCGGGGTTTGGAATCGATATTGCTGGATGGTGGCGGGACCGTGGACGCACGGATCGATGGGATTTTGACAGACGCTGCGGAAAGCCTGAGAAAGCAAACGCCGCCTTCGCGCCGGGTGCGCTTGTGCGGCAAGCTGGACATGCTCGGTGTGAGCCGGAAAGTGATGGGGCTTTATCTTGAGGATGGGACTCTGATCACCGCGCTGTGGAATGCGGAGGATTTCACGAGCGGGCTTGCCGGCTACTTGGACAAGGATGTAGTCATCGAAGGAATCGCGGTTTTCCGCCCTTCCGGCAAGCTCCTAAGGATCGATGCGGATGCGATTGACTTGGCCGGAGTTCAGGATTCGTTTTTCTCGCGTATGCCCTTAGCTGGGGGAGTGGTGGATCATGGGTTGGCGGTTCGTGTGAGGCCCGGACCATCGGCGTATTCGAGTCTGTTGGGAATGATTCCAGGAGAGGAGACGGACGAGGAATTCCTACTGGCACTGGAGGAAATGGGCTGATGGCTGGCGGCGGATACTATCTTCTGGATACTAAGCGGGGCGACCGTGCTGACTACCGATGCCAAGGCGTTCAAGCCGCTTCGCGATGGCAATCACCTCGACGCCGTGGTGCTGGATCCGCACACGGGTTGGCGGATTCCCTGAATGGGTCGAGTTCTCTCCGGTTGGCATTCATGCTGAAATGAGGATGGTTTAAAGGTGTGATCAGGCTGCCTTGTAGTTGACCTTGTCGTTTTCGGTGAAGTCGAGGATGCCGGATTGGACAAAGGATCTAAGAGTCTTCTCGATGAAATCTGGTTCGGCTTTGTTTTCGAAGGCGGACTGGATTTTGTTTTCGAGCGTTTTGCGGGTGGTGGGGCGGGATTTGGAGGTGTCTTCGAGTTCGGCTTTGATCCGGGAGATACGTTCCTCCGGTGTCCGCAGGGCTGGGATTTCGGCTAGAGATGTGTGGCGGGCGATGAGTTTCGTCTCACCCTTGAGGTGGCGGACGACGGAATCGAAGTCGGTGTCCTTGGAGACGATGTGGAAATAGCCCCCAGGATCGGTGGCAATCATGCGGCCGAGTTCCAGGGTGAGCACGAAGTCGAGCGCGTTGCGACCGTCCACCGGAGTTTGGATGATCCGCAGTTGCTCGGGATGATCCTGGGCAAAGAGGAAGAGCGAGGTCGGGAGCTTCTTGTGCTTCGTGCCGATGATCATGAAAACCCGCACGGGTTTGTCCGTCACGCGGGAAAGATCGGATTCGCATACGTTTTCGTAATCGATAAAGATGTATTGGGTGCGGGCCATGGCGGTAGGATTGGGTTGAGCAAATTCGTTAGGCGGCGTGCCGGGTCTTCAAGTCGATGAGATGCTGTCGGGCGGCAGCTTTACGGTCGGTGGTGCGATGGATCTCATTGAGGATCGCTAGGGCCTTTTCGTGAGCGGTCGGATCTAAATGGACATCCTGATGCTGGAGGATCCATGAGGTGAGGCCCTTGTTGAGAACATTGGAGGGCATCGGAGTTTTGAATTGGGAATCGCCGATGAAGAAAACGAGCGAATGGAATGCGGCGCGCGGCAAACCGAGGCGCTCGGCGAGTGCGCGGACATGGAGGTTGTTTTGGTGGAGCGGATTCTGGAAGCGGTTCTTTTGTCGGTAGATCTGTTGCGTCCACTGGGGCTGTTTTTCCGAACCGAAGATCCAACCGCGGTAGTTCTTTGTTTCAATAACGAAGACCCCGAAGCGGGACACGACGACGTGGTCGAGTTGGGTGCTTCCCTGCCCGTCGGGCCGGGGTAGGTAAAGGTCGTGGAATGTGTGATAAGTGGTGGCGTCAAGGCGGGACAAACCGCGAGAGACTGCACGTTCACCAAACCAACCTTTGAAGCGGGCCGAGCCAAGGATTTTGACGACGAAAAGAATCGCGAATAGTGCGAGAAACCCAGGCCAGTTGGCGATGAAGGGTTTGAGAGCTTCGTTCAGATCGATTTGAGAAATCATGGCAAGCGGAGGTTGTTAGGAAATGCAGGAAGCTGGAAACGTGAAGAAAATGGATAGATCAATGACGAATGCTTTCAGCCTTCCAAGATATGGGTCGCCGCCAGGAATGGGCTAAAACGATTAAGAAATAGTGACAATCAGACAATCCATCAAGGTGAAGCGTCTGGATCGGGTCACGGGATGACGTAGGGTGCGGAAACCTGCAAGGGGTCTGCACGTTCAATGTCGGATCTTTTGCGTCTCAGAACCCAGGGTACTGCCCCCGCTGCCGATCGCCAGGGTGCCCTGATTGACCGTGGTCGGTCCGGTGTAGAGATTCGCGGCAGTGAGGATCAGTGAGCCACTGCCTCCGCCGGCTTTGGTTAGACCGCCACCGCTGGTCACGTTGACGGGGGTGTTGATGGTGAGAGAACCGCTGCTGGTGACGGAGACCACCCCTTCGTTGTTGCCGAGACTGAGGCTGGAAAAGCCGCTGCCGATCGAGGCGGTGCTGCTGTTGATGAGGCCCACCGCGCCGCTTGCCACGGATAGAGTCCCGCTGCCGTCGAGCGCACTTGCCGCGGTGAAGAGCAGCGAGTTCAAACTGGGGCTCGCAGCGGAGATCGTGCCGCTGAACGATTTCACGTTTTCCCCGGTTCCGGCGTAA
>JBBRYQ010000071.1:0-29225 GCA_038237425.1 Verrucomicrobiales bacterium
GGACTGGTTGCGTGCCCAATATGGGGTTCCGTTGGCGGAACCTAAGTCCGGAGGTAAGGATTCCCGGAAGGGGAAAGGGAAGGATTCTGGGAAGGATGTTGCCGGCGAGCCGGAGGTTGTGAAGAGCCCGGAGGATATTCAGAGGGGTATTGTGTTTTGGGAATCCTGGGGGAAATACTGTGTGGCTTTTCCGGGAACTCCCGGACTTACACCAGAGGAGATTGTGCTGGGTGAGAATCAGGGGATCTCTGCTGTTTTGTCTCGCCGGGCGGCGGCCGGTGTTTTGGTTGGGGCGGCGACCGGTGTTGAGTTGGCCCGGGGTGGCCTTTTGAATTTGAGCCCTGTGGAGATGATGGAGGCGTATGCCGTGGGTCTGGGAGAGTTTTTGAAGAAGCGTGTTGTTTCGGGATCTTCCGAAGTTTCTGGTTCGGCCGGTGTGACTGTGGTGCCGGCCGTTATGGTTCCGGCGGGTCCGGTTGTTTCTGTTGATGATTCTGTGGAGGGTGGGAAGCCTGTGGATTCCCATGGGGTGGTTGGAGCGGTAGCGGAAGGATTTGGGGATTTGGTTGCACCGGTGGAGCCGGTGAAGGAACCGGTGAGGGAATTGGGTGTGGGTGGGGATGATGAGCCGGCTGCGGAGGAATTTGTTCCGGATGTTCCGGATGTTCCGGAGGTGTCGGTGGCGGTTGAGCCGCCGAAGGAGAAAAAGGTTTGGCGTCGTCCACCATCGCTTTTGGATCCGGTTCCGGAGTCCGAGTGGTTGCGGTATCCCTCGTTGGGAATTGCTCCGGGTGTTCGGGGAGGTCCGGATGTGGATGCTTTGAATATTGGGGGTGTTCCCCGTGTGTGGAAGATCGACGAGGCTCCGTTTAAGAGGGCGGGTGTGGAGCCCTCGGACTTTTACAAGAGTCTGGGTGCGGCGGCGCCGTATTTGGTGGAGCATGTCCAGGATGAGAAGTATGCCCCCTGGGTTTTGACAGGGGACCATGGGTTGGGGATTTATTCCCGCTTTGGGGGATCGGATCCTATGGAGACATTGGATCCGATCAAAATGGTTTTTCCGACTCATTTTCCGGAATTGGCTGCGGCCCCTAGGACGCAGAAGGAGGCTTATGAAATGACGTTGGAACAGGCGAGGGCTTGTTTCGAGGAATGGGTGTTGCTTGAGTCGGGGGAGACGCCCGAGCTTCCTTGTCCGCTTGCGGGTCTGGATTCGATGACAATGCTGGCTCCTGATCCGATGTTGTTGGATTTGTTGGACCGGGGTATGGGCCCGGGGGTTTGGGGTGTGCATGAATCTTTTCTGATTCCTTGGATGATGGGTTTGGCGATGCGGGAGCTTTTTGGGTTTCCTACCCGGTGGTCTCACCAGGGTGGTCAGCGTTACATTCCGCTGGCAGCGGTTCCGTCGATTGAGGCCGCGGTTTCCGCGGTGGATGGGAGGTTGGATTACCTTCGACCTTGGCGTTCGACCTCTCCGCTTTTTACGGAGGTTCTGGCTCCGCGTTGTGAGTCGGAGAATCTTCCTGGTCATATTTGGGTGACGGGACTGGGTTACCTTCCGGAGGGATCTTTTGGAAAGATCCGGGAGTATGCGGTAAAGAATGCTGAAAACCATTCTGATTTCGATGATGTTTCCCGGGATGTGAAACATTTGTTGATCCATTGGTGTCGGGACATTTTGGCCCGGGTGGATGCCCGGATGTATTCGTCGAATCCAGAAATTCCGAAGATGGGTCATTTTTTTGAGAATTTTTGGAATGTGCGTGTCTCGAAGGTTTGGTTGTTGGTGGATGGCAGCCGTGTGGCGTGCTCGCCGTTGTTTTGTGGAACGGGGTCGATTGCCAGAAAGTTCGGAATGAGGGATCAACCTTGGTTTACAGAGAGTGCGATGGGTGTGCCAGGTGTGTCTTCCAGTTGTTGGGATATTGCGGATGGGTTTCCTGTAATGGAGCTGGCGTTGCGGAAGATCCGGATTGCGGCTCACATGCCGTCGCTTTTTGCGGTGGGAACTTACCTCCAGTTTTTGGAAGAGCGTAGGCCTCATTCTCCGGATGGTGGTTCTTTTTCGGGGATGAAGTTCCCGGAAAGCATGTTGTTGCCGGATGATCATGTTCCTTATCCCCCAGCATTGGAGGATAAGCCGTTCCGCGAACGGTTCAAAACTGCTTTGGAAAAGGGTCGTGATTATGTTTCTTGATTGGGGATGGTCGGGATTGGCAGAAAACGGTTATACCCATTTGCCAGCTGCGATTCATCGCCGGTGAAAATTCGAATTCCGCCTACTTAAATTTCAGGCCTAGACGCGGTTATGATGGCTGCGTTTGCCGGTCTCACTGGCGTTCCAGGCTTTGCGCTTATCGAGATGCACTTTTTGATGGCGGAGCAATTGTCTTTGATGGTCAACGCATAGTCGGTTCCGGCTTCCAATACGATTTCTCGCGCGGTCTGTTGGAATCTGTGTAGGGCATTGAGCGAAACGAGTTAGCCGCCGAGATTGAGACGACCGATGTCGTGAATCATGGAGCCGCACACTGGCTCAAAACTTTTTCTGGAGTGAGTGCCCAAAATGCCTTCGCGTCGGAACCTAGGGTCTCCCAGTTCCAATAGTGCTTTTTGAGTATCCTGGGGGAATTCTCCATGATGAATGAGGTTTTTTCCAAACTCTTGCCCCGCGCCAGATGATACGAGCCAAAGCTGTGCCGGAGCTGGTCTTTCGCCCATGGCAACGGCTTTTTATCTGCATCCAGCCAGTGCTTTTTCCGCCAAGATTTCCAATCCTTTTTCCAATTGTCGGATAGGACTTTGCCCGCGAGGGTTCCACCATTTTTCTCGCGCAGAAGCTTGATCCAAGCGGCGAGTGTTGGCTCAATCTTGATCGTCCTGCCTTGCCCGGTGCGGCGGCCATTTTTGCACAGTTCGGGAGGCAGGGCGAAATGTTCTCCCTTGAGATATTCCCAATACAAGAAGGCGGGTTGGTCACCCTGCGCCACCTTGCGGAATTCAGCCGGTCGGATACCCGCAAAAAGGGTAATGGAAACATGGGCCACTACCTCCCAGCTTTCGGTTTCCACGGCCAGTCGCAGCATGCGGGCGGCCTCTTCTGGCGAGAGGGTCACCACTGCACCATGAGGACCGGCATTCGGCTTTTTGTCTGTACAGGGATTTTTAGGCAGCCACCGCTTTTTTGCCGCCCATCCCAGCCAAGCTGAGATTGTCTTAAAGTCCCCTTTGTTGGGGAGTGTTTCCAAATATGCCTCAATCACCTCCGGCGTGATCTCAATTACGGGCCGATCCTTCCATACGGGCTGCCCCGGCTTCTCGGTAAAGCGCAAAAATCTGCCGCAACGGTTCCGCAATTCGCTGCGGTAGGTTCCTCGACTTTTGTTCTCGACGTGAAATTTGTGGCAGGCATCGAAGCATTCCTGAGCGGTTCCGGTTTGCGTCACCGATTTGATGTCCTTCAACACACGTCTTCCAACAGCGACGAGGCTTTCGGCACCCGCTGACTTCAATTCAGCATTCAGGGCCATCCATTTTTTGACCAACGATCCATCCGCGCCATCTGGCATCGTCTTGTCCGTCTTTTTATTGGCGCGCTCAGTATTGCAGAAATCCTGGGCGTCGGCCTTGGTTTTGAATTTCCGCCGTACGTTCTTCCCATTCACCATCCCAAGGCTGACGATCCACCGGCCATTCGGTAGCGATTTCGGAGTGAGGGTGGCCCAGTTGCCTTTAGCTTTCTTCGCGCTCATAGCGTTTTAAAACTTGCACCAAACTTGCACCTAGTCAATAATTGAAACGTAACACATTAAAAATAAGTGATAAAGTATAACAGAGCGGGCGACTGTTAATCACTAGGTCCGTGGTTCGATCCCACGCGCCGGAGCCATTTAGAATCAGTTGCTTACGACTGGCATTCCGCCGAAGAATTCGCGGGTGTAGGCAGAAATTGTTGGCAATTTACAGCCAATCACGCCGCCACTCCCTTGATGAAGGTCGCGACGTAGTCGACCACCTTCTCCAGCACGCGCATCCGGGTGGGGCCGCGTTCGGTGATGTTTAGGGGTTTGGTGATCAGATCCACGATCTCCGGATCGGGGGTGGGTTCTTGTCCACCTACATCGTGTTCAGCCTCACGCTGGGCGCTGGAAGATGGCTACATCCGGGTGGGACTGCCACCGTGTGGTAGCGGGGCAATGGGATTCTGGGCCTGATCACGGCACCGAGCCTTCTGAGTCAAGGGGCGGTTTTTACCAAGACTTGGAGGTCGGATTTTTCCATCGTCTGCTGCGGGGCGAAGCGGTCGCTGGATAGATATTCTAACAACGCGCTGCGCATTTGTCGGGCGACCATGCGATTTTCCAGATCGGTCTCGAGATCGAACGAGCAGGCGAGGAGTTTTCCGGGCCCGACCTTCGCCTCGAAGACATAGCCGAGTTTCCGGTGCGTGATCCAGTCGTCGGTGATCTGGACGACGGGACGAAGTTCGTGGTGTTTTGTTAGGATGAATGGACGGGCGTCTTTTTGGAGTTCCCACCACTGCCAGTTCGAGTGGAAGTCGGTGGGGAATTTCGCGAGTGCCGGATGTTTGGGGTCGCAGAGGATACCCAGCGTGTGCGGCGGCTGCCACTCCGTCCAGGCGGTGTTCCAGAAGATGCTAGAAAAACCGGCGGTGAGCGGGCGCGCGGGATCGTCTTTCACCTGTGTAGAGAGCGGGGTCCACAAGACGTTTTTGCCATCGTTCAAGGCCGCCAGTGCCTCGTCGAGCGAGGCGGTGAGGGTCACGTTGGGTGGCGTGGGGGCTTGTTTTTCGGCCGGATAGATGAAGATACTCCAGTCGTTACAGAACTTCTGGCCGCGCGCGCCGACGGTGAGTTTGAGCTGCGCGGGCGCTTTCAATTTCTCCAAAGGAATGTGGATGCCTCCAAGGTCGCGGAGTCCGCCGGCGGAAATATCGCGGGCGGGCAGCGAGCCCTCGGCGACGATGGTTTCTCCATCGGTGAGTTTCCAGATCGGTTCGAGTGCTTTGAAATCACTGGGTCCGAAGTGGCACAACTGGAGATCCGCCTCCAAGGTCTCGTTTGTCTGCCAGACCATCTTTTTCAGCCTGGCGAGCGGCACGACGGGTCCGGCAAAGCGCGCGTATTCGTCCGCCGTGACGTAGCCCTTGGAATCCCAGAAGGCATCAAGCACGCCGATGAGCGCGGTCCCTTGACCCGGGAAATCGTGGAGGTCGAGCAATTGGAAACCACCGAATGCCGGCGTGCGCATTGCTGCCTCGATGTCGTGTTTGTAACAGAGCGTTTGGAGCTTTCCGGAGGCCATCAGGAAATCCTTCGCTTGTGGCAACAGGCCATTGCGCTTGGCCATTTCCTGAAAGACCTCGAAGTTCTTCGCTTTGAAAAAGCCGGTGTATTTCGGGATTTCCTCGTAGTTCGGGTAAGCACACCATTGGCCGATTTCGTGCGATACAAAAGGGGCGTCGGGATGGGCCTTCACAGCGTCCGACCAATCGAAATCCGTGCGCGGAGCTTCGGCATTGATGATGGATCGCAGACCTTCGCCCCAACGCTGAACGCGCGGTTCCTGCATGTTATGATAATCACTTCCCGACATGAGCGGCCAACCGGCCGCAGTCGTCCAAAAGCGGCGCGTATCCTTCGCTTTCCAGCGGGCGACCCATTCCTGCAACCATTTCTTATAGTTTCGCCCGCCGGGCTCGTTGCCGTAAGCCATCATCAGAAACGAGGGATGATTACCGAATTCGCGAATCATGCGCGCGGTTTCCTCATCGATCCACGCGTCGAGCGGCATGCCGCTGCCGATCTCTGCGCCGCCATTGGATGCCCAAGCGGAGGCCTCGACCTGATAGTAAAACCCGGCCTCGTCCGCCGCGATGAAGGCGGCCTCCGGCGGACACCATGAGTGGAAGCGAATGTGGTTCAGCCCATGCGCCTTGCAGATTTTAACGATGCGGCGCCAAGCATCGACATCGGTCGGAGGATAGCCGGTGAGCGGGAAAATACAGCATTCTAAAGTGCCGCGCAGGAAGATCGGTACGCCGTTAATGGCGAGACGTCCGTCCTTTTTTCCTAGATCCTGGAAGCCGAATGTCTCGCTGCGGAGATCCTTTCCGGAAGCGGATTCCAGGACGACTTCCGCCTTGTAAAGATGTGGCGTGAACTCGTTCCAAGCGCGTGGTTCGCGATCAATGGGAATGGTCAGCTCCGCGCGGCCATCTATGAGATCAACGCTGACAGCGTCGCTCTCGAAGAAGTCGCGCAAGGGGCCGGCATAGCGGACTTGTGCGGTGACTTTGCCGGTTTTTTTATCGTTTGCAGTGACGATCATTTTCACGGATCTCTCCGCTAGCGATGGCTCGATGCGCGCCTCATCGATGCGCAGCGCAGCGACCGGACGCAGTTCGATTTTTCCGACCACGCCGTTCCAGTTTCCCTGCGTGTGATCGGTCATGCTGTGGGCGAGGAAACCGGGGTTCACATCGACGATGCGGTTGTCGATGCGCAGCGTGAGCGCGTGCTTACCGGGCGACAGCGCGCCGAGGTCGAACTCGTGCGGCGTGCCGAGCGAATTGCATTTGCCGATTTGCTTGCCATCCACCCACGCGACGCTCTGCCAGTGGACGCGCTCGGGGTGCAACAACGCGTGCTT
The DNA here is from genome assembly GCA_038237425.1 of Verrucomicrobiales bacterium. Lineage (GTDB taxonomy): Bacteria > Verrucomicrobiota > Verrucomicrobiia > Verrucomicrobiales > Akkermansiaceae > Luteolibacter. Next base: position 6,676 of record JBBRYQ010000071.1, read on the forward strand.
GCCCGCCCAGTCGGCGGGAATTTGGATTTCCTTTTGATACCACGCCGGAGCGACGAAATGCAGCGGTGGTTGCAGGAAGAATGGCATTTTGAAATTGTCGGGTGCTTGCCACTCCTTGTCTGCCAATACACGCCCGTCCCCTTGTCGAGCATCGACATCAACTGGGATGGGATCGGCTACGAGGCGGCGAGGATGTTAGATCGGATGATGGACGGGAAGACGCCGCCTGTAGAGCCGATGCTGATCGCTCCCAAGGGCGTGGTCACCCGGATGAGCACTAACATCCTCGCTGTGCCGGACTTGCCGATCGCGCAGGCGCTGCGGTTTATCTGGGAGCACTTCCCGGAAGCGATTGGATCGGAAAAGGTGGCCCAAGCGGCGGGCCTGAACCGGCGGACGCTGGAACGCGGATTCCGCCAGCACCTCGGGCGCAGCGTGCTTTATGAAATTACCCGAGTGAGGATCGAGCGTGCTAAGATCCTGTTAGTCGAGTCCGATCTGAAAGCCTATCAGGTGGCAGAGCAATGTGGGTTCGCGGGCATCGTGGCGTTTTCCAAGGTGTTCCTGCGGCTGACAGGCATGCGCCCGAGCGATTTCCGCAAGACGAAGCATTGAAAGCGCAGAAGCACTTAACGGGTGGCGAGCTTGCCTGCTGGGTCCTCAAAAACTCACTTGGGCGTCTGTGTGGGCCACACCAGGACATGGCCGATCACGGCCATCCGGTTCTCTTCACCGAACTCGACATCTCTCTCGGATCGCGGACTATTTGATAGACTGCCGTAGCACGGGTTTGGGTGTCTTGTTGGGAGCCTTGTGAGGCTCGGACTTGGCCCGGAAAATGCGGTCTGGAGTCTGAGCGAGTGGGGTGCGAGCGCAGAACAAATTTTTAAAATCCTGCAAATGCCTGTGGTCACCCTCGCACAATCGACTGCGGTGGCAGCGGCCATTCATGGATTGATCGGTTGTTTATTAGAAGCGCGGCCGCCGGGTGAGGAACTTTGGCTGGAGAAGGCGCGACAACTTCTATCCGGTGGAAGCGAGGCCCCGGCACCGCAGGACATCGCAGCGGACTTGGGGATGAGTTACGACCACTTCCGCAAGGTCTTCAAGCCCGTGCTGGTTCGAGTCCGGCCAGCGGTAACTTTTCGAGAAGGGCGATTTCCTGAATTTTAGGTAATTTGGAAAGATTGAAGTTTAGTCGCTTGCTGGAACTAGTTTTCGATGCAACAGGTGAGGGCTTTGGATCAGCCGAACCCGGCCGACCAACCTTGAAATCATTGCCATGCAGATTTGCGCCTCATCCCTCGCTCGCCGTAGCATTATCGGCCTTTCCTTTGTCAGTTTAGTTGGTTCCTGCGCCCCCCTCAATTTTGGAAATAGGTCGCGGAGCCATGCGTTCATCTCCTATTTTGGCGGTGCATCGAGCGATGGAACTCTGCGTCTGGCAGTAAAAGACAACATCGATATGCAAGGCTTGGTGACATCAGCCGGGTCTGAATATCTTTCGAAAAACAGTCCTCCCGCCAAGCGGGACGCGGATTGTCTGGCGATCACAAGAGCACGCAAGGATGTTCACATCGTCGGAAAAACGAACCTGACGGAGTTCGCCATCTCGGTGTCCGGTCGGAACGGATATTTCGGAACGCCGGTGAACCGATTGGATGGCAAACACAAGTTCATCCCGGGTGGATCATCCAGCGGATCCGCAGTCGCTGTCGCCACCGGGCAGGCAGATGTGGCGTTTGGCACGGATACCTGTGGCTCGATCCGAGTGCCGGCGGCTTGCTGTGGCATTTATGGACTCAAGACCACCTTCGGGCTGGTTTCGACCAAGGGTGTTTTCCCCATTTCCGCCAAGTATCTTGATACAATTGGACCGATGGCGGCCGATCTGCCTCGGTTAATCGAGGGAATGGACCTCCTGCAAGAAGGTTTCAAAGAGCGTTATTCGGCGGCAGTTTCTGCAAATTCGTCGGCTAAGCAAATTCGCATCGGGCGGCTCTATCTACCAGGAACGGATCCTGCAATCGACAAGGCGATTGACGAGCGACTTGTGGCGAAGGGTTTCAAAGTCGTGAAACTCGATGCAAGCTTCGCAAAAAAGTGGGCTCAAGCGGATGCTGATGGAGAAACGATCGCCACCTCGGACGCGTGGGAGAATGACAAAAAATACACGAACAATCTCCAAATCGACAGCAACACCCGTGCAGTGCTCGCCAAAGGGGTGGTGGACCACGCCATTGGATTCGATGCTGCGGTGAAACGAAAGGCCGCTTGGAAAAAAGCTCTCGCCCGGGTATTTCAAAAAGTGGATTTCATTGCCACGCCCACTCTTCAGATTCTTCCACCGCGGCTGCCGTTCTGGCGCTCGACGTCGATCTTCGAGTTGATCATCGTCAAATCGCAGAATACGGCGGCAATCAATTTTTCCGGAAATCCAGCGCTCTCCATGCCCATCCCGATGCCGGAGAGCGACATCCCCACCAGTCTTCAACTCGTCGGACCTCCGTTGAGCGAGTCAAAACTCTTGAACGCAGGTCGCCTGTTGCAAACGAAAGATTAATTAGATAGAAAGCAAGTTTCCCACAAACCCATTAGATCATGAAAACTTTATTTTCCATCCGCGCCTTCGCTGTCAGTTCCCTGCTATTTCTCGGTAGCGTGACCATGCAGGCGGATACGGTTTCCCAACTTATCGAGAAGGGCGATGCGGCCGATAAGTCCTTCAATCCAGCCCTCGCCTTGCAAAGTTACCTTCCTGCGGAAAAACTTCAGCCCAATGATGTGGAACTCCTACTCAGTATCGCAAGACAGTATCGCCACCTGATGTGCGACGTCTCCAACGAGAGCGAAAAACTCAAGTATGGCAATATTTCGCTGTCCTACGCGAAACGCGCGGCAGGCCTCGCGCCTAAGAATTCTGATGCCCAGCTTTCGCCAGCCATCACCTATGGCAAGATGCTTCCCCTTGAAGCAAAGAGCGAACAGGTGGCAATTTCACCCTTCATCAAGGCGGCAGCGGACCGCGCCCTCAAGTTGAATCCCCGCAACGACACCGCTTGGCACGTTTTGGGCCGCTGGCATCAATCGATGGCTAACATCACGGGAGTCAGGCGGTCGATCGGCGAGGCTCTGTATGGCAAGCTCCCGGTTGGCACGAACACGGAAGCGTGCGCATGTTTCAACAAAGCCATCGCTCTCAACCCCGGTCGCTTGCGGCATTATATCGAACTGGGCCGGACCTACGCCCAGATGGGAAATACTACAGATGCCCGCAAGTATCTTGAAAAGGGACTCAAGATGGCGAACAAGGAGAAAGATGATTTCGAGATGAAGGCATTAGGAAAAGACGCTCTGGCAGCTCTGCCTTAGGTCGCGAGGACACGCCGGACAGGCAGTGCCTGAGAGGAAAAGGCTCGTTCGTTGACAGGGGTGCCTCCAACCCAACCGCTATTTGACATTTTTCTACGGCCAGCAGAAAAACGCGGATGAGAAAATTCTTCCAAGGATTTCCGGATTCGCGTGTCATCATAAGTGAAATGAAAACCTTGTTTTGTCTTTTTCTGGTCGTCGTGGGTGCCAGTGTGAATCTCATGGCTCAGGAAATCGAAGGATTGCGGGCGGAGCGCGACAAATTAATCCAACGCGGAATGTGGCGGGATGAGGTGAATTTCTACGGCGAGAAGCTGCTGCCCTTTTCCGACGAGGCTTCAGGCTCGGACCTGGAGCGGGCAGTGGAAGCGCTGGGGCAACTCAACGCGTGGAACGAATATGACGGACTGGTGGAAAAGACTGTTTCCACACATCCGGGGAATGCCAGTTTGCTGACCTCGGCTGCGGCGGTTTACCAGCGGGCTCCGCATGCCGGACAGATCGTGGCTGGCGAATTTATCCGGGAAAACGGCGGACGGGGATATGGGCGAGGGCGCTTTCAAGGGAAACAAGACGGCACGGCGGAATCTGGACAGGCGGTCAATACGACTTACCGCGATCACATCCGCTCGCTGCAACTGCTGCAACAGGCCGTGACAAAGCCGGGCACTCCCGCAGAAGGCGTCCTAGCGTGGCGCGAGATGGCAGCGGTATTCATCCAGAATGAGCCTTGGAAACTCCAAACACTCACGCCGTTAGATGCGCTGCCGGAATGGAGCGAGCCGGGTCCGGAAGGTGGCACGGAGGGCGCGCCATGGAAGGGCGACGCGCCGGTGGTTTACGAAAAACCCGCATCGTGGGATACCGCGAAAAACGACGGCGAGCGCTGGCGGTTTGCGCTGGCGGAGCAGGAGCGGCTGAGCACCGAGGCAGACATGGCGGCGGTGATGATTTCTGAGAGAGCCAGCTTTTCCCAAGGTCAGTTCGGCACGGAAACGCTGGCGTCCTATGGGTGGTGGCAGCAGCAGGACCCGGAAAGCGCGAAAGGGATTCTGGAAATGGACACGCTCACCGAGGATGAATGCCTGGCGAAAACTTCGGACGGCGTGCGCCGTTTCAAACTGCCCGCAGAGTTTCATTTCATCGCACTCTATCGGTCCATCCTCGACAACAAACTCGTCGGTGGAACGGCGGGTGATTCATTGACGCAGATTTTCCTCAATCGCAGCCAATACGACAAAGCACGCGAGGTGCTGGAGCGGACGATCGCGAACCACGGCCCGGGGTCGAATGATTCGCGGAAGAAGCTGCTCCAACAAATTGTCGGAAACTGGGGTAGTTTCGAGTCGGTAGAAACAGTAGCAGCCGGAACACGCCCTAACTTGCCGCTGCGTTTCCGCAACGCGACGGAAATTAAGCTCGCCGCCGCGCCGGTGGATATGGACGCCGTGCTCCGCGATACGATTGCCTATCTGAAAAGCAATCCGCGTGATCTCGATTGGGAACGGGCAAATCCATCTGCTATCGCAAGTCGCCTTATTGCCGGCAATGCCGCGAAATACATCGGCGCAAGCGCTGCGGACTGGGAGGCAAAACTCACGCCACAAGAAAAGCACCGCAACACTCGGACCGACATCGCCGTGCCACTCGACAAAGCCGGAGCATGGTGGGTCACCGGGAAGATCGGCGGCGGAAATACGATTCACACGCTGGTATGGATCGTGGACTCAGTGATCGTGCAGAATGATGTGGGTGGAAAAAAACAATGGTGGGTAGCGGACGCGGAGAGCGGAGCGCCGGTGGTCGGCGCGGAGATTGAGTTTTTCGGCTATCGCCAGATCTATCTGGATCGGAAAAAGCCGCTCGAACGCAATATGGACATCCGCACGGCGGAGGTGAACCGGGTGACGGATGCGGACGGGAAAACCCTCGTCGCGGAAGGGGAACTCGATGTGAACTATCAATGGTTGGCCATTGCCCGCGGCAAGGATCGTGCAATGACGTTTTATGGATTCCAGCCGCACGGAATCCAACAGCCGCAACTTGAAAATGGCAACCGCGACCTCTCCTACGGCATTTCAGATAGACCACTCTACAAGCCGGGTGACACCGCGCATTTGAAGTTCTATTTCCGCAACGTCGGCTACTTTGAGCCGGACGAAAGCCGCTGGGCAGACAAGGCCGGCAAGCTCACGATCTTCAATGGTCGGAACGAGGAGGTGATGAAGATCGAGAAGCTGAAAACCGATGCAGCGGGCACGGTCGAGAGCGAAGTGCTCATTCCCAAGGACGCGGTGCTCGGCGGATGGACAGCCATGTTTATGATTGGCGATGTGTTTCCGGCCACCGTTTCTCTCCAAGTGGAGGAATACCGGAAGCCGGAATACGAAGTGAAGGTCGAGGCTCCAGATGCGCCAGTGAAGCTCGGGGAGAAATTCACTGCCACGGTGAAGGCCACGTATTTCCACGGAGCGCCAGTTAGGAATGCAACCGTCGAGATCATCGTGAAACGCAGTTCAATGGGCGAGCGGTGGTTTCCCATGTGGCGTTGGGACTGGCTCTATGGCCCCGGCGCATGGTGGAATGGCAGCGAGGCACTCTGGCATCCCACGTGGAGCCGCTGGGGTTGCACCCCACCGCATCCGCCGTGGTGGCAGGGAAACCGTTGGACCCCGGACGAGCTGGTAATGAAACGCAAAGTCCCGATAGGCCCGGACGGCACGGCGAAGATCGAGATCGATACCGCACCGGCGAAGCAAACGCAGGGCGACTTGGACTCGAAATACAGCATCGAAGCTCGGGTGGTGGATGCCTCACGCCGCGAGGAGCGTGGGACGGGATCGGTCATCGCTGCTAGGAAGCCGTTTGAAGTCATCGTCTGGACCGACCGTGGTTACACTCGCGCGGGTGAGCCAGTGGTGGCGAACATTTCCGCCGCGTCGCTGGCTGGGAAACCGGTGGTGGCGGCGAAGGGGATTTTGAAGATTTTCCAAATCGTCAGCGGCGAAAACGGAAGGGTGGAGGAAAAGGAAATTCAGACGTTCCCGATAGAAACCGACGCGCAAGGTGAGATCCATCAGAAATTTCCCGCACCCGTCACGGGTCAATACCGGATTGCTGCCAGTCTGTCGTTCAATGGTGGTGAAGCGGCGGAAGGCGCGAGCATTCTCAACGTTCACGGTCCCGGCCGCGCCGATCCGGCGGACTGGCATTTCGGACCGCTGGAGCTCATCGCCGACAAGGCAGAGCACGCTCCCGGTGAGTCCGTGAAACTCCGCGTGAATAGCGACAAGGAGAACGCCAACGTCTGGCTTTTCCTCCACGTCGCTGGATCTGCCGGACGCGAGGCACGCCGCATCCAGTTGGACGGCAAGAGCTCTGAAATATCCGTGCCGCTCGATCTGCGGGATATGCCGAACATGTTTATCGAAGGCATCACCGTGCATGGCGCACAAGTGCACACCGCCGTCCGGCAGATCCTGTTACCGCCGGTGAGCAAACTCATCGAAGTGACGTTAGAACCTGCAAAAGAACGGGTGAAACCCCGCGAAACATCGTCGCTGCGCGTGACTCTCCGCGATGCCGAAGGCAAGCCTGTGACCGGCCTCGCTGTGCTGACCGTCTATGATAAATCACTGGAAGCCATCACCGGCGGATCTAACGTCGGAGCGATCCATGAGAATTTCTGGTCGTGGAAAAACAGTTACTATCCGGATTGGCGCGTCGGCTCCGTGCCGCCAGCGGTGGGAAATCTTTTGAAACCAGGCGATCAGGGAATGCAGCCGCTGGGAATGTTTTACGCGGGAGTTGTCCGGAATGGTCTGCGCGCTGGAAAAGGAATTGGCTCCGGCGGTGGTCGTGGCCGAATGATGGCGATGTCGGCAGCGACGGATGGCGCGGTCGAGGAATCCAGCATGTCGTTCGCCGCCGCTCCGGCCGCTAAGATGAAAATGTCATCCGGCGACAAGGACATGGCAGGTGAAGCGGGTAAGAACCCTCAACCGATCCTCGTCCGCAAGGATTTTGCGGATCTTTTAAAATGGTCCGGAGCGATCCAAACGGATGCGGAAGGCCACGCCGAAATCCCGTTGGAATACCCGGACAATCTCACGACGTGGAAAGCCCGCGTATGGGTGCTCGGCAAGGGCACGCAGGTGGGCGAGGGGACTGCGGAGATCATCACTTCGAAGGAATTGTTAGTCCGCCTGCAAGCGCCACGCTTTCTGGTAGAGCGGGATGAGTCGGTGTTCAGCGCGGTGGTGCAGAACGATCACGACGCGCCGAAGACGGTAAAAGTTTCGCTGGAGCTGGATGGAAATACGCTCGAAGCCATCGACGGCGCACCGCAGACGGTAGAGATCGCGGCGAAGTCCGAAGCCCGCGTCGATTGGCGGGTGAAGGCGCTGCACGAAGGGGAAGCGAAGTTTCGCATGCGTGCGGATTCCGGTGACGATGGCGATGCGGTGGAACGCACGCTGCCGGTCCGCGTGCATGGCATGTTGCGCCAGGATGCGTGGAGCCGCACGGTGGAGCCGGGCGCGGAGTCTGCGAAAATTTCCATGGAAGTGCCTGCCGAGCGCCGTCCGGACCAATCGAAGCTAACCGTTCGTTTCTCACCGACCATTGCCGGTGCGGTGGTAGATGCCATTCCCTATCTGGCGAGCTATCCGTATGGCTGCACCGAGCAGACGCTGAACCGCTTCGTGCCCGCAGTGATCGCGCAGAAAATGCTGAAGGATCTCAAGATCAACCTCGGCGAAGTGAAAGCGAAGCGCACCAATCTCAATCCGCAGGAACTCGGCAACTCCGCCGAGCGCTCCGCGCAGTGGAAACAATGGCAGACGAACCCGGTGTTCGACGAAGTGGAGATGGAAAAAATGGTCGCGAAGGGCGTGGACAAACTGATGTCCATGCAGAATTCGGACGGCGGATGGGGTTGGTTTTCCGGCTACGGCGAGACTTCGTATTCCCACACGACGGCCGTGGTGGTGCATGGGTTGTTAGTGGCGAAGGAGAACGGCGCGAAAGTGCCGGACGCGATGTTGAATGCCGGCCTGAATTGGCTGATCAGCTACGAGCGCAAGCAGGTGAATGCTCTGCAACTTTACGTCGAGCGCGAGGCGCTGCGCAAGGAAGGGAAAAAGGTCCCGGACGATCACAAAACCGAAAAGCAGCAGACGGACGCGCTCGATGCGTTCGTCCGCTTGGTGCTCGGTGAGGCGAAACGCGACTCGGAGTCGATGCTGGCGTTTCTCTATCGGGACCGCGTGGGTCTTCCCGTTTATGCAAAGTGCCTGCTAGGGCTGGAAGAACACCGCACCGGAGACGAGGCGCGCCGCGACGAGGTGATGAAGATGATTTCCCAGTTCCTCAAGCGCGATGCGGAAAACCAAACCACCTATCTGGATCTCCAAAACAAAGGCTATTGGTGGAACTGGTATGGCAGCGAGGTGGAGGCCCACGCCTGGTATCTGAAACTGCTAGCCGCCGTGAAGCCGAACGACCCCGACACCCGCGGACTCGTGAAATACTTGGTGAACAACCGCAAACACGCGAGTTATTGGGAATCCACGCGGGATACGGCGTTCGCGGTGGAGGCCATCGCCGGTTATTTCAAAGCCAGCGGCGAGGATGCACCGCAGATGGACGTGGAAATCCGCATGGACGGAAAAGAACTGCGCAAGGTTTCCATCAGCCGTGAAAATCTGTTTACCTTCGATGGCTCGGTCGTTCTAACGGGCGATGCAGTGGCTACCGGAAAGCATGAGATCGAGCTGCGCCGTACGGGCAAGGGCACGCTCTATTCGAATGCCTATCTGGAAGTCTTCACGCTGGAAGACAAGCTCCGCGCCGCCGGGCTGGAGGTGAAAGTTTCCCGCCACATTTCCAAACTCATCGCTCTGGAAAAAGAGAGCGAGGTGCCGGACTCGACGGGGTTGGTGGTGAAACAACAGGTCGAACGTTTCCGCCGCGAACCGCTGGCGGACGGGGCGAAGCTCGCTTCCGGCGATCGCATCGAAGTGGAGCTCGTGCTGGAGAGCAAGAACGACTACGAGTATGTGCTTTTCTCCGATGCCAAGGCCGCTGGCTTCGAGGCGCTCGACGCACTTAGCGGCTACCTCGGCGGCAGTGGGTTGAATGCCTACATGGAACCGCGCGACCAGACCGTGGACTTCTTCATCCGCGCCCTGCCGCGTGGAACTAACACCGTGCGCTATCAGCTCCGCGCCGAGGCTCCCGGCATTTACAAAGCCCTGCCCGCCACCGCAGAGGCGATGTATGCGCCCGAACTGCGGGCGAATTCCGATGACATCCGACTGGAGATTTCAAACTAACTCTTTGTGGGCGAAGGCGGTTTTTGATCGCAAGAGGGGATTTCTTGCGCTCGAACTGGCGTGCCGGTAGTCTTTCCCCGGCCTTCGCCTTTTCCGATGAACCCATTCACCCGCACCCGCCTTTTCGCCGCCGTTTTCACCAGTCTTGCGAGCCTTCCGGCGTCCGCGGATTTCGACAAGGGAATCGCTGCCTATCAGGCGAACGATCTGCCGTTGGCTTACAAGGAATTCCGGGCATCGGCCGATGAAGGGCACGCGGATTCGCAATTCAACGTGGCCCTGATGTTTGAGAAAGGCATCGGGGTGGAGAAGGATGAGAAACAAGCCGTGGTGTGGTATGAAAAATCCGCGCTGAAGGGAAATGCGGCAGCGCAATTCAATCTCGGGGTGCTCTACGAGAATGGCCGCGGCACGGCGGTGGATTTTGCGAAGGCGAATGAGTGGTATCGCAAGGCGTCGGTGCAGGGCGATGCCTTGGCGATTGGCAATCTGGGAATGCTGTATGTCCGTGGCGATGGAGTGAAAGTGAACAACGTGGTGGGGGTGGCGTTGTTGTTGATGTCCGCGACTTTGGATCCATCTCCGGAAAACAATGCGAAGAAGAACATCTCAGGCATCCGAGGTCTAACTCCAGCGCTCATCGGTGAAGCCCAGACTCTATCCGGAGAGCTGAGCAGCGCAAAAAGCTTGCTGGTGCCGCTGGATGCCTATTTGAAAAAGGCTGAAGCGGATGCTGCGGATGTGAAGAAGGAGAAGTGAGTCAGAGGGCTGGCTCTCATGTGGAAACTGTATGGCCCTATGGAAATAGGACCGCAGAAATTTATTGGAATATTTCGAAGGCCTGCGAGTCTGACTGGATACAAAGCGAGAAAAACAATCGTCTTTGTGAAAACACCAACCAAAAACAAACCAATGAAAACCACCAATGCCCTCGTAGCCGCAGCCCTCGCCGGAGTCTTCGCTGCCGGAACCACCGTTTCCCACGCCTCCCAGATCTTGGGAGCACCTGTGTCTGAAGAGAAGGAAAAGGACAAATGTACCGGCAAAGACGGATGCAAGGGCAAAGACAAGGAGAAGAAGGAAGGCACCTTCTCCATCTCCAATGAAGCCGACAAGGACAAGTGCTCCGGCAAGGACGGCTGCAAAGGAAAAGACGGCTGCAAGGGCAAAGACAAGGAGAAGAAGGAAGGCGAAATCCTCTGAGTTTTTTTAGGAACCCCGCAGTGATAATCTTTTACTGCGGGGTTTCTCTTTTCTATCAGGAGTGCCTTGCGATTCACCGGAGGGGTGGATCGGACGAACTTGGTTGGGCGCCGTTCAGTGCGTTGATGTAACCAACCTGTGATCGGCTGAATCCACTAGGTAATCGGCCAATAACGTTGCGCAAAAACGGGTGCGTTATCGTCCTGGACCCCATGCTGACATCCGCAATTTTTGTTTCCTGATTTTTGATTGTTCTTTCTGGTCGTTTTCGAGAGCAGCCTCTACGGTCACGTCATGGACGCGTTGATTCACCACCTTGAAGAAAAACAGGAACTTTCTCCGCGCGAGGTAGAGGTAGCGGTAGAGCTTCTGCTCGACCCCGCCGCGCCAGATGAGAAGAAGGAGCGGATGCTGGAAGCCTTGTCGCGCAAAGGGGAGACTCCGGCCGAGATCGCAGGATTCGTGGAGGCATTTCTGGAGCACGCGGTGGACCCGCATCTCGGGTTGTTGGATCTCGAAGGTCCCACGCTCGATGTCTGCGGCACGGGCGGCGATCAGCTTGATTTGTTCAATGTTTCCACCACTTCCATGTTCGTAGTCGCTGCGGCGGGAGCAGTGGTGGTGAAACACGGCAATCGCGGGATCACCTCGAAAAGCGGTGGTGCGGACGTGCTGGAGGCGCTCGGCATCCGCATCGATCTTGCACCGGATGATTTCCGGAATTGTGTGGAAAATGCCGGGCTGGGTTTCATGTTCGCGCCGATCTATCACCCGGCGTTTAAGGCGGTCGTCGCGGTGCGCAAGTCACTTGCGGCACGCGGCGTGAAAACCATTTTCAACCTGATCGGTCCCTTGCTCAACCCAGCGCGCCCGCAGTGCCAACTCATCGGAGTTTTCAACCGCGATCTCTGCCCGGCCTTCGCGGAAATTCTGCAACGCCTCGGCCGCGACAGCGCGTGGGTGGTCCACGGCACTACCGGCGACGGGCGATCAGTGGACGAGGTGAGCCTGATGGGGTCCACCCGGATTTTCAAAGCCGGACTCTATCAAGATATGGAAGACGAGGAGGTGCGGCCTCGGGATTTCGGATTGAAACACGCCGAAGTCGCCGAACTCCAGGGCGGCGACGCCAAGGTCAACGCTGTAATTTTGGAAAACATCCTCGCTGGCCGCGAAACCGGGCCGAAGCGAGACATGGTCGCGATGAACGCCGGAGCGGCACTCGCCTGCGCCGGTCTGGCGGACAACATGGGTGACGGCATCGGGATCGCCATGGAGATGATCGCGAGCGGTGCCGCTCTGGAAAAACTCCGACTCCTGCAAAAGCACGCGGTTTAGTGGGCGCCGTGCGATTTTTTCGAATCGCCAACCGTTTCCACAAATCGGACATTTGCTGGCAGAAAGTCCGCTGCCCTTCATGAAGATTGTTTTCCGTCTGAATTACCACACCGTCCCAGGGCAGTCGCTTTGGCTGAAATATGCGATCGCTCTCGGCAATACGGGAGTTCGTTTTGACCAAGTTGCGCTGCTGCATTGGATCAATGACCAGCAGTGGGAAACCAGCGTGGACATCAAGGGCGCGGGCGAACTGCGGATGGAATACAGCTATCAGCTCCGGCAATCTAGCAATGGAGTGCAGCTCGATGAATGGCTTGCGCCGCGCGTGGTCGAGTTTGATCCGGAAGTGCAGGATGCCTTGCTTCTGTTGGACTCGTGGTGCTCGGCGGGGACTGTGGATTACGCTTTCGAGACAAATGCCTTCCTCGCTGTGCTGCCGCCACGTGGACCCTTTGAAAAACCGATCATCCCAGCCGATGCGAATCACACCTTCCAACTCCGGATGGCCGCTGTGCCGACCGGGACGGTGCCGTGCGTGATCGGCGGTGTGAAGGAGATCGGTGACTGGGGCTGGCATCATGCGGTGCCCTTGCACGAAGTTTCCCCGAATGTCTGGCAGAAGAATCTCTATCTGCCGAACGACTGGGGCATCCAGTATAAGTATGGCCTATTCGATCTGAAGCTGAAATGCGTGACCTGCATGGAAAATGGCGAGAACCGCTGGCTTCCCGCACGCATTTATGGCAAGCAGCAATGGACGAAGGTGAGCGACGATTGTTTCCGCCGCGAGGCGTCCGGTTTGTTCCGCGGGGCAGGGGTGGCGATTCCGGTATTCTCTCTGCGCAGCGGGAAAAGCCTCGGTGTCGGCGAGTTCGCAGACCTCAAGCCGCTGGCGGATTGGGCGAACGGGGTGGGGCTGAATTTGATCCAGATTCTGCCGATCAACGACACGACTTCCTCGCACGATTGGACGGACTCCTATCCGTATTCGGCGATCAGTGTCTTCGCGCTGCATCCGATCTATCTGCGGATCGATGATCTGGATTACGTGATGCCTGCGGCGTTCAAAGAAGAGGTAAAATCCGTCCGCACCGCTCTCAACGGACTGGAGCAAGTGGACTACGAAGCGGTGATGGCCGCGAAGGTGAAACTCACCCGCCAGATTTTCGAACAGCACCGCAAGGCGATCTTTGCTAACGGGAAATTCAAAACCTTCCTCGAAGCAAACCGTGACTGGGTGGTGCCCTACGCCGTCTTTTGCGTGAAGCGCGATCATTTCGGCACTGCGGATTTCAGTCACTGGGAGGATTGGGCGGTCTTTGATGAAGGAAAAGTGGGTGCACTGTGTGATCCCGCGCATCCGGAGTTTCCGGAAATTGTCTATCACATCTGGCTCCAGTGCGAGCTCGACCAACAGCTTGCCGATGCCGTCCGCCACTTGCATGAAAAGGGCCTGGCGCTCAAGGGCGATCTACCGATCGGCATCGACCGTCAATCAGTGGACGCATGGTCCGCGCCGCATCTTTTCAAGATGGACGCGCAGGCCGGCGCACCACCGGACGCCTTCGCCGTGAAGGGCCAAAACTGGGGATTTCCGACCTATAACTGGGAGGTGATGAAGCAGGATGACTACGCTTGGTGGCGGTCGCGCTTCGAGCAGCTCAGCCGATATTTCGATGCCTATCGGATCGATCACATCCTCGGCTTCTTCCGTATTTGGCAAGTGCCTTTCGAGCACGTCGAGGGCATCATGGGCTATTTCGATCCGGCGATGCCGATCCATATCGACGAGATCCGGAACCGCGGAATCGCCTTTGATTATAACAGATTCTGCCGTCCCTACATCCGCTGGAACATGCTGAGCGAAAAATTCGGCGAAGCGGCGGAACACGTGAAGGGGAAATTCCTGCACGATTCCGGCGATGGCTATTTCCATCTGAGTGAACAGGTGCTTACCCAGCGGCGCATCGTCGATTATTTCACGGAACATCCGCACGATGATTTCATCCGGGAAGGTTTGTTGGAATTAGCGAGTGAGGTCTTGTTTTTCGAGGTGCCAGGCTCTCATGGTGCCGAGTTCCATCCGCGCATGTCGATGCAGGCGACGCATTCATTCAAGGATCTTGATGCCGACCTTCGCTGGCGTGTAGAGGACCTTTATAACGACTATTTTTACCGGCGTCAGGAGGATTTCTGGCAGGCGAGGGGATACGAGAAACTACCGGCCATGCGCCAAGCCAGCCCGATGCTGCTCTGCGGCGAGGACCTCGGAATGGTCCCTGCGTGCGTTCCCGGTGTGTTGAAAGAGCTCGGCATCCTGTCTTTGGAAATCCAACGCATGCCGAAGACCCACGAGACGGAATTTTTCAACCCGGCGCAGGCTCCCTACATGAGTGTCGTCAGTCCATCCACCCACGACATGCCGACTCTCCGCGCTTGGTGGAAAGAGGATGCTGGCACGACGGCACGTTTCGCCTGGCAGATGTTCGGCATCGATTCCGCTCCGTCCGAACTCACCGGTGACGTCGCCGCTAAGATCATTTGGCAGCACCTCCAGTCTCCAGCGATGTGGGCGATTTTCCCGCTCCAGGATTTGCTCGCGATCGACGAAAAGCTCCGCAACCCAGATCCCGAGTCCGAGCGCATCAACGTTCCTGCCATCATGCCTTTCTACTGGCGCTACCGGATGCATCTGGATTTGGACGATCTTGCTGCGGCGGAAGGTTTCAACGGCAGGATCCGGCGGCTTCTGCTGGCCTCCCACCGCGCGGGCTGATGATAAACCGAATTTTCCTTGAGGATGCCTTGACCGGGTGTGTAGCCGGACAATAGGGTGCGCGCGGCTTTCCGTTTCGATACCGATCCTGCACCATATGAACATCCACGAATACCAAGCAAAGGAACTCTTCGACCGCTTTGGCGTGCCGAGCCCCAAAGGGAAAGCCGCCTCCACTACCAAGGAAGCCTATGACGCAGCGAAGTGGCTCGACGTCAAGAATCTCGTCGTGAAAGCCCAAGTCCACGCCGGTGGCCGTGGCAAAGGGACGTTCAAAAACGGTTTCCAAGGCGGTGTGCAGCTCGTGGAATCTCCCGAAGCCGCACGCGATGTAGCAGCTAAAATGCTCGGTGAAGTGCTTGTCACCAAGCAGACCGGAGACGCCGGAAAACTCGTGCGCAAGGTGATGATCACCGAGTCCGTCTCCATCCAGCGCGAACTTTACCTCGCCATCCTGATGGACCGGCAAACTTGCCAACCGGTCGTCATTGTCTCCACCGAAGGCGGCATGGACATCGAGGATGTGGCGGAAAAAACCCCAGAGAAAATCCTCCGCGAGTTCATCCATCCGCTCGCCGGACTCCAAGCCTATCAGGTTCGGAAAATCTGCAAGACCCTCGGCCTTACCACCACCGCCCGCCAGTTCGGACGCTTGCTCCATTCGCTCTACAAGCTCTTCATCGAGTGCGATTGCTCGATGGTTGAAATTAACCCGGTCGTCATCACCACCGACGACCACGTTTACGCCCTCGACGCGAAGTTTAACTTCGATGACAACGCACTCTATCGGCATCCGGAAATTTCCGCCATGCGCGACAAGGAAGAAGAAGACCCGCGCGAGGTCGCCGCTGCTGAGTTCGAGCTGAACTACATCGGCCTCGATGGAAACATCGCCTGCCTCGTCAATGGTGCCGGCCTCGCCATGGCTACCATGGACATCATCAAGCACTACGGTGGCGATCCTGCGAACTTCCTCGACGTAGGCGGCGGTGCCTCGAAAGAGCAGGTGACCGCCGCGTTCAAGATCATCCTCGGTGATCCTAACGTGAAGGGCATCCTGATCAACATCTTCGGTGGGATCATGGATTGCAACATCATCGCCGAGGGCGTGATCGCCGCAGCCAAGGAAACCGGCCTGCCGATCCCGCTCGTCGTTCGCCTCGAAGGCAACAACGTCGAAATGGGCAAAGCCACCCTCGCCGCTTCCGGCCTGAACATCGTCAACGCCAGCGACATGGCGGACGGTGCGCAGAAGATCGTCGCTGCGGTCGCCTGAAATCCGAAACCAGTAATCTAGCAAAATTTCAACATGGCCATTCTAATCGACGAAAACACCAAGCTCCTGGTCCAAGGAATCACCGGCAGCTTCGGCGCGCGCCACGCATCTCTATCACTCGCTTACGGCACCAAGCTGGTCGCCGGCGTCACGCCCGGCAAAGGCGGACAGAAGTTTGAAAACATCGTGCCCATCTTCGACACCGTTTATGAAGCGGTGCAGGAAACCGGCGCCACCGCCTCCGCCATCTTCGTCCCACCGGCCTTCGCTGCCGATGCGATCCTCGAAGCGGCCGACGCCGGTGTGGAACTCATCGTCTGCATCACCGAAGGCATCCCCGTCATGGACATGATGCGGGTGAAGGAAATGCTCAAGGGCTCCAAGTCCCGCCTCGTCGGGCCTAACTGCCCCGGCATTGTCACTCCAGGACTCGGCGAGAAAAGCCACGGTGGCTGCCGGATCGGCATCGCTCCCGGCTACATCCACAAGCGCGGAAACGTCGGCGTCGTCTCGCGTTCCGGCACGCTCACCTACGAAGCCGTTTTCCAACTCACGCAGCTCGGCTACGGTCAGAGCACCTGCGTCGTCATCGGTGGCGATCCAATCAACGGCACCAACCACCTAGAAGTGCTAGAAATGTTCAACAACGACCCCGAAACCGAAGCCATCATCCTCATCGGTGAGATCGGCGGCAACGCGGAAGTCGAAGCCGCGCGCTGGGCCAAGGAAAATTGCAAGAAGCCCATCGCCGGATTTATCGCTGGAGCCACCGCACCTCCAGGCCGCCGCATGGGCCACGCCGGAGCCATCGTTGGCGGCGAGGAAGACACCGCGCAGGCCAAGAAGCGCATCCTCGCAGAGTGCGGCATCGCCGTCGCGGAAACGCCATCCGTCATGGCCACCACCCTGCTCGAGCGTTGGGGCAAGTGATCTGATATCATCTATCAAAGGGCGGGGCGCAAGCTCCGCCCTTTTTTTGCACCGGGAGCGCGGAATTCATTCCGCCAGTCGATGACCAGCGAAAGAAAGGTGCCTTCAGCCCGCACAATTTCGCCACCCATTGGCCCACGACGACAGTGTCATCACTCCATAGGCTCGGATATAGACAGCTCTCAAAAACGGGATAGTCTATCCCGTAATGAACGACGAGGCCCCAGCGGAGGAATCAGAAAAACTCAGCCACCTAGGACTCGCGCGGACCAGCCT
The DNA here is from genome assembly GCA_038237425.1 of Verrucomicrobiales bacterium. GTDB lineage: Bacteria > Verrucomicrobiota > Verrucomicrobiia > Verrucomicrobiales > Akkermansiaceae > Luteolibacter. The sequence continues at coordinate 24,182 of JBBRYQ010000071.1, forward strand.
GATTTTCGGAATCCTCAGTATTCCACTGGCCTTTGTATTCATCTTCGGACTGATCGCGATCTTCACTGGAAGGCGGGCAAGAATGCGTTTGCTCAAATCGCCTGACATGAGAAAAGGCGCGACCATCGCATTTTGCGGAATGATGCTGGGTGGGTTGTCCCTCGTCATCGGAGTGATGGAGTTTTTCGCCTTTCCAACAACGAATCCAAATAACGGACGGCTCAGAACAACCCTTGCCACTTCCATTGCCATCGAATCCGCCGTTAACAATGTCTATTCCGAATACGGGAAAATACCAGATGCGCGAGTCCGGGTGACGACGGATTCTGCAGAGGGAGTGAAATTGCTAACGATTCTGCTGGGGCTTGAAGACAAATCCTCAAAACAAGAAAATCCCCGTGATATCAAATTTCTCGCGGTCAAGGAGGGGTGGAATCGCAAGGGTGGCATGATATTCGATGCCAAAGGGCGTTTTCCTGAAGGTCTATTCGATCCCTATGGAAATCCCTACACCGTCATTCTCGATACGGATATCGACGAGCAGCTCGAGTTCGACATCGCGGGAAAACCATTCCATTTAAAAGGCCGCAGGGCCGCCGTCTTTTCACCGGGGCGTGATGGTAAACTTGGAACTTCCGACGACGTCAAAACGTGGGAGTAAATAAAATTCATCACTCCGCCAACGTCACCCGCACCCTAACGAAATAGGTCGGCCCGTTGAGTGGCAGACTCACGGTCACCTCCTCAAACCCGTTCGCGGATGGCAGGTAGGATGCCGTGTTGAACGAAGCTTCGGCCGGTAGCTCGCTGTTCCAGTTCTGCATATCGGTGGAATATTCGAGCGTCTCGTTCAGTCCCCGTGCCGCAGCGTCGGTGCGGAGTGGATAGTGGATGAGGAGGTTGCTTCCAGAGTTTTCCGCCACGGGTGTCAGACGATGCCCCGCGGGCGCAACAAGCGATGATTGCGCAGGCGAACCACCAAATGCGTATTCAATTAGATTGCCGATCCCATCGCGATCCGGGTCCGCATCGTAGGCGGTCTCGCTGATTCCGCTGATCCATGAAGCGTAACTTGGGGTGATAGAAATGCTTGGGGTTGTCGTGACCGCGCTGCTACCATCGTAGGACTGGACGGCGTTGATTACCAGGTTTGCCACCGCAGGTAAATTGCTCCAAGTCGCGGTGAGCGAGCTGCTAGTCGCATGGGTGATGCCGCCACGCCTGCAATTCCAGACCAAGGGAGTGGCGGCCTCACAAATCCAGCCAGTGCCACTGACACTGGCGGGGGCGCTCGGAAATGTTAGCGTGAGGTTTACATTGTGCGCTGTCGCGGCTCCGGAGTTCTCGGTGGTGATGGAGATACTTCCGGATTTCAATTGCCGCAACGGAGCAGGGGCGGTTGCGTTCGTCAGGAGTGTGGTCGCCTCTGGATAGAAACGTTTGAGGTGATATCCCTTCGCATCCATCAGGGCGTCCACTTGCGGTAGATAGCTGGGAATCGAAGACAGGTAGCTTCTGAAAACCGGCCCGTTTTCCAGTCCGTCTGCTGGCGATAGGTCGTCATAGGCGCTGATGGTGCCCACGATCGCAGGTTCGCCGTTTTCTATCACAAACACCGGCCCGCCAGAATCTCCCGGACGCACGTTGCAGTGGTGCAGCGTGTCGGCGGTGGCGTTGCGGTCGTAGTCGAAATAAATAAACCGTGTCGTATCAAATCCAGGGTCGTTGTTCAGCGTGGTGAAGCCTTGGATTTCCGAGGTGCTGGCAAGCACAAAACTGCCGCATACGAGCAACGGCTTGTGCAGGTAGGCGGCTTCGTTTGCGAGATTGAGCACCTTGTAGGGAGTGATCCCCGCAGCGGTGACCGGTGCTGATAGAGTGACGATCATCAGGTCTGTGGTCTGGCCTTGGTCGTTGACTGCCGCCACCTGGCTTTCGATTCCTACTGCGTGCTGCAGTCCATCGCTGCCGAGGAAATTGATCTGCCAATCCGCCCCGAGCGGGTAGTGGTTGGCATAGACGGCGTGACGGGGTGAAACGAGGGCGATCTGGCGTGTCCAGTCCGTGGGATGCTCCGGCCAGCCGATCGCGCGTAGTTTCGCCGCATCGAAGGTGGTAAAACCGGGGTTGATGAATGGCGGGCTTCCCCACAGCCACTGCCCGGGAATGTGGAGGAGCCACTTTTGATTCCCGTTGATAGCTTCGCTGTCGTAACCACGAATCTCCAGCGCTGCGGCAGTGCAGCAAGTAGCCATGAAAATGGCGGGCCAAGAGCATCGGGGGGAAAGGCTCACGCGCGGGGATATGCCTTCGATTGTGCGTTTTGGCCAGTTTTATTCTTCGGGCAGTGTCAACAGTTCCTCATCCTCTTCGCGATATTGTTCGAGAAGGAAGCCATCGTTCGCATGCCAGCGCAGCCAGACGGCGTCGCCCCAGCTCGGCGGTGGCTCGTCGAGTTGGAAGGTGCGGTGCTGTTTCTCGGCGCAGATTCGGTATTCACCGCAGCGGATCCAGTAGCGCGTGTGGGATCCGAAATAAATCACATCTTCCACCTTTCCGAGCACGGCGTTTTCCCACTCGCCGTCGGCAGGCTTCTCGCTGGATACCATGAGTTTTTCCGGGCGTATCGACAAATGAATGCGGTCCCCAGGGCGCACTGGTTTGTCATTATCGATGAGCACTGCACCGAGGCCCGGGATATCTGCCCGTGAGAACCGCTCGCTGAGCGCTTCCGTCACCCGGCCTTCGAGGAAATTTGTATCGCCGATGAATGCCGCGACGAAGGACGTGCGCGGTGTTTCATAAATCTCCGCTGGCTTGCCGATCTGTTCGATGTGCCCTTTGTTCATCACTGCGATGGTGTCGGAAATCGACATCGCCTCACCCTGATCGTGAGTGACGTAGAGGAACGTGATGCCCACCTCGTCATGGATTGCATCCAGTTCCACGAGCAGGCGCTGGCGCAGTTTCAGATCGAGTGCGGCGAGCGGCTCATCCAGTAGCAGGACGCGTGGTTTGTTCGCCAGCGCGCGGGCGATGCCCACCCGCTGCTTCTGACCGCCGGAGAGCTGCGATGGCAGCTTGTCCGCGTGTGATGTTAGATCCACCAGTTCCAGCATCCGGTCCACCTCGCGGGTGATTTCTCCTTTCGAGAGCTTTGCGATTTTCAGCCCGAAGCCAATGTTGTCGCGCACGCTGAGGTGCGGGAAGAGCGCGTAGTTTTGAAAAACCGTGTTCACCGGCCGTTGCTCCGGCGGCAGCAGTGTGATGTCCCGGCCATCGAGCAGCACGCGGCCTGAGTCCGGTTTTTCGAATCCTGCCGCCATCCTCAGCAGGGTGGTCTTGCCGCAGCCAGATGGGCCTAACAATGAGAACGTCTTGCCATGGCTGATCTCCAGCGTCACGCCATCCACCGCAGTGAATGCCCCGAAGCGTTTCGTGACGTTTTCAAATCTCAGAGTGCCTTCCATCCCGCCCGAATCACAAAGACTTTTCCCCCAAACCTCAACTCTCATCTCCGTTTGCAGTCGCCGGATCGAAATCATGGGTAGGTTTTCAGCCACAAAGAGGATCAAGAAGGACGCAAAAATTGGAAAGGCGTGGGGAAGGTAAATCGAAATGCCATCCGAGTTCTGTCCGGGTGAATTTCCCTCTCGCAGAACGATCAATTGCCGCGAGCTGCTTTTGTGGCCTTTTTGGATCCTTTTTGCGGCTGAGATCATCTTCCCGTCTCTACTGCATCCGCCCGCAGAAATTGAAAACTGGCAAAACAACCACCGCTCCATTAGTCCTCGCGCGCGTGAAATTCCTGCCCTTTTTTCTGCTGCCGTTGCTTGCCTCCTGCGTCACCCCGGTCACCCGCGAGATGAGCCTCGCCACCGCCTACCGTTACACGCAGTTGCAGTGGACGCCATCGGAGGACAACGTCCGCCACGGCCCGGATTCGCGCGGCATCATGGTTCACACGCCGGACCGGACGATCGAGAAATTCGGCGATCGCCGGGGCTGGTGGCAGCCGGGGAAAACCGCGACTGGCATGCCCTATCAGTGGGGCGGCTTCGATACACCGGAATCGTTTTTGAGAAAAATCTCAGCCGGGAAAAAAGCGGGTGACGTCGGCGATGCCGCGAAGCGCAGACTCGGCGACGCCGGAACCAGCACCGAGTCATGCGGCATCGACTGTTCAGGCTTCGTCTCCCGCTGTTGGAATCTCGGCCGCCCCTATTCCACGGCGGAAATGCACCAGATTTGCACGCCGCTAGAATCGTGGGATGAATTGCTGCCCGGCGATATCCTGCTCAATGACAAACACGTCGTCCTCTTCGTGAAGTGGGCGGTTCCCGGCAAGGATCTCAACGGCTATCAGGCCGGCCCATTTCCCAAGTGGATGGTCAGTGCCTGCGGACTGAACAAAGGGAAACTGCTCCAGGAAGGCTACTCGCCGTGGCGCTACCGCCATTTCATTGAAAAGCAATCGCCACAGGCCGCCGACGTCCGGGACATCGCACGGGAATGGCGCTGAACGTGGGATTTTCCAGAATGGCGGGGGCCACGCCGCAATTGATCCGGCCCCTGTGATTAGATTCTTGGGCGGGCTTACCAAAGGAAGGCCATCTAATAAGTTAGAATTATTTACAACGACACAGACATGCACTCCCGTTGCAGGGCTCCTCCATCAGCGATCATCACCGTAGAAATGCCGCGTCGGTTGGAAAAAATTGAACAGCCAAGACGCCAAGAACGCCAAGTGAAGGGGAGTTGACTGCTCTCAATTCTATTTTCAGCCCCCTATCTTCTGACTTTTGCTCGCCTCATCCCCTGGTAGGGGCGGATCTGCCAGGCCGCCCCAGTTGACTTCTCCCGCCGGAGGCTTCTCTTTCTCTCCAGATCAAAAAACCAAAATCATCAATCGTCAATCAACCCCGTATCGGTTGAAACAGCACAAGCTTACACCCGATCGCTGCAGTCCCACGGCCGAATCCCCCCAACAACACCCGCTTGCCCGACGACAGATTCGCCTCGGGTGTCTCCAGTAACAGATGAA
>JBBRYQ010000072.1:0-27414 GCA_038237425.1 Verrucomicrobiales bacterium
AACTGGACCATCCGTCTAAAACACAGTCCGCTGGCGAACCTCACCTACGGGGCGCCATGGGACAACAGCGGCTGGACCACTGTCTATCAGGCGAATCCGGTGATCACCGCCACTGGCTGGATGACCTTTGTATTCACCTCGCCATTCGATTTCAACGGCACCGACAATTTGCTGGTGGACTTCAGCATGGACCGCACCACCGCCTCGGGCCAGGGAGTGCAGGTGAGAGGCACCGGCAACAGCGGTGTTTCCGTCCTCTCTGCCACGAGCAACAGCGGCAATGGCAGCCCATTGACCTGGTCGGGAACCACGCCGTTTCCCAACGGTTATTCCGAGCGCCCGAATGTGATCTTCAGCAGTCTCAAGGAAATCCCCGTCCGCCCTGCGCAGAGTGGAGCGTTCTCCAATGGGGTGTGGACCGGAGAAATCTCCGTCCCTGTTTCCGGGAACGGACTCGTGCTCCGAGCGAAAGCAGGAACCGTGTCAGGCAATTCAAATGCGTTCGACGTCAGGCCACCGTCTCCACCGCCATCCGATACTGAAACCATTTTTGCGGAAACCTTCGAAAGCGGCAGCTTAAATCCGGCGTGGTGGACTTCGACAGGGACCGGAAATTTCCGCACTCAGGTCACATCCGCCTACTCTCCGCATGCGGGAATCTATCACCTGACGATGGACACCACCACCGGCGCGGCCAGAAACGAAGCTACCGTCACGCTTGATTTGGCAGGAAAAGCAGGGGTTGTTCTAAACTTCTGGGCAGCCAGCTACAACGATGAACCTAACGGACCACCTCCAGCGCCCTTCACTGGCGGCGCGGACTTCGACGGCGTAGCGATCAGTGCGGATGGAACCACCTGGTGGGAAGTTCAGGGTCTGCGTTCGCTATCGGGCATTTATGGGGAATTCACCGTCGATCTTGATGCCGCCATCGCCGCACACGGCATCGCCTATAGTTCCACTTTCAAAATCCGCTTTAACCATTACGACGATTTCCCACTCACTACCGATGGTATCGGCATCGACGATATTACTGTTACTGCCCGTCCAGCCGCAGGCTTCACGTTTACCACTCCCTCACAAGTCCCCGAGGGTGGTAGCGCGGTAGTTGCGAGCGTCACTCTCGACGAAGCTGCTGAAACGGAAACCATGATCAGCCTTAACTCCTCCGCTCCTGCTAAAATCTCCACCGCGGCCTCGGTGATAGTGCCCGCAGGCGAAACTAACGCGGCATTTTTTCTGAACCTCCCGGACGATTCGATCGCCGACGGCAATCGGACAGTGGCAATCACGGGTGATATCGACGGCAAACCGCCGCGGGCAGCGAATGTCCTTGTGATCGATAACGACTCATTGCCAATCGACCTAACTGCACCCGGCGTCGTAGCGGAAGGCACTGTGGGGCAATTTGCCACCGTCAGTTTCCCAGCAGCGCCATCGGGGATAGTAATAGTCCATCTTGCATCGAGTGATCCCGGCGAGCTCACCGTTCCTGATCGCATTACTTTCCAACCCGGACAAACCAGTGCGACTTTTCCTATGACGGTAATCGACGATTCGGAAATCGATGGAACCCAGACTGTGACCCTGACCGCCAGCGTGGATGGGTGGACCGATGCGAATGCAGCTATCTTAGTGACAGACAACGAGGACCACGCGCTAACACTCTCTGGCCTCTCTCCAGCTTACGAAGGCACCGCTACGAGCGGTATGGTGGGAATTTCCGGCACCTTACCAAGCGCTCTAACCATCATGCTTGCTTCTTCGGATCCCGCGCAGTTCGCAGTTCCCGTGAGCGTCGTCATTCCGGCGGGGAGCACGAGCGTGTCGTTCAGCGGGACGCCGGTGGACGACGCCGCGACGGACGGCACACAAAACGTCACGATTACAGCCTCGGCCCCCGGTTTCCAGAATGCCACAGCGGAGACCGCCGCCTACGACAATGACGTGCACCACTTCTCCATCAGCCCGATTCCAGCGGCTGTAATCCGCGGGGCTCCGGTCAGCACGACCATTTCCGCGAGGGACGTTGAGAATTCCACGATCTCAGTTTTCACCGGCACCACCAACCTAGCAGCCAACGACGGAAGTAGTTCCGTCCCCATGAATCCAGCGGTTACCGGAAATTTTTCGTCCGGTTCATGGACAGGAAATCTGGTATTCAATGCGCAAGCGAGCGGCGCAGTCCTGACAGCAAGTGACAATTCAGGACATGCCGGCTCTAGCAACAGCTTCAACATCGGAGTCGGCGCGGCGACCTTGCTGGAGTGGGATCCGCTTCCGATTCTTGTCGAAACCAACAATCCATTCAGCGCCACACTCCGCGCCAGCGATGCATACGGGAACTCAGTAACAGGCTTCAATGGCAGTGCTCGCATCGCGCTCGGCTCGTCGCAGCGCACGACCGGCAGCGGCAGCAATACGACCAGCCAACCGCTCTACACTCTGGCTTACGAATCGCGCTGCCAGACAATCTATACAGCTGGCGAATTAGGAGGTGCTGGAAAACTTACCGGGCTTGCTCTCGATGTCGCGCAGATCCCGGGTCTAGCACTCACCCGCTTCACCATCCGTGTCAGACCGACCTCCCTTTCTAGCTATTCCGCCCCCATCGCATGGGAAGGCTCCGGCTGGACCACGGTGTTTCAGTCCAATGTTAGCATTGCCCACACCGGCTGGGTTTTCCTGCCGTTCAACACCCCCTATCAGTATGGCGGCAGCGGGAACCTGATGGTGGATTTCAGCTTCGACAATGCCAGCAGCGGCACCAGTGGACTGGTGCGGGGAACTTCCACCGCCTCATCGCGAACATATTATTTCTACTCTTACGGCACGAATGGTGATCCGTTGAGCTGGTCGGGTGCCGGTCCGGCAGGATACACCTCCACCACCGTGCCTAACCTCCGCTTGCGGGTCGAGAGGGCACTCGCAGTCAGCCCGACCACGGTAGTTTTGGAAAATGGCATGTGGAGCGGTTCCATCAGCACTACTGCCACAGCCTCCGGCCTGACACTGACGGCCGATGCTGACGACGGACTGACTGGGGAGAGTAACGTTTTTACCTCGGTCCCGAGTGCGATTCTAACGGTCACACCGGTATCCCCCCTGAACGCTTCAGGCCCTTTCGGCGGTCCATTCACTCCTGCGCAGCAAATTTACACCCTCACCAACGACGGCGACGCCCCGCTCGTCTGGACGACGGATAATTCGTCCTCATGGCTAGGCATCTCGAAAATCAGCGGCACCCTTGCCCCCGGGGCAAGCGCTACCGTCCAAGCCACCCTAGCAGCTAACAGCATCAACCCAGGCAGCTACAACGACACCATCGCTTTCACCAATACCACCAACGGCCGCGGCAACACGAATTGCTATGTTTTACTCGATGTAACCCTGCCCGCACCCGTCATCGTCCCGGAGCCGATTTTCACGGCAGGTGCGGATAACACCATCCAATGGGCTCCTGTGAACGGTGCGGATTCCTATGAAATTCAGTATGCCGGTGATGCCGATTTCACCAACCCCGAAAGCAGTGGTTGGTTCAACGGCATTAGCCACACGTTCGGGAATCTGCCAGACGGAGCTGCCGTATTCTTTCGAGTCCGGTGCAAGATGATTCCGACCAACGTCGTTAGCGATTGGAGCACTACCGTTTTCTCGACTCAAGATGCAAGTGCTCCCATCATCACGCGGAATACAGGCACCACTACAGCAGATCCCATCTTGGTCGTGCAGGGCGGCACCGCAGACGCGGCGTCGGGTGTGGCCGAGGTTTCAGTCAACGGTCGACCTGTGACGAGCACCAATGGCTTCCTGAGCTGGAACTCCCTGCCGATATTGTTGGTCCCGGGGGAAAACGTCATTTCCATCACCGCATCCGATAGCGTCTTTCCAGCTAACAGCAGCACTGAGCAATGGCTCGTCACCTACACAGGCCCTGCGACCACGGATGCAGATGGTGATGGACTTCCCGACGATTGGGAAACTGCGCACGGCCTCAATCCAGCCGACGCCGGTGGAACCGATCCACTTCAGGGCAGCGCCGGAGACCCAGACGCCGACGGCATTTCTAACCTGCTCGAGTATGCCCTGGGCCTCGATCCATTCGCAACGGATCCGAGTGGACTGCCGAGTGCAACCCTGGAGACCGATGCCGGGGACGGGCTCCAATACCTCACCTTCCACTACCGCCGCCTCATCGTGCGGGACGGGCTGCAATATGTAGTGGAAACCAGTCCCGATCTCGATGCAGCGGTGTGGGACGGCACGGGGGCTGACATTGAGGAAACTAACATCGCACCGACCGCTGACGGCATCACCGAGGAATGCACAGTTAGGGTCCTGCCTTCAGTAAACTCTGTGCCGCGCAAATTTGTCCGTCTCCGTGTAATCGCCGGATGAGCCCATCAGACACCATGTCAGGCCCCCGCAAAATCGCCCTCTTCGGCGGCACTTTCGATCCAGTCCACCTCGGGCACCTTTACCTCGCATCGCTGGCCAAGAACGCGCTGGAGCTCGACGAAATACGTTTCCTTCCATGCCGGATTTCCCCACACAAGACGGACGCACAGCCGGCTAGAGGTGAGGATCGCTATGAGATGCTGCGTCTTGCCACTGTCGGCCTGCCTTGGGCAGTGGTCGATGATTTCGAACTCCATCAGCCATCACCTTCGTTCTCCTATCAAACAGCAGAGGCCATGGCGGCCAGATTCACGGGCAGCCGATTGTTTTGGATCATGGGCGGCGACCAATGGGCCGCGTTGCCGAAATGGAAACACCCCGAGCGCTTGGCGGACTGCGTGGAGTTCATCGTGTTCGCGCGCGGCGAGGCGATCCAACCGCGCGACGGTTACCGGCTGCACGTCGTAAGTGGCGAGCATCCGGCATCTGCGACTGAAATCCGAAACTTGATCGCCCACGGCGAAACGAAGCCTCCGTGGCTGGCACCGTCCGTCGCAGCATGGATCGCGGAAAAACGGTTGTATAGTCCGGGTGCGTGAGCTTTGGAGCACGGTGAGAATCACCACTTTGAGGGGGGGAATTGCGTTTTGCGAAGGGGGATTCGTTAGGAAATGGCATGGATGCGGAGGGTTTTCTCTAGGATCGGATCGTCTGCCGCAAAGCGGGCCTGCCTCTCAAAGCGGTGATGCTCACCGCACTCCAAAGTGGCGAGTCCGCTAATCCATTTCCAAGCGGTAACGCTGGATCTTCGGGTCAATTTCCTGGCTCCAAGCGTCGATACCGCCGCGCAGGGCGTAGGTTTCCTTCAAGCCGTGACCGCGGAACCACGCGACTTGATCGAGCGCGTTCCGTCCGCTGTGGTCGTAGAGCAGGATTGGTGCGTCCGAATTTCCGGCAAAGAGCTGCTGCTGGAGTTCTTGGGTGAAAAATTCGGATCCGGGAATCACCACCGCCTCGTGCTCCTCGCGGGTGCGGAGGTCGATCAACCGCAACTGCCCCAGCCTATCGTTTGCGGCAGTGGGTTCCATCCACATCGCGGAGTCGTGGACATGGCTGGTGAGCAGGTGTTCGAGCACCTCGGCCACCGGGATTTCGCTGCGTTTGCAAAGTTCCGCGAGGGTTTCCTCGTTAGAAAATGCGCAGCTTTGGCAACCGCCGAGGTGATAGCGGGCGAAGATTGCGCGCCGGGCACCGGGCAGGGTTTCGAGGATTTGGCCCATCGGCGAGTCTGCGGTGAGATCGGAAGGTTGCATGCGGGGAAGGCTATCATGGGGGAAATCCGCTGCAATGGCGCAGTGTGAGGGAAACTCCCGTGGCTGCTTGATTTGCCGGGATCGGGAGAATTTGTTCACAACTCCTGACTGATCCGGCTTGCCCTTATTCCCCCGGCGAGGCATGGAGGGGGGGTGACGCGCGACCTAGCAGCCAACCCGGCATGGCAGGAAGAGGATCTGGGAATTCCGCTCCCGGATTCCGCTCATGCATGCTCGGTTTGCCTGCCGACGTGGGATTCTGTGATCGGCTATGAGGAGGGTCGCGATAAGGTCACGAAGCGGATGCAGACCGGCTACCCAAGGTTTTTCAAGCATCCCATGGCCGAGCGCCTATTCGCAAAAGCAAAGGCGGAAGTCGCCAGCGAGCACGAGGAAGTCATCGTCCTGCCGACGCGCACCTCGGTCCAGCGCGCTCACCGCTGGGTGGAACGCCACGCAGAAACAGCGGTGCGAATCACAAGTTTTCACGGCCTACAGGTGCTGATCGTGCCGGCAAAAGCAAAGCAGGCCGCGGATTTCTACTGGCGTCTGACGGGCGAAGTGGTGAGCAGCCGGCAAGCGCAGGATTTCCTCGATGGCAACATGCGTGAGGGCTCGAAGTCGCATCTGATCGCCCGCTCGCTGGCGAAGTACACTGGGGCCGCACCTGCGGACACCTTCATTTTTGCCAGCGGAATGGCGGCGATTTCCTCGGTCTTGCGGGCTCTTCCGGGGCTGCACGATGGGAAAAAGACGCTGCAGATAGAATTCCCCTACGTGGACGGGCTAAAAGTGCAGGAGCATTTCGGCCACGGCGTCGTCTATCTGAATGAAGCGGTCGGCGAATCCTTCGACGAAGCACTGATGCGGATCCGGACCGGCGAGTTTGCCGGGGTATTCACGGAAGTCCCGAGCAATCCCCTGCTGCGCACCATCGATCTCAAACGCGTGGCCAAGGCTTGCGCCGAAAGTGGAACGCCATTGATCGTCGATGATTCGGCGACCGGTCCGCTCAATGTCGAGGCGCTGCGCTATGCGGATGTGGTCACCGGCAGCCTGACCAAATGGATTTCCGGTGAGGGCGACGTGATGGCCGGCATGGCATCCGTCCGCGCCGATTCACCGGTGGCGAATGCCCTGCGCCAGTCGCTGAAGGCAGATTCCACCGACAGCGCCCCCCTTTATATTGGCGATGCCGAGGTCCTGCTTTCCAATCTCAAGGGCTACTCGAAGCGCATGAAATCCGTGAACGCGAACGGCCTGGCCCTCGCAAAATGGCTTTCCGAGCATCCGGCCGTCGCGGAAGTCTGGCACCCATCGCTGGTGAACCGCGAGCACTACGAAGATGTCATGCGCAAAGGTGGCGGCTACGGCGGGCTGCTTTCCTTCGTCCTGAAAGCTCCAAAAAAAACCCCGAAAGTCTATGACGCCTTGCGCATTTGCAAGGGCCCGAGTTTCGGCACGTATTTCACCCTCGTCTGCCCTTATACCCTGCTCGCCCACTACACCGAGCTCGAATGGGCAGAAGGCTGCGGCGTCCCCGCGAATCTCCTTCGAGTTTCCTGCGGACTAGAATCCATCGAAACGATCATCGCCGCCTTCGAGGAAGCGCTGGTCCACGGCTGAGTTATAACAACCCCGGAAACCCCGAGTCATTCGGCGGTCCGGTGAAATGATCCTCCAGAAATTTCCGCCACACGAGACGGCTTGCTTCGGAGATCGATGCCGTCATCCGCCCGATGCAACCGCGGCAGATCAGCAGTGGCAGCGGCCCGATGACGAGATGCCCACCCGCATCAAACAGCGCGGAAATGCCGAATCCGTCCAACTCCCCGCGCGGCGTGCGGCATGAAATGCAGGCACCAAAGCGCTCCGTCGCGTCATGAGCCAGCATGAACTCCCTCACCCGCTCTTCCCAGTCGATCTGCTGTTCGAGGAATTTCCGCACCGTTTCTTTCGATTCCTCGGAAAGCTGTTCTGTTACCTGATCGCGACACGGTTGGCAGATCGCGTATTCCAGCACGCACTCATCCCGGTGAAACTCCTTGTTCACCAGCCACGGCGCGGCAATTTCCGGCAGCGGCAGTTGGCAACTCATGCAGTGGGAAAACGCCTCGCCAGTTTCCTCGGATCCCAGCCATTCATCCATCGAACGCATGGCTGGATGCTAGAAGCGGCAGGCGCTGTTCATCCAGAAAAAACCCGCGTGTCAGCTCTTCATCTGATCAGCCCACTTGAGCATTTCAAGCGCGTAACCAATGATTCCATCTATCGCAATGTAGGTGGCCCAAGAAGAAGCCACAACCGCCGCCGTGATCACGATTTTCCAGATCAAATGCAGCTTCGGATGCAGCCACACGGATGGCAGAGCGAAAGGCGGCACAGTCAGAAACGTCAGTACGATGAAGGACGTTTTAAAATACCACGGCAACTGGCTGCCCTGAGCAGCAGGCACCATCGGCGGCGCATAGGCGGGAGGCCGCTTGGTTTCATCAAGAAACTCGTGGCAATACCTGCACTTGATCGCCTCTTCCTGGATTTCTTCAGCGCAATATGGGCAGGTTTTCATGATTCAAGCCTTTCATACTTCATAAGGTAATCGGTGACTAACGAGGGACGGGTGATTGATTTTGAATAACGGATTCGTCGCTCCATAAGACCATTCCTCCGGCGGGAATGATTAAGGAAAAACCAGTGCTTCCAGAATCCGCGCCGACGATCTCAATCTTACCTTTGCCGGATGGAGGACGCCAGCCAAACTTGGTCTTCCCTTGGTTAGCCACCACCAAGAGCCGGCTTTCGCTGCCAGCAACTTGGAATGCCGCCAAGGGGGCGGGAGCGGAAATTCGGGTAACCGGTGGCAAAGATTCACCGGTGTTCTTGCCCACTTGGAGAATGACCAGATGCGGCGTGGCGGCCTTGGCATCCGGCTGGAAATGTTGCAGCCAAGGGGTGGGATGCACCACTCTGCCGGGGCCGTCGTTCCACGGATTTCTCGGCCAATCAGTGAGCAGGCCACCTTTTTCCAGACGGAGGTTTCCCGCTTCCGGAAGCACGAAAGTAGCTGCCAGACTCAGCCCTCCGAAGCAGTCCACCAAGGCGCGACTTCCCTCCACGCGTGCCGGTTTCTCTCCTGCCACCTGGAGGTTGCTGATTCCGAGCAAATCAGGATCGCCGGGGTCTTCCATGTGATCATAAATCGCAAAAACAGCATTGCCGCGCAACGCTCCCGCGATCGTGCGGCGGTAGCCGGGTAGGCCAGGCTTACCGTCCGACTGGGTGGTGCCGGGAACGAGGAAGGTGGCGAGCTGCAGCTTGCTGGAAAGATCTAACCGCGGTGTGGCGGCGGCGCGGGCAAGCTCGTTCCCGATGCCCGCGTCCTTTTCATCCCCCCGCTCTAACTTCGCGAAACTCAGCGCGCTATGGGCAGCCAGGCTCTTCCACTCATCTCCTTCCGGACGGCTCGCATGACGCTCCGCTCCATAGAACCAGCCCGGATCAACAATGACGGGTATGCCGCCCACGAAGATATTGGGAGAGCCGAAATCGCTGTGGGAATGCTTCATCGCCAAGGCGCCGGGGACGCGGCACATCAGATAGGTCTCGTCTTCCAAACCGAAATTCCAACGCAACACAACCGATCGCCCCATGCCGGCCACGCATCCCGAGCGAAGCGTGACTGGCTCGCGCTTGGCGGCGGCGCGCTGGGCAGCATTCCAACGCGGCATCAGATACGTTAGATCATTGGTGCCGTTATCAATCGGGCTGGCATCGGCAATGGTCATGCACTCGGCTGCTAGGGCGGGATCGTTCTTTGCAATTTGATAGATGATCGATGGCAGCACCAGCGGAGGATTCCTCCAGGTGGCTTGATCGCCGATGGCGGGCATGGTGCGCTTCCCATCGAGGAATGGGATCGGCGGCGTGACGGTCTGGAGCGTGGCCCTGATGCAGGCTTTGACCTGAGGACGGGACAGGAAATCAACTCCCGCATGCCTTCGGAAAACCGTCCATGACGCCACATACAATTCAAATGCGCCGACTCCATAAGCGACCGGTCCGCCAAACTCCCCCGTCGGGGATATTCCATAAACATCCATGTCATCCGGGACTTTGGCAGTCACAATTCGTTCCATCAAAGCCACGCCCTGGGCCATGAGCACCCGGCTGCCGGGGTATTTGAGCACCACGGATTTACCGTCTGCAGGGTCCGTGATCGTCCACGTCCGGGCCGGGGCATTGGGAACTGCGGCTGCGGTGAAAACCCAGGGAGCCATCGCCCAGGTAATATTGTTAGTCGGCAAATAGGGCTGCTCAGGAACCTGAAAAGCGGCGATCTGGCAGAGACGTTCCTCCACGCGGGCCGCCTCGGCATCGGTGAAGATGTTGTGGCCGTCCTCGGAAAATGCGGCGAGCAAATCGAAGGCGATCGGATAGCGGCGGGTGGATTCCGGTGCGCGAATCCGGTCGTGATACCATTGCTTGCGCAGGCGAAGTTTTTCGACGACTTCGTCGAGCTCACCTAACAGCCGTATTTTTAGGAGCTTGGCTTTTTCGAGGTCGTGCGCCTTCCATGCATCCGCCGCGTGGCTGGAAATCACATCAAACCCCTTGTAGCCATCTCCGTCGCACGCGATACTGGCGGCTTCGGTTGCGTCGAATAGCACCCGCGGATGGACCACCCCTTGCAAGATCGCCCGGGGGCCTGGAGCATCCGCTTCCACCGCGTGGAGCTGCTGGACGCAAAATAACAGGATCAGACTTTTACAACGCATCAGCATTGACGGTCTTGACCTCGCTTCCGATCCGCACTTTGACCGGGCCGGGGTGGGCGGAGGCGATGCGATAGGTGGCGACCTTGCCGCCCTTCCAAGTGATATCGACCTGGAAGCCGCCGCGGGCGCGGAGGCCCTTCACCGTGCCGTCCGGCCAGGCTTTCGGGAGGGCGGGCAGGAGGTGAATTTCGCCGAGGTGGCTTTGCAGGAGCATCTCGGCAATGCCGGCGGTGGCGCCGTAGTTGCCGTCGATCTGGAACGGCGGATGGGCATCGAAGAGATTCGGATAGAGCCCGCCACCCTTGCCGGTGCCCACCGGCTTGAGCAGCGAGGTGAGCATGGTATTGGCGTGGTCTCCGTCGAGGAAGCGCGCCCAGAGATTGATCTTCCAACCCATGGACCAGCCGGTGGCGAGGTCTCCCCGATAGATGAGTGATTGCTTGGCGGCGGCGAAGAGATCCTTGTCCTGCCAAGTGATGTCTTGGCCGGGATAGACGCCCCACAGGTGGGAAACATGGCGGTGGGTGTCTTTGGGATTGTCTAGGTCTTCCATCCATTCTTGGAGCTGGCCGAATTTTCCGATTTTGTTAGGCGCAATCTGCGCGGCTTTGGCGGTGAGATCGGCGGCGAACTCCGGGTCCACGCCGAGCACTTTGGCGGCTTCGGCAGTGGCTTTGAAGAGGCTGCGCACGATTTGATGATCCATGGTGGGTCCCATCACCACGCCGCCATGTTCGGGTGAGTTAGACGGGCCGCTGATGAGAGTTCCC
Organism: Verrucomicrobiales bacterium; assembly: GCA_038237425.1. Taxonomy (GTDB): domain Bacteria; phylum Verrucomicrobiota; class Verrucomicrobiia; order Verrucomicrobiales; family Akkermansiaceae; genus Luteolibacter. The sequence continues at coordinate 11,257 of JBBRYQ010000072.1, forward strand.
GAGAGCGAATCCTTGATGAGGTAGTCCTGGAAAAATTGTGCGGCGCTTTTCATGAGCGGGTAGCCGCGTTTGGCCAGGAACTCCTTGTCTCCGGTGAAGAGGTAGTGTTCCCAAAGGTGCGTGCAGAGCCAGGCGCCACCGGGCACCCACAGACCGTCGCCGGGGGAATTAACCGGGGCGGTACCGAGCCAGATGTCAAAGTTATGATGGAGCACCCAACCGCGTGCGCCGTAATGGGCGCGGGCGGTTTTTTCACCGGATCGTTTCAAGTCTTCCATCGCGTCGAACAACGGTTGATGGCATTCGGATAGATTGGTGACTTCCATCGGCCAGTAGTTCATCTGCACGTTAATGTTGCAGGTGTATTTACTGCCCCAGGGCGGGTTGAGACTGTCGTTCCAAAGCCCTTGAAGCGTGGTCGGTTGGCCGCCCGCCCGGCTGCCCGCGATGGCGAGGTAGCGGCCGTATTGGAAGACCAGCGCGACGAGGCTGGTGTCGTCACCGGTGGCGAACCGGGCGAGGCGCTGGTCGGTGGGTAGAGCTAAGGATTTCCCCAGCGTGAGTGAAACGCGGCGAAAAAGTTTCTGATAGTCGGCCTGATGAGCGCGGAGGATTTCTGGATAGGGTTTGGATTTCAACGGTGATAGATAGGATTCGCAGCGGGCGGCCGGGTCGGCGCTGATGTCCTGGAAGCTCTTGAAGCTCGATGCCCCGACGAGCGTTAGAGTGACTTCGTCGGCATTGGCAACCGAGAGGACGCCATTCGTGGAACTGACGGTGCCGCCGCGCGATGCCGCTAGCAGGCGCGCCTCGAATTTCACGCCATCCTCGGCCACGGCTCCGGCGAGTGTTAGCTGGTTCGAGCCCGCTGATTTGACGGCGGATAATTTGTGCGGGCATTCGATTTTGGCCGTGAAGTTCAGGCTGCCTGGCTTGCTGGCGGTGAGGTGGACGAAGATCGCCTGGTCGGGGTGGCTGGCAAAGGTCCGGCGCGTGAATGTCACGTCGCCCACCTTGTATTCGACGGCGGAAAGCGCAGTGTCCAGGTCCAGCTCGCGGCGGTAGTTTGTGGCCGCTTCGTGGCCGGGGAATTTCAGGCGCAGGGTGCCGAAGGGCTGATACTTCTCCTGCCGCAGGGGGATGCTCATGCTCTCCGCCATGGCGATTTTTTCGGCTTCCTTCTGATTCGCGCGCGCCTTGCTGCTGAGCGGTTTCGCTTCCTGGGCTTTTCCAGCGGCTACGAGCTTTTGCGCCTCGATTGATAGCGCGCGCCCCTCTTGGAGGAGATCCCGGATTTGGGGCAAGAATTTCGCCGCGCCCTCGTGCTGATACTCGTGCGGTTTTCCCGTCCAGATGGTGGTTTCATTAAACTGGATTTGCTCTTCCTGTGGGGAGCCAAAGACCATCGCACCAAGCCGCCCGTTTCCGACTGGCAGCGCTTCGGTCCATTTCTTGGCAGGCTTGTCATACCAGAGTCTCAGGTCCGAGGCAGCACAGGCGCATGCCATTAGAATGAAGAGAGACGCAGCATGAATCGTTGCATTACGGGTGGGTATCATTGCGTGACTGGTGTTAGAGTTAGATTGCGCAGGCGGAACAGTTCATCACCGGAGATCTCCTTTGCGGAAACGCGGATCTCGTAATTGCCGGGCTCCAGCGTGACGGTGCCCAGCTTTTCCTTCACCGCTGAGCCCTGCCGCACTGCCTTGCTGAATTCCTTGCCTGCGAGAGTGACGGCGTAAATGCCCGCCGCGCCTTTGGCAGCTTGTTGGATTTCCTTGCCGGCATCCCCTTCCGCCACTTTGGTTTTGGCGGCCGGCGGAGCGTCGTAATTCACGGCCAGGTCAAAGGTGGTCTTATCGTTCAGACGCACAGAAAAAGTGACCGCGCTATCGGGTTTGAGCCAGTTCATTGCGACGTCATCGGTTTTCTTCCCGGGCCCGAACCGCAACTTGCCGACGATCGCTCCGTCAAACGCACGAAGGGTATCAACCGCGACGTGCCCGGACAGCAAGCGGACAGGATCCGCCTGCGGTTCACCCGCACATTCGACGACCACGACGCTGTCGGCGGAATCCGTTGCGTTTTTCGGAAGGGAAATCACCAAGTCCGGCCCAGAGCGGGTGACTGGGAGCGCCTGTTCTTTGTTGGAAAGCAGATAGACTTTTGTTGCTTCAGTCTTCAATCCCCCGACCACCAACCTGCCATCGGACGGCCATTGAAAAACATGCAGATAGAGGCGGTTGCCCTTGCGGGTGGATTCTCCCCATGCCTGGACCGCGAGCGGAGTGCGCGTGGTCCCGCGGATCGACTCGCCGTTGACGGCCCACCATTTGCCGATGCCTTTGAGAATCTCCACATCGGCCGCGTCTATTTTTCCGGTTCCCATCGGGCCGATGTTCATCAGCTCGTTACCGCCGCGTGCCGCAGATTTCGCGAGGAGCTGGATGAAATGGGCAGGCGACTTGTGGCTGCGGTCGTTGGCATTGTAACCATACGATTCGTTGGTCGTGGGCACTCCTTCCCAGTCACCATTTTGGGGAGGAAATTCCGCAGGACGGTCGCAGGTGCTCTGATAGTCCCCCAATCCGCTGACCAGACGGCCATTGATCACAAGCGATGGCTTTGCCTTCCTAACCGCAGCAAGGATGCGGAGGTTCTCTTCAGGCGGGAGCTTGTGCGGCGTGTCAAACCAGATGATGTCGGGATCGTAATTCGCAATGATTTCCTGGAGTTGGGGGATCGCCTTTCCATCGACATACTGGCGCGCCTTGGGCAGAAACTCGGGATATTTCTCCCACCAGTTCGCGCCGTGAAGGAGCTTGTCGCCGCCGGGGTTCTGATAGTCCCAGTCGTTCCCGGGTGCATTTTCCTCGCCCCAGTCAAACGCGTGGGAATAGTAGAATCCGAATTTGATGCCATATTTCATGCACGCGGCCTTCAACTCCTTCATCGGATCGCGGCCGAAGGGAGTCGCCTTGACGACGTTGGCATCGCTGACTTTCGAATCATACATCGCGAAGCCGTCGTGGTGCTTCGCGGTGATGACGAAGTAACCCATGCCAGCCTCCTTCGCGAGTTTCACCCACTCGTCGGCATTGAATTCCGTGGGATTGAATTTCCCTGCGACCTCCTTGTGATAGATAGGGATCGGGATCTTGGCCATCCGCTGGATATGCTCGCCATAGCCGTTGTAACTCTTTCCGTTCCACGTGCCGCTCAGTCCGGAATAGACGCCCCAATGCACGAACATCCCAAACCGCGCCTCGCGCCACCACCCAAGGCGCGCTTCACGCTCGGCCGTGGTGGGAAGCAGCGATTCTTTCGAGGGCGCTCTCGCCGCCGCATTCTCGGCAGCGTGCGCGGGAACTCCAAGAGCCGTGATGAATGCCAATGCGGCGAGAGAACTGATAGGAAAGTTGTTTTTCATGATACTGATAGAATGGGAAATAGATGAAGCGGGGTTAGTCGCACGGGGTCAGGGATTTTCAGCGGTTGAGCACCACCTGCACGACATCCACAAGATTGGTTCGCTTAGCGGCAGGAAGCTTGATCGTCACGGAGTTCGCCGAATACTCGAAGGGCAATTCGGACCCGTCGCCAAGAAGCGTGACGTGTTCGGGCTTTGTGGAAACCCCTTTGAGAGTCAAGCTGGTGTCGGTCGGAGTTAGCATATCTTTGTCGAACATGCCGGGGCGGCCGGCATCCTGCTTGAACTCGGGAATTGCGAATAGGAAACGTTTGCTGCCGTTTGCTGTGGCGGGGACATTGGCGGTTTCACCGGTCGGCAGCGGCTTCACGGCATGCACGGCTTCACCATTTTTTCGCATCCATCCAGCGACGACCTCCATGTTCTTGTATGCCGCCGGATGAAGTTCACCCTGGCCGTCGGGTCCGATCCCGAGAAGATAGTTGATCCCAAGTGATCGGCTGAGGGCCAGTTGACCAAGCACAAAGGCATTCGATCGGAACGGACGCGTATCATAGGTCCAGAGCAGGGCCCACGTGTTGCAGAACTCGGCCCATGTGGTGGCGACCTTGTTCGTCTTGAGATCTCGCTCGTAGGTTAGAAAATCCCCTGTTCCGTGCAGGCGCGGGTTAATAACAATTCCGGGCTGGAGTTTCCGGATCTCATCGGCGGTGATGCTCTTGGGTCCGTTCGGCGTGGGTTGGCAGCCGTCGAACCACATCAGGTCGATCTTGCCATACTGCGTCAGCAATTCTTGGATCTGACCGCGAACCATCGCATCATAAGCGGCCTGGTGACGGGCGATTTCCTCCGGCGATTTTTTGCCTTGGCGAGGTTTGAGATCCGCGTCCAATTCCGGAAATTCGGGATTCTTCTTGGTCGCGTAGCTAAAAAAGTTTTTGAACTCACGCTCGAAGCGCCAGTTAGGTGGCGAGTAATACAAGCCGACCTTGATGCCGTTCTTGCGACAGGCATCCACAAAGGGCTTCACCAGATCCCGGCCACCCATGAAGTTCTTGGTGCTGAACTCTCCAAAAGCGCTCGGCCACATGGCAAATCCATCGTGGTGGCGCGTTGTGAGTACCATATAAGTGAAGCCGGCATCCTTCGCGGCCTTGCACCATTTGTCAGGGTCGTATTTCCCAGGATTGAAATCTTCTGCCATCGACCAATATTGGTTAGGCGTCATTTCCCATGGTTTGCCTTTCAAATCGAAATCCTTCTCCCGGACAATGCGCTCCCGTTCCGCAGGATCCGTGATGCGGATGCTACCCAGGTTTTTTCCGGGGATCATGGGCCATGAAATATTCATCGCCTTCGTGGACGAAATGCTCCAGTGCAAGAACATCCCCAACCCCGCCGCGGGATACCATTGGGCGTCCGGATGGTTAGTGTGAACCGCAGCAGGGTCCTTGACCGATGGAATGCCAATCTCACTCTGCTGGTCACGTACGGTTAGAGAGCCTTTTTTCCCGTCGGAAGATGATGTGTCCTCCGCATGTGCTACAAGGGAGAATGAAAACATAGTTAGAAGTCCGGTGAAGAGTGCCGCAGTGTGTGACGATGCAATCTGGAAATTAAGTATAGTGAGGTTTGGTTTCATAATGGTGTGGTTCATTTTCCCGTGCGTGTCCAAGTTTTGAAGTTATAGGTAAGCGTTTTGCCTTTGTATTGCAGCGCAAGTATGTCGCCGTTCAAGGGTTGCTGGACCCAGGGATTGCCGAAGAGCGGGAAGCTGGCGTAGTCCACCGGCTTGCCGTCTATCAGGTGTTGGTTCGTGTATGGCTCTTTGTGACCGCGGTAGGTGATGTCGAGCACGTGGCCTGTGAGTGATGTGTAAGAAAACCGGGGAATGTTAGTATTGACCCCCTCGGCGTTCAGCTTGGTCTTGGCGATTACCGCCTGGGCGAACCGTCCCAGCTCGGCGTCCACGCCACCGCCGGCGTAGGGCTGCACGGGCGAGGTTTCGAGCACCCAGCCGTTCTTGCGACTGTCACTGCGGTAAACGTCGCATTTCTCCTTCTCGCGTGTGGGTCCCCAATAGGCCGACTGAAGGTAGCGGAACGCGAAGAGCACGGAGCCACCGTGGCAGAAGACCCAGCCATCTTTTTCGGTGCGCTTCACAATGGCCCCGTCGGTGGTGAAGGGCGCGTAGGATTTCCAAAACGGATAGTCGTCCGGCACCGAGACAATCCCGATGAGCGTGCCTTCGTGCTGTAGGCTTTGCGAAAACGGATTTTCACCGTAGCCGAAGGCATTGGCTTGGACCTGCTTGGGGCTGTAGGGCCGAACAAGGTTTTCCTGCAAAGGGGTGAAGGTGCTATCAGGGCGCGGAGAAACCCATTTGAGCATCTGTCGGCGGGACTCCTTATAGTGCGAACTGGTCGGGCTGGGCAGCAATTCCCATTCGCTGGCTAACGCATAGCGGTCGCCTTGAAAGATAGTAAACCGGATGTTCTCGCGCCCGCTGCCGCGATGCACAAAAGGCGCAATGCGGTCGTTGGCGATATCATTAAAAATCGCCGGCGGACGATAATCGCGCGAAATCCCGAACCAGATGGCGCCGCCCACATTCATGTGCGCGGGATCGACGGGTCGAAGTCCGCCAAAGTAGAGCCAACCGATCCCTGCGGTGGTATCCATCCGCTCCGGGCACGTGATGGTGGACCCCCAGTACTTGGCGCGGCTGGCAGGGGTGATATAGTAGCCATTGTTCCAGGCGCAGGCGACGTGGAGCAGCATTGAATCGAGCGTGTAGGCAGCCCTCTGCTTCACCTCAGGATCCTTGGCAAACTCCGCCAGCATTTTGAAGGCACTGAAATCGATGCCAAGGTAAGTGGGAGCTCCGTATTCCTCGGTGTTCTTGCGGACAATTTCATCGAAGTAACCTAGCAGCCGGGCCTTGGTCGCCTCCTGGATCTGCTTGGCGTTGAGACCATCGGCATCTACTAGGTCCGGCCAGTTCTCAGCAGCGAGAAATCCAGCACCGTCATTCATGGCCCGGTAGTTGAGCGCGCCGTAGCCAAACCAATTCTTATGTTTGTATAGCGCGACATACTTACGCATAGTTTCCACCAGTTGCGGAGGAATCGATGTTTTCTCGCGGCAGATGAGATAGGAGTGAATCAGCGCATGCTTTTCAAATGGATTGCGCGCGTTGTTGTCCTTGGGGTTTGCCTCCAGGCGCGCCTTTGACCTTTCGTAAACACTGGTCGCGATTTCCTGCCACTTTTTGAACGAGGCCTCTTTGTCCTTGCCGGCATAAATCCGCGCCGCGAGATAGACGAGCGCCACGCGGGCATCCCTCGTTGCAGGCGGCTGGACGGTGGAACAATATTGAAGGAATACCCGCTGACGCTCCTCAGGGGTTTTGCCGTCAATGAGGGGGGCGCTTGCGAGCGGAGCCGCATTGACATCCGCAGGTTCATTGGGCTCCTGCGCGGAACAAGGCATTCGTTCAACGCAGAGGCTCATGCCTGCCATACAGGTGCAGGCTAACAACAGGCGGCGCGAAGTTTTACGACGGCGGGAGATCAAGGGAGATTTCATTGCGGGTTGGAATTATAGGTTAGGTTTTCTATCGGGTTGAGATTGCCTGCCCGTCGTAAGCGACGATCTTGTCGGGCTGAGCTGTTGGCAGATCGCCGACGCCGTTGTCTTTACCCACAAAGACGATGTTGAATGTGCGCTTGGTGGGCATTCCCGGGTAAGAACCGGCGCGAGCCCCAATGGTTAGAACACCCTTGGCGTCGTCCCAGGTGATCGGAATGGTGGCATGTGTCCCGCGCTCGTAGTTGTAGTTGTCCCCCTCGTCCTCATAGAGCGTGAACGCGCCGTTCGCGCCACGATAGACCCGCAGCTCGATGGGGTCCGCCGATTTCTCCATCGCATACTGCAGCGCGGGGCCGATAGGAATGATGGAGCCTGCGCGCACGAAGAGCGGGAGCGTGTCCAAGGCAGCCGCTGCATTGATCTCGCGGCCGCCGGCCTGCGTCTCGCCGGTCCAAAAGTTTATCCAGGAACATCCGGCGGGCAGATATAGCTTCCGGGCGGTGGCCTTAGCATCAAAGACGGGACTCACAAGAAACGCCGGGCCGAACATGTATTGGTCGTCGATGGCGTGGGTCTTCGGATCGTCGGCGAAATCCATCACCAGCGCGCGCATTGGCGTGTAGCCTTCGTTCGTGATCTTCCATGCCACCGAATAATTGTAGGGCAGCAGGCGGTAGCGTAGCTTGTTATATTTGATGAGATTCTGCTCCGCAAGCGGCCATTTCCAGAGTTCGGTTTCGGTTTTGTAACCATGCACGCGGAGGATCGGGCAAAAGGTGCTCATCTGAAACCAGCGAGTGAGGAGTTCGTTGAAATCCGGATCGGTATATTGGTTTTTCGGCCGGAAGAAACCGGCGGTGTCGGTAGTCCAATATGGGATGCCGGTGAGGCTAAAGTTCAGGCCCGCCGGAAGCTGGCGGCGGAACGTTTCCCAATCTCCTTTGATATCTCCGGACCAGCTCGCAGCTGCGTAGCGCTGTTGTCCGGCGTAGGCGGAGCGAGTGAGGATGCAGACGCGCTTGTCTGCGGATGCCGCGCGCTGGCCGTCGTAAAGACTGCGGTTCGTAAAAAGCGTGTAAGCGTTGCGGTAGCGGTTAGCGTTGCCGAGGTATATCTGGCAGTTATTAATCGCATTGCCGTCGTCGCCGGGTTCGGCGGCATCCTGCCACCAGGCGTCGGTGCCGATGTCGAAGAAGGATTTTTTGATCCCCTGCCAGCGAACGTCGCGCGCTTTGGGGTTGAAGGCATCATACCAGACGGGCACCGGAACTTGACCTTTGGCATTCGGTTTTCCGGCGAGGTCGGAATCGACCGGCACGAAGCCGTTCATGGCTTGCAGTTCTTTGTTAGTGGGGCCGCCCTTGGGATTCGACCACACGGATATCATGAACCGGATGTTCTGCTCGTGCAGTTTTTTGATCATCTCGGCGGGCTGCGGATAGCGCTTTTCCTCCCAGTTGTAAGCACCCCAGCCCCAATGGCCCCAGTATTGCCAATCCTGCACGATCAGGTCCACGGGGATCTGCCGTTTGCGGTATTCAGAGGCGGCATCCAGGATCATTTTCTGGTTGTCGTAGCGCTCCCGGCATTGCCAGAAGCCGTAAGCCCACTTGGGAAACAGCGGGGCCGCACCGGTGGCGAGACGGTAACCGGCCACCACGTCGTCGAGCTTCGGGCCGTAGAAGAAATAGTAGTCAACGGTGTCTCCGATCGATGAGCGGAACACGGTCTTATCTCCTAACGGCCGGGCGAAGACCTTGGCTCCCGCGCCGCCTCCTAGCAGTTTCACCGCAAGGGTTTTGTTAGCGGGAAGTGTAATTTTCGCACTCACGCCATACGGCACCCAGGTGTTTTTGATCAATGCTAGTTCCTTGCCGTCCACGCTCACGCCGATCCGTCCCTTGCGGTCTGCATCGCGCACGGCGAAGACGTATTCGCCCGCCGCGCCGGTGGTAAAAATACCGGTCCTATCCCCTTTCTTCGCAGGTTTTTCCTGCTTCACGCTACCCAATTCCTCCGTCGCCAGCGGTCCGGCTAGAGCACCGGTCTGTGCCGCGCCGCTGAGCGGGATTTCCTGGTCGGCCGGATTGAAGTCGGTGAGCGAGGCGTTATCCCATAACAAGCCGTAGCCTTTGCTAGAGACGAGCACGGGGATGGAAATTTGCGTGTTGCACTGGCGCAATTCTAGCGGGATGCCGCGCCAGTTCCATGTGCCCTCCTGATATTGGCCAAGGCCATAGAGTGTTTCATCGGCGGGGGACTGAAAGCTCTGCTCCACTCGGTAGGCTTGCTCCTTGTTGACCACAGCCGGGGTGAGCGACTTGCCGCCGCCGGGGACTTCGCTCAAGATCGGTTTGCCGGCTGGATCCAGAAATTGCACCGCCCCGGTCTTGCGATCCACCGCCACTTGAAGCTTGCTAGTGGAAACCGTGATGGCCTGCAGGTTCTCACGCACCTCGAACGGCACGGGCGTCCAATCCTTGATGACCGCCACGCTCTTACTATCAGGCAGTGACGCCTTTGGCCCGTAAACCACCCGCACGATGCGGTCGCCGCAAACCTGCAGCTTCATCACGCCCGTTTCCATGATGAAGCTCACGCCATCGCCTTCCTGTTTGAAGGATTTCACAGGGATCGGATTCGCCTCCGCGATGGCGACCGCGAGGAATAATATCAATGTGCTTACAAAAGTTTTCATGGGTTTTGATTCTGAGCGGTGAGGACTTGCACTGGGCCTAGCAGGCCCGATGGCAGGAGTGGCGAGGTCGTCTTGAACGGATTGCGTGTCGTCCGAGTGAAGCGTTTGTCTTCGGGTAAGAACTGATCTCCAATGAGCCGGTTAGGCCAGTAGTTGGCCACCTCAATTTCCAACCGGTTGACTCCGCCAGCCAGCGCGTCAGTGACTTCCACGCGCCATGGCGGACACCAGGCGACGCCACAATCGCGACCGTTCAGTTTGACGCGGGCAAGGTTCTTTACGCTGCCAAGATCGAGGAAATATCTCCGGCCTGCTGTCGGCGCGTCCTGTGGTGCATCAAAGGACTTCCGATAGAATGCGGTCCCGGAGTAATATTTGATGCCTTCCTCCGGTCGCTGGCTCCAATCATCGAGCGCATCAAAGGTCACCCTCGCCGGTCCGCCCCACGCGGGATCAAAGCTCACTTCCCAGGGGCCATCCATTTTCTGCATCGAAGTCAGCACAGGAAAATTGTCCCCGCCAGCGCGCGCACCCTTAACAGCCGGACGAAACACCACGAAAAACGACTGCCCCGATTCGAACCTCAAGGGGATCTCCGTGCGCTCACCTCGCATCGAGAATTGAGGCAACGTGCGCGTGGCTCCCGTCAAAGGATCGAAAAGCTCCGGCACTTTTCCGCCGATGCGAAACACACAAGTGGCGTTAATACTCCTGGCTTCCCGGTTGGCCAGGAAATAGATGTCCGCACCGCCATCATGCCGATGGATCGAGCGAATCGGCCCGTTCGATTCGAAATCCGGCTCGACTCCCATGTCTGCTAGGACACTCGTGATGGCGGCAAAATCACCATAGGCTTCACCCGGCTTCACTTCGGTCTGCCGCCAGATCACACGGCCTTTGCCATACGAATGTTCGAATACCTTTTTGCCGTCGCAATCGCCCCAGATTTCCTGCGCGAGTTTCTTCACTTCCGCATCTCCCTTGGGCAAATCCGCGAGACTCGGCGACTTGCCAGGGGGCGGCCCGAAAACCGTTGCTCCCTCACGCACGAGCGATCCGATCTTGCGCAGCAGCGCGGGCGTCATCGTTTGCCGTTCGGGCAGGACAAGGATGCGATACGCTGTGCCTCCAGGAAAAGCGATCTTACCATCGCTCACCGTGGCGCGTTCCAGCAAGCTCTCGGGCGCACAGCCGTCAAAGTTATAGCCAGAATGGTCTGGTGGCGTGCCTGTTAGTGCCGAATCCGGCGCCCGAAAAACGTGCGGCGCTCCCTCGGCTGCTAGATAACAAACATCGGCCACCGACACGCCGCGTTGAAGCAGGGACTGGCAGCGCGCCAAGTAATCGTGATACGGCCGCGCCATATCCCACCACGTCTGGGTGCGATCCCAGTGGACCCCATACGAACCCATGGTCATGCCCGGCTTCTGGTCATTTCTTGGCTGAGCTTGGAAACGGTGGAAAGCAATCCGGTTCACCCCGGCGCAAAAGGCCCAATCACCCATCGACTTCAGCTCGCCAGGACCGGCTTTCCAATCTTCTCCAGGCGAGGAAGTGAATGACTCCGCAGCGACAACATTGCGCCCGCAGGTATGCGCGATCGATGCAGCCTCGATGACGGTGTAGAACGTGTCATATCCCAGATACCAAAACTCGCATTGCGGCACATCGGCCACCCGGCCCAGCGTGAGGTCGCCTGCCGGATTCAAGTCGTATGGTTCAAGCGAAAGTTTAAGCCCGTTTTGATGCGCTAGATCAGCGAGATAACCGACGTGATTATCCACGACAAGTTCCTGTGCAGTGCGCCGCACATCCCACAGAAACCGTTCAGAAACCTCCTCGCTTTCAACGATAACACCGGTGAATGCCGGCAGATACTTCAACGGATCGTAGCCCCGACGCTTTTGGAATTCCGCACGAAAAGCTTTCGACCAATTTTGCGAACCCATCTCCCAGCTGTCGAAATGCAGCGTCGTCAAGCCACCGTTAGACTTCCTGTCCGATCCCGGCTTTGTCAGGAGTTTTGCAATGAATGCGGAAAAATGGGCATCGAGCGCGGCCCGAGTGAACTTGTCGCTCTCGAACCCCAGCCCCGGCTGCGGCGCGGGCCGCGTGGTCTGCCCGGTGAGCGTGCGCCCGAATCGCATGATCGTCCATTTACCCGGCGGCACATCCCAGACCAACTGGCCATCTACCGATAGATTTTTTGTAAGATCCACTGTCTTGCCAAGTGGGATCATTTGATTGAGTGGCTGGCTGGAGAATTTCTCCAGAGCTGTTAGAAACGGTTTAACTCCCTTCTTCGATGAATAAGGGTCCCGATGGTATAGCGCCTTTTCATTCACATCGGCAATGCGGCTGCTGCCTTCCAATGCAGGAAATGCGACCACCGCTTCGTCCTGATAGAACTTCTGCCACTGTTCCTTCAGTTGCGGAGTCAGGGTTTTTTCACCGAAATAAGGAACGCGCGGCTGCGGCTGTGGAAGGACTGCCGAAAACTTCGCCGGGCCGACCACGTTGGTTTCGCTGGCGACGAGGTGTTGCATCGTCTGCTCCGGCTTCAACCATGGACCGCCGGTGCCGCACCAACCCGGACCAGTGCCCAGCGCGATCTCGATTCCCAAGCGCTCGGCTTCGTGAAATCCGTGAACCACCAGATCTTGCCATTGCGGGCTCATGAATTCCACCGGCCCTCGGGGGATGCCTATATTGACCTCCAAGAAAATCGCGCCACCGATGCCTGCTTTTTTCATCGCCTCCAAATCTGCCGTCATCCCCTCTCGCGTGAGGTTTCCGTCCATGAAATACCAATAAACCCAAGGGCGCGCAGATGCCGGTGGGGTCGCGAAGTTACTTTTCAGTTCATCGGCGCCAGCAATTAAGGCGATACACTGACAGAGGCAGATGAGGATTCCTTTCATAAATCAAATTTGATGTGCTGCTTTGAGCAAAACCAGAATACGCGCAGTGGGCGGAAACATAGAAACCGTTGCGATCATATACAATTTTTTGTCTTCAAATGATCTAATGGGTGATTCCTGTGAATTCCCCGCCTGACAGCTTGAATGTGTAACGTTGGCCGGATGGACTGCCGGTTGTGGTCTTGCCGTTCAGTGTGATGTTTTTTGCTGGCAGGCTTAGTTCGGCGGTGAGTCCGGGCGGGAGCTTGCCACGGAACTCGAATGCGCCTGACGCGGATCGTTTCCACGAAACTTCCACCGGACCGGCTTCGGTCACCACGGTGCCTTCGGCTTGGTTCAAATCGCCGAGATGCGGTTCGACGAGCAGCCTCCGGTTCAGCGGGACACCGTCCTGCCAACGCACGCCGAGGACATACGAACTGAGGAAGTAGCCGGGATACATGCCGTAAATGTGCGCTTTGGAGCCGCCGCCGAAAGATTCCCAAGAGCATTCCCAGGGTGACGCCACCATCGGTTGCCAACCTTGACGGAACATCGCCAGCACTCGCGTGTCCAAGCCCGGACGGTCGAGCGCGTAAAGCTGTTTGATGAGATAGTAGTAAACCATATTGGCTCCGGCGAGTTTCTCCGGCAATTGCTTCAACATTCCGGCGATCACCCGTTCACGTCTCGCCGGTGGAACAATGCCCCGGTCGAGCGCGAACACATTCGCATGCAGGGTCACCGGAGTGAGTCCGTTAGTGCGGGGAAGTTTCAATTTCCGCTCGCTTGCGCTAAGATCTTCATCGCTGAAGTAACCGGAGTAGTAGCCGCCGGATGGTTCATTCCACAAAACGCTGTTGATGGCCTTGGCCAGATCATCGGCGGCTTGGGTAAATCTGACGCTGTCATTTTGTTTTCCGATTAAATTGCCAAGAAACGCGCTGTCGGCGAGAGCGCGCTGTATGAAAACATTCAGAGTGGTCCCTTCTCCGTTGATGTATCCCACCGGATTGCCCCACACCACCCAGTCACGCGCACGGACCAAACCGCGTTCGGTTCGTCGTTTCAAAAAATAATCCATTTGCGCTACCACCGCCGGCCAGATTTCACGGATTTGATCGGTGTCGCCGGTCGCCTCGTAGTAGCGGCGGATGCCGTCCACCCAGCCGCAAGCGCGGTCTTCCATCTTGGCGTGAATATCATACCGGTCGGAACAGGTGTGCGCCTTCACCCAGCCCTCCGGCTGCAACGTCAACGCCGTCCTCCGGATCATCTCACCTAACAGACGCGGATCGCTATAAACCGGCTTACCGTCCGGCCCTGCTGGTCCGGCCATGGTGGTGCGCGTGATGTCGAACCCCGGCGGATCGTCGTCCATCCACTCGACACGTTCGCGGTCAGCGCAGTCCACATAAGAATCTTCGCTCAACACCTCGCACGAACGGGCACACATTTCCCAAAGACGATTCAGAAACGCATCGTTCGACTTGAAAGACCCGAGCCGGTCATACGGATAGAGCCGTTCAATCAAGCGGAACCCGGTGATGGTCGCACTCCCCTTATTCACCACGACGGCTCCTTTCGTGATGCCGCGCGAATCAATCGTGAAATGCGATTGCGGTCCAGCTTTGGCGAGGTATTTCACGCCGAACGGTTCCAGTGATAACTCCGAACCGGCCTCGGCTGTTAGTTCAATGACCGGATACGCCTGAACAATTCGGCCCGTGGTGAACTCCAATTTTTGCCCAGATGTTAGACTTATCGGCAACTTGACGTTACCGGCAAACTCGATCGTCACTAGCTTCTCCCGCAACAAAGGAATCCGCCGCGCCGTCAGCGTGCCCCACCCGTTGCCGCTGATGAGAACAGCCGGCTTCCAATTCTTGTCCGCATAGCCCGCCAGCGTCCAATCGCCGTCCTCGACTCGCGCATCAACTTCAGTGTCGCCGAGATTTGCCCAGCTTGCGCTGACTTTCCGGTAACGAGTTTTTTCACTCCATTTCCAAGAAGCGTCGGTGTGAAACATTTCCCGGCCGTCCACTTCCAGCATCGCGGTCAGTCCCGGCTCATGTCGCATCACTTTTCCACCTGATAGATTGCCCACGACCAGAAGCGCCAAGACATTATCGCCGACGCGCAGTCGGGAACTCACATCAACCGAATCATACTCCGGGCCATTCGGCTGGAATCTAGCTGGGCCGCGCTCGACGTAGTTTCCATTCACCCACAACACATAGCGCGCATCAGCAAAAATATGAAACGCCGCATGCTTTGGATCATCGGCTAGCTTGAAATTTTTCCGAAAGGCCACCGCGACGCCCGGCTCTTTCGTCTCGGATCCGGCCCAGATCATCGCCGATTGCAAACGCTCGCCGACGGGATCCGCTTTGATGGTGGCGAATGGGATAAGCGGTGGCGATGACGCGGCAAACCCAGATGCCGCAAACGCGCACAATACAAAAACGCAATGTAGTTTCATAGTTGTTCCCGATGATAAAGCGCCTTTTCATTCACATCGGCAATGCGCCTGCCGCCCTCCAATGTTGGAAATGCAAGCACCGCCTCGCGGAATCCGTGGACCACAAGCTCCTGCCATTGCGGACTCATGAATTTCACCGGCCCTCGGGGGATACCTATATTGACCTCCAAGAAAATCGCGCCGCCGATCCCAGCTCTTTTCATCGCCTCCAAATCCGCCGTCATCCCCTCCCGCGTGAGGTTTCCATCCATGAAATACCAATAGACCCATGGCTTGGCACTGTCCGGGGGGTGCAAAAACCCGCTGGCCAATGGATCAGCGGCCAATGCCGTTAAGTTCAGAAGGCAGGAAAGCACTAATGATCCCATCCACGCAATCGGCCGGTGATTCATCCAGAGGCGCTTCATCGAGTGAATGTTGCCGCCTGGCCGGATGACTGCCACTCCTCTGGCACAGGCGCGAAGAAACCGGGAACCCGGCAGTTTTGTCAGGACGGTTGCCACAGCGGTCGCGATGCCCGGAAAGTTGGATTGCTTCATTTCAAGGTCTGGAGAGTTTGAGAAGAACCGCTCCGTGCTTAGGCACAGTGGTCACAAGTTCCGCTCCGAGCGGGCCCATGCTTTCGCCCGTCCAGACGTTCTTGATTTGGTAAGGCCCGTTTTCCGCAAGTCCGGCTTCCGCGGCGTTCAAGGTGACTTTGGCATCCGCCTCGCTGCGGTTGAAGATTCCCACGGCCTTCCCGCCGTCCTTGAGGTCGCGCACCCAAACTTCGGTACGATCCTTTTGAGACAGGCGACGCCCGGGCTTGCCCAGCGGATCCTGGTTGATGGCGAGCATGTCGGCGTTCGTGATCAACGACAGGGTCCAGTCGTCGTTGCTCGGTTGGTCCCCGCCCAGCATCAGCGGCGAGGGCATGAGCGCCCAGAGCGACATCAGGGTGACTTGTTCATCCTTCGTGAAATGAGTCATGCGATCCTTGCCCACACATCGGATGCCGACCCGCCCCAGAATGAGCATATCGCCATCGGGCCAGCGCCCGGGCCCGGCCACGCCGCTC
>JBBRYQ010000073.1:0-27147 GCA_038237425.1 Verrucomicrobiales bacterium
ACAGCAAATAAGTGCGGGGGGACATTCCCTAGATCTGTCGCCTCCCGAGTTCTTGAGGTCAATCTAAAAATTAGTTAGATTTCTTGACTATCAGGGTAGCTTTTCAGCCGCCCGACTGTTAAACTAACACGCCCGACGGTAACCGCCGGGCGTGTAACCTTAAATGTGGAGGCCGAAGTGGCCCTTAAGAGCTTTTCTGAAATCAGCCCCCGATGTCGGTGCGGCCGGAAAGCTGCGCACCCTCCTCCATCGAGAAAACCTTGGATTTGATGTCGCCGTTGATCTTGGATTTGTCCTTGAGCTCGCAGCGTTCGGAAGTGATTTTGCCTTCCACTTTGCCGTAAACTTTTACCTCACCGGCCGTGACATCACCCTTGATGACGGCGTTTTCACCAATCGTCACGCGGCCCTTGTCCGAAGTGATTTCACCATCGATTTTTCCATCGATGATCATGTCGTTGGAGAAGCGGATGGAACCGGTGATTTCGATTCCACTAGAGAGAACATTAGTCGGATTAGCCATGACGGGGAGAAGTGAGCAAAGGGTTGCCGAATTGGCAATGGCAAAGATGAAACGGGCAGAGATCGTTTGAAAATCTCACGCTTCCGCCATGCCGCCGCCGTAGGGGCGGGTCTTCGGTTTGTCCTTCTTCAGGAGCGCCTTGCGCATCTTTGCAAGTGCCGAGTTCTGAAGCTGGCGGATACGCTCGCGAGAAACGCCGAACTCACGGCCCACGTCTTCCAACAACATCGGCTTCAGCCCATTCAGTCCGAAACGCTCGTCGATGATCCGGCGCTCGCGCTCGTTCAGGATCGAGAGCAGGCCGTCGATCTCGCCGTAAAGATTCTTGTCGGCAAGGGCGTCGAGCGGATTGGAAGCGGATTCATCGCTGATGATCTCGCCATATTCCGTGGCGTCGCCATCGTTGATGGGTGCGTCGAGCGAGGTTGGCCGCTGGGCTGCCTGCTTGAGCATAGCGATTTTCTGGCGCGGCAGGCCGAGTTCTTGGGCGAGCTCGTCATCGGTCGGCTCGCGTCCGAGGGATTCGGCAAGGCTCGATGAGATGCGCCGCATCCGGGCGATTTTGTCCACCATGTGGATCGGCAGACGGATCGTCTTGGATTGGTTAGCGAGTGCGCGCTTGATCGATTGTTTGATCCACCATGCGCCGTAGGTGGAAAGTTTGCCGCCTTTTTCCGGGTCAAACCGCTCCACCGCGTGCATCAGGCCGATATTGCCTTCTGAGATTAAGTCGCTCAGCGAGAGGCCATAACCGGAGTAGTCTTGGGCGATTTTCACCACTAGGCGGAGATTCGCTTTGATCATGTGGGTGCGGGCCGCTTGGTCCCCCATTTTGATGCGTTCCGCGAGGTCGGTTTCTTCTGCCAAGGTGAGCAGAGGGGTCTTGGCAATGTCGCGCAAATAGAACTTCAGGCTGCTGTCGGAGTCGTATGACATGGTGAATTTGAGTTGGAGCTACAATGCAGTTCGCAGACCACAGAGTTTTAGATTCAGAAAAATGCAAAAAGTGCGGGAAATCTTTTCTGAGCTGATTTTTGAATCCAATTCCCATTTTAAACCGAAAGCCAGTCTGAAATCAAACCTGCCCACTGGCCGTCGCGATTTTCAATCCACCAAACCAAACCAAACCAATGAAAACCATCAAACCTCTGTTCAAATCCCTCGTCTGTTTGCTCAGCCTCGCCTCATTTTCCGCCGGCTCACTTTCCGCCGCGGAGAAAAAGGACATCGTGGATACCGCCGTCGCCGCCGGTTCGTTCAAGACACTCGCCACCGCACTTGGCGCTGCCGGTCTTGTCGATACCTTGAAAGGCACCGGTCCGTTCACGGTCTTCGCCCCGACTGATGAGGCCTTCGCCAAGCTCCCCGCCGGGACTGTAGAAATGCTGCTCAAGCCGGAAAATAAGGCCAAGCTCGTGGATATCCTGACCTATCACGTCGTCTCTGGAGATGTGGACGCCGCTGCCGCCATGAAAATGACCGAAGCCAAGGCACTGGATAAAAAGGTCATCAAACTCGAAGTGAAAGACGGCGCGCTCTTTCTCAATAAATCCAAGGTGACCACCGCCGATGTGAAGTGCTCAAACGGCACCATCCACATCATCGACACGGTGCTCATGCCGCCTGCTGACAAAATGTAATTGGAAACCCTCCTGTCCTCCAAAAATGACGGGCCTACTCATGATTCCCTGTTCTCAAGCGCTCGGCGCTTGGGGGCGGGGAATCAACTGCATTCCGGATCTCTTATGGCATCCGCTGGCTCAGCCACATCCATTTTCTAGATTTTCACTCCTTGCGAAATCTTGTAAGCCTCATACAAGTTTGCGACGGCAGTTCAGTGGAACTGACTTTTTATCAACCAGAACGGTGAATCCAGCCACTCCCACAGCACCCGAATCTACCCTCCCGCAAGTCGCGTCCGGGGAGTCTCGTGCCATGAACCGCTGCATCGCCCAACACGCCGGGATCGTCTGGGCCATCGCCCGCCGCTACGTCAAGGATAGCTCAGAGGCGGAGGACCTTGTGCAGGAAGTCTTCACGGAAGTTTGGAAAAAAGCAGCCTCGTTCGATCCTGCACTGGCCTCGGAATCCACCTTTATCGGTCTCATCGCACGCCGTCGGGCCATCGATTTCCTTCGCCGCTTCGGTCGTCGCCCGGACTTCGAGCCTCTGTCCGCCGCTGAATCGCTCCCGCAGCCGGTTTTTCAGAATCATTCCGTCACCTGCGATCCTGAAACGGTGAAATCATCGCTTGCCAATCTTCCTGCCGATACCCGTCAACTTTTCCATCTCTTTTTCGAAGACGGATTCACCCATCCGGAAATTGCCGAGAAAACAGGGCTACCTCTTGGCACCGTTAAAACCCGCCTCCGCCGCGGGCTCATCACCCTCAGAGACCAACTGCAACGTCTCGGAACCTCTAACCAACAATCGGCATCATGAGACCATCCGATCTGATGATCCGTTTTGAAGAACTCAGCGCCGGCTGCGCCTTGGGGGATCTAAGCCGTGAAGAAGAGCGCGAATTCATGATCCTGAGTGAGGAGCTCGGAGCCAGTCCGGATCTTGCCTTTGATCTCCTCGCCGCGACGTTAGAAGTGGAACTGCTGCAAAAATCCATCGAGCCACTGCCCGCCGCTCTCAACGCCCGTCTCCACCAATGGGCAGACGAAATTTCCACACCGGAGGCTCCAAATCTCGTTCACCCGCAGGTCCCTGCTTGGCAAAAAATCGTCCGCAATCCAATCAGTGGATGGGCCGCTGCGGCCGCCATTTTGATTTTCGCCGCCCTGAGCACGCAAAAGCCTGCCGTCCAGCTTTCACCGGCCCAAGCAGAGAGCCGCCTGCGCACTGAGGCGTCTGATCTAATCGAGCGTAAATTTCAAGGACTCGGCACCTACAAAGACACCAGCGGCAAGGTCGTTTGGAGTGATTCCAAACAACAAGGTTACATGACCCTCAGCGGCATCCCGAAAAACGACCCGACAAAAGCACAATACCAACTCTGGATCGTCGATCCGAAGCGTGACGAAGCACCCGTCGATGGCGGCGTCTTCGATATTCCATCAGATGGCTCACCGGTAGTCGTCCCCATTGTCGCCAAGCTCTCGCTATCCGATCCACAAGCCTTCGTCATCACCCTCGAACAACCCGGCGGTGTGGTGAAATCGAAGCAAGAGCAAGTCGTCGCACTGGCGAAGCTCTGAGGCTCCGGGGCGGGGCTTAGGTGGAAACGATGAGAAATGAGCTTTCCTCTATCAAATTCGTCGCGGTGACCGATCTCTCGACTGCTCGAATGTGATCGTTCGCGCGACCGGCAGCACTGAAATCTTGGTGCACGGCGCGTGGATCTAGCCCGGCACGCGCACGGATTTCCTCCTGCGCATCATCAGCATGCTGCCTGCGCAGATTAGCGGCAGGGTGGAGTAGGAGATTTCCGGCACCGCACTGATGGTGATTTCCGAACCGCTGGTCTCGTAGGTCCAGTCGCGGATCATACCGGGGGCTCCTGTGTTGGATAGAACCACGCGCATATAACCGTAGTAAGGCCCCGCACTCGCGTTTGTGGTGAGTTTGAATCCGATGTAGCCCTCGGTGCCGCTAACAAATTGACCGGGTAAGCTTCCAATATGTGAGACCGGCTCTCCCGAACCATTGAAACCGCTGCCGAACATGCTCGTGGGACCGACCTTCTGGCCGGCGGATAAATTGACCACCGGCGCATATAGGGCGGAGGAGGTGCGCACCGGTTGGAAAGCGGCACTGTTTGCGATGCCTTCACCACCGAAGAACGGATTGATGTCCCAGCCGGCTTCGTCGATGCCCACCAAGGTACCGGCATCCACGTCGAGGTAAATACCATCATAAGTCGTCGTGATGTCGAAGTCCCGCAAACCACTGTAAATAATGGCAGCATGGGAATGCGCAACGAGCATGGAGAGAGACAGAAGAATCGGGATAATTTTCATTTGAGGAGTTGTTTGAATGTCGAGATCAGTGATTGCTGCTGACGCCCACGCGGAAAAATCGGGCCTTTTTGCCAGCAGCAAAAAATGGATATTTGATACTCACCGCCTCGACTTCGCCACCATCGGCGATAACTGTCGGCGTGACTAGGCTGGTCTCCCAGTTGATCATGTCACCGCTGAATTGCGGGGTATAATTGAGGCCAGCTTCGACAGCGTCCTTACGGCGGATGAAGATGACCCGGAAGTCAGTGCCGTTGGTCGTGGTCTGATACCATGGGATGGGGGTCCCTCGTTTCGTTAGTAAGGCACCGCGGACATCCGCTTCGACCGGACCGGCATCATTCACCTTTGGATTGAGACCGAAGGCGAATTCGAGAAGGTTAGACAAGCCATCAGAATCTGCACTGCTTGCGGCATCGTTCACGTAGCGGTTGAGGCCATTGGCAATTTCATAGGCATCGCTGATACCGTCCCCGTCAGTATCCGCCGCGCCTTGTTTTGTGATGGTGAAATTATCCGGGGTCGCTCCTCCACTTTGAACGAAGGTCGAGGTGAGTGTGTTTCCATTCACATCAAGGTTTACGGTTCCGACTGAATTATAGCAGATATACATTGCGGAATGATTGAGCGTCCCTCCATCCGCCTGACCTGACATGCCGGCAGTGTTGTAAACCGCACCGAAGCGATCGCGTGGGCCTGTGAGCGGTTTGATGTAGGCTCCGTCTCCCGGAATGACTGCGCCATTTACCGTGCTGGTGGCAGTGAATCCGTTGGTGGCATTACGAATGGTGCCGGACGCAGTGGTGGTGAACCCGCCGATGCTGCCATTACCCGCATTCTTTTTCATCGCGGTAGTGATCGTTCCTGTAGTGCCGTAGTGACCGTCTAGCAGGACACTGCGCTCATAGTTGTGACTGTGACCGAAGTAGAGCAGGTCCACCCCGCCATTTTCCAGGATTGGGTTGAAGTTAGTTCGCATATTGACCATTTGCGCTTCGGTATCTGAATCATGGCTGCCCTTTGAATACGGAGGGTGATGCCAGAAGGCGACGGTCCAGGTAGCGGTGTTCGCCGCGAGGTCGGCGCGGAGCCAAGTGGCCATCGGGCCGTCTTCGTTGGTGCCTGCCGTGGCTGGATTATCCACTGCGGTGTTGCTGGCTTGGGAATCGAGGCAGATGAAATGGATATTTCCGTAATCAAAGCTGTAGTAACGCTCGGTGCCGGATGCTACACCGCCACACTCGCCAGCGGTGGGGAAGGTAAACATGTCGAAGTAGGGAAAGTTCGCCGTGGTGCTGGTAGACCCGTTATTGGCATCATGATTTCCTAGGCAACTCCACTGCGGCATCTTGCGGAAGATGTTTGAATACATATTGAAATAACCGCTTTGATACTCAGAGTCCGTGCCGCTGTTGTAGGCGTTATCACCCATCTGAAGATTTAAGTCAGGGATGCGGGAACCAGTGTAACTACTGCTACCATTGTAACTGTAGTAGGCATCGCGTCCAGTGGCTTGGACTTGGGTGCCGCGCCCGCAGTCGCCGACGATCCAAATGCGAGTGTTCACCGCTGTGCCGGGGACCGGCGAAGTCCGGAAAGTGTAGTCTGCTGCGGTGGGAGCAGGAGCACCCGGAGTGAACGAGGTTGTTTCCGCTACTTCGGGAGTGAGCGTATCGTATGCGGAACCCACGCTGTAAAAGTAGCGGGTGTAGGAGCTGAGGCCGGTGAGTTTCACCTCATGGTCGGTCTTCGACGTGGTTTCATCCAGCACCTGATTGAGATTCGTAGAGGAGGTGCCATAGCGCACGCGGCCAGCGATGGACTGCGTGGAACGCCAGCGGACGACGATGCTGTTGTGATTTGCCTGATTTAAATAGGGCCCTCGCGAGAGAGTTCCGGAACTCGGCGGAGGCACCGAGGTGACGCTGATCGGAGCTGAAATAACAAGGTTGCCATCATTGTCCGTCGCCCGGGCGGTTAGGCTGTAAGTTCCAGCGGTGACATTGCTCCAATCATAGGTGTAGGGAGCGATGGTATCCTCGCCGAGCTTGGTGGCTCCTGCATAAAACTCGACCTTGCTGATCGTGCCATCCGCATCCGTCGCGGTGGCGGCAAGACTGAATGCGGCGGGCGCGTTGGAGGAAGAGTTGTTGGCCGGGCTTGTGAGTTGAACCACAGGTGCCGCGCCGATCACGCTGATGCCCTGAATGGTGACATTGTCCAAGGCGTGAATATGGTCAGGTGAGGTGGCCACCGCATTGTCATCCACCCAGCGGAGCAGCAAGTCGGTGCCTGGGCTCCAGATCGAACTGAGGGTGACGGCGGTCAAGGGCACGCTCGACGTGCCGAGAGTGTTCGGCACAGATGCGATCGTAGGATTGATGGCGGAAACATTTGTCCAAGTGGTGCCTCCATCGAGGCTGTAAAAGAGCCAGTAGCCTGGCAGTTCGTTTGCCGATGCCACGGCCACATAGCGACGGATGTCATAGCCAATTTGCAATCCGGTGATGCCAGAAGTGCCGTTGTTAGTGAGCTGCGCTTGGATCGCGACACCCGCGACACCCGTGGGCGAAGTGCCAATGGCGCGATCCGAATCACTATCACCGCGCAGGTTGTAGCCATTGACGTTAGTAGCGGCGGGGCCTGCGGGCAAATTGTTATAGGTCAGTGTGCCAGTGGTGGCGACCATCGCTGTCAGTCCTGACCCGAGGATTCCGGTTGCATCGGTCCAAGTGGAGTTTGTTGTGCCGGAAGCACCGTTTCTAATGCTCCAGCCGAGGATGAAACTGCTGCCTGTGCCCATTGAGTCGAAGTTCTCCACAAGAGTGCCGAAAAATGGCCGGGCTGGGCCTGCTGCTACTGCGATTGTAGTCGAGCCGGAGGTGGCGGTTCCTCCATCATTGTCGGTGGCGACGGCTGTCAGCACATAGGTTCCAGCGGCAACTCCGGACCAGGCATAGGAATAAGGAGCTGTGGTATCCTCACCAATTTTGGTGCTGCCTTGGTAGAACTCTACTTTAGAAACGGTGCCGTCCGTGTCTGCGGCGGTGGCATTGATTGTGATCGTCGATCCCGTGGCAAACACCCCATTGTTCGTGGGCGAGGTGATCGCGACCGTGGGTGCGACGTTGTCCACGTTCACCACATGTAGGGTTCTTACCTCAGTGGAGGTGGTAACGGCTCCGAAATTATCAAAAGCCTTTGCGGTCAACAGATAGGTGCCGGTGTATCCGGTATTCCAGTTATAGATGTAGGTGACTCCATCGGCGGCTGGGATCGTCACTTCACCGACCATGATCGCGTTCGCGAAAAACTGGACCTTGCTGATGCTGCCGTCAGGATCACTAGCGATAGCCTCGAAGTGGGTGGATGCTGGAGCGTCGCCGAACGAGTCAGCTTCATCCGGATCGGTCAAAGCCACAAGTGGCGCAGTGTTGGTGATCGAAATCGTGACGAGGCTGGAAAGCGTGCTCAGATTGCTATTGTCCGTCGCCACCGCTGATAAGATATGATTGCCGGGAGTTGGACTCACCAAACTGAATTCATAAGGAGCTGAGGTGTCTTCCGACAGTTTCGTTGCACCATCGAAGAACTCGACTTTTGAAATCGTGCCGTCGCTATCGGTCGCCGTGGCACCAAGATTGATGGTGGAGTTAATTGGAAAGCTCGCGCCATCAACTGGAGCCGTGAGCGCGATCTGTGGCGCGGCGGCTGGAGTGGTGGAAAAGCGACGAGTGCTGGAGGTAGCGGTGTTCACCGAGTCATTCACCGTGGCATACCATTCATAGTCCTTACCCGCTTCGAGGCCGGTCCATGGCAGGCTCGAGGTCGTGACGCCTGCGGCCACATTCACGGTGCCGAGCGGAATCCATTCGGTGACCGAAGTCTGCATGTTGTAAGCCAACGTAAACTGACTGTCAGCGTCGGTTTCAAATGCACCAGCCGCTGGGTTGACCGGATTGGAAACCCGATAGGTCTTCGCGCTGATGGTATTGTTCGTCGGAGAGAAAACGAAGTAGCGAAGCCAGCCATCTCCTCCGTTAACGCGGCCTTGATAATCCTGCAACACACTGTGAACGGCGCGGCCCTGGAAGGTATCGGTGCGCTGGCCTTCCCCGGCCACGTGACCGCAAAGCATCATGAAGAAATTCGGGTTGTCCTTGAGGTCGTTGTAGATGTCCTGGCCCTGCGTGCTGAAAGTCGCTGGATTCCCGGTGTTGACGATCCAGTGGCTGGTGACGATTGCACGGCGATCTGGATTCGCTTTCATCAGCGCATCGGCCCAATCTAGCACCGTCTGATAGCTCGCCTTCGAGCGGATGTCATATTCCATGTGGATGATGATGAAATCCAAACCACTGGCGCTGAAGAGCTGGTAGTTGTTATGATTGTTCGCTGGAGATTGGCTGCCGCCCCAATAGTTTCTGCCCGCGTAGCGAGCGGCTGGGAAATACTGATTGTAGTAAGAATTCACTCCACCTGCGCCAGCGAGGCCCGTCTGGTCGTGGTTGCCCGGAGCTGCGCCCCATGGGATGCCGTAAGCGCGGAGGGTGGAAATCGGATCCTCGATCTTCTTCATCGCAGTATCTGCCACAACCCACTCAGCGGGAATCGCGTCACCATTTTGAACGATGTCACCCATGTGACTGACGAAGGCCAGATTCAAGGAATTGCGATTGTCCACTAGCCACTGGGTCTGGGCGTAGTAGGTGGCGAAGCGGCCATTGTTCCCCAAGTTTTCCGAGTAGAACTGGGTGTCCGGCAGGGTGGCGATGGTGAAGTCCGCGCCCGGTGTGACGGGAGCGGTGCGCCGACCATAGTAGGTCACTGTCATCGCGTCATTCTCGGGGTCGCTGAGGGTGAGATTGAGATCGGTGCTGCTGCCGATTCCCGTGGCGTTGTTGGCGGGGGCAGACGGCGTGACTATCGTCGGCTGATTCGGGTTCGGAGCGACGGTGAAACTAACGGCAGATGATGTCGTCGTGCTGCCGCCGTTGTCAGAGGCGACCGCAGTGACGGAGAATGTGCCGGTTTCCGAATTCGAACGGGTCCAACTAAACGTGTAGGGAGCGGTGAGATCTTCTCCAAGCTTGGTCGCACCGTTGAAAAACTCAACTTTGGCAATGGTTCCATCACTATCCGTTGCAGTGGCGGCGAGGTTGACGCTTGTAGGAGCCGTGAATGTCGCACCTCCAGAAGGAGAGGTGAGCGCCACCGTGGGAGCGAGGTTGACGGTGAAAGATTTCGCATTCACCCAAGTTGGTAAAACAGTTCCCGATAGCGTGCCGACAGGAGCCGCCGTGCCGGCCGCATTGATGCCGGCGGCGGTGGTTCCGGTAGCTTCGTCAAATCCATAACGCCCGAGCAATCCCGGTGTCCCGCTCGCGATCTTGACGTCTTTGTTAGCAAGAATGTCGGCAGCCGGGCGCGCGGCATTCCAGATGCGCACTTCGTCGATCAAGCCTTGGAAAAATCCCGCCCTCGCTCCAAGCGAGTTGATCGTAGTTCCGATGCCGAGCCCCTGAATATTGTCATTTCGTGGAACGACTCCGACGAATGCAGCAGCCGCTCCGCTTGGCACCACAGCGGCCTCCGCAACGCCGTTTAAATAGAGCGCCCATGTCGCCGTAGTTGTGTTGTAGGTAGCGGCAGCATGATACCACACGCCGTTCTGCAAGACTGTGGATCCGATGATCGGGAAATTCAGACCCGCCGCACGAGCCGTTCCGTCGTTTGTCGCATTAAGCTGCTCAAAGTCGGCGACAAGTTTTCCGGTCACGTTGTCGATGCCTAGAAAATAGTTGGCGTCCACATTGGTCCCATCAGCCTCGCCGACACCCTTGGCAACCAGCGGCAATGCCGTGGTGATTCCGCCCGTTCCGGTGGAAGCGGTCACTCCGGGGCCAGTCCGCATGAAGCGGCACTCGACTGTAAAATTGCTGGCATTCAACGACGCGGCGGTGGCACCGAAGCCCATCGTCACGTAACTGGAACTGCCATTGAAAAACAGTCCGCTTTCGTCGTCCGCAAGAAATGAGAAGTCATCCACCGCGAGGCCTTGCTCGTTGCCGCTTTCATTCGCATCGCGGAAACGAATCCAAAGCTCCTGACCCGGTGCCCATGAAAGGCCAGTCACCACCGCGACCCTAGCAGTGCGATTGGCAGTGGTGTTTCCGTTCAATGCAGTCGCGGTGGTTCCCGTCGCGATCGGTGCGGTAAAAGTAGCCGAAGTGGCCGCCGGCCATGTGCCTGTGGAAATTGCCGTAGCACCAAGTTGATAGTCCAATAAAAGCGTGTGAGCGGTGGCGACACTGCTTTTGAACCACTGCTCTCCCGTGTAGGTCACGGTGAACTTGGTGAGCGTCTGACTCGTATTATTCACCAGACGGACGCCGTAAAGGACCGGATCATTTCCCGCGAAGTTCGAAGTGGCCCGCGCGCCAAGCGCACGATCTGTTGATGAGGCTGTTCCGAAGCTGAACATTCCGACGTTGTTGACCGTCGCGCTGGTGGAGTCGAAAGTCGCTGCCGTGCCGCCGACGGTGCCATCTGTCACGCTGAAGGTCGTTTTGTTCGAATACCAACCAGGCAGAGTCACGTTGTCCGTCCAAGTTGAGTTGAGCGTGTTATTCGTGGTGCCTAGGAGGCTGTCGAAATTTTGGCTATAGACGCCGCCCGTATAACTGACCTGTGCTTGCGCCGATGCAGCTAGCGCCATTGCCGATGCGATTACGGCAATTCTCGATTTAACGGATTGCGGAAGAAGTAAATAGTGAGCGTTCATTGGGCTGGGATGGGAGATTGAGAAGTGGAGATTGCGATTTTCGCTTGTTGGGCGAGGGCGGCCATGGCGGGTTGCCCGCGTTGGAGATTTGGCAGGGACGTGAGGTGGCTCAGGAGCGAGAGCCAAGCTGTGCGGGCTTCTGCGGTGCGGCCTGCCTGGGTGAGCAACTCCGCTCGTTTTGCGATCCATTGCTCGGGTTGTGGCGAATTTCCTGCGAACTCATCCACGCGGAAAATGGCGGAATCTAGTTTCCCCTCGGCGATTTCCAATTCCAGCAACCGGTTGAGCAATTCGGGGATGTTACCCTGAGAGAAAATTTGAGCCTCAAGTGTTTCTATGGCTTCGCCGCTGCGGCCGTTGGCAACCAACACGTTCACGGTTTCCTGCACCAGATCGGTCGCCGGCTTGGCGCCGCTGCATCTGATGGCCTCACGAAAGTCTCCGAGCGCCGCTTCAATGCGCCGGGCTCGGAGTTGAAGCCTCGCCCTCGTCAGTAGTCCGCTAACATGATCCGGATGGGTCTCGAGAAACTCATCCAGAGCGGTCCGGCCTTTTTCCAAATTGCCACGAGCTACCAATATTTGGCAGCGTATGTAGCCGGTTGGAAATCCCCCCGGAGCCAGACGGTCTACCTCCTCGCAATCGAGCAGTGCCTGTTCATATTCACCATCCGCCAGCAGGAGTAGAGCACGCTGATGCCAAATCGACGCGTCAGTCGCCGTGACGTTGAGATGTTGATTCATGAGCTGAATTTCTTCCTCGTGCAGAGTGTCTGGCTTAACCGAGATCGTGCGCCGATCAGGCCTGTCCATCGTTGCCATTGCTTTCCTCGCCTGTTCCGCAAGCAGGCTCATCGAGTTCGAACCGCGTTCCAGATTTGGCAGGCTTTCCAGATGGACGATGAGCGCATTCCAAGCCGTGCGGGATTCATCATGACGACCTGCTTGGGCGAGCAATTCCGCGCGCTTCGCCATCCATGGTTCCGGCCGGGGGGCGGATTTTTGCATGGCCTCCACTCGCGAGAGGGCGGAATCGTAATGCCCGGCCTTCGTTTCGATTTCCAATGCCTTCATCAGCAACGAGGGAATTTCCCCTAGCCGCTTCAGCCCCGTATCCAGCATCTTGATCGCCTCGTCATCATGGCCGTTCGTCGCCGCCGACACCGCCGCCTCTTGGACTAGATCCGGTTCGGCATTTGGTGTTTTTGATAGAGCCGTTCGATAGTCCGCTAACGCCTCTTCCCGCATGCCGAGTTTGGGGAGCACCCGCGCTCTTGAGATATATCCTAGCCCATGCTCCGGGAAGCGGAGGATGTGTGCATCTAGCGAAAGTTTTGCTTCCTCAAGGTTTCCAGCGAGTGCCAGTGCCTGACCTTTCAGAAGCAGTGTGGGGAGTTTTCCTGGAGCTAGACTCTCCGCCTTTTCTAGATCGGCAAGCGCCTGCTTTGGGTCATCGTGCTCCAGATTCAGAAAACCTCGCTGGTACCATAAATTTGCATCTTCCGGTGCACTTTCGATCTTCTTGTTTACCACTTCCATCAACTGTCCGTGGGTGCCGTGTGCCCGGGAAAGGCCTGGGACGAGGCAAAGCAGCATCGCGCCCAGCAGGCGAGCGGGAACCACAAGATTCGGACAGGGAGGAAACATCAGGACGCAAGGAAGGTTAACAACTGGAAATTCAAACATTTTAATTTGTGACAATAAATTCAGTGAGTATTTCGTCATATTCGGCCACATCATTATGTGACAGCACCGCCACATGCGGCCGATGACTTGATCCACCCGCCCCTCGGGAATGACGTCCACCCTGATGCTTGCACATGGCCGATCCAGCGCCCAAGCTCTGCCCATGAACGACGTGATGATTGAAACCACCGACCTGCACCGGAGCTACACGATTGGGCGAAAGTCGATCGAGGTGCTGCATGGGATCGATCTGAGCATCCGCCGGGGCGAGCGGGTTTTCCTGTGCGGACCTAGCGGGGCGGGGAAAACGACGTTGCTTTACACGCTGGCGGGACTGGAGCATCCGGAGCGGGGGAGCGTAAAAATCGACGGGGTAGATCTTTACGGGATGCGACGCAAGGAGCAGGCCGGATTCAGGAACGCGCGGATCGGTTATGTTTTTCAAAACTACCATCTACTGCCGGAACTGACGGCTCTCGAAAACGTAGCAGTCCCAGGGGCGATCGCTGGCAGAGATACCACGGAGCTAGCACTCAAGGCGCTGGAGCGGGTGGGCCTGAGCGACCGCACGGACCATTTGCCGGCGGAGCTTTCAGGCGGCGAGCAGCAGCGGGTGGCAATCGCGAGGGCGATTGTGAACGAACCGAAAGTGCTCTTCGCAGACGAGCCGACGGGCAATCTGGATTCCAAAAATAGTGCGGATATTATGAAAATCCTGATGGATCTAGCGACCGAGCATGGAGTAACGTTGGTGGTGGTGACGCACGATCAGAATCTAGCGAAAGTAGGAGACCGGACGCTGGTCATCCGCGACGGTTCAATCCATGCGGCAGTGTGAAGAGGCGGCTTTTGAAGAAACAGACAAGAATGTCTGTCTTACGGCGAATCCTGCCGCTCGAAGTGGAGGCGGAGGAAACGGTGGAATGGCTCTGATGGGGCGAGAGGCGCGCTGGCTTTGAGCGTTTCAATAAGGCCGGGAGTGAGAATTTCCAGAGTAGCGGGGGACCAGGTGATGGCGTCATCTGAGAATTCTGCCGCGTAGGTGATGCCGGGAAGATTGGCTGGACGGGTGAAGGTGAAAAAGAGCTTGGTTTCATCCAGGGTGGGGGCAAAGGGCGGGGTGAAGGCGTGGGGATCGGCGCCGAGGGCGTATTCGGCTAGATTGGCGAGGCCGTCGGAATCCGGGTCCGCGCTATCAGCCGCGAGTCCGGCGGTTTTTTCGGACTCGGTGAAATGGAGATACTGCCACGATGTCCAATCGTTGCCGGGAGTGATGGAAAGCGACTCCGCGGCACTGCCGATGTAGTTAGGATCGGTGATGGTAGCGACGACGGCGTAGTTTCCGATGGCGGTGGGTGCGATTGCAGCTCCGCCATAGGTGATGGAGATCGGGATACTTTCTGGCGTGGTGGCGGTAGTGACGGTTTTCTCCGAGCCGTCATAAACTTGTGAGAGACCCGCGAGGACGATCGAGACTGGCGCTTTTTCGATCACAAGGGAACCGGAGGCAGTTGCTGAGTAGTTGGCGCTATCCACCGCGACCGAAAGCGGATAGGTCCCCGCCACAGTGGGCGGGGTGGGAGATCCGTCGTAGGTGATGACGACGGGCAGATCAGCCGGAGTGGTGACAACTGTGGCGGATTTCGGAGATCCATCGTAGGTATGGCTCAGGGCGGCTAGCTCGATGGAAGCGGCAGCCTGGTGAACCACAAGGGTGCTGGATGAACTGCCGGTGTAATTGGGATCAGTGATGGACGCGATCACTGCGTAGGAACCCGCATCGGTGGGGGCGGTGGGTGTGCCGTTGTAGGTGATGGAAACTCCGAGTCCTGCGGGAACCGTGGAGGCGGTGACGGTTCTGGGTGTGCCATCGTAGGTTTGCTCCAGTCCCGCCAGTGTGACGGAAGCGGCCCCGGGGATCACTTCCACGGTGGCTGAGCCTGAATGCACGCCACTGCCGGCGGTGATGAGAAATGAACTTCCCACTGCCGAGGCGGTGAAAATACCTGACGCGTTCACCGAGCCTCCACCGCTCGCGGTCCAGGAAATCGACGATGGCTGGCTATTAATCGCGCTGCCGAACTGATCGATCATCACTGCGCTGAATTGTTGGTTCGCACCCACGGCCACGGTTGCGGACGTCGGACTGACAACCAATTCAAACTCCGTCTGGACGACCCGCAGATTCACGATGCTGGTGGCGGTGAGGCCTTGGGCGTCCTGCACGGTGGCGGTGATCTGATAGTCTCCCGCAGCGCTGAATCCAGCGGTGGTGTTCTTGCCGGCGTTCGTGCCATTTACTGGGAAATCGACCGGATGATTCTGCGCGTTTGAAGCGGACCAGTTGTAAATCAAGGCAGGCTCGCCGCCATCGTCGGTAGCGGCTAACGACAGATTGGCAGAAACCCCGCGGATGATCTGATGGACGCTGCTATCCGGGTCCGTGAGGATTTCGGTGGAAGAGGAATTTGCCGCCGTCGCAATGACGGGAGCTTGGTTGGATGGCGGCACGCTGCCGATGAGGGCGATGCTATCCACGTACCAACCGGTGCTGGAAGTGCCGCTGTTCGTGGCGAGACGCCAGCGCATTTTTAGCGTTTTTCCGGCGTATTTCGCAGAGTCGGTGAGGCTGACGACGGTAGAAACGAAGCCACTACTGTTGCCGGACCAGGCGGCGAGTCTGTTGAAATCACTGGAGCTGCTATTGATTGTGGAACCGTAGCCACCGGACGTGAAGGAGGCGCCGGAGCCGCTGTCCAGCACATCGAACCACGTGCCGTTATCGATGGAAAACTCCAGCTTGCCGCCATCCCTCGGGGATTGGAAATTGTAGTTATGATAAAATCGAAGCTGGAGGTCGGTGGCTCCTGCCGGAATGAACACGCCGGGAGAAATCAGGCTGGTAGTGGATCTGCTACTGGGACCGGCGGCGAAATAGGAGGTGGATGGAGATTGGCTCTGGGTGGTGGTGAGGTTCCAACTGTTTGAACCGGTGGTGGCCTGCGACGTCCAGCCGGTGACCGTGCTATCGAAGGACTCCGTCCAAATAGTTCCCACCACCGTGAAGGCTGCGGATAGCGTGGCCGTTTCGAGATTCGGGTTGGTGGCGGTGAGGTCCCACGCACCTGTCGCGGCTGCCGTGAGGTCGAACTGGCAGCGGAGAATGGATCCCACGGCCGCCACAGAAGTAGCGGTGATGTCCGGCTGGCCTGATTTGGCGAGTTTGAACGAGGTGGCGGTGCTGAGCCCGGTGCCCGTCACATCCACCGTGGCAGTGGTATTTATAAAAGCGCTGGAAGGTGTGATGCTAGCGAGGGTAGGGGGCGGTGAACCGCTCACGATCGTCCCGCTGATGAAATATTGGCCGATGCTGCCGTAGCTGGTGTAGCCCGAAGGCGGAGAAACCGTGGGCGTTCCCGTGCCAGTATTGCGGACGTATAGATAGTAATAGCCTTGGGTCAGTGTGGTAATGATAGAAGCGTTGGTCAGGCTGCTGCTATTATCAGTGGCCACCTTTGTTCCGGCCTGGTCGTAGAGATCGAGTATAATGTCCAGATTTCCGCCCTTGGTGCCGGCGGGCTGAATCCACGGGTTTGCATTGAGCTGCACGTTTCCTGCTCCGGTGTAGAATGAAAAAACGTCCACGTCCGTATTTCGCTCGATCACGCCCTTGTTCGCCGGGTTGGCATTGGTGGGGTCGTTTTCCGGCGTGGTGGAGGTGATGGCGCCGCCGCTGGTGACCGTTAGTGGCGTCGCGGCTGCGGCCGTGCCGCCGTGATCATCGGTGCGGTAGGGAACCCGGGCGGCGATGATCGCCAGATCGTCCTGAAGCTGGTTCGCATCATAGTATTCACCTTTCGACCATTGAGAGACGTTCCGATTGTATCCGGTGCCCATGAGTGGACCCCAGGCAATATCACCGCTTCCGTGGCCACCATAGTAGCCGAGTGTGGAGGTGCCGTCGTGCGATAGGCCCATGTTGTGGCCCATCTCATGGGATGCTGCTTCCGCGATGATGGATTCGTCACCTCCGCCGTTGGTACTGGTGACCCATGCTGGCTGATAGGTAGGTGAATACGTCGAGTTCCCAAACACCCCGAGGTAGGCCACTCCACCTGAGCCGGCGTGGGGCAACGCCACTCCGTTGTTATCCGTGGTGTCACAGACCAGCACCCAGCCGACGTTATCCTTGTTGCCGGTGTAGTTGTCCGGATCGTAGGTGACGTCAGTGGTCACATCGATGTCGAAGGGCGCGTAATCCTCGGACACGCGCTGCCAGACGCGTTTCATCCACGCCTGCTCGGCATCGTTGAAGGTGGTGAGATCTGCATCCTGTGACCAGCCTTTCACACTCCAACTGGTCACTGCCGCGCTGGTGTTCCAGGCGGTTCCGGAAACGATCCCGCCATTGAAATCCAGATAGATCCGGCGAGTGGCGCCGGGTTTTGAATGATAAGAGGGAGGGGCGCTTGCTGCTACGGAGATAGATTCCACGGTCGGCACTCCCGTCGTCTGGCCCGTCACCGGGGCGATGCCGCTTGGTCCGCCGGGAGTGCTGCTGTCCGTGGTGGGCGGCCCGGAAAGATTGCGAGTTCCGTCGGATTCCCCCTTGTCGTCCGGACAAACGATGAAAATCCCGCCGCCACTATCCACTCTGAGATGCTCGGCGGCGTCGCGTCCGTCGAAGTCGAGCGTGTGCAGCCAATTCATCGCCTTCGCCTTCGCCTGGGGATCGAGCGATTGAAGCCGTGATTTCAATTTGCCTTCCGGCAGTTCCTCGGCGCGGAAGGGGTGCTGTTTCCCGAAGCCGGTGCGGGCGGCTCCATCCGCATGCGCTGCTGTGATAGCAAGCCCGAGCCATGCAAGAACCGCCACGGGCGCAAGAAAGGAACGGCTCATCATGGTTCGGAGGTGGTGCGGCAGGGTGATGGGTAGGATCGGCCCATAAGCCGCAACGTAAGGGTTTTTCAGCGGAAGCAAGCGACGTGGAAGTGCTTACTTAGGGGAAATTAAATGAAAACCCACCCCAGCGCAAGAAGCTAGATTCTTGCGCTGCTCCGGAATCACGTAGGGTGGGTGGCCCTTGAAAGAACAGACAGGAATGTCTGTATTACGTCAGGCTTCGACTTCGACGATGAGATTGATCTCCACGGCGACGTTGAGCGGCAGGGCAGCGACTCCGAGGGCGGTGCGCGAGTGTTTTCCCTTGTCACCGAAAATTTCCACGAGCAGTTCAGACGCCCCGTTGACGACTTGCGGGTGGCCATAGAAATCGGGCTCTGAGCTGACGAAGCCGGTCAGAGAAACGATCTGCTTCACTTTGTCGAGCGAGCCGATCTCGTCCTGGATGACGGCGAGGCGGTTCAGAATGATGATGCGCGCGCCCTCCTTGGCTTCGTCGATGGAGACGTCCGTGGGCACCTTGCCGATGACTTTTTTATCACCATCGATGGGAAGTCCGCCGGAGAGGAAAAGCAGGTTGCCGCTGCGGACGCAGTTTACATAGGCAGCGACGGGGGCGGGGACTGCGGGAAGGGCGAGGCCGAGCGAGGCGATCTTGTCGAGGATGACGGTGGACATATTTACTTGGTGATGGGGAAAGTGTCGGTCAGTAGGGTGACGAGTTGCAGTCCGGATTTTGTGAGAGTCGCCTGATTGCCCTCGCCGGTGACGAGTCCGCGCGTGAGGTAGCGGTGTGGAATAGTGGACGGGCGGACGGAGGTGACGGCGGGTGCAGCGATCTCGCGCTTGCTCGGGGTGTAGGCGATGGGCATGCCAGTGGCGCTGAAGCTGATTTCCCATGAGACGGCTCCCTCGCTGCTGCCGTGGCTGATCCACGGGTGGCGTTTGACGAAATCCGGCGTCTCGGTCATCGGCACGGTCACTTTGAAATAGACGGGCGTGGAGGAAATGAACTCGCTGAACTGGAGCTCGGGATTGGCCTTCTGCTCGATGAAAAACCGCGAAACCTCGCAGCCGGTTAGGTTCATGCCGTTGAATAGCCCCTGATAGTTTTCCCCACCGCCTGACGTCTTGTGCCATTCCTCGTAATGCGTGCTCATCATCATCGCGAGCTCAAGGTGGCAGTGGGCGCGGGTGCGGTCGATGCCGGCACCGGTGAATCCCATGCGGCCCAGCACGGTGCCGGGTTTCACGGGATCGCCCACGTTGCAGGTGACTTCTGCTAGGTGGGCGTAGAGCGAGTAAATGAGGGAATTTTCCCAGTGGTGTTCGACGACGACGTATTTGCCGTAATTGCTGCGTCCGGCAAGCGGGCTGGTGTGAACGACGCGGCCGTCTGCGATGCTGGAAACCATATCTAGCGGATTGCCCGCCGAGTCACGCTTCACCGGCATGATGTCGATGCCTTCGTGAAATTTTGTGCAGATCACTTGATCTCCGAGGCGTATCGCATTTCGGACGAGGCCGAACGATCCCGCTTCCCACGGCTTCGACGTTTGCCCTTCAAAAGTCCGGTCCACATACATGAAAAACTGATCCATTTCCCCGGTGAAGAGGTGCTGGTTTTCCGTCGGCAGGCGGAGGTCGATGGGGCTGGCATGCACGATGGCTACCAGCGACAGGATGAGCGCGAAAATCCGGATCATAGGCGGTTTCAGGAGCGATTACTTTTTCTTATTCTCGGCACCGATGCGCGGCAACGATTTGTCGAAAAGCGTCACGTCGTCAATTGTCACGCCTTTCCAAATCACGATAAATCCGTCGCTGACCTGCTTGTCGATCATCACCCCGTCCACCACGCGGCCGTTGACTTGGACGATCAGCCACTTCCCCTGATTCGCCGCGGTCAGCGCTGCCAGGCGGTTCACCGCGTTGCCTTTGAGTTTGAAAACAATGCCATAGCCATCACCCACGTCCGAGGGAAACGGGCTGAAGGAAACCACGTCCTTGTTCGTGATTTCCGGCATGCGGCGGAAATAGCGCGTCTGGCCGTTCGCCAATTGTGGGAAAATCATCTTCGGATTGTCCGTGGCCTCGGTCTCCATATGGAAGGAAAGCGAGGTCTTCATTTCCTTTTTCCCACTCGCCAGAGCGTTCGGGGCGAGGGCGATGACGAACATCATCGTGAATGCGGCAAGGACCAGTCTCATGCGCGGAGTGAAACAGAAATGCCCAGCCCCGGAAGGAAAATCGGGCGGCTGGAGGGCATGAAATCGCCATTTCATTCACCATTGCCGTTGACCCGGCGGGCCGGTGTGGCAACTGTGCGCCCATGTTTATCGACCACATACGGATTTTCGCGAAGGCTGGCGACGGCGGCAACGGCGTTGTTTCTTGGCGCCGTGAGAAGTTCGTCCCGCGCGGCGGACCGGACGGCGGCGATGGCGGCGGCGGCGGCGATATCATCCTCATCGTGGATCCCTCTACGGACAATCTCCGCGCCTACCACTATGATCCGAAACTCATCGCGGAGGACGGCAAAAACGGCGCAGGCGGCCGCAAAACCGGGAAAAGTGGCAAGCAAGTCATCGGCAAGGTTCCTCCGGGCACCGTCGTTTACCGCAGCAACGCCGTGACCGTGCAGGAAGCCGTGGAATACGAACGCGGCGACGAAGGCATCGACCTCGAACCGATCGCCGACCTCACGGAAAACGGCCAAGAATTCGTGCTCTGCAAAGGCGGCGAACCCGGACAAGGCAACTGGAATTTCAAAACCGCCACCAACCGCACGCCGGTCGAGCACACACTCGGCACTCCTGGCGACCAGGCCGTTTTCTACCTCGAACTCCGCCGCATCGCCGATGCCGGACTCGTCGGTTTCCCGAACGCCGGAAAATCCACGCTCCTCGGAAAACTCTCGCACGCAAAACCGAAAGTCGCGTCTTACCCCTTCACCACGCTTCAGCCGGTCGTCGGCGTCGTCGAGTTCCCCGGCTTCCGCCGCTGCACGATTGCCGATATTCCCGGCTTGATCGAAGGAGCGCACGAAAACCGCGGTCTCGGCCACGAATTCCTCCGCCACATCACGCGTTGCCGCGTCCTGCTTTTCGTCATCGACATGGCCGGCAGCGAAGGCCGCGATCCGATCTCCGATCTGGAAATCCTCCGTCGCGAGGTCAAGGAATACGACGACGAACTCGCCCGCTTCCCGTGGAAGATCATCGCGAATAAAATGGACCTCGAAGGAGCCGCCGAAAACCTCGCCATCTTCCGCGACCGCTTCCCGAAAATCGACATCATCCCGATCTCCGCCGACCAAGGCGAAGGCATCGACGATCTCAAGCAAGCGCTCGACAACGAAATCGGCCATCGCTCGGACAAGTGAGGAGAAGCTGATGGTTGATCGTTGATCGTTGATCGTTGATCGTTGATGGGCAGAAAAGAAATTCTCATGAGAACCCCTTCCTCTAAATCACCATGACCCCGCCCCGCGAACTCGTTTTCGTCTATGGCACGCTCCGCCGTGGCGGCTCGAACCATTTCCGCATGGACGGCGCGGACTTCATCACCACCGGCAGGATCGTCGGGCGAATGTATAAGATTTCCTGGTATCCCGGCCTCATGCTAGACGATGCCGGAGACGACATCATCGGCGAGGTGTATTCGGTGGATCAGGAAATGTTGGGAAATCTCGATAGCTTCGAAGGGATCTCCGCAGGGGAAACGGAAGACAGCGAATACCGCCGCGTCCCGGCCACAGTTACCCGTCCGGATGGGGAATCACTCACTGCTTGGGTCTGGGAATGGCGCGGCGTCTTTGATGAAGCTCAGCGTCTCCATCACGGCGATTGGCTCGCCTGAGACGAAAAATTCCAAATGCACCCAAGCTGGGACTGGACGCCGCCGAAAGGATCGGTCTTACTCTCGCCGCCGTCGCCTACCGCGACTGCAAAAAGCCGCTGTGATGGAATGGTAGACATCGCAGACTTAAAATCTGTTGGGCGCAAGCCCGTGCCGGTTCGAGTCCGGCCAGCGGTATCTCTTGAAAACAAAGGGTTTACGAGGAATGAAATCTAACGAAACGCCTAGCAGAAAAACCGACTTCTGCCACTAAACTGCCACTAAGGCGCGAAAAAACCCGCCCCCGGTTTCCCAAGGGCGGGCCTTTGGTCATGAATCACTCTTTCACCGTTGCCGGTCCTTCCGGCGAGATTCATATTTTGCCGCCTTGTCGGCCTCGTATGCTGGCCTCCATGGGACCAGCGTTTCAGAAAAAAGGGGCTCGATCATCGCTTGAGCGAGCAAGGGCGCGGCAGCATCGTCGGCAAGGATCATTCGTGAGCCTTTTCCAATTCTAATCTTCCACCATGGCGTTTCCACCGGTTGCAATACCGTGTAGGCGGTCAGATCCGGCGCGTTCAATGCCTTGCCGTCCTTCACGGAGCGCACTTGCAGGACTGTGAATCTTGAACTCGTGCCGACGCGAAAAAGTTGGTAGACTGGCGGTTTCATGGTTTCAAAAAAAAGCCCACTCCCGGATTTCTCCAAGAGCGGGCCAGTTGAAGAGGCGGAGAATACTCCTAACTCCGCCCCTAAATTGTTCATGCTGTCAGCGCGTCCTTCATCGCGGCGAACGATTCAGCGCGGCGAACGAGGATGTCGAAGAATCCCTGAGCGACGAGGCGGAGCTGGCCGGAGGTGGCGAGCGTGTAAGGATCGACTAGCAGGTCGATACCTCCGCCCCATTGACCAATCACCAAGTCAGCAAAATTGCCGAAGATGATTGCGCTACACACTCCCGACGAGCTGCCTTTGGTGAGGTTCGAGGGGACATTGTTCGAGACGTGCATCTTGCGCCCGATGAGCGTCATTTGTCCCTCGGCGAGCAACATTTCCGAGTCGGTGCTGGCAACGCGGGGGGTGCCGCGAAGTTTCGCCTCGGTCTTGTTGTTGATGAGGAAACCAGTCTGCCCTTCGTCAGCGTTGGCGTTGGCTACGGCAGCAACCAGCGCAAGCAGGTGTGCAAGCGATGGTGCAAGGCCATTGGTGCCGCCTGCAACGCTACCGATACCCGAGGCGGCGAGAATGCCGGTCGGTTGATTGGATGCGCCCGATCCTGAGATAGCCGCTGCGTCCAAGGCGGTCGCAAGGGCGGTCAACAAGTCGTTGCGGACAAAGTTCTCGATGTCTCCGCTCGTTTGGGTGACGAGTTGCTTGGAAAGCACGGAGAATGCTCCCAGCCGTTTCGGACTCATGACGAGCTGGTCAACGGCTGGGGTTTGTTCCGAGAGCGTGCCTGTCTCTGCTGCCCACGAAGCGGTTGTGGCCGATACGCGGGGAATGGCGACATTTCCAGATAGACCGGAAAGGATAGTTGCCCCTGCGGCAGCAACGGCGAGCCGGGGGCGGAGTGCTCCAAGCAGGTCGGTAAGCTGCGTAGAAACCGCGCTCCCACCGTAAGCTCCCGAATCAAGCCCGACGGACATGCCAGCACGTTGCGCTAGAATTTCGTTAGGGATGAAGAAACCTTGAGGACGGCGTCCCATTGAACGGGCGAGTTCGTCGCTCATTTCCTTCTCGATGCCGTCGAGTCGTCCCTCGGCAGCGCCAGCGATGGCACGGGCGAGGCTATAACGGGCGACGTCACGGCGCTCGCTTCGTGAGTATTCCGGCGCAGGGGTCCCCGGCGTGAAGGGGGTCTGGCGAGAAATCAAACTCTGATAGAGTTGTTCCCGGAATTGATCGGTGGAAACGCCATCGGAAATGGCGCGGTTGGCGTCGATTTGAATGCCCTGGCGCTGTGCCTGGGTGTCCATTTCGAGGATGGTGGAAACGCGGTTGCGCTCGGCAACGACGGGGTCAATTTGATTGTTCATTTTCGTATGATTTGAAATTTGAGGTGATGTCGGATCGGATAGACCCCGGCCAACTCCGACGGTTTCATCGGCAGGGATTGAGACGATACTAATCTCGAACGGTTCCCAATCAGTCACACGGACGGTTTCCACGCCGCCGGGTTGAGTGATGGTTTCCGTTTTATGGATGCGATACCCTACCGAGACCAATCGGCGGATACCGTCCTGCATATCTTTGAAGCCCTCGTCGGCAAGGTCGCCTTTACCGAAGCGGATGGATGCTCGGCCTTTGCGGTCGTTGCCAATCCATGCTTTTTCGATAACACCGACTTGCCGATTGCGGTCGTGTTCTAGGAGCACTGCCCCGCCTCCATTCAACCGACCAAGGCGGACGGCGGCGGGTGAGTGATCCAAGATTTCTTGGCCGAAATACCGTTCGACCGGTGTTTCGCTAGAAAATGATAGTTCGACGGTGCGGGTTGCTTCATTGATGGAAGCGCGGCCGATGTCGATTGAGCGGCGGAGGGTTTCTCCGGCGCGGATTTGGGGAAGGGTGGAGGTCATGATTCAGCGGGTGAAAAGGGCGGGTGTTTCGCGGTGAGTGCCGGGGCCTCGTTTGGCGAGGGCTTCCACGGCAGATTTTTCGTAAAGCAGTGACGATCCTGTCGGGACCGATGGGAGCATTCCCCGGAGTTCGCCCCGGCGGCTGGATGGCCAGTCGAGCAGGCGCAAAGCTGCCGACTCGGTGATGGCCTTTTCTGAAACCGTGTTCATGGACGTGAGAATGATCTCATTTTTCATAATGTCAAACAATCGTTTAAAACAGTTGCTTCAATCATCAGCGGGTTCCTCGATTTTCGCCGCAAGCTGGTCCCCCTTCGCTGTCCACTCCGCAGAGAGCTTTTGAAGGTCGGCAAGCATCGCGTCCTTTTCGCGGTTCTCGATAGGCAGGGCGAGAATCACGCGGCGGATGCTCCAGCCGCAGTTGATGATGATGTTCGCGGCCTCGCTCGCTGGGATGTATTCGCGGCGCTGGATTGCCAATTTATTTTCGAGACTGTCAGCTTGCGCCCGAATCAGGCGCAACCGCTCCAGTTCGATATCCCCGCCAAGAATTGCCCTCACAAGATCGCGGAGGCGATACAAGGGCGCTCCTTGCGGTGTTTCGCCGTTCGGTTCCGCTCGTGATTCTTCCAGCCGTTTGCCGATGGCGTGGCGGTCAAAGCCGGTCAGTGAGGAGAATTTGTGAATGGTGTAATTGTTGGTTTCGGGTGCTGTTTTTCGTTTCATGATAGATTGTTAGGTGCGGTGAGATTGAAAAAATTCTTGTCGGTGGGGTCTTGCGGCGAGACAGACGACCGCCTTTGCCTTCGTCTGGGGAGGACCCGTGAACGATCGGGCAGGGCGGTGGTTGGCGGGGTCATTCGATGGTGTGTGAATGGTTGGCGGTTAAGTGGGTTAAAAAGCCACTGATGGACGCCTGAGCCATGAGGCGGGACACTGGCGAGCAGATCGCGGAGAAACTGCGGCAGTTCTTTAGACTTGAAACGTCCGTTTGAATCGCTAGTTTGCGGGCGTGAATTTGTGAGCGGGGCGGCCTTTCCTTGGCGGGGGGCCGCTTCTCGCGTTTCTGGGGGTGCGCTCATGGTCGTGCTGCCCCGGCAGCGGCCTCGGTTTGGATTCCAAGCGCGGTTAGAACCTCGTGCCGTTTGAACCGGATGCAGGCTTTTCCGAAACGGTATCCCGGTATCTTCCCTTGCTCATGGAGCATGTGCACGAACCGGGTCGTGCATGATAGATCGCGGGCGATGGCTTTTGCCGGAATGAGCAAAGGCTCGGCGGCTTCGATTTGTTTTTGTGGCGTGATTGCTTTCACGCCTAAGACACCTAAACAAATTATTCCCGCTGTGAACATCCCTTCCCGCCCGCGCTTGAGTCGATACGCGGGCGGCAGTTAGTCTCTAGGGAATGAGCTTTCCTAGTCCTTCAAAAATTTTATCACGCACGGCACTTTCCACGCTGCGTTCATGTCCGTTTTCATCGGTGACGGTGCCAGCCTTCCCGACTACGCATCCCGGCCAAGGGAAGCGGTTCCATTCTCCCATGCACCAGTCCCGGCAAAGTTCCCGGCCTGCGTCACTCCATGCGGGGCGAGTGTCTTTCGAGAGGGGGCCAAGCATCGCGGCAAGGTTGCGCCAGCTTCGCTTCGATTGCTCTGCGGTTAGAACACCTGTGGCGGCAAGCTCGGGGTGTGCATCGGCGGGGTGAAAATGGTTTGCGGGGTTCCTGCGGATGCCGTCGAGTTCTTGGAAAACGTCGTGAGCAAATCCGGTTTGTTCATCGTAGGAAAAACCTCGGGCCTTCCCCTTCAAATTGATTCCGGTCGCGGTGCCGACTTCCAGCCTCTCCCATCGAATGAGCGCGGCCTTGCGTATTTCTTGGATAGCGTCGAGAGCGGCGGGCCATCGTTCGGATTGCTTGGCGACTTCATGCGCGGCGTCCACTCCCGCCCGGATCGCGGCGGGCGTGCCGGGGTGCCCCGGCGCAAAGGTAGTTAGACCGTCGAGAATGGCGATGGATTGCAGCGCGATGTCGCGGAGCGCGGCCACGGCTTCGGGGTCGCCTTCGAGCTTGGCGCGGCGGTGCAAGCCTTGGATAGCGTCGAGAGCGGACGAAAGGTTTTCGGCGGGTGTTTTCATGCGACGGCTTCGATGGTTTGAATTTTCTTGCCCTTGGGTCCGATGGCGAAAAATGCCACCGCTTGTTTCTTCGATGCGCGGCCAACGTAGTTTGAGCGAAGCAGGGCAGGGGTGCCGGAATGCCCAAACTCGAAAAGCAGGGTTTCTAGTGCCACTCCCGCGCCGATGGCGTAGGTTGCATGTGAGTGGCGCAAAGCATTTTGCGGCCATGCTCCACGGGTCGGAAGCGGGGGCTTGTCGAGTAGTCGGGATTCCACCGCCCATCCGGCGAGACGGCGAACAGCTTTGCTAACTTCTTGCCAGTTAGTGCAAGGCGTGAACGGGTATTTTTCCAGCCAAGCGGCAAGGGTTGGCGACGGGGTGATGTGCCTGCGGCGATTCTTTTTTGTGACACTGGCGGGGAGGTCGATTCCATCGCTGTTGACGTGGCTTGCTTCGAGCCGTGTGATTTCCTCCGCGCGGATCCCGGCGAACAGTTGGAGCGCGAAGGATGCAACGGATTGAGGGAAGTTTTTTTCGGCAGTCCGCAAGAGCGCGGTTGCTTCGTCCGGCGTGAGAATTTCGATTTCGGATGCGGTTGCACCCTTGGGGCACACATTCCGCACCTAGCAGCAGTTGTTTTTTGCCTAATTCGGGAGCGGTGTGTCTGCTAGGGGCGTCTTTGGGTTTTGCTGGGTGAGGGAGGGGTGGTGTAGATGCTTTGGTCAAATCCCAGTGCTGCCAAGTAGTTC